>NZ_JBSWWX010000009.1:0-160040 GCF_056160305.1 Planctobacterium sp. AWM4_229 | reverse complement strand
CTATCGACAACTGTTCCAGACGTTGTTCTACCCCCTACATCCATGTAGGGGACCGCCAGGCTCCTATTTAGAGAAAGGGCTATCCGAAAGGGTAGCCCTTTTTTGCATTTGCGATTCAGAAAAGTCCTGTTGTTGTATCAGTATCAAGGGATAGCCCTCTCTCCAAATAGAAATTAGCTGCGCTAATCCACAAGCAACGCGTAACCCACGAAGAACATGGCGAGATTAGTAGTATGATTAGTGTACGGGGTACAAGCCTCCCTGCGGTGGCTTCTCGACAACTGCTCCTGCGTTGTTCTAACAGCCTACATCCTTGTAGGAGACTTGTCTGGCGTTCGGTCGGTCGGAGCTCCAGGTATTCGCTCCTTTACTCCTCCCTCTCCCCCATGTGAGTTCGAAGCACCTGTCAGCATACGAGGTCAGATCCGGCATAATATCAGGATCAGCGTTTATTGAACTTTATCGTAACTTAGCAGAAGCATCCACGTTAAGGCTCTGACCCCCGCCCATGAAATGGATTGCTAGATTTTGATAAAAATACGTTTTTTGTACAAAAACCGTGATAGCAAATAAAAAATAGTGACAGTAACGATAGCATGGCTTAACGAGGTAAGTTTCGAGGGAAGGAAGGAGGATAGTGCATGAAAGTAAAGCCCGGTTAAAGATTGTGAAGGATAAATCAAAGGGTCAAAAAGTGGCAATGCTAAACTGGCAGCAAAAAGCCACGAAAGGATATAAACAAGCAGTGGATTACTCCCGTAGATCTCCATGAAGTTATTGAGCTTGTGACATGCGGGGAGGTTTTCTGAGAGATAAATTAAACTAAGTAATATCTGAGCCAGTCCTATTGTCAGCAATACATAACTGCTGCTCCACAATGGTTTATTAAGTGGTAAATACAACGCCAAAATCAGACTAATTAAAGTACAAGCAGTGCCGTATTTTAAAAGCAAAAGAGACTTTGTAGTCGGGTTTTTCGTAGCTGATATTAATTGTGTTGTCCGATAGCCGAATAACACAGATACCGTCGCAGATAAACTACTTAGTAATCCTTCTGGTTCAAAAGGTATGCCAAATCCCTGATACATGTGATTCTGACCAAGTATGAAAAGGTCAATGTCTCTTACAAGGTTATCACTTAGTTGCCACGATGCATTATCAAAACCAATAAGGTACCAATAAATTACGAGGCCGGAACAACAAAAAAAGCTGATTTTTTTCGTCGGAATATACAAAATCACTAACACAGCTAACAGATAACAAATGGCAATTCGTTGCAGTACTCCCATGACTCTTAATTCATTGAACGTCTCAACAAAGGGAAAGGCATTTAGAAACAAGCCAATGGAAAACAATAACACAAACCGCCTTAATGCTTTACTGAGGGTCTCTATCTTATTGTTGGCTTTCTTAAGTGCATAAAAAAGCGAACTGCCAACCGCAAACAAAAAGAATGGGAATACTAAGTCAGTTGGCGTAACACCGTGCCAGTCGGAATGTTTTAAAGGCCAGTAAATATGCAGCCATGATCCAGGGGTATTGACTAATATCATTAGACACACGGTCAGTCCTCTGAACACATCCAAAGTTTTGTCGCGTTGTTTCATCATTAAATACTATTTTCTCAAAGGGTATGACAACGCTGTCATAATGGGTTGTAAATAGCAAACTTATGCCTTAAAAAGCCAGTTTATTTATATTCATTACTAGAAAGGCAATTGTGTGGAGGAAGAAGTAGGTTGGACAATGTCGTACAAACTTAATCAAACCACGCTTTCATTTTCTATCATTTTGGTTGCATGATAAGGGGTTAAAAATACCCTAGAATCTCCCTCACTGAACATTTTATTATTCGTGAGGGAAGCATGTCTGATGAAATCTCAAATGTATTGAGTGATATGATCAAAATCTTTATTTCGCTGGCAATATTAGTAATCGCAGTAATATTTCTTTATAAGGATCCCTTCCTTTGATAAGAAAGGAAGGGCTAATTTAGATAACTCTTCAATATATCTAGAGCCGCTTTCTCTTTTTCATCAATGATGCCATCAGCAGAAGCAATTTCATCGGCGAGCTTTAACGCATTAGTTTTAAACTCAGTATCTAATAATTGACTAGTGCGGTGAGCGATAAAGTGCTCGAAATCTTGTTGCTCACTCGCGTTGTTAGCTTTTTGCATACCATTGGTATAAAAATCTTGAACTGAGATATCAGAATTCCATTCAATTTCTGTGAGCCAGTTGCGAATAACCTCTTCTTCAGCTGCATCAACAGCACCATCTACCACCATAAAAAAGATGGCGATTTCAAGTAACGCTTCTCTCTGAAGCTGGTCTTCACAATCCCCCATGTCCAAAGTGCGTAGGAATTTATCGAATCTCATGGCTGTCCTGTATTTAAAAAAACAAAGTTGAATTAAATACTAACAGCAACCGCTAATTTTTGGCCAACGAAAATGTTTCCGGTTTACAACTTGGGTAGTAAAAGTAACCTGCTACACTTAGCTCAGGTTAAGAGTGAAGTGTGCTTTCAGGATGATACATAAGATAACTCGCTGTATCTGTTTTTTATTATTTTTTTTATGTACTGGGTTGCAAGCAAGTACGGCATTGAAACTTTATTACCCTCGTCCGGAAACTAATTTTGATGAGCGGACCGGTTATCCGTTGCAGTTGCTGCGGTTTGCATTCAAGAATTCAGATACTTTGAATCAATATCAATTGGTGCCCGGTGAAATGCGTATTCCAAGAGGCAGGAGTTTGAAGCTTGTCGAGCAAGGCATGGGAGTAGATGTCTTTTGGGCTATCTCTACACCAGAAAGAATTAGCAATCTTGCACAAGTGGATTTTGATATTTTCAAAGGATTATTTGGCTATCGTTTACTACTCATTAAAAACGACAGGATTAACGAGTTCAAAACACTCAGAGACAATGAAATACACAACAAGGTCGCCGGTATGTCACCAGATTGGCCGGATTATATGCTACTAAAAAAGCAGGGATTCAACGTCCAGGGGACTACTTCTTACAATAGTTTATTCAAACTATTAGAGCTCGACCGCGTGGACTACTTGCCCCGAAGTATGTTTGAAGTTTGGTTTGAACATGAGCATTTACAAAGCAAAGAGATTTCTGTATCCGATGATATTGCACTCTATTATCCTGCAAAATTTACTTTTTTCTTCGCTAAGAGCAACAAGCCAATCGCAGAGGAATTACAAAAAACCTTGCGGGCAATGGAAAGTAACGGTCAATTTGAGCAGTTTTTTAATCTGGTATGGCAGGATGTGATCACAAGGTCCTCGTTAGCTTCAAAAAAAATAATAAGACTGTCTAATGATTAAGAGTTCTCATCTCCGGTAAAATCCTTAAGCTGATTTAATATAAATGTCATACCGCAGAGTCAATATGCTTACTTTTTGACATACTCACAGGCGAATAAAATGATGAAAAACAAAGCTCTGTCCAGACGCCACTTTTTAAAACTCACTTCCAGAGGAGTGGGTCTTGCAATAGTTTCTTCCGGTTTAATGGGGTGTCTCGATGGCAATGACCTCAAGTTGCCAGAGCCCGAAACGCCAACGGTAACACCAGAACCCGAGCCTATACAGGTCGAATTTCAACACGGCGTTGCCAGTGGTGACCCAACACAAAATGCAGTTATTCTTTGGACTAGAGTAACACCAATTGAAGAAGGCTTTGATGGCGAGCTTCCTGTCAGCTGGGAAGTTGCAATTGATGCTGAGTTTCAGGAAATGGTAACAAGCGGCAGCACCAATATTTCTTCCGCCAGCGATTACACGCTGAAGATCGATGCCATCGACTTAACTGCCGGCACTACTTATTACTATCGTTTTATCAGTGGAGATACCACGTCACCCTTGGGGATGACTCGTACTTTGCCGGCGGTAGACGTATCCTCTGTCAAACTAGCCGTAATGTCTTGCTCAAATTACCCTGCTGGCTTTTTTAATGTTTATGACTTAGCTGCACAACAAGAAAATCTCGACGCGGTACTTCACCTTGGTGATTACATTTATGAGTATGACCGCAATGGCTATGCCAGTGAAAACGCCGCTGCTATGGGCCGAGAAGTGTTGCCGGATGCCGAGTTAATCACTCTGGCAGATTACCGCACTCGCTATGCGCAATATCATACCGATGCAGGGTTGCAACGGTTGCACGCTAACGTACCATTTATAGCCGTATGGGATGATCACGAAGTAACTAATGATACCTGGCGAGATGGCGCGGAAAATCACCAGGAAGATGAAGGTGATTTCGAAGAGCGTAAACTTGCAGCGTTACAAGCTTATTTCGAGTGGATGCCCATCAGGCCAGTAATTGAGGGTAACAATGAAATCATCAATCGCCAATTTAGTTTTGGGCAGCTGGTAGACTTATACATGCTCGACACCCGTGTTGTCGCACGAGATCAACAACTTGATTATGCCAACTATATTGATCCTGTTACCGGGGCAATTGATTCTGCCGGGTTTACCGCTGATGTAAGTGATACTAACCGTACAATGTTAGGTTCAGAACAGCTAACCTGGTTGCAAGGCTCGATGTCTATTTCAACGGCTACCTGGCAAGTACTTGGTCAGCAAGTGCTAATGGGCCGTATGTTGTTGCCCGCAGCAATAGCGACTCAACAGCTTTCCGTTGGAGACTATGCTGAGCTCGGCCAAATCGCAATCTTGGCACAACGCGCGGAGGCGGGGGATCCCACTTTAACAGCCGAAGAATTAGCTTATTTGCAAGCCAATATAGCGCGGCTGACACCAGAGGTGGTTGCCTTGCTTAGTCTACCATCTATCCCGTATAACCTTGATGCATGGGATGGTTATGCCTATGAGCGTGAAGTTATTCTGGGGACCGCAAAACAGCTTAATAAAAATTTAGTTGTACTTGCAGGAGATACACACAATGCCTGGGCTAACAACTTAAAAGACATTTCAGGCGATTCAGTGGCTGTTGAATTCGCGACACCCTCAGTGTCTTCTCCTGGATTAGAGCAGTACCTCTCAATTGCGCCAGAAGATGCTATTGCAACCGAAGCTGGCATAGTTCAGTTAGTTGAGGATTTGCAATATATGAATGTCATGGATAGGGGCTTTATGACCCTGACGTTCACCGCTGAGAAAGTTACTACACAGTGGCATTATGTGGATACTATTCTTTCAACAGAATATGCCGAGAATACTTCCAGAACACAAATCGCTGAAACCCAGGTTGGGTCACCGAGCGTCAATTTGATTTAATTATATACATTAAAAAGGGCGGTAATTCCGCCCTGAATTATTTCGCTAATGCTACATCAATTGGTCAGTGAAACACTGGTCTAAGTCTAGTGGCTCATCTGCTTTGTATATTTTAACCCGGTTGTAATCGAGACCTTTAAAGGCACTCTCAATGGTGTCACTAAAGATGTCAGCTTGCTGACCAATTAGTTTCCCTAAGTCACCTATAGCATCAAAATCTGACTGGTGCGCGTCCGCCAATGCTGAAATTTTGTCAGCCAGTACTTCCGTTTTTTTCAGTAATTCCTTATCTATATACAAGGTTTGCTCTGTTTCCTGAATTGCTAATTCGTTTAGTTTTTCCATCTCCTTACCATATTCAGAAAATTTGGCTTCTACTGCTTTCAATGGTCCTTGGATAACCTGCATTTGCTTTTCCAGGTCCTGCATCTTTTGCCAGGCTTCATATTCCTCATCTCCTAGCGTTATTTGCTTGACGACCTGACAGTCGTCGATAGCTACCGCGTAAACTGGGGTGGGGGCCTGGCGGGCCATTGCATACAATGAGACTAATAAAAAGCTTGAGGACAGGGCGACGGTTTTAGCGAATTTATTCATTACAAAATACCTGATATTGAGAAGTTATTTTGTAAGTCGTTCTGAGTGTTAATAAAGTTTGAATGATTCTACAAATAATTCCAAAAAAGGGGGGAAGACCCCCGCAGTTTTTTGGTTTGATCAAGCGGTGATCAATACTTTGCCATTGCGCTCTCCTTGAGCCGCATAGGCTATTGCTTCTTTGATATCCGCCACCTTGTATGTACGGTCAATAGGCGCTTTTAATTTGCCGGTCGCTATTAACATAGCCAGTTCATTGTAGAGGCTTTGTTGGGCTTCTTTGGTCGCGTGCTGAAACCATAAGGCCAACCAAAATCCTTTTACGGTGATGTCCTTAAAAATCAAATTAGCAGAGGATACCTGTGCAGCCTCGCCACTCATCATGCCGTAATTGACCAAGGTTCCTTGAGTTGTCAGGCAGTCGGCCAGGCGATTCGAAGCGCTGCCACCAACAGCGTCGATTGCTAATTTTATTTCTGCTTTTTCTGTGGTTTTGCGCACTCGCTTCACTAGGTCATCACCATCCACAAGTACAATGTCTGCACCCGCTTTTAAGAGTGGCTCAATAAGAGATTCCCGGCGTACTATGTTGATGGTTTTTAAACCGCGTAATTTGGCCAGTTGAATTAAATAGTTCCCCACCGCTGAATTGGCGGCATTCTGAATCACCCAATCACCTTCTTCCAGCGATACAAATTCTGACAGCATCAATGAAGCGGTTGGTGGATTGATGGATAGCATAGACAGTTGCTGAGCATCGGCACCGTCAGGTAACGGGATGAACTTTTTAGCAGGGGCGACTATATGAGTGGACCAGGTACCTATACCTACAGGCAGTAAAACCAACTGGCCGGGCTGAAAATGATCTACGTTGTCGCCCACAGAAACCACTTTTCCAACACCTTCATTACCACCAATAGCGGGAAGTGGCGGCAGAATACCATATAAGCCTGTTAGCGTGAGTACGTCAGAGGGATTTATCGGAGAGGCTTGCAACTCCACAAGTATTTCATCGTGCTGCGGTACTGGCGCAGTAAATTCGACAGCTTCAATGACGTCTTGGGGCACCGAGCCTCTTTCTTTATATTGTGCTTTAAGCATATTCACTCTTCCAATTGGTTTTTGCCTGTCTGAGTGTAGCAGTCTTACTGGAAATTTAAACGCTTGTTTGAATTGGCCTTTGCTATTTTCTGTTTATTGATTCGAGAAACTAATACAGAAGCAAGGAGTGAGGTGTTATTTGTGATCTTACAGTAAATACTAAAAGTGCAGGGGAGCTCCTCACTTAATCGTTCGAATAAGAGCTGCAGTTTTTAACCGGGAAATTAATTGAGGAAAACATCAGGCTGAGAGTGGTTGTTAATGAGCTGGCAAGGCGTATCGGTTTGTCTTGTAATATGACAAGCAATGATCCTTTCTACCAGCTCTAAAACACTTCTGATGGAGTCGCTTTACTTCTTAGTCATCTTGCTCAACACCAGATAGCTCGAGGGTAAGATTAGGTAAACAATGGACAAAGCCATGAATGCAACCGGGGGGCCTACGTGGCGTGCTTGCGGCTCAATGATTTCGATATAGATCAGTCCAAACAAATAGGGCATCAACATCAATACCGCTGACCAGGCCGCAGCTTGGTGTGCGGAAAAGACCGCTTTTTTGTTGCGAAAATACAGCACTGCTAAAGCAAACAAAGACCACAGTGCTGCAGGAATATTGAAATACATTAAGAGATCAAACTCAGTTGCGATCTTTTCTGATCCCAGCGTTAGTACCTCGGCTTCAAATAAGAAACTGTGTATTTTACCTTGTAATAAATTGTTCCAGATGTGCTCGGATGTATCGGTGTCCATATTACTAAGCCATGAAATCATGATTAGCAGAGTGGGGAACAATATGATTGTTGTGATGATAACCAGCTTTTTCAGCATGGCCTCAGTGGCCAGATATTGTGAAAAGTAGTGCAGTGATGTTTGCATTGTTTGTCTCCAAAACCAGTGAGTAGCTTGTTTGTTGTTATTTATTGCGCGGTGCGCAAACTCTTCTTCCAGATCGCCCGTTAAACTCTCTTTTAAGTGATTTGGGACCACCAGATTTAGTATTCTTTGTGCCAGCAGCGGAGGCTGTTTATGAGGTAATTTAGATTCGCTCATGGATCTACCTAAGCATCTATTTGCCTGATGGAAATACCATTCCAAAGCGTATTCATCGCCTCCCTGGCTCGCTTTAAGGCCTCTTGCCCTTTGGCGGTAACTTCAAAGAAGCGTTTCGGTTTGCCACCGCGCTCGGCCGTTGCCTCCCCAAATCTTGAGGTCACCATGCCTTTTTTCTCCAGGCGCTCCAGGGTGGAATACAGTGCTCCTATTGCCACATCACGTTGAATTTCATCGTGTAGTAATTGTCTCAAGCTGGCACCGTAAGCGGTTGTGCCCAACTGAATACAAGCCAATAACACGATTTGCTCGAACTCTCCTAAAAACTTTTCTTTTTCCGCCATGTTCTGCCTCAGATGTTTATAACTACAATGTAGTATTAATTGATGGAAGGTTGCAAGTAATAATTACTACAAAATAGTTTTTATTTTATTTTCCCGGATAAAAGACGCCTGTGTCATACTACGGGCTCACCTGAAAATACATCCGAATTTTGAGATAGGAACGAGTAGTGACGCTGCTGATTATTTACGTATTTATTGCCCTGGGGTTCTCATTTATTTGCTCTGTAGCGGAAGCCGTTATATTGAGCTGTTCCTCTGCATATATTTCGCTATTGGAAAGAGATGGTAAGCCGACAGGAACACTGTTACGCGAGCTTTCTTCAGACATAAACAAACCATTGTCGGCTATCCTGACTCTCAATACCATTGCTCATACAATGGGAGCTGCGGGGGCAGGGGCACAGGCTGCGGTGGTATTCGGCGATGCGTATCTGGGGGTAATATCCGCGGTATTAACACTTTTGATTTTGGTTTTTTCTGAGATCATTCCAAAAACACTTGGTGCCACTTATTGGCGTCAACTTGCTCCTGTGACCGCTTTTTTCCTTAAATATTTGATTATCGTGCTCTATCCATTTGTCAAAATGTCAGAGAAGCTAACAAAGGGATTTAAGGAAGACAGTCCACTGCGAGGCTTGAGTCGAGGTGAAATGTTAGCCATGGCAGAGATCTCTGCACAGGAAGGGCAGTTGGCGGTTCATGAAATGAACTTTATGCAGAGTTTATTAAACCTTCATGAGTTAAAAATAAAAGATGCCATGACTCACAGAACGGTGGTGTTCTCTCTACCAGAGCACCTTACGGTGGAAACCTATTTCCACAAACACGATAGCAACGAATTTTCTCGTATCCCCATCTATGAAGAGAACGAACCAGAGAAGATCAGCGGCTTTGTTATGAAGTCAGATTTGTTGCTGGCGCAAGCAAGGGGAAATGGCCAGAAACAGCTTGTGGAATACAAAAAAGAAATGATAGTGATGCTTGCAACTATGCCGCTATCGACAGCTTTTGATAAGTTTTTGAGTCAACGGGCCAATATGATCTTGGTGGTGGATGAATACGGTGGCCTTGAAGGTATTATAACCATGGAAGACTTGCTGGAAACTCTGTTAGGCATTGATATCGTGGATGAAAATGATCGCACTGTGAGTATGAAAAAGCTGGCAAAAAGCTTGGGTAAAAAACGAGAAAAAGCCGTGCTAGATAAAGTCAACGACAATAGATAAGAGGCAGCGTCCCCGATATTTGCCATTGGAGGACGCCAAGTTATTGAATTTCCTAGAATTCAACAACTTAATATACAACCGTCTACAAAGCCAGCGTCAAGACTTAACAATGCGCGTGGAGTATCTCCCTGCTACCCGAAAATCACCGTGAAGTGAGATAGTTACCTTTCAATTCCAGGATCCGTCCATACATCTTGCTATAGAATTAATAAAACTCTTAACAGCAGGTTCTCAGATATGGAATATTCCGTTTTAGGTAGTAGTGGTTTGAAGGTGTCACGTGTGTGTCTCGGGTCCATGACATGGGGTGAACAAAACACTCAGCAAGATGCGGAGCAACAACTGGATTTTGCGCTTTCCCAAGGAGTTAATTTTATTGATACCGCTGAATTGTACTCTATCCCGCCAAGGGCAGAAACTTATGGCGCGACGGAGAAGGTCATCGGCAATTGGTTGGCAAAAAATCAAGAACAACGCAAGGACCTGGTGTTAGCCACAAAAATAGCCGGGCCTGGGTTGCCATGGATTCGAGAAGGCAGCATGATTAGCGGTGAGGCGGTTAAGCAGGCGGTAGATGCTTCCCTCAGGCGTTTACAGACAGATTACATCGATTTATATCAATTGCATTGGCCCAATCGTAGTCATCCTCATTTTTCCAACCATTGGCCAGGCCAGGTGAAGTTTAGTGACACTAAAACTGAACAAGCGTCCAATGATATGCTTGAGATACTGCAAGGGCTTAACGACTGTGTAAAGGCGGGTAAGATACGTTATTGTGGCCTTTCAGACGATACCACATGGGGGATTAGCGAATACCTCAAGCTGAGTGAAAAATACAGCTTACCCCGCATGGTTTCGATTCAAAACGAATTTAACATGCTACACACCAAAGATTGGCCTTACTTGATTGAACATTGCATTCACGAAGACATTGCCTATCTGCCTTGGTCGCCACTAGGGGGCGGGGTACTAAGTGGTAAATATCTCAATGGTGCAAGGCCTGAAGGAAGCCGCTGGACAATTGCACAGCGCAATGGATTGTTCCGCGATAGTCAGGTGGTGAACAGTGCAGTGGCAGATATTAAAACACTGGCTGAACGTCATGGTATGACAGCCGCACAACTGGCACTGGCCTGGTGTGATAAAGTGGATGGTGTGACTTCTACAATCATTGGCGCGACCAGTATGCCTCAACTTGAGGAAAACCTGGCTGCATTTACAATGCCCCTGTCTGAAACGCTGCAAGCTGAAGTTTTGGTGTTATTGAAAAAGTATCCGTTGCCCTTTTAAAAAAGAGATAAGGGCGCAAAGTAAGTCGCCCTTTTACTCACTATTTACCTACCAGGCATTTCCGTTATTAACTTCAATGTAGCTAATCCCTGAAAGCTGTGGAGAGCTTACATAGTACTGTGATTCAGCGGAAGCGATCACCGGAGGGGATGTCATACATTCTGTTGTAGCCCAATAAAGCTTTATGTGCCCTGTGTGATTTCCGTTTTGATAGGGAACAACTATTCTGCCAGCCGAGTTGGCACTTAATGTCGCACCAGAAGATGACTTAGGGGAGTTGTTGCTCGAAAAGGCTCCCTGATATGTTTCGTTGCTGATACTTACTGCAGCGCCAGCCGAAGCTTCAGAATAAAATGACGGTTGATAGTAGAGCTTTAGAGTCGCATCAGAAGTATTTTGCACGATAATATGAGCCAGCCTGTTTGAACTCACAAAAACATGAGGAATAGTGGCAGAATTGTAATAGTTTTTGGTGGCGGAGTCATAGTGTCCAAAACAGGCGCCATCTATTTCCCCACTATTCAAATCATTGAGAGTTTGAGCATGTGCGTTCATACCAACGACAGTGAGCAAAGCAAATAAGCAAGTCTTTCGGTTCATTTATTTAATCCTTGGTTTCAGAGTTTAAGACATCTGTTAATAATGAGCTTCGAGTTTACCCTGATATTGAGAAGATTTTTACGTTTTCTCAAGGCCTTTGAATCATTGCTATACCACTGTAATTTGCAGGTCCAAATATTTCCAAACTGTTTCCAACCTCTCTATATCGCCAGCGAATTCAATAAAATTAACTGGATTAGACTTTTGTCTATTTGCGCTTTCTAAAATGCAGTGCCAACCTCTCAATAGGGCACATTTGTAGGGCTGAATTCGTGACAAAAAACGCCAACACTGATTTGGTTAAAAATGACAAACGGCGAACTTTTTTAAAGAGTAGCGCGGCTTTCGCAGTATCAGCAGGAGTCGCGCCTTTCGCGATTGGCAGAGCCAAACCTGTTATTAGAGTCATGGGGACACATGTAACACTGAGGGATGCCATTCGTGAGAGAGCGATGGCTGACTTGGGTATCCAAGTGGAATTCGAACCTAAGGGCAGCGCTGCGGTGCTTCAAAAGGCTTCCACTAATCCAGCCAGTTTTGATTTGTACGAGCAGTGGTCGAACAGCATTAACGTACTTTGGCGCTCACAAGCCATTCAGCCCATTGAAAAGCAAAGATTGCTATATTGGGATGAAATCAATGATCTCACTAAAACTGGAAAGATATCGGCCAGCGCAAAAATTGGTGCCGGTGATGCTCCGCACAAAATTTTAAATGTTCAAAGCAATGGATTATTGGGAGAACAACACACAGATAAAATCAGCTTTTTGCCGTACGTCCACAACGTTGATTCATTTGGTTATATCACAGATAAAGTACCTAGTGGATATGATGCAAGTAGTGAAAGCTGGGGCTGGTTACTTGATCCGGTATTTAAAGGCAAAGTAGGCGTTGTGAATGACCCTACCATCGGATTGTTTGATCTCGCGCTCGCCGCGCAAGCGAAAGGGTTAGTCACTTTTGAAGACATTGGGGCAATTACAGAGTCGGAAATGGACGCCCTGTTTTCGGTACTACTTAACTTAAAACTGGATGGTCATTTTAATGGTTTTTGGACTTCAGTTCCTGAATCTGTGCAATTCATGAAGTCCGGTCGAGTGCTAATAGAGAGTATGTTTTCACCTGCGGTATCTAGTCTCAATGGTCAGAATATTCCAGTACGCTTTGCTGCTCCGAGAGAAGGGTATCGAGGATGGCACGGGGTGATGTGTTTGTCTGCAGCGACAAAAGGACGAGAAAAAGATGCAGCATATGAATATATGAACTGGTGGCTTTCGGGTTGGCCCGGCGCGTTTATCGCAAGACAAGGTTATTATATTTCCAATCCGCAGCGTTCTAAAGATTTTCTCAGCGAGGAAGAATGGGACTATTGGTACGGTGGATTGCCTGCTGCCACTGACCTGAAAGGTCATGATGGTAAGTTGTCGGTTAAAAAAGGACAGGTGAGGGCCGGGGGCAGCTATGTCGATCGGCTCAGCAACGTTGCCGTCTGGAATACGGTTATGCCCACTTATGAATACAGTTTGCAGAAGTGGTATGAATTCATCACGGGCTGAACCAGGATAATGTTAAATGTTGAAATCAATTCGCTCACAACTGATTTTTGTTATTGTCGCGCTGATGGTTTTATTTTTGTTACAGGCCTTCTTAAATCAAAAAAGTCAATCACGGCTCAGCTCGGCTCTTGATGCCGCAGGCGTTTCTTTCTCAGATCTGAAACAAGTAAAAGCGATTGAATATGAACTTCTGAATTTACAGCGCACGGTATTGCTATTTATCAATACGGGGAGTCCCTCAGCAGTAACTCGCTTTTCCCGAAGTATGGCTAAGATCAACAATGATCTGGCCCGTTTTGAATTACTTAAACAGTCTAATCTTACGAGCACCAGCACTGATAACTCTCTAGAGAGTATGCGCTTACACTTATCTGACTATGAGGCAAATTTTCAGCAAGTCGTGGAAACCAGAGCACAGCGTGAAAGGCTATTGCAACAAGGCACTATTAAGAAAATTGATGATCTAAAAATAGCCTTAAAAACCTCAGCTGAAGGCGTTGAACAAAAATTGGTGGATGAACTTCTATTGTTCCTGGCTGATGCTGAGGTGGCTTCCATAAGATATATGGCACAACCTGGTGGCTCTTACATCAATCTCTTTAATGAGAATTTGGCTCATGCAGAGTCGCTTTCGGCTTCTCTACCAGATAGTCTTCGGGAAGCGAGTCTTGATTTAATCAAAGGGGCAAGCAGCGACTTTTTGGCGTTGACACAACTAATCCAAGGTAATCTTTTTCTGGTTAATGTCGTCATGGCGGGAGCTGCAAACGAGTTTCTGTTTTTGAGTACGCAGCTCGTGGAGGAGGTAAGCTACGCCGTAGAGCAAAATAGAAAAAAATCTCAGGAAGAGGCTCGGAAAGCAAAGCTTCAGAGCATTCTATTTTCAACGATTGCGATTCTTGTTGCATTTGGTGCGGCACTATTTTCTATTTTCAGGATTGTAGTACCTATTCGGGCAATCACCGAGGTATTTAAAAAACTCTCCAGAAACCTGAAGGTTGAATCGATTCCGGGCTTGCAGCGCAAAGATGAGATTGGCGCATTGGCGATTGCTGCACAGGTATTTAGCGACAAAAATAATGAAACTCAAGCGTTGTTGGTGGCTGCTCAAAACACCAATGCGCGCATGGAACATCTCAACCAGGAGCTAAGTAAGGAAAAATTAAAAGCTGAAAATGCGACTATTTCTAAAAGTATGTTCCTGGCTAACATGAGTCATGAGATTAGAACCCCAATGAATGGTGTTATTGGCCTGATTGAGCTGGCAAGTGAAAAAACCAATCAACCTGAAGTGCTCACTTATCTGGAAAAAGCATCCTATTCCAGCGAAATATTGATGACGGTGATTAACGATATTTTGGATTTTTCTAAAATTGAAGCTGGCAAGATGGAAATTGAAAAATGCAGTTTTGAACTACATGCATTTATTGACAATCTCATTGGGGTGGTTTCTCTGCGCACCAAGGAAAAGAATCTACAAATGAAGCTGGAAGTTGATCCCGGGCTTCCTGACAGAGTCATTGGTGACCCATTGCGCTTATCGCAAATCCTGATGAATTTGTCGAATAATGCGGTCAAGTTTACGGAGTCCGGATATATATCTATTCGCTTCTCTGGTGAGCTTAATGATGCGGGGAACGAGCTTATGTTGTGTATCGAAGTGGAAGACACCGGGATTGGCATGACAAAAGAGCAGTTAGATAAGATTTTTAAGCCTTTTGAACAAGCTGATGGTTCGACAGACAGAAAATACGGTGGCACTGGCTTGGGGTTGTCTATTGTCACTCAGCTTTTGAGTCTGATGAACGGGACAATCAGTGCCGAATCTGAACAGGGTAAAGGCAGCTGTTTTCAGGTGCGTTTACCACTCGCGGCGTTTAAAAATCAGCCCGATATTTTTGCCGAGTTACCAATGTTACCCGATACCGCGTATTACATTAATCGCAAAAACTATATTGCGGATAGTTTTCGAATCCGTGCAGGCTTGCATGGTCAATGTATCTCCGAAGAAAAGAGCGAAATACTATTAACAGAAGGCAAAGTTACGCATTTGATTTTAGAAGTTGAAAATCACAAAGAGCTTCGTCACTTCCTGGATGAATTTCCTGAACTTTCACGCAATGGAGTTCGGATCGGTGTTGTTGTTCCGTCGCTGATTGCAGATTCATTGAGTGCCAGCGATATTGGCTTCTCTGTCTTGGTGCATCCATTCAGTCCGCTGCAATTTAAAAATTTCATCATTACACTCGATAATCAAGCTAACGGTCTTGCCGCTCCCTCCGCGTCAGATGCTGGTGCTGTAGTGAAGCTCAATGGACACCTTTTATTAGTGGAAGATAACGATATTAATCAAGTTGTCGCCGGAGAACTGTTAAAAGGCTTGGGTTTGACCTTTGATGTTGCAGAAAACGGTGCGATAGCGGTCAGTAAAATAGAAAACTACCCGCATTACGACGCCGTATTAATGGACATACAAATGCCTGAAATGGATGGTTATACGGCGACCCAAAACATTCGAAGTAATGGTCATGTGGATATTCCGATAATAGGTTTGTCAGCAAATGCGATGAAAGAAGATAGTAATATGGGAAAACAAGCAGGAATGGATGATTACATAACTAAACCAATAAAAAGAGACGTCTTGATAGAAACATTGAACCGATATTTATAATACCTGGTTCATCAAATGCTTGAGTTACTCATTGGCAGTTGGACTGTGTGAAAAGTGCAGTGCGAATTATCTCGCACTGCACTATTGCTATTATTGCAATGCTGGTAAGTAGCTTTGCGCTTTGCCTGGTAACCAACCGACAACGGACTGGCGAGTCTTCTGCCAGTAGGCTGAAAGCAATAGCAAACTGCCGCCGATAAATATACCTGTTAACGCCATGCTATAGCTCACAAAACCATAGTTCTCCAATAAACCACTCATAGCATAGACGACATAGACTAGTGCAGAAACCATGATGGCTCTTCTATCTACGATAATGGATATTAAGGCCAGTAAAGTGTATAGCGCCAATACAATCATCGCTGTGGAGTAACCGGTAACACCAGAAAAGATACCTAGTGTGCTGAAGATTGGGTGTACGATCAGAGGCGCTGACAACAAGTGTAGCCAAAATGCGATATCGGAATTGCGGGTTTGACGTTTGGGATCTTTGGCATCCCAATACATAGCGAGTGCAAAAGTTATTAAACCAGCCCCTGCTAAATAGGGTTGATAGTAAAAGCGAATTTCGGGAAATTGGCTAAATAGCACACCAAACACCCCCAAAAATAGTGAGACCATACCAGCAGCCACGGTAACGGGAACTCTAAAACGTTGCCAGTGCAACCATGCACCTGCCACGGTGAGCAGACCGGCGGCGACAAATTGTAACTCATGTACTGAGTGAGAGACGTCGTAAAGGGTGATTGGAATGGCAAACAGGCCTCCTAAAAAGCTCAATAACAACCCAATAGCAGGCAGTGCCATGCGTTTTCTTCTAACAAAAACTTCTGCCAGGCCCCAAGAACCTGCCGCCAAAATGAGTGCACCTAAAACAGGCTTGGTTTCGAATCCCAACCAGGTGAGTGATGCCAACAAAAGTCCGCTAGCAATGACTACAAAAACATCATTGAAACCACTGAGTAACCGGAAGTTTTCTTCATCCACTTGATGAATATTGCGGGCTTGTGCAAATTGTTGTCTGAACTCATTGACTGCGGCAGGGCTAAAAATCCCTTTATTAACCGCTTCATTTAGATCTTCATCTGAATACATTTATCTGTCCTCGATGTGTTTTTGTCAGAAATTAATAGCGACTTTGCGTTTTCTTCTACTGCATTATTGAGGCCACATAATAAAAAATGCATATAAATCAGTAAAATAGCTGATATTTATGTTAATTAATTGTGAAAATGACTAATAGAATTTAGGGGAAATGCTGAAAATTTAGTGAATTTAGTCAAATGCTGAACTACCTAAAAAGCAATGTCTTTGGTAGTAAAGGGGAGAGATACATTAAGCGAGGTTATCAGAAATGTGTTTAAGCTCTTCGATTAACTGGGTGATGTGTTGCTCGAACAGTTTTAATCGTTGTTTGCAGTCGGCATTGCGATTGTCTTTAAATTCGTTGAATATTGTGCGTAAAGCGATGAGAATAAGCTTAATCTCCCGCTTTTGTTCACTGTACTCTTGAAAAGAACTACATTTAAAAGCCGTATCCAGTGCCAATACTTCCACCTCAATACTTCTTATTCGTCGTGTTTCTTTTTTTCCTAGTGGTATGTCGTTATAACTATGGCGACAAGCGATTGCATGTTGTTCGCTTTGCTGCCTTATCAAGTGATATGGAAAATAGATGACGTTTTGTTGTGATTTGGATAGCCGAGACAGCTTTTCCCAAATCGATTTGAGATTCAGTCTGATGGCTTGACTGGAAGATAAAGAAAAAGCACACACTTGCTCATAACCAGAAGCACTGGTTGTCGTAGCATAATCAATTTTCGGTTGTCGATTCATACAATCACCCTATACATATTATTATTCGGGCAAATAATAGGTCCTGTTCAATCGCTAAATATTCCTTTGGCGAGCAATATTCTTGCTGATCTTGTAGCTATATTGTATTGCGCGAGTAAATCAAGCTCAATGCAATGTCACGTGAGAGTGGGTATGGCGTGCTAGATTTGGGTATGAAGTTTCAAACCTTATTTGCACCTGATGGTGATTAAAAGGTATGTATTTACATACCTAAGTGGTGGTTTGCATTCTCATACCTGATTTAGTTCAGGTAAACTAAGCTTGAAGTAAATGCAATCTACGGGCAGTACCGCTGTCAGGAGCCGTCAAAATGCAGTCAGACAACCTCACAGTCAATGATTGGGTTAAAGAAATCACTCATGAACTCAGGCACAGAAACCTGAATACCAGTCAGCGTATATCACTGTCATTTTACATTGAACACAATTCTGATTCATCTGCAGGTAAACTAGCTAAAGACCTTGCCACAGAAGGCTTTGATACTGATGTTGATGCTTTTCAGCAACATCTCGACAAATGGCGTTGCTGGGCGAATATAGGTATTATTCCTAATACCTCTAATTTGCGTTGGATTATACAGTTGCTAAATGAAAAGAGTGAGCGCTTTTCTGGCAGGATTGCAGGTTGGGAAACCAATCCTTATGAATCCAGTCAGGAATTAGGTCAACTGATGGCCAGACTCGAAAGTACCTGGCAAGAGGTAGCTGGTTAGTGAGCCTGTGTAAGGTCATTGATTGAAGGCATAAGAGTGTTGGGAAGCTTTATAACTCTTCTCTGTTCATAATGATATTTATCTAAAGAATCTTGATAATATTTGTTAAATAACTGCTCTATCTGCAATTTAATTATTGGGTCTTTGAGTCGGTCGGTAAGGTATTGGTGCAGTTGTTGGTTGTCTTTATTAACGTAGAAAAGTAATGCAAAGTCATAGTGCAGTGCCACATGGTCGGCGACTTCTAGCTCATATTGAGAGAAGGTATTGAGCTCATTAGAAATCTCTAAAATGGAGCGAGGAAACAGCTCAAATCGACCATTTGCTAACATGGAAAACAAAGCTGGGTAAGATTCAGCCGGCACAACTTGTAGTCCGGCGCGCTGGAACATGTCTATTTCAACCCAGGTGCTACCCTGACCAATGGTATAAGATTTTAAGTCGTCTAGTTGCGCTACGTTTCTCAACATATCTCGGTTGGATTTTTTTACCAAGAACAAACGATAGCCTATCAAGCCTTTCATGATCGGAAAATCAACAGCCCTGAATTGTTTGACATTGGCAGCACTTGCCCCTCCCCAAGCGATGTCCACTTCTCCCCGCTTTAGCAATGCCAGTAATTTGTCGTACTCCCTTTTGAGTGGTAAGGCCTGTAATTGATATCGTTTAGACTGGGTAAAAATCACTTTTACAACGGCGACCGTGTACAGATCGCGTTTATCTTGCAGGTCGATTGAAATAGGATAAACAATAGTTTGTTTTGGCGTGCTATGCGTGACAAAGGATAAACCGCAGGCAAAAATTAAAAAGAGCATCTTTTTAGTGAAAGTCAGGCCCGGATTCATGATGACTTGCGAAGTAATTGATCTGTTAACTAAGTGTAGTCAACAAATCAGGTAGGGTAAAAACTAAAAAGCCCCGGTCACTGACCGGGGCTTTTGTATACTTACTAGTAAGCGGAATTACTTAGCAGCTTTACGCGCCTTAGCTTCTTCGATTACTTTTTCAGATACTGCATTCGGACAAGGCATGTAGTGTGAGAACTCCATAGAGAACTGACCACGGCCAGAAGTCATAGTACGCAGGTGCCCGATGTAACCGAACATCTCAGAAAGAGGTACGTCTGCTTTAACACGTACACCTGTTGCGCCAGCTTCCTGATCTTTGATCATGCCACGACGACGGTTCAAGTCACCGATTACGTCACCAACGTGATCATCTGGGGTGAATACGTCAACTTTCATGATTGGCTCGATTAACTGAGGACCAGCCTTAGGAATCGATTGACGGAAAGCCCCTTTCGCTGCGATTTCGAACGCTACTGCAGAGGAGTCAACTGCGTGGAAACCACCGTCGAACAACTCTACTTCAACGTCTAGTACTGGGTAACCAGCTAGTACGCCTTCTTCCATCATGCCCTTGAAGCCTTTTTCGATGGCAGGGAAGAATTCTTTAGGTACGTTACCACCAACAACAGTAGATTCGAACTTGAAGCCTGAGTTAGGCTCACCTGGCTTGATGCGGTAGTCGATTTTACCGAACTGACCAGAACCACCAGACTGCTTCTTGTGAGTGTATGAATCTTCAACCATTTGCGTGATAGTTTCACGGTAAGCAACCTGAGGCTGACCTACTTCCAGTTCAACACCATAAGTACGCTTAAGGATGTCTACTTTGATATCTAAGTGAAGCTCACCCATACCTTTCAGGATGGTTTCGCCAGAATCTTCGTCAGTTTCAACCTGGAATGACGGATCTTCTGCAACCATCTTACCGATGGCAATACCCATTTTCTCAGTAGAACCTTTATCTTTAGGTGCTACAGCGATAGAGATTACCGGCTCAGGGAAGATCATAGGCTCAAGCGTACAAGGGTTGTTAGGATCACATAAAGTGTGACCAGTTTGTACGTTCTTCATACCTACAACTGCGATGATGTCACCGGCTTGTGCAGAGCTCAACTCAGTACGCTCGTCGGCGTGCATTTCAACCATACGGCCGATACGCTCTGTTTTACCTGTAGCAGAGTTAAGGATGGTGTCACCCTTGTTCAGAACACCTGAGTAGATACGGATAAAGGTCAATGCACCGAAGCGGTCGTCCATGATTTTGAACGCCAGAGCACGGAACGGCTCATCTGCAGATACAATGGCTTTTTCGCCAGTAGGCTCACCGGTTTCTTCGTCTGTCAGATCTTGAGGATCAACTTCTTGAGGAGCTGGCAAGTAATCTACAACAGCGTCCAATACCAACTGAATACCTTTGTTCTTAAAGGCAGAACCACAGTAAGTTGGGAAGAAGGCCAGTTCGCGAGTACCTTTACGGATACAACGCTTGATGTCTTCGATAGAAGGCTCCTCGCCATCCATGTAAGCCATCATCAGATCGTCGTCTTGCTCAACCGCAGTTTCTACTAGTTGCTCACGGTATTCTGCCGCTTTGTCAACCATGTCAGCTGGGATGTCAGTCACTTCGTAGTTTTCTGGTAAACCAGAATCGTCCCAGATGTACGCTTTTTGAGAAAGTACATCGACAACACCTGTGAATTCGTCTTCGATACCGATTGGCAATGTCATTACCAGCGGGTTTGCCGCCAATACGTTTTTCACTTGACCAACAACGCGGTAGAAATCTGCACCCATACGGTCCAGTTTGTTTACGAAAATGATACGAGCAACTTCAGATTCGTTAGCATAACGCCAGTTAGTTTCTGATTGAGGCTCAACACCACCTGAACCACAGAATACACCTACACCGCCGTCAAGTACTTTCAAAGAACGGTATACTTCAACGGTGAAGTCAACGTGTCCTGGAGTATCGATGATGTTTAAGCGGTGATCATTCCAGAAACAAGTTGTTGCAGCAGACTGGATGGTAATACCACGCTCTGCTTCCTGTTCCATGAAGTCGGTAGTTGATTCACCGTCATGTACTTCACCGGTTTTATGGATTTTACCGGTAAGTTTAAGAATACGTTCTGTAGAAGTTGTCTTCCCCGCGTCTACGTGAGCGAAGATACCAATATTTCTGTACTTAGCTAAGTCTGTCATGGCTTCACTTTTTGGAGTTAAAAAAAAATTGCGCGGCAGTATACATCATTTTTGCAAAATTGATCAGGGTTATTATCACTTATCTGATTATTTTACGCTCAAATGATGAAAAACCAGGCATTTCAGGTGCTTTGCGCGTTTATTGTACGATTTTGTTTCCGAAACAGGCAAAAATACTGTGCTCTTATGACAAAATCGTGAAGTTTCGAGACAATAAATTCTATCAACGAGGTTCGTTACTTGTGAAATTGTCGCCTTTCACCAGGGATAGAGAAGTATGGATAACTGGATTGTTTTAAAAATTGTGGGATTTCCTTGGGTACATGAACGCCTATGTGCTGCTCCACTTGTAATATCTCATTGAGAATATCTCGTCCTTCGAGCGACATAAAAAACCAGTAGGGGGGAAAATTCACTGACGTTTCATGATTCTGCCAGTGGTTTTTATAAGGCAGATAGTGATCATCGTCAGGATCGGCATCACCCATATGCATGGCACTGAATGCATCGCCAAGTTCGATTCTAAACACGATATTCTGTACGTCTTTTCTTGCGGGCCAACCGGCATGAGGGATCCGAACTGCTTGCACGTTTAATTCTGCCACCTGTTTTGATTGCATTGGGGCATTAAAAGAGAGGTCGAAGCCAATTAATTGCGAGGCAGTTAAATTGTACTCCTCGAGTAAATCAATCGCCTGTTGTGGAGCAATCAGTTTTGTTTCGGGAAAACGTCGCAAGTACTCGGCCACATCCACAGCAGAAAAATGGTCTTCGTGGGCATGACTGATGACTATTGCGTCTATACCATTATAAGGGGCTTCGCCTTGCATGATAGCCTTTTGCAGGTGCTTCGGAACAAGTTGAAATACACCAAAGTCATTGTGAAAGAAAGGATCAAACAACACTTTTTTGCCTTCTGATTCAACCAGTACCGCGCTGTTTCCCAGGTATTGTGCATCGCCATGGGCAAAACCGTAACTGATATTCAGGCAGAGCAATAGCGCAAGTGTCAGTTTTCGTCGCAATTCACTTAACATCAGTTTTTTTCCTTGGTGGTTGCATAAAACTTTTAATGGTTGGCGTTACTCTAATGAGACCTGGTCGCTCGACTCTCGCCAGTATCCCACTAATTTGTCAATAATGCGTAAGCTTTGTCAACCAAAGGTAAACATTCGCGTTGTAAGCATTGAATCCCCCGCAGTTTGGAGAAAAAAATGCGATACAGAACTTTGGCTATATCGATAGCGATTGCACTAAATGGCTTTGCCGCAACGGCACAACAAAACGATGGATTGGAGCGAGACAGGAGCAACCGCAATTCGGTATCCCCGGTGCGCAATATTGAGCGTGACCACCCACCTGCACCTGACGTCCCGGTATTTGATATTCGCGCCTATGATGGCAGTAATAATAATCTGGAAAATCCAGATTGGGGCAAAGCGCACATTCAACTGCAACGTTATACTGCAGCGGATTATAGTGATGGCATCAGTTCTCCCGCGGGTGAAGACCGCCCTTCCGCCAGAGAAATCAGTAATTTGGTTTTTGCTCAAAGCCACGACGTACAAAATGCGAAAATGGTTACTGATTTTATGTGGCAGTGGGGACAGTTTTTAGATCACGATATTGATTTGACAGACGGTGTTGATCCAGAAGAGCCCGCCAACATTAACGTACCAACAGGTGATGTGTTTTTTGATCCGCAAGCTACTGGTATAGCCCAGATTTCCTTAAACCGTTCTGTATATGATATTGAAACCGGAACGGGTTTTGATAATCCTCGTCAACAAATTAACGAAATTTCAGCCTGGATAGATGCTTCCAATGTGTATGGCTCTTCAGCAGAACGGGCCAATGCACTGCGAACTTTGGACGGAACAGGTCGACTAAAAACCAGCGAAGGCAATTTGTTGCCTTTTAATGATGATGGTCTGGCCAATGCCGGGGGCACATCTGCTGCACTTTTCCTGGCGGGCGATGTGCGCGCCAATGAACAAGTGGGGTTGGCTACAATGCACACCTTGTTTGTGCGGGAACACAATCGACAGGTGGAGAGGATAAAAAGGGACAGTCCTGACTTGAGCGGTGAGGAGCTTTATCAACAGGCGCGAGCAATTGTAGCCGCTCAGATGCAAGTGATTACTTACAACGAGTTTTTACCCCTGTTACTCGGGCGTGACGCGTTACCTCGCTATCGCGGTTATAACTCAGAAGTTGATGCCAGTATTGCCAATGAGTTTTCCACCGGGGCTTATCGATTAGGGCATAGCCTGTTGAGCCCACAGTTGTTGCGTCTTGATGAAAATGGGGAAGAAATTGATGCAGGCCATTTGTCATTACGTGATGCCTTCTTTCGTCCCTCGGAAATTATCAATGAAGGGCTCGAGCCTGTACTGCGTGGCTTAGCCACACAAATTTGTCAGTCTATTGATAATTATGTCATAGACGACGTACGCAACTTTTTGTTTGGTGCCCCGGGGGCTGGTGGCTTTGATTTGGTATCACTTAATATTCAGCGGGGGCGCGATCATGGCTTACCGGGGTACAATCAAGCCAGAGTTGCGTTGGGATTAATTCCGGTTTCTGAGTTTACTGAAATTTCCAGTGACCCGTTAGTTTCTTCGGCGCTGGCAGAAGCATATGAATCAGTGGACGATATTGATTTATGGGTGGGTGGTCTGGCAGAAGACCACCATCAGGATGCTATGGTAGGTGAACTGTTCTTCCATATTTTACGTCGTCAGTTTCTGGCGTTGCGCGACGGTGACAGATTTTGGTATCAAAATGTCATGTCTGAACGGCAGGCAAGTCGCATAGAAGAAACTCGACTGTCAGATATTATTCGCCGAAACACCGACGTCGGCAGAGAGCTGCAGCGCAATGTTTTTCTTTCTCCTGAAGTGCAAGAGAGAGAGGAGCGAAACTCCGACGGTCAGGGGCCAAACGGTAGGCCGTAACAATGAACAAGGGCGTTATATCCATTGATATTATTGGCGCCCTAGTTTATTTCATCTTTGTGTCTGTT
The DNA here is from genome assembly GCF_056160305.1 of Planctobacterium sp. AWM4_229. Lineage (NCBI taxonomy): Bacteria > Pseudomonadati > Pseudomonadota > Gammaproteobacteria > Alteromonadales > Alteromonadaceae > Planctobacterium > Planctobacterium sp. AWM4_229. Next base: position 135,698 of record NZ_JBSWWX010000009.1, on the reverse strand, counting down.
TTTATTCCCGTGAATGTTGCCGAAGATGGCACCACCCGTTACACAAAGCAAACTGAGCGCGATAAATAGGGTGATTTGTTCTGCCAATACTGGAACAGCGATTAAGGCGGCGAGTACCGGCACAAAGGCCATGGTAACCGCCATATTGTTAGCCCCTATGGTCTTGGCTGCTTTCACATACAACAAGAGCTGCACAACCGCTGCCAGTACGCCTTGATAGCCCGCTTGTAACCAAATCTCACTGGCTGGCGCTTGTCCCAGGTTTGAAGGCAAAAACAAGATAAAAATCGGCAGGTATACCAAGGTGGTAAATAAAGATACGGCCACTACCGTTGCATAAGGATCAGGGTGCCACTTTTTCAATAGCGCGTTAAAAACCCCCCAACTCAATGCAGCACAAATGAAGAGAATATCACCTGTTAGTGTTTCCGGACTGACGGTCAGTGTTTTAGTACCTAACAATATTATCCCTAGTGAAATAATAGCCAAAGCAAGCAGGGCTTTGCCTTTTACTGGAGTGCCAATGATTAACCAGATACAAAGACTGATGGCAACCGGCATAAAGCCCGGTAAAAATACTGCAGCGTGATTGGCCGGTGCCAAGGAAAATGCCGTAAAGGCACATATTGCGTATAACATGCCACCAAATACAGCGAGCAATAAATAGCGAATATTCAGGAAATTAACGCGAGAAGACAAAAACCACCACACAGGGATTGAGACCAGGCTGGCAACACCGTATCTAAGGGCAATCAAGTCAAAATTATTTAGTGCGTGAGTGGCTCCAAATCGGGAAACCACGATAAAGCCACTCCAGATAGAAACCACCACGGCGGCCATGATATAGCCAGTTAATAGGGAGTAGTTTTTTTGCATTGTTCAATTCTTTTGATGGCGGCTGTGTAGCGCTGAGTCTAACCATGAAAACCTTCGGGTACAAACAAATAACAACAACCGTCTAAGAAATGGCCTGGACTTTGCCTCTAATACTCATCTGACAATCAATATTGTTGCCAACGTTAGAAATCTGACGTTGCGTAATATCGGGGTTTTTTATGACAAAAGTGATAAAAATCAGTGTTTTGTGTGCTGCCATTAGTAGTGCTACCGGCTGTGCTTCGCTGGAGTTAATGGCGGTGGGTGGAGTGAGTTATTTATTGACTGGCAAAGGTTTGACGGATCATGCAATGTCAGCGGTCATGGAACAAGACTGTGCCTGGCATCATTTGCTAAATGATGAGCCACTCTGTGCAGAATTGATAAGCAGCGAAGAATCGCCACAACTGCTAGCTGCAAATGAGCTTGTAACAGAGCAGGTAGACCAGGGTACTCTTGTGCAAGATGAATTCAAACAAGAATCAAGAATTTCTGCGGCGGTCAGCGAGAAAGGCAATGCAGAGACTGAATTGTTTGTGGCTAATGAATCACAATCGGAATTAGCGCAAAGCTATGCTGTGATAGGCAGCTTTAACGATCTCAAATTCGCTTATGAGCGCAGTATGTTGTATCGCCATTACAATACGCTGATTGTGGAGAACCCGGAACAGAGTGCGACGCGATTTCGAGTCGTAATAGGTCCCTTACAAGACCGCTCTTTATTGCATCTCATCCATCTGGATGAAAGTCATAAACAAGAGGAATTATGGACTATCGAGCTGTGCTCAGACTCATTATTGCCGCCACCGTGCGCTGGCAGTGAGATGTTGGCCCAATTACCAGCGACGGGAGTTTAGCGAAATCGCTTTAAACAAATTTAGATGGGGAGTGAGTTGCCGGATTATTCCGGCAACGTCACATTGAGTTCCAGTACAGATAAATCATCTTCTTTTTGCTCAAGCTGCACTGAGATGGCATCCGGGCTGATTTCCACATATTTGCGTATCACATCCAGGATGTCTCGCTCCATTTGCGGTAACCAACTGGGGCCAGTGCGCTTTTTGCGTTCATGAGCCACAATAATTTGTAAACGCTCTTTCGCAACGGAAGCCGCAGGTTTCTTTTTCGGACGAAAATAATTCAATAATGACATCGTTGCTTACCCCCCAAATAAACGCTTCAATAAGCCTTTCTTTTCTTCAGTAAGAAAGCGGAAGTCTAGCTTTTCACCTAACAAGCGCGCGATTGCATCCTGATAAGCCAGGCCCGCATCACTTTCCTGATCCATAACTACGGGCTCACCCAAGTTGGACGCTTTCAACACCGCTTGGGATTCGGGAATAACACCCAATAGAGAAATGGCGAGTATTTCGTTGACATCATCAACACTGAGCATCTCACCTGCTGTAACGCGTGTCGGGTTGTAACGGGTCAATAACAGGTGTTCTTTGACTGGCTCAAGCCCTTGCTCTGCGCGGCGTGATTTGGAGGCCAGAATTCCCAAAATACGGTCCGAATCTCGCACCGAGGACACTTCCGGATTAGTAACAACAATGGCTTCATCGGCAAAGTACAGCGCCATTAATGCCCCTTGTTCAATGCCAGCAGGCGAGTCACAAATGATAAAGTCGAAGGTTTGCTTGAGCTCTTCCAGAACTTTTTCCACACCTTCTTTAGTCAGTGCATCTTTATCCCGAGTTTGTGAGGCTGGAAGGATATACAAACCATCTACTCGTTTGTCTTTGATCAGCGCCTGATTTAAATTGGCATCGCCATTGATAACATTGACAAAGTCATACACTACGCGGCGTTCAACGCCCATGATCAAATCCAGATTACGCAAACCAATATCAAAGTCTACAATAACTGTTTTGTGGCCTTTCAGAGCCAGGCCTGTGCCGATGGCCGCGCTGCTGGTAGTTTTACCCACGCCGCCTTTTCCAGACGTTACGACAATAATTCGTGACATAATTTTTCCTATTGTTTAAGCCTCAAGCGAGGTCAGGTGTAACTGTTCCCCGCTGAGTGCAATACAAGTATTCTTTTCCCAATGGTCCTGCAGTTTTTCTGAGGTCCAATAGTGACCATTAATACTCACCAGTTCAGCCTGCAACTTGCGGCAAAAAATCCGCGCCTCGTTGTTGCCCGAAGCCCCAGCGATAGCGCGACCGCGCAGGGCGCCATAGATGTGGATGTTACCGTCTGCGATGACTTCGGCGCCGTTACTCACCGAGCCAACGATGATTAGATCTGTGCCTTTGGCATAGATCTGCTGGCCGGAACGCAAGTTTTGCTGCACGATTTTGCCAGGTTGAGATTCGTGGACTTTTACCACTTTCTCTACTATTTGCGGGGCATTTTGCACAGGTGTTATTGCTGGTGCGGTTTTTTTCGCCGCCGTCATCAGAGCAAAGCCGGCATCATTGGCTGCTTGTTTGAATGGTTCAGGACAACCGGTAATGCCAACAGGTAGTAATTTCAACTCAGATAACAGTGATTTTAATGCGCTGAATTCCGGCATGGTTTCGCAGGTTTCCAGGTTAATCACCACGGGTGCCAGGTCAAAAAACTGTGGTGCCTGAGCAATTTTTGAGGCGAGTTCATGTTTAACTTTGATGAGGTCCGGGCTGGTAATTTTCACTACAGATAGAGTAAAACCCGTGCCTTTTAATTCTACAGTTTGTTCAGACATTCTTATTGTTTTTAGTTGATGAAAATTTGGGGGAAGAGATTCTGAAAGCCCATTGTTCGCAGTTTATAGCGCAGGATCCACGGGTGCAAGCAGCATTACTGTGACACTCAGATGACAGCTTAAAAATCAATCAGTTAGTGAAAATTTTAACGCTGATTGGGGGTTAAAAACTGAAAGTCTCGTTTCATTTTTTTCCGACCAGTGGCAATTGTGGTCATTTTCCATACTCTCTTCCAGATGCTTTCTTGCACGTAAGGCACACCGTATTGCTCACACAGGGCTTTTACTTTAGGTTGAATCAGTCGATATTGACGCATTGGCAGCGCCGGGAACAAATGATGCTCTATCTGGTAATTAAGATACATTTGCGATAAATCCAGCCACTCATTGCCGCAATGGTAGTTGGCTGAACCGGTGATTTGTCGTAAATAATAGCCGCTGCCTTTGCGTTCCTTTTTTTCGATATCATCAAACCGGAAAAGATCATCACCAGCATGGTTAGGCACGATAATGAGAAACGTATGTAGGTTGTGTAAAAGCTCTGCCGCTAAGCGACACATCAAAAAGGCCCAACCCGCTGCAAAGGCCCATTCTAATATCAGTGGCAGTAATACAAAGTGCACGCTGACATAGGGGATAAATAATTGCAGCCACATAACCCGCTGGGATTTTTGTCTGATGTCGAAGAAATTCCCAAAGTCTATTTTGTTGTGGCCACGTAAGTAGGACAAGGTCCTGGCTGAGTAATAGGTGATTTTCCAGGTCAGCGCAAAAAACAGCAATACAACGATTTTTAACGGCCATGGCACAGAAGAGGAGGCTAACCAGTCGAGGTTTTCCTCTACCAGATCCGGATCTTTCAATTCACCGGTAAATGAATGATGCAGATAATTGTGCTCATAATTCCAGGCTTCGGGCTTGATCCAGTCAAACCAATCAATATAACGACGCCAACCTTGTGCATAATGCTTAGAGTGAAAGCGCTTTGGAATACCTGTAATTTTGTTATAGCCGCCGTGACCAATGTGGTGCATGAGTAGCCAGCCGATCATCAGAGACCAGGCGATTAACAGGCTACTGACAAAATAGTATTCGCTAATACAGGCCACAATACCTGCCAGAAAAGATAAGTGTCCCATAAGACCAATGGCACGCATGTGGTAGTAGTCTTTTTGGCTACTATTGCGCTCCGCCTCTTTACCAATGGCTTTGAGCTCTTCAGTGAATGCTGTTAAATCCATGTGTTTGGATAAATCTAAATTCCGTATCCGAGCACTTTAACACGTAAATAGGGGTTGTTGTTTTTACCAGGGGATTTTTTTGCGTTGGCCTGGCTTCCTTGCCATTCAATTAGTGATGATGCTTATGCTGCCCCTGAATCTGCTGACCTTTTTCATTGTAAAAACCAGAAGCGGCTTCCTCGACAAAGCCCAGGTTAATCATTTGCATCAAAAAGGGATCGGATTCGTTGTCACCAATATCAGCGTAATCCGTCAGGTAATACTTTTCCCAAAGTTGTGCTTGAGCATTAATTTTTTCTTTATCCCGCGAGAGGTTCACCAGTTGCCAGTGCTCCGTACCATTTGGGTCCTCAGTTTTGAGGGATTTGATCAGCTTGTATTCTGGTAACCACTCCACAGTCAGGCTGCGTGTTTTAGCTTCTGTTCTTAATACCTGAACCTTTCCATAGTGGTCATCCTGATAGCTTTTCACTATTTTTAGCTGCGCCAGAAAGTCGTCGCTCAGTAGCTGATACTTTTCAGACCAATCTCGTTTCTGGTGGCCTTTGATATCAGCTGCTGCGTACTCCACGCCTCTGTCGTGCGCATCGAATAATTTGAGTAGTTTAACCCGATTATTTTTTTGTAAGGTCCAGTGCTGGGAAAGCTGCTGCTGGTTAAACTGGTGTACTACTTGATTGGCACTGAGTCGCCACAAGCCAAGTTCTCTTGTGGATTCAGCATGGTCATGATTGTTTTGTTTAACAGTGATCTCATAATTTGCCAATAAAGCTTCACTGGCGAATGAATTTTGTTGTAAGCAGAAAAGCAGAATAAGAGATAAAAGTGTCTTGAGTTTCATGATTTCAGTATTGTTTTCAGTTCATTAAAAAAATCGGGACCATTATGGTCCCGATTTGTGTCGAAAAAATTAAGCCTTACTTAATTTAATGCTTCTTCTGCAGCGCTTACCATATCTGCTGCATATTCCATTACATGGAATATAACGCTTTGCTCGTTAGTACCGGTAACCAGGTGTGCACCGGGACCACTTGCGTAAATACCCACATCCTCAGCCGCGTGAGTTTCTGAAGAAAGCGGAACTAACGCTTCCTGGTGGAAACCCGGAGCTGTGGTATCAACATCAGTTAAGTCAACGCGACCCGTAACAGGACCAGCACTACCGTATACGGCATCGGCATCGGTTTCTGTGCCAAAATCGTGATATCCACGGCCGTTGGTGTAACCCAAAGTGGTGTAAGGCATACCATCAGAAGCCAACGAGACTTCATCAGAGCCGACAGGAACCACTTTACCTAAGATAGGATTACCGCGCTTGGGATAGCCTGCGATGGTAAATACATGACTGTGGTCAGCCGTAACGATGATTAACGTGTCGCTATCGTCCGTCATGTTGATGGCTGTTTGCACTGCATCATCAAAGGCAATGGTATCGGTTAATGCGCCATAGGCACTGCCTGCGTGGTGACCGTGGTCAATACGACCCGATTCCACCATCAAGAAGAAACCATCCTGGTCATTGTCCAGAATATCAATGGCTTTGGCTGTCATTTCGGCAACAGAAGGCTCTCCAGCGATGTCATTGGCGCGGTCAGCTTCGTACTGCATGTGCGACTCGTTGAACAAACCAAATACGCGTGTGGTAGTTGCAGCATCAATGGCGTCAAAACCAATCTGGTCATAAACATAAACACCGTCAGTATATGTTGCCTGCCACTCGGCTGTCAGATCACGACCATCAGTACGGTCGCCCTCTACTGAGCTGGCTGCATCAGGTGAGTTGAATGCTTCGTCTTTGGGTAAGAAGTGACGACGACCACCACCCATGACTACCTCGATACCATCCACGTCCAGGCCGTCAAAGCGCGCTTCGAGGTTAGCTTCGAAGTTAACCAGCTGAGAAGCGATATCTTCACAAGCGGTTTCCGTTTCTGGCATGTCAGAGATATCTTCCCAGTTGCGATCTGCTGATTTGGCATAGGTAGAAGCCGGGGTCGCGTGGGTGATACGCGCCGTTGAGATAATACCCGTTGCTTTACCGGCAATTTCAGCCAACTCTAAAGCGGTGACTAACTCGTTGCCAGCAACCGTTGCACAGCTACCGCGTTCTACGCCTTCAGCAACACCGATAACACCAACGTCGGTTTTTACACCAGCAACCATAGCGGTCATGGTGCCCGCCGAATCTGGCGTTTGCGCATCCACGTTGTAGGTTTTAGAAAAACCAGAGAAGGGCATGTTATCCATTGCCAATACGTGCTCTTCGCCTTCAAGCCCTTTGTTCTGGCCATCCAGGATACGCGCTGCGGTTACGGTGGAAATACCCATGCCGTCACCCACAAACAAGATCACGTTTTTCGCTTTACCGCGAACATCTGCAATGTCACGTGCAGCCACTTTTTCAATGACCAGTCCTTGTGCTTCAGCCGCTTTTAATGCGCGAGCCGCAGTGGGGTCAGTAACATCAGCCCAAATTTCTTGTGCATTAGCGATTTCAGCTTGACCGGCAATGAAGTACTCATTGGTGCGGCTGGTTTCCAGCGCTGCATCATCCAATTGTGCAATCGCCGGTGAGCAAACGTATTCGGTGGCTGTAATTTCGCCAGCATCCAAAACGCCGTCGCCATTGGTATCCAGGCCTGAGTCAATTTGAACACCGCCGTTGCGGCAGTTTTCATTGCCAACCTGTAACGCCGTTTGGCTGATTAAGCTGTTCAGACCATTACTGCCGTCTGCACCATCAGAACCATCGGCACCGTTTGCGCCATCAGCGCCATCTGTTCCATTAGAACCATCAATACCCGGTGCGCCTTGAGGACCGGCCGGACCTGCTGGTCCTTGGTCGCCGTCATCACCGTTACAACCTGCCAATCCGATAACGGAAGCAGCAATCAATGTATAAATAAACTTTTTCATTTTGAAATCTTCCTTAGTCAACCAGATCAAGCGCTTGATCAATAAGGTGGAAAACGACACTTTGCTCAATAACACCCTGTGCATATTGAGAACCCGGCCCCATGGCGTGCAATGAAATATCTTCACCAGCATGAGTTTCTGAACTCGTAGGAATGGTCGCTTCCTGGTGATAGCCAGGTTGTGTAGTGTCGACAGCTGAAGTATCTACTCGACCCGTCACGGCATCTAAAGCGTAGGTTGCATCAGCATCTGTCTCTGTTCCTAAATCTCGGTAGCCGCGACCATTGGTGTAACCCACTGTGGTGTAGGGCAGGCCATCAGCAGCCAGTGAAGGTTCTTCAGCGCCGACAGAAACCACATGACCAAGGATGGGGTTGCCGCGTTTTGGGTAACCTGCAATAGTAAATACGTGGCTGTGGTCAGCCGTAACCAGGATCAGTGTTTCTTCCGGGTCTGTTGCGTCCACAGCAGCTTGTACTGCATCAGCGAAGGCAATCGCGTCAGTTAAGGCACCATAAGCACTACCGGCGTGATGACCGTGGTCAATACGACCCGATTCCACCATCAGGAAAAAGCCTTTGTCGTTGTTGTCTAGTACATCAATCGCAGTGGCTGTCATCTCGGCAATAGAAGGTTCGCCAGCGATGTCGTTGTCGCGATCTGCCTCGTACTGCATGTGAGACTCGTTAAACAAACCAAATACGCGCTCAACTGAATCTGCGTCAATGGCATCAAAGCCGGTTTGGTCATACACATACACACCATTTTGATATTGCGCCTGCCACTCAGCAGTCAGGTCGCGACCATCAGTGCGGTCACCTTCTACACTGCTTGCTGCATCAGGCGAGTTGAATGCTTCATCCTTAGGCAAGAAGTGACGACGACCACCGCCCATAGCCACTTCGATACCGTCTACATCGATACCCGGATAACGATTTTCAAGGTACATTTCAAAGTTCACTAACTGGTCTGCAATATCAGCACAGGTGCCAACAGCATCTTCTGGCATGTCAGAAACATCTTCCCAGTTGCGGTCAGCTGATTTTGCGTAAGTGGCAGCCGGTGTGGCGTGAGTGATGCGGGCGGTAGAGATAATACCGGTGGAAAGCCCCTTGATTTCAGCCAGTTCTAAAGCGGTAACCACTTCATTCCCCGCCACTGTTGAGCAGTCTCCGCGCTCAATGTCTTCATCAACACCAATAACACCCACGTCGGTTTTCAAACCAGACATCATGGCTGTCATGGTACCCGCTGAGTCGGGTGTTTGAGCATCGACGTTGTAAGTTTTGACTTGCGCTGAAAACGGGAAGGTTTCGAAGCTTAAATAACCTTCTTCACCGGAGTTACCTTCTTGCTGGCCTTTTAAAATGCGCGCCGCAGTTAAGGTTGAAATCCCCATGCCGTCACCCACAAACAAAATAACGTTTTTCGCTTTTTGTTTTGGATCTCTGGCCAGTTTACTGGTGATTTGCGTTTGACCGTCAGTATACCAGGCGCTGCTACTTTGCACCTCTGGTAATACTTGAGCATGAGTCGCGGCGGATACGGCTAACGCCAATGCGCTAACCGGAGCAATCCAGTTCGTCTTCATGTGTTGTATTCCTGATAGATTAATTGTTGGGTTGAGGAATGTAGTTCTAGAACCACAAAACCCGGACGAGGATAGGCGGGATTAATGAAACAAATTTTATGTTTTTGTGTCTCATCAGTAACTTATATGTGACAAGAAAGGCAATTTTATGAATGAAATATGTCAGGCTTTCAGGTGTTTATTACTTCACTTAAATGAGGGAGGTTGTGTGAATAAAGGAACAGTGTAACGGCGTTGTAATTTCTGGCACTCATTGAATAAGACTTTCTGTTGCAATAATAAGACGAACCCGTGAAACAAATGACTGAAGTGTGAAGGTTTTATTAAGTTGGCGGGTGAATGTTTTTGAGAAATGATACTTTTATGGTGCACAGGTGGAATAAAAATACAGTCTGCATGAAATGATATATTATATCAATAGTGGATTGGTTTTAATTTAAGTGGTCAATAACCATTTCACCTTGGACATCGAGAGTGAGAAAGTTATTTTTCGGGTTGTCACATTTGATAATACTGTGTTTTTGACAACATTATATTATGCTCATTAGGTGGTACGCTTTTATTTCGTGAGTGGTGCTGTGAATCCATGAATTCAAAAACTAAACACAAGCTAAATAATCTGTTGGGCATCATGCAGGGGAATCTCGAATTGTTGCACGACGATGCTTCGCTTGAGATAAAACAAAAGAGCCGAGTTATTAAAGCCATAACAGCATTGGAACAGATAAATCAGCTGTTGGAACAGGAGCCCTCGCAACCATCCATCGATTCTGCCGACAGTGCCACATTAGAGAGCAGTGCCATTGAATCCAATTCAAAGGCCGTAAATTGCTGGCGTATTTTGGTAGTGGATGACGAAACTGAGTTGCTACAAATTATTCAGAAGCAATTGGAGCTGGCAGGTCATATTGTTGACTGTGCGCCAAATGCTGAGGCTGCTATAAAACTGCTAAAATCTGCACCGGATTACGATCTGTTGTTAACAGATGTTGTCATGCCCGGAGAAATGAATGGTCTGGAACTCGCCTCTCAGGTTATGTTGTTAAAGCCAACTATGGCCATTGTGTTGATGACTGGCTATGCCAAAGAGCTTGAGAAAAATGAAGTCTTGCAAACCCCACGCTTGAAGGAATTATGTCAGCAAGCATTAAAGAAGCCTTTCAGTTATGAAATGCTGTTACAAAAAATCAAACAGACTATGGATAGCTAATTTGCCCAATTTGGGCAAATTAAAATCAAAGATTGGATCTGCTGAAAAGCTACACTATTATGACAAGCAATCGTTGTCTTGAGTGTCCTGAATTTTATGAGTCAAATGAAGGTTGTACCCGTAGCTGAGTTAAAAGTGGGGATGTATGTCGATGCTGTGCATCAACAAAAAGGGGATCTGAAGGTTAAGACTCAAGGCAAGGTAACAACCGATAAAGCCATCGCGTTTCTCAAGGCTAAGGGCGTTGTATCCCTGGTGATTGACTTAGAAAAAAGTGACTTAGCCGAAGAATCGCCACAAGAAGAGCAACATTCAGGCACGGATGTAGAGGCTTCAGAAACGCGAAAAGTGTCAGTATCCATGGAAGATGAATTGACGCAAGCCAGCGCTTTGTATGAGGAAGCAAAGCACATTCAAAAGAAGTTACTGCACTCCATCAAAGCCGGATTACCGGTAAACTTTGCCCCAATAAAAGATGTCAGTGACCGATTTGTCGCCTCTCTGGACAGAAACCCTAACGCTCTGCTGTGCATGACCCATCTGCGAGAAAAAGATGCTTATTTGCTGGAGCATTCCCTCAACGTCGGGATCTTAATGGGCGCGTTCGCTCAATATCTGGAACTGGATGAAGATGTTGTATCAGAGCTGGCACTCGCTGGTACTTTGCACGATATTGGCAAGATTGAGATCCCTGATAACATCTTACTCAAGCCCGGAAAGCTAACGGATGACGAAATGACCATCATGAAAGGTCATGTTATCAAAGGCCTGGAAGTGCTCAAAAGAATGGATGGTGTCACTGAGCGTTTATTCAACGTAGTGGCACAGCATCATGAACGGCTAGATGGCACTGGCTACCCCATGGGACTGGACGAGGATGACATCAACATCTATGGCCGTATGATTGCCATTGTGGATGCCTACGACGCAATGACGGCAGACCGTTGTTATAAAAAAGGTATGTCTCCAAATCAGGCGTTAAAAATAATCTTAAAGTGCACTGATTCTGAGTTGGATAGAGCGCTGGTTAATAAGTTTATTAAATACATCGGCGTACACCCGGTGGGTAGTTTGGTAAAACTCGATTCGGAAAAACTTTCATTGGTGACTGAGCACAATGAAGACAACCCGCTTTCGCCCAAAGTAAAAACCTTTTATTCTTTTCGTTCCAACCATTTTGTCGCGCCAAAAGATGTCAACTTAGCGGATAAGCATTGTCGTGAAAAAATAGCCAGCGCGGTTCGGGCTGAAGACATCAAAATCAACTACAAAAAGTTCTTTGCTGAGCAAATAGTTATTTCAAATTAGTGGTTTGTTATTGCTGGCGAATTATAGCTGTTAAGACTAAAGTTTAATTGAGCTTTGTGGCCGTTGATTCGATCATAAGGGGCGGCTATGACGGGGCAAGGAAATGAACAAACAAATTCTCGAATCGGTTATCACTTTAACCGATAACAAAGATCTCGATTCAGTCGGCATCAGTTTATTGTCTACCATTGCTGAATATGTCTATTTCGAAAAAGCCTGTTTGTACGAGTTAGAACGCAGTTGGCCCAATCCTGTCATCAACATCATTCTGGAACTCAAAGTTCAATCTGAAGAGCCTCATTTTGTCTGGCATGCCAATCAGCGAATGGACACCCCGTCCATGCAGTTGGTTACCTCCATTGATAGTTTGAAGCGTTCTGTGACTGAAAATCGCAATGGAAAAACTGAGCTATGGGTGCCGGTAACCGGGGCGGAGAGCAAGCTAGCACTGCACCTGGTGGCCGAAGATATTACCTCTGAGAATAAGTCATTGATCAGTGCATTTGCGCGGATTTATGGTAATTACCTTCGGGTGCTGGTGGAAAGCGAGAAAGATAAACTCACAGGATTGCTCAATCGCCATTCCTTTGAGCGCCATTTGCGTCAGATGTTGTCCAAGCAAGCCCACAGACAGAAAAAGTTACAACAAGAAATTCCGCAACGAGTTTCTCACCCTGAGGACAAACCTTGGTTAGTGATCATCGATATTGACCACTTTAAAAAAGTAAATGATGTGTTTGGTCACGTTTGTGGGGATGAGGTGCTGTTAACCCTGTCGCAAAAAATGGCAGGCTATTTTCGCTCGTCTGATTACGTCTTTCGTTTTGGTGGTGAAGAGTTTGTGATAATCATGGAGCCTGCCACGCGCTCTGATGCCTTCAAAAAACTGAACGACTTTCGCAAGAACGTTGAAGAAGATCGTTTTCCCCTCGTAGGCAAGATAACTATCAGTGTCGGATTTGCCGAAGCCTCTCAAGAAGAGTATGAGCAAGTGCTTGTGGAACGCGCCGACAAGGCCCTTTACTACGCTAAAGAGCATGGCCGCAATGCTGTTTATTGTTATGAACAGTTGGTGGAAGATGGACGCTTATCAGAACAGCCCATCGTGGTAGATGATTCCGAAATTGATTTATTCTAAAAAATACCGTGTCGACTCTGTGTTTTTGCTCATAGTGTGTTATCCAAAAGTAGATTTTGGGAAAACACTGTAGCAAATCGTGTAGCGCTGTTTATTTTTCGATGGTGGCTGGCATCGATGAGCTAACCGGGTGGGATCGAATACAAGTAAATCTCCAGCCGCAAGAGGATAAGATATGATTTCAGGATTATTGGGAATAGTGTTCAAATACTCAGATACATCTGTTGAACGTTTGTCTAGTTCAAGTGGTAAGGCGCCCATTTCTCCGAGTTTGTTACTAGTAGGTTCGTCAATCATAAGCGTGTTACAGTCATGCTCTTCCACTGAATTAAGGTAGAGGAATACTTTTAACATTCCTCTCATACCGCTATCACGATGCCATGTAGTACTTTCATAGGTCTTAAGTGCAGAATCATCAATGATGTCAAAAATTGGCCAACGCCAAACAAATTCTTCTTCATAGAAAGACTCCAGGAAGGCACTAACTTCAGATGAAAAAACTAATCCCGCGAATTTATCGATATAACAATCGAGCAATTCAGTGCGTTTCTCATGGTCGCAAGTAATCAAGTTTTCAATCGTTTCCCTGCAGAGGTGAGACTGTACAGCATTAGCCAGATGTGTTGTATACAGTTTCTTTAATTGATTAAGTTGTTGTTTATACTTCATATTTTAATCTTGGAAGTGTTTTTCACACACGTGATATTTGCCAATCGCAATTTACCGCACTACATGTGACTTATGGCGATGGTTTGATTTAAAGCCTTTAGTTCCTGATTGCTCAACCTGCCATAGGTATCTAAAAACCAGGTCTCGAATCGAGAAAAACACGGCGGGTGAACGGCTAATACTTGCTCTATGCTGCTCTGCAGATCGGCCTTATAGGCATCAATCATGGTAAGTACGTTATCCCATTTTAACCAAGTTTGCAGAGACTTGTGTTCTTCATTTCGTCTGGGCCTGTGAAAGTCCCATAGCACGTTGTGCCAGAATACGTAGAGATAAGGTGTACCTGATTGCGTTTCTATTGCCAGATTTTCCGGTGGTAATGGCGCCTGATAGAATGGGAGTGTAAATGTAAATCCCGGGTTTTCTTCCATTGAGTATCGGTATGGAATGGCTCTCTCTTGTGTCAAATCTAAATAGCGATAAGAAAAGTCGGTGGTAATTTCAATTTCGTTACGTCTAAGATGGTGTTCTCCATAGGTGTGTACTTCTGTGGATATGACTAATTGGGTGAAGGTTTTATTGTCATCATTGCCAAGCAAAATATTGCCATCAAAATAAGGTTTGTCTTCAGCTGATAGTTGCTGACTAGTTGATTTGTTCAGCGTGAAAATCGTGCCGAGCTCGGAAATTTCATTGTTGCGCAAAAGTGTGGCGCTGATGGTAATTTCCTCTGGAATGAACTGGCCTTCTGGTTTTAAAAACTGACACAAATGTTTGAAAATAGATACCTGAGGTTCGCGCATAAGGCCTCTATCCATAGTCTCAGATATGATGAGGTCAAATTGTTCGTCGGAGGATTTTGGTCGCCACTTAGTGGCATCTGAAGTGTAAGCGGTAACTGCAATATTTTTGAACTGGGCTAATTCGAATAATTTTAAGACACCATTCGTACTCGATTTGTAAATGTCAATGACACTTACCTCAATGGAACGGTGGCGATGTAACAATAAAACCGGGAAAAGCAATGTCGCATAAGGACCCGTGCCAGCATATAAAATTTGCAATGGCTGGTCTCCATCTTTTGCTTCTTTCAAGTACTGGTGAACCCCTCGTTGAAATTGCTGTGTTCGGATATGATTAAAGGCACACCCGGCTGCCAATAAGGGGCTCAATGCAGTACCGTTGTCAGTGTTGTTGTTACCAACAGCCTGTTGGGGATCTTTAAAATCTATTGTTGATGCTGCGGCCAATAGATTTGCAAGTTTGGCGACTGCTGCTTGAGTTTCTGGAACAGTACAAGTATCGCTAACAATCACTTCAGTGACCTTAGCAACTTCTTCAATCAATTCATCTGTCATAGTCGACCTGTAAAGTTTAAGATTTTATGGGGTGAAATTTCGGGCAATTCATCTTCATGCCACTTACCACTATTGGAAAATTAGCCTGACTTGGGGGGACTTTGTATGGAAAGCAGTTAACCCAAACGTGTGCATTAGAAAGGAACTGTAAGGCATCAGCGAACATGCAAAAGTAATGCAATTTTCTGATTGTGATATGAAGTCCAATCTTAAATAAAGACAAATCTTGACAGATAAATGCAATCGTTTCAGATCGAATAATCATCCCATTGCTTACTATGTTTCTTAAGCTAATCACTAATTAACAACTAATTTAGGTTACCTGTTTTTTGGCAGATTAAACCTTTGATAAACGACTTTTCGTTTTATCCGGTTTACTTACTGTAGAATTTAAGAATACTAGTTTGCAAACAATAAATGTCTAATTTTTCATTTCAGGGGCAAATTATTGCTGTTTTTACACATGATGACGTTGCGATTTTTGGAATATTGAATTGTGCCAAAATTAAGCATAGATTTAGATGCACTCTCACGACAAATAGTTTCCCCCCTTTAGGTTAGGATGACTATGATGACAAGGAACTTATGAACCCTATATCTGCTATTGAAGAAGCGATTTCCGCCGGTGAGCTGGACAAAGCCAGGATTTTAATCACAACCGAACTTGCTATTAGCGCACCGGGTTTAAGCCCGGAGGTATGCCATCTGCGGTACCTTTCGGTAATAGTTAGCCGCTTTCAAAAACAGTTTGAGCAAGCTCTGCAGCAGGCTTTAGAGCTGGTTGAATTAACTCCCCACAGTGGCCGTGCGTGGCAAGAGCTGGGACATGTTTACACCGACATGAATAAAGATGAACAAGCTGCGCTGGCATATCGGCGAGGAGTTGAGGTTAATTCAGCACTGATCCCCGCCTGGCAAAAGTTAAGGGGGTGGTATCAGGCCACAAATAATGTCGAAGCCCTGAAATTTACAGAAAAACAGCTGGTTTATCTCCAAAGCCTGCCTGCAGAGTTGGTAAAGGCAAAAGTATATTTGTATGAAAAACGATTTGATATTGCTAATAGTCTTTGTCGACAGTTTTTACAGGTAAACGGTAATCATGTAGAGGGATTATTTATTCTGGCGCAAATTTGTCTGGCGTATGAAAGTCACCTGGAAGCCGAAAATGCGTTGCAAATCTGTCTGCAACTGGAACCTGGGCATACACAGGCCAGGTTAACCTTTATGGCATTACTCATGAATAGCGGAAAGTTTGCAAAGGCTGTCGCTGTGACAGAGAATTTGGGAACTATTAATGACCAGGAAATTCGATTATGGGGGTACCGTGCTGCTGCTTTGAGTCATTTGGGGAGAGTGGCAGAAGCGATTGTGCTGTACGACGAGTTGTTAAAGCTGGACAGCGCAGAACAGCACTACTTTTTTATGTTGTCAGGCCATGCACACAAAACCCAAGGTAATTACGAGCGCGCTATCAGGGCGTATTGTTCGGCTATAGAAGCCAAACCAGACTTTGGTGAAGTGTGGTGGAGTTTAGCCAATACCAAGAAATATCAATTCAGCGTCGAACAGATAGGGAAAATGAGCGACATGCTTGAGTCACCGGAAGTATCGGTGAAGGACAAAACCTACTTGTTTTTTGCTTTGGGCAAAGGGTGGGAAGATCAAGGTGATTTTGCCCAGTCATTTCACTTTTACCAACAAGGAAACGCCTTACAACAGCAAGCCATTAATTATCAACCTGAATATTTTGAACAACTGGTATCACAACAAACGTTTCATTGCCGCCAAAGCTTGTTCAACCAGATCAAGTCGGCAGAAAATGAAGGGCCGGTACCGATATTCATCGTTGGTTTACCCCGCTCTGGTTCCACTTTGCTGGAGCAGATATTAGCCTCACACTCCATGGTGGATAGCACCATGGAGTTGCTAAATGTGCAAAGTATTATTAACCGAGTTTTTAATAACCAAGAGCATTATGCTGGTTATTTGTACCAGTTGACACCAGAGCAGTTAAAACAGATGGGAGAGACCTATCTCACAGAAACCCGGGACTTTAGAAAGGGAGCTCCTTACTTTATTGATAAAATGCCCAATAACTTTAAGCACATTGCTTTAATTAAATTAATGCTGCCCAATGCTATCTTCATAGATGCGCGCCGAGATCCGATGGCCGCTTGTTTTAGTTGCTTTAAACAGCTGTTCGCAACGGGGTATCACTTTAGCTATAGCCTTAACGGCTTAGGTAAATACTACAACGACTATCTTCGCTTGATGAACCATTGGGATAAGGTTTTGCCCGGTGAGGTATTAACGGTCCAATATGAAGAGGTGGTGAATAATCTTGAGTTTGAGGTGCGCAGACTTCTGAACTTTTGTGGATTACCGTTTGAAGAGGCTTGCGTTGCTTTTCATCAAACCAACAGAAACATTCATACCCCGAGTTCCGAGCAAGTTCGCCAACCGATTTATCGCTCTGGACTTGAGCAGTGGCGAAATTTTGAAAGTCATCTGGCTCCTCTGAAGGCGATATTAGTGACAGAATAATTTGCTTTTTTCAGGTTTAAACTCGAAGTAAGAAAGGATAACTGAGCATGGCAATATGTTGTTTCGTGATATCACCGGGGCGTTGCGGCACTCAGTGGTTAGCGCATAATTTAAATCAACAGTTGGCTCATTCATATCGGGTGGAACACGAACCCATACATCTTCTTTATGCGCCACATGTTAATTCCGGGGGGAATCCTCTTGAACACAATGGCAAAGAGATTCAAGGGCATGTAGAGTCCATCCGATTGACGTTGCAGCAGGGGAACAATTATGTTGAGTGTGGCTATCCGGGCTGGCGGCACATTGAGTGGATTGCGTCTGAGCTAAGGCAAACAATGGATGTTGAGCTGAAAGTAATACAGATCACCAGAGAACCTGTATCCAATGCGCTTTCATTGATAAAGATAAATGCCTATGTTCCTCCTTTATTACCTCATCAATCATATAAGTCCTTGTTGGAACCAGATTCTGACGGGGTCGCCTTTGGTTATATTAGCGATGTATGGCATGAATTTAGTCCGGTGGATAAATGCCTGTATTACTATTGTGAACAGCATCATTACGCCCGTCAGCTCGAGCAAAAAATGCCCAAGAGTAACTTTTTGAAGCTAGACTATGATTCGATGTTTTGTGGCTCTGAGCTGACAAAGGTTGTTCGGTTTCTGGGAGGAGAAGCAAATTCAGCGAGTTATGAGCTTGAGCGCGTTGATAATTTCAGTAGTTTTATAGCACCGCCAGTTTCAAAAAACGTGCATCCTCAAATTGCCAAACTATTGCAACAGCTTTCAATATCCGGCCCTAATGAACAATGATTGACGACGACACTAAAGTTATTTTTATTGAAAATCCCAAAAGCGCCAGTACGGCCGTACGAAGAGCAATGACAGGGGTAGATTATATGGGGCGGGATGACCCTCGAGTGGGTACCGTGAGCCATCAAGTTCCTGCAGTTATCGCTAAAAAATATCCTAAGCAATGGCAGGCGTATCGCTCTTTCGTAGTGGTGAGAAATACTTGGGACAGGGCTTTATCCATATTTCGTTTTTATCGCTACTCTCTTGAGGCTGATAGCTACCAGAGATATAGCTTCGATAGCTGGGTCGCTGCGGGGTGTCCGGCGCCTCAAGAATCAATTCACAGAGCTATTTTACCTTACTCTGAAAATACAGAACACACATTCAGTCAGTTGCAATACACTCAAGGCGTAGACCATGTTATCAGGCTGCACTGTACAGAACCCATTAACCGAGCGAAAGAGTTGCAAAGGGCTATGGCCAGTCTTGCACAAAAGTGGCAGTTTCAGTTATTTCCAGTCAGACATGACGTTAATCATTCCGCCGGACATACCTACATCCAGCGTTGGTCACCTGAGACAATCAAGAATATTGGGCAACTATTTGCAGACGAAATACGTTATTTTGGATTTCAGGCACCGGAGGAAGAATGATCGAAGAAAAGCAATTAAATCTCATAGCCAGGAAGATAAATGAGTCGCTTTCGAAACCCCTTAGTGACGTTAAAGGGCGGCAATTATTGACGGAGATATTTGACGAATTGTATGCCGCATCGAAACAGGAATTATTTACTGGAGAAGATGAGTTCGGTGACTTTGGGCTTAAACTGTGCAGCTCTTCGGCGGCCGGGTGTATGCCTGATTATTATCGCACGGTAAAATATTGGCAGGCTTTGCTGAATAACGTCAATCGCAGGAACGATAATTCGGTCATTAGAGTGTTATACCCCGGTTGTGGCCCGTTTGCTACCCTGGTATTACCCATATTGGCTTTAAGATTAAGCGCGCCAATCGAACTAGTGCTATTGGATGTGTCTGAAACGTCCTTGGAAAATGCGAAACACCTATGGCAATCTCTCAATAAACCTAATTTAGAGGTGACTTTTGTTCAAAGTGATGTACTTAAATATCACGATCACTTGCCCTATGATATTGTCATTTTTGAGTGTCTAACGAAGGCCTTAGAAGCAGAGGCTCAAGTGGCGATTACCCTGCATGTTTCAAAGCTGCTGAAGGATACAGGTAGGTTGATTCCTCATAGCATAGAATGCCACCTGGTCGGCACCTCCTTGAAAGGGGAAGTGGAACAATTACTTAAGCTTACCGATAAAACAGATGCTGCTATTACTGGAATGCTAATGCCTTTTCGTAGGCACAAAGTGGCGCTTTTAAAACTGGACCAGCATACTTATAAAGTGGCGCAGATTGAGTCAGATAATATATTGCTCGGGCAATTCGACTTAACGGTTTTCGCCGCCAAACGAGACTTGGTAATTACCACCATTTTGCGTTTGGACGATGCAATCACAATAGAAGAGTATCAATGCGGATTGACATTTCCCACAGATGTAGACTGGCAATCAGAGGGGCGGGGAATTGTAAATGTGAATTACTGTTTGAGACCCGTGCCAAAGTTCTATATCGCTGATGAAACTGGCGTAAACCAGTCTTAACAACGAAGCCAGTGTAGCATTGATGGAAAGCCACCTCGGGGATCATTGAAGTTATTACACATGCCCCAGAAAGCAAGCATTGGGTGTCCAAAACCCGAACTGTTTGCAAAGGCTTCTATGTAGTTTAATGAGGCTCCTTTATATCCATTTTTGTGGAATACCACTTCAGGTGGGATATTCAGGTGTTTGATAGCTGCCCATGACCATGCGATTGCTGCCATTTCTTCAGCGGGGCCTTGACCGAATTGCGCTACATCATCCTGTAAATTCGCTCGAATGTCGGGCGGGGCAACGGCAATATGTCCCGCTTCATGAAGCAGATCGCCGGGGAAATTAAGTTTGTCCGGTTGATATACAAGACCACCGTTTTTAATTTCAATACCTTCAAGAAATGCATTGTTGTTGACCTTTCCGGTTACTACCGTGATACCTATTCCGTTGAGAAAACTGACAATTGTTGAGAGATAGATGTCTTGTTCATGAGTGGGGGCTGATGCCATGGTGATTCTGATAACCTCTGTAGATATTTCTGATGATGTTTGTCAACAAAGTGAGAGTTACAAATATACCAAATCGGTAACGCAATGTTCCCCTAATCTTTTAGTAAATAAATTTGTAATTTACCTAAATTCATCTAGGATTTAGTAAAAAATTTCCATCTTCACAGCATGGCTTATAAACAGGAAAAGTAAAATTAAAAAGGAGCTTTACCAAAAGTGGCTGTAATCCCATCAAAAAAGCTTCCTATTGCGTTTCATTTTGAATCAGAACACATTTTGCGAGAGGTTGCTCAGTTTCCTGCAGAACAATGGTTACCTCATGTTAATACTGGTGTTTATGAAGGGCAATGGGATGTTTTGCCGCTGCGCTGCGAAGCATCCAGTGCACAGGCTCACCCAATTTTGCAGGCGTTTAATATTCAAGGGGGGGACAGCTGGATAGATTTGCCGGCATTGCAAAAAATGCCAACGATTCGTGGCCTGCTGAAACAAATAAAATGTGAGCTTAACGCCGTTCGTTTAATGTGCTTGAGTCCTATGGGGAATATCGCCCCTCACCGCGATGCTGGATTGGCGATTGAGTATGGTGAGGCAAGGTTACATGTTCCTTTGGAAACAAATGATAGCGTAGATTTTTATAGTAACGGCGTTCGTCTGCCAATGAAATTTGCTGAATTATGGTATGTCAATGCCGATCAGGAACATGCTGTGCACAATCGTGGAACAGCACCGCGGGTGAACCTCGTGATAGATTGCGTTGTCAATGATTGGCTGATGGGCCTGGTGACCGACAATAGTCAGTGTGCCTCTGTCATTTAAGGTCAACCGTAAATGAACATGGAGATAATAGAATAAAGTGTCATCGAAAAAAGACGTGTTAGCAACGCTGAATCAGCCTTCCAATAAAAAAAATCTGCCCGATAAAAACGAGTTTATTGAGTGTGTGCAGGTTTTGTTGAGTTCTCCTAATGGTATCGAGAATAGAGATATTGCATTAAAGATGGCCGAGATGTTGAGTGAGATAACGGGTATTTCTGTTAACGACGAGATATTGGCCGCTGATGATACCGTCTTGGAATCTGGTATCGCAATCTCACCGGTTAAGGCCGCTAAATGTTTGTTAGAGGTTACGCGAACTCAAGTGTTTTTAAAGGGAATTAGCCAAGCAATCAAAGATAAAGCTGACAGCAACAGGGAGATTAACATCTTGTACGCGGGTACAGGACCTTATGGAACGATACTTTTACCGCTTTTACCTTTGCTGAGAGAGGCTAAACTCAACGTACAATGTATCGATATCCACCAGACCAATGTTAGGGCCCTAAAAAAGGTTGCTTCCTGGCTAGAAATTGACGACGAAAATTTAGCTATTGATTTGGCTGACGCCACTCAATGGGTACCAATGGACGTTCAGTTCGATATTATTATTTCTGAGACAATGAACACCTTTTTGCAAAGAGAACCTCAGGTACAAATATTTGCAAATTTATGTCAGTTTCTAAAGCCCAAAGGGGAGCTAATCCCCCAGGTGATCCGCACAAGTATCGAAGTGCAACCTGTTATTGGTGGTGAAACACAAAGCTATTCAAAAGATCTATTAGTTCTGGATAAAGACAGCTGTAGCAAAATTCAACAGGGAGACACCCAAGACTTTTTTCACACCTTGACACTCCCTGACTCGGAAATCATTTATCAAAAATTAAACCTGAATACCGACCTGCAAGTGTACAGAGAACATAGGTTGGGGTTAGACGATTGTAGTCTCAATATTCAAAGGCACCGATTGTCTCTCGCCTGCGCACCCGGACAGCAAATAAAGTTTGAGTACAAGCTTAATGATGATCCATATTGGCAAATAGATATACCTAATCTTTTTCATAACCGTAACGAATATCCCATTACCCAGAAGGGAACTCTCGGCTTTTGCTATATACCTCGTTTTTGGGACAAATATCGACGAATGGCTTCTGATGCGCACAAACAAGACATTATTCAAGATGAGTTTGAACTGGACATCAGGTTTATTGATTTACTTGCTATTGATTTGAGAACCTTAATGAATAAATCTCTGGACTTTATTGATAGTTTCGAGGCGTTTGAGTCATGGCTAAAAGCAGAGATGCAAGAGGTCACTGACGAAGACATCACCGAATTTAATGATTTTTGTTTCAGTTTTTCACGGAAATAACAAGAGTGGTATTAATTGACCGCAGCGCATTTTTTTTGAACCATTGGTTGGAAAAATGCCAGTGCTTTAAAACGCATCTGTTTGTTGAATTTAACTGAGCTTTCGATATTTTGTGTTGAATCGCAATGTTGCTGGATTTGCTTGTTGACTTTTATTGAGCTTCTATAAAAGGCAAAATAACTTAAAATATGTAATATAAGGAACACTTAATGAACGTGACTATTCCTGAAGGACTTCACATGAGACCCTCCAGACCCGAAGATGCGCCATTTTTGGAGGAGATACATCGAGCTCAAAGAAGCGACTTACAGCTTATTGATGGCGATCCTGATTTCATCGAATCAATAGTAGAAATGCAATTTAATGCCATGAATAATGGCTATGGTGAGCAAACCCCCAATGCTATGTATTTCATCATTGAAAAGCATCATGAAAAAGTGGGAAAAGCGACAATCGATTTTGGTCCTAACTGCGTTCATTTGGTGGATATTGCTATACTGCCACAGGCAAGGGGATTGGGTTTTGGTAAGGCAATTATTCAATCTTTTCAACAAGCTGCGACTCAAAGTAAAGTGCCGATGACGCTTAACGTGTCGGAAACTAATATTTCTGCGCAAAAGTTATACACGTCTCTGGGTTTCCAGGTTGAGTCACATACGCCACCCAATTACAGTATGATTTGGTATCCCGTAGCGAGTTAACAAATTAACCCGTGTCGACTTGTTCGATATTGTTTGATTTTGAACCATAATTTCGTTCTGCACCCGTTGTTGCAATAACAAAAACCGGGTGCTCGTTCTCTCCCCATACGCTTAACCGCAAAAGCGCATGTTAACCTCCGCACTACTGGCATACCATAAGAACGGAAAAATCTGACTAAACATTTTTATATTTTAAATAGCTTAGTAACACGTTATTGATATTTGAGTATCAAAATATCTAAATAAATTTATGATAATGGTTAGTGTAATTTAATGTAATTGTATTATTTTGGGAAATTTATAGATTAAAACTTGGTTATATTGGAAAAGCTCTACTATCTTTATTCCAATCTATGGTGGACTGTCGAGGAAAGTGAATGTCAAATTTTAATTTAACCACCCTAAATGGGATGGATGGCGAAGTAGTGGAAGTGTCTGTCGCAGGCGCTAATGCTCCGTTCAGGGCGAAGATAACAGAAGTTAAGGAAGCTCCCACGAATGGTGATAAATGGGAATCGTTTGTTGTTCGTATGGATGTAATAGATGAGCCGCCAGTGGAACCCGAACAAGGGGACTATGACCTGTCTCACGAGAAGTTTGGGGACGAGCCAGTCAGGCTGTTTTCCAGCCCGAATAGCGCCACTGAACTGGAATTTGTTATTTGTCGTGATCGCAACCCCTCTTAAACAATCAAGGAGAATATTATGTCAGATCCTTTTATGAGCATGATAAGCATGAACGGGATGAGCTGGGCACCCGTTGATTATGCCTTGTGTAATGGCGCTGTTATGCAAATAACAGAGCATCAGGCCCTTTTTGCGCTGATGGGGAATGCTTTTGGTGGTAATGCTCGAACCACCTTTAATTTGCCCGATTTCCGCAGTAGAACACCGGTTGGTACAGGTACCAGTACGCAAGACGGTAATGTTTATAATCGCGGTGCGATTGGCGGGTTCGAGAATGTCACGTTGACTCAATCTACAGCGCCAGCTCACAGGCATGATGTGAGTTGTATGTCGGTTCAAGGTACAACGAGTAATCTCCAGGGGGATGCCTACGCACAACCTCAATTTAATGGTGCTCCGTTGACGGCTTATACGTCATCTGTAGCAAATATTGTAGAGTTTAATCCTGCTGCGCTTCCTACTTCAGCTGGTGGCTCACAGTCTCACTACAATATACAACCTTATCAGGTTATTAACTTTATTATCGCTATTTCCGGGGCTTTCCCGTCGCGTAATTAGATTAAGGAGAAAATTATGTCAGATGCTTATACAGCTGAAATCAGAATGATGGCGAGCAATTTTGCTCCGCGCCATTGGGGATCCTGCTCTGGTAGTTTACTTGCAATTAGCGAAAACTCAGCTCTTTTTTCCTTAATTGGCACTACATACGGTGGTGATGGTAGAGTAAGTTTTGGATTACCTGATTTAAGAGGCCGCCTGCCGGTTAATTTTGGACAGGGACCAGCTCTGTCCAACTACATTTTAGGAGCAAGAGCGGGGGTTCAAACAGTGGCTCTTACGACAAGCCAAATACCTGCGCATACCCACGCTTTGCAGGGGTCAACGTCAAGCGATACTTCTGATGAACCAACTGGCCATCTGCCCGCTAAAGTATCGGACGGAACTTTTTATTCGACTGACACAACTACTGAAATGGAAAGTTTTGCAGAAGGCCTTGTTGAGAATGCCGGGGGAGGCCAAGCTCACCATAATATGATGCAATATCTCACCGTCACATTTGTTATGTGCTTGACCGGTCTTTATCCACAAAGAAACTAGAGAGGAATTAATTATGGCAGATCCATTTATTGCACAGGTTCAGATGTGGGCAAATAATTTTAACCCAAGAGGCTGGGCGTATTGTTATGGGAGTTTAATGAATATCTCCCAGAACACCGCATTGTTCTCACTAATAGGTACTACCTACGGTGGTGATGGCCGGGTGAGTTTTGGGGTTCCTGATTTTCGTGGGCGAGCGCCAATGAACTGGGGAACAGGACCCGGATTAACCCCAAGGTATTGGGGAGAATTTGGTGGTTATACAAGTATAGTGCTCAATGAGCTGCATATGCCTTCGCACAATCACGGTACGCTGGTTGGTCAAAAGGAACCCGCAAATTCCACTGAAGATACGCCTGGTCCTACAGTTGTCCCTGCCAGACGTAAGGATAGTGGTAGCATTTCGTATCGAGCCTATGCTCCATATGATGCGGCAACGTCCACCAGTATGAGCGAGAATATCACTTCCGTTTATGGTGCGAGCCAGGGGCATGAGAATCGGCAACCTTTTCTTAGTGTTAACTTTTGCATAGCAATGTTAGGTATGTATCCTTCCCGAAATTAATAAAACGGGTACTAATTGCTAGTTCCTGCTTAGTCTCAAGTAGGGCATAAAAGTGAAAGTATAATGCCGGTCAGTTTAACTGACTGGCGTTTTCTATAAGAGCGTTAACAGGTTTTCGATTTTATCTATTTCGAACTAGTGCTACCTTCCTGTCGTGCAGTCATATGATAGGCCCTAAGTTGCATCATAATCGAGTTGCAAAGTATTGCTAATATTCCATGGTATGCTGGTCGGATTGTCATTCGGGATGCAATACACAGACTGGAGCAGCCACCAAAGCCAAACTGATTAGCCCTTTAAATTATAATTACCTTGGGGAACCGTGATACCTAACCGATTGCCTTACGCAGCCTCAGGCCTCTCTTGGCGCTGGTAAAAAAAGTATCAAGAAGACGTCTTTGCTTTGTATCTGTTTCGAGCCTGTTGAAATAGCACATAAAAATCCGGTTCTATTAGAGCTCAAGACTTTTGTCATCTTACATCAGTGTCATTTTCGCAGCGGACTGGTACTAAGTGAAAGCTTTAATTAAAGTATTTGTGATGTGTGGTTGTAGTATACTTGTGTAAAATTTAAAAGTGGGACAAGCACGGATCCAAATCTCAATATGAAATACTTTTCAGCAGGAAATCCTCGCGTTGTGTTGAGTTTTCTCATTAATCCAAGAAGACTATTCAGCCTTTTGTTTTTTGTTGTATTGAATGGGATTGACGTAAATTCTGCCTCTGCTGAAATGTGGCATTTCAAGGACGGTAAACAGCATTTTCAACTGGAGGCTATTGAACCCGAGGCGGCAAATCAAAAGCAGGCAAAATACGTTGATTTAGTGAGTGGAAGAGAACTCTTATTGGCGAGCAGGCTGGTAATTGCTTTTACGGGAGACTCTGAGGTCATTAATAACTTCATTTCCGAAGACGAAAACACGCAACTTATCACTCAATACCCAGCAACAGAATCGAACCACAA
Source organism: Planctobacterium sp. AWM4_229 (assembly GCF_056160305.1). Classification (NCBI taxonomy): domain Bacteria; kingdom Pseudomonadati; phylum Pseudomonadota; class Gammaproteobacteria; order Alteromonadales; family Alteromonadaceae; genus Planctobacterium; species Planctobacterium sp. AWM4_229. The sequence continues at coordinate 108,984 of NZ_JBSWWX010000009.1, read as the reverse complement.
AAAGAGCAAGCACGTTCACCAAATATGGCTGATAAATTATGAGAAACTAGCAGATACCAGGCTTGCCATGTTGCGCTGGCAGGCAAAACAGAAGACAAACAAAAATGTGAGTATTTTGGTGCAGCCTGACCTCATTATGCTGCGTAGGCAGAAAGCTCCCATAATCAAGTTACATGACGATTTGCAGGAAAGGTCAAATAGCTTTGATGCTATTAAATTATTTGCATTAACGCAATGGCATCAATTTATTGGGGCCAGGCGTTCAATGATTACCGTCGTTGATGATGGTGTTTTTAACCATCACCCCATGTTTAGTAAGGTAGGGCTGGTTGATTCTTGGGATCAGGACATGGAAATTGCAGGGGCCATTCCTCCCAAAGAATACTCACATGGTACCAGGGTCGCTGCTTTGTTATGGGCTCCGCTCTCTGATAGGCCAAAGTACCATCGAAATGTACTTACGGGCATTTCGCCAACGTCTAGGATGCAGGCTATTAAAATGACTCAACCATGGACATCGAATTTACTCAAATCCTTTGCTCGAAGTGCCTTTTATAAATCAGATGTTATTAATGTGAGCTGGTTATCCGAGTACCTTGTTGCACCGCTTAAACACTATTTGGATTATCTGACAACGGGTTTTAATAATGGAGTTGGCATTGTGGTAGTTGCAGCTGGACACAACCGCTATGGTGGTAAAACAGCGTTTGAAGATATTGCCAATGTTATCATTGTAAGTGCTTTGGATTATCAGGATAGACTGGCTAATACATCGTTTAGTGAACGAACAGACGTGGCCACATTGGGTTATGTGATTACCCGAGACACCAGGGCCGATAATTCATATTCAATTTTCGCAAAAAATTCAGCGGCAACGCCGATCGTTACCGGCTACGCCGCCATGATAAGAGCCAGGTATCCAACAATTAAGCCGACGGAAATAAAAGTGCTATTGAGGCGTTCGGCTACCAGAGTGTGCCAAAATACAAGTATTGGCGAGCTATGCGTACGAAAATTAAACCCAGTTAAATTGTTGTCAGCGGCAGACAAGCTTTAAGTCTTGGTAGGCTGCAATTCACATTGAAAATGTAATAGCATGTAATTTAGTTTTGTTTAACTTGTTATTTATAATAGCTTTTTGTGAAACTATGAATAAAATGATACACAATGTCATGGATTGTATTGTGCTTTATTATTTCAGGTAAAAAAACGTAATGGCTAAAGGTGACGAAAAATTAACTGAAGAAGAGGTTTTTCAGGAATATGATTTTCGGTCAATGTCCACCCCCGGTTTTGCCGGCTTCTTAGAACGCCATAATATTAGTCTGGCGGTAACGTCCTACGATTGCCACCGGTTGATATTATTTAGGTCAGGTGAAACAGGACTCGATACTCACCTGGTACCGGTCGCCAGACCCTTTGGGCTTGCAGTCAAAGGAGATCGGATATCTATCGCTTCCTATTCTGAAGTAATTCACTACAAGCGCACAGACCAGTTACTTTCTAAAGCGGTATCTCTCGATGATAAGTTATCTCGAGCTGATGCATTGTTCTTGCCATATGATCGCCACATCACCGGGTATATTAATCTACACGATATGGAATGGTGCGGTGACGAGTTGTGGTTTGTTAATTCGCGTGAAGGGTGTATTTCCTCATTGGCGCCTGGCTGTCACTTTACCAACCAGTGGTTTCCTTATTTTTTTCGCAAAGATAGGAAAAATAACGCTAATCATCTAAATGGCATGGCCGTTAATAAAGGTAAGCCAAAATATGCCAGCTGCTTTCATACCTTGAAAAAAGAGATTGATTGGAAAGAACTCAATGATCCTTTCAGCGGCGGCATTATCGAAATTGAAACAAATGAGCTTATTGCTCAAAACCTATCTGTGCCTCATACGCCAAGGTTGCATGGTGAATATTTGTATTTTTGTCATTCAGGTATGGGATTGGTAGAGCGAATTCACCTGAGTAGTGGTAAGAGAGAAGTTTTGTTGGAGTTGCCCGGTTACGCTCGGGGTCTTGAGTTTTACGGCGATAAAATGCTGGTTGGTACTTCAAGGGTAAGGCTGAGTAAGGGGGTGGTGAAACTCCCGGTTCACGATATTCTTGAAGAGTCAATTGCGGCCGTTTTTATTGTTGACCTAAGCAGTTTTGCGGTTACCGACTACACTACTTTTACGGGCGACGTAAAACAAATTTACGACATTAAAGTGATAGAAAATTGTCAGAAACCGATTATGCCGGGTGTCCAGGACGAGATATTGATGAACCTTTATCAAACTGAACCGGATAAAAATTACAATGCTTTTGCATAGGTGCAAGATTATGGAAATGAATCAAATCGCTAAATTATTCAAACGCAGCCTCCCTTTAATTGTGACTGCTGGAGTAATTAATGTCACTATGGCTTCAGCCTCTGCGCCTATAGAAAATAGTCAAAGCGCACTAGCAACTAACTCAAAAAAACTGGCACAAGTTGATAAAGCAGAACCTGAAACTGATGCCAAAAGCAAATTTAAGCCTATTGACGAGAAAACGATAGAGCGAATTTTCAAACGCAATAAGTTGATTCCATTGGAGCGGCTTGTTGGTAATACTATCTCTGGTGCATCAGACAGCCCCAGAGATGGGCTATCTGCCACCGGTATGACTGCTGAGTCAATGGTGCAATTTGTTGGAACCTGTGATACGGGTGAATCTACATGTACCAATGCACCAAGCGTTTCCTGTACTAAAGACACTGATTGCCCATCCAGCAATTCTGCGCCAGCAGCCACGGTGACCACCGCTGATGATGTTTCGTCTGCGGGGGCAAGTACCTATGTGGTTAGGGTTACTTATTCGGATTCAGGCGACGTTATTCTGTCATCGTCTGTTGGTACAGATGATATCTCTGTATCACCATCAATGACGTTAGCCTCAACTAACGTTGTTTCGGGAGGTAACACAGCCACAATGGTGGTGGATTATACCTTCACTCCACCTGGCGGAACCTGGGATAAATCAGACAATGCCACCTATACATTATCACTGGGGAGCGGTCCTGTTACCGATGATGCACCACTTGCTGCGACCTCGTTAGCCGGGGGAACACCGGGGTTAACGTTCAGTGTGTCGATACCTAACAGTGCACCCACCGATATTGGGTTGGACAGCACTTCAATCGACGACAGTGCAACGTCTGCCGGAGCTGTGGTGGGTAATCTATCTGTAACTGACTCTGATGGTGGCGATTCGCATACTTACTCACTGGCCACTACGGGTACCACATGTAATGGCACCAATGGCGCAGATAATGGCAATTTTCAGGTAGACAACACTAATGATGATTTAGAGACAGGTGGTTCTGTCTCCGCTGGGAGCTACAGTATCTGTCTCAATGTGAACGATGGTACTGATGATTACCAGGAAGCGTTTACGATCACCGTCAATGACACAACCAATCCTACAGTAAGCAGTTTAAATCCCACTGACGGCAACACGACAGTATCGGCAAGCTCCAACTTCGTGATCACCTTTGATGAAGATGTCGCATTTGGTACCGGGAATATCGTTATTTACGACTCCGGTGACAATGCCGATGTGACTATTGATGCTGCTAGTCCGGGCGCAGAGGCCAGTATTTCTGGCGCAGTGCTTACCATTAATCCGTCTTCTGATTTAACAGAGGACGACAGCTATTACATTCAGATAGCGGCTACTGCCATTGATGATACTACTGGGAACAGCTTTGCCGGGATATCGGATACCACCACCTATAACTTTACCGTGCCCGATGTCACTGCACCCACCAACGATTCAGCCACCAGTGTTAATTCTGAAAATGGCACCTCAATTACTTTGGATGTGGATATCAATGAGGCGGGTACGGTTTATGCTGTAGCGCTTGCCGATGGTGCTAGTGCGCCAAGTTCAGCCCAAGTCAAAGCAGGAACGGATGCATCCGACAGCGCCGCTACTTCTTCTAATAGCAAGGCAGTAACAGCTGCTGCCGATACGCTGGTATTGAGTGGCTTAACCGAAGGTGTGGCTTACGATATTTATGTTGTAGCAGAAGATGACGAGACATCACCGAATTTACAGGCATCTCCTGAAGGTCCGATTAGTCAAACCACTTCTGACGTATCCCCGCCGGTTGTTCAATCTATTACCGAAAGTAGTGCGGATGATGCCACGTCCGTAGACTTTACCGTTACTTTCGATGAAAACGCCAGTAATGTTACCACCGATGATTTCTCAGTGACTAATGTGTCAGGTGATGCCACAGGTACAATTGATAGCATTTCAGGTAGCAATACGACGTATACCGTGACGGTTACCCCTATTGAAGGCGAAGGGACGTTTAGACTAGATTTGGACGCCAGTACCGACATCGTCGATGACTCCGGCAATGGTAACGGGAGTAACGGAAATGTAGCGACTTACACCTCCGGTACTGCTCATACGGTTTCCTTTACCAGTGCTTCAACGACGGCTGCCGGGTTTAATACAGGTGGTACGCCCGCCAATATTAGTCCTTCCTTCACGTTTGATTCCAGTGACGAGACATTAACCATTACTGACGGCTCGCACATGACGGGCTCCACAGCAACTGGTGCAGGGGAAACGACTGCGGATACCATCGTTATCGCGGCTAGCCAGTCTGCAGATTTTACGGCATTAACCTCATTTTCCGGCTTTGAAGCATTAACGCTTAATGACGATGCCTCTGCCACCATGACAGAAAGCGTTCATGATGGCTTTACTGGCGGTATCACCGCGGGAGCAGGTACAGAAACTATTACTCTTAGCACTTCTGACGATAATGATACGGTCACAGGTGATGCGGATATCGAAGCCTATACGTTAAATGATGCGTACACTTTTACCCTTGGGGCGTCGGGACAGGATGTGACAGGTTCAGATGCTGCCAGCCAGACGATTAATATTGGTACATTGACCTTATCTGCCACCAGTGACCTGGATGGTGGTTCAGGCCAATCTGACGTTCTGCAAATGGCCACGGGTTCGTCTATCGCCTCAGCTGGCAGTATCGCCGGTTTTGAGACAGTGGATGTGACTGGTTCTGTCACCATGACCGAAGCGCAGCACGATGGTTTTTCTTCAGGTGTAACTGCCTCTGGAGGCTCTGATCAAATTACTATTAGCTCAGCTGATGGTGATGGAGCTGTAAGCACTGATGCTGACGTTGAAACATATGTTCTTGGCGCTGCACTCTCAGTTACACTTGGCACCGACACCGGTCACCTAGCACAAGATATTACAGGCTCGGGTACTAATGATGACACCATCACCTTGGGGGGCGGTTCATATACGGGTGAATTAAATCCAAATGACGGCACAGACACACTGTCTTTGGTGAATAGTTCTTCCGTAGCTGGCGCAACGTTATCTAACTTTGAAGACCTGACTTTGGCTAGTGGGGCATCTGTTACCATGGCCGCCTCACAACTTTCTGATTTTGATGGAACCATTACAGCTTCCGGCACTGAAAGCGTATCGATAAGTGGAGATAATGATTTTACCACCTTAGGTAATATTGAAAACTGGACAGTAGGTGATGATTCGACTGATACCCGAACAATTACATTAAGTTCAGATGTTACTTCGATTAGCGATTCAAATACGGATGATGTTGTTACGTTCAACATTGGTACCCTGTCAATTACGGGATCCATTAATGGTGAAGATAGCAATGATATTCTGCAAATGGGCAATGGTAGTAGTATTGCTAGTGCCACAATAGACAGCAGTAATATTCTCGATCTGACCATTGATTCCGGTGCTTCAGTCACTATGACTGAAGCACAACACGATGCTTTTACTGGAACCATTACAGCTGCGGGTACAGAACAAATCACCATTAGCTCAGCCACTGATGGCTTTACAGGTAACAGTGCCATAGAGACCTATGTTCTTAGTGTAGCTAACGATATTACCCTTGGTGCGGCAGCACAAAACGTTACTGGCAGCACAGGTGATGATAGCATCGATATTGGGACGTTAACCGCGACGGGCACGCTGAATCCCGGTGATGGCACCGATACACTGAGTATGTCCAATGGTGCCAGTGTGGCCGGTGCTACCACCTCGAATTTTGAAAATCTTACCCTTGCATCAGGCGCGACTGTCACCATGGATGCATCGCAACTGTCAGATTTTGATGGCACTATCACTGCAGCAGGAACAGAGCAAATTACCGTCTCCGGTGATGGCGATATCAGTACGCTGAATAGTAGTGCTATTGAAACTTACAGTGTCCAAGACGACTCCACGAATACCCGAACTATTACCTTGGGTACTAACGATACAGCTACTGATGTATCTGCTACTAGCAGCACTGATGTCATTACCTTTTCCGTACCGGGCATAACCTATACTGGAACCTTAGAAGGCCAAACTACCAATGGAGACCTATTATTATTAGCAGACTCGGCTGATGTTTCTGGGGGAACGCTAACTGACATAGGATCACTATCATTGGCGTCCGGGGCTAGTGTCACTCTGTCTGCTGCCCAATATAATGCACTAAACGATGCCACAATAGTTGCAGCAGGTACTGGCGTAAGCGGTGAGGAGATTACTATCAGTGGGACTGGTGACCTCACTGTAAACTCGACGACTGTAGAAACTTACACTATTGAGGATGATAGTTCTGATTCTCGCACCATAACTGTAGGGTCAGACAACAGCAATACTTTTACTGCGAGTTCAGATTCTGACGCCATTACATTGGATATCGGTACAACTGATTTTAGCGGCTCTTTCACAGCTGATAGTACAGTTGCCAATACTGTAGTGTCTGATGGAACTAATGACATTGCCTCAGCCACGTTATCAGGGTTCACAAATCTGACATTGGACAGTTCAACTTCTAATGATTTGACACTCACTGTCGCTCAATTGAATGCCTTTAGTGGCACCATTGATGGCAGCGCTTCAAGCTCTGATACCTTGACATTGACCGCAACAGGTACGGTGACAGGCGGAAATCTAAGTGGAGTAGAAACCTTCGCGACAGGTAGTGGTGGTAGTATCACCATTACCATCCCAGCAACGGATGTGGATGGTAAAACCTTAACGGCTACAACTTCTGCCAGCGACAGCTTTACGGTAACTGGTTCTACCAGCTCGCAAACCATCAATGGTAGTGCTGGTGGAGATAATTTATCTGGCGGTGATGGTGCTGATACTATTAATGGTAATGCGGGTGCGGACACACTTAACGGTGGCGCAGGTGCAGATACGCTCTCTCCTGGTGCGGGCACCGATTCCATGACGGGCTCTGATGGCAATGATATTTTCTCTGGCTCATCGTCGGATTTAAATGGCGATACTATCGCTGATCTTTCAGAAGGCGACACAGTTAAAATCACTGGCGTTACCAGTCTGACAACGTCGAATGTGCGCTTTAGTGATTCCAATACACTGCAAATCGATACGGATGCCACCGATTTCAGTGCGGTTGAAGTGGCGATTACCTTGTCGGATAGTGCAGGTGGTAATCTTAATATCCTCGCCGTGGCAGATAATGGCAGCGATACCGATATTACCTTTGAGAACGCTAACGACGCACCGGTTTTCTCAGGTCTGGACAATACCCCTGCATTTACTGAGGATGGCTCTGCAGTGGTACTTGACGATAATGTCTCCATTTCAGATACCGAATTGGATGCACTCAATAGCTCAGCTGGTAACTACAGCGGTGCTACCTTAACAATTGCTCGCAATGGCGGCGCTGATGCCGATGATGTGTTTGGCGAAAGTGGCAATCTTTCAGCGCTAACCGCTTCAGGTAGCTTGACTTATAACAGTTTGGTTTATGGTACGGTTACCACAAATGGTAGTGGTACATTGGTACTTACCTTCTCAGATAGCAGCAATATCCCAACGACGGCAATTGTTGCCTCCATCATGCAGGCTATTACCTATAGCAATGGCTCCGATGCACCAGATTCTAGTGTTGTTCTGGATTGGACATTCAATGATGGCACGGCCAATAGTACAGGGACCAACCAGGTAACGGTATCTGTTACGGCAGAAAATGATGCCCCAGTGCTGGATTCCTCTGCGTCACCCACCTTAACGGCCATCGACGAAGATGTTGAAGATAGCAGTAATACTGGTACCGATGTCGCAACTATGGTAACTGACAGTTCCATCACTGATCCTGATGGCTCAGCGGTTGAAGCGATAGCGGTTGTCACTGTGGATAATAGCAATGGTGTTTGGCAGTACAGTACTGACAACGGCACTAGCTGGAATGATTTTTCTGCAACTACTGGACAATCTGTAGACATCGAATCATCTGCTCGATTGTTAGATGGCACCTTGTCGGGAGCCAGCACTCACAAAATCAGATTTACACCGGATGCCGACTACAACGGCACAGCCACCATCACCTATCGCGCATGGGATAAATCTTCTGGAACGGCAGGTTCTACTGCTGATGCTTCTACCAATGGCGATACCACGGCGTTTTCTTCCGTGAGTGATTCAGCCTCAATTACGGTTAATTCAGTGAATGATGACCCGAGTGTGGATACTAATGACGGCGTTACGGTAGAAAGGGGCAGCAGTATCACTATCGGTAGCAGTGCACTGTCTACCAGTGATACAGAAGATGGAGCCAGCGATGTTACCTATACAGTAACCGCAGTGCCTACCGTTGGTGCGTTACAGCTTTCAAGCTCTAGCCTGAGTGCAAATGATACCTTTACACAAGATGATATCAATAATGACCGTGTGCAATATGTGCATGCTGGCGCGGTGAATACCAGCGACACCTTCACTTTTAGTGTCGCCGACCAGAACTCTGGTTCGGTTACCGGGCAAACCTTCAATATAACCGTGCAGGATACCACTGCGCCTACTATTAGTAATGTGAGCATTAACAACACCAGCCATAAGGTCGGTGATACAGTAACCGCAACCATTACGGTAAATTCTGATTCTGATACCTATTCACTGGGTAGTAGTACCGTTGCTGGATATACCTTGGGCAGCCTGAGTAAAACTAACGATACTACGTATACGGCCACCTTTACCGTTTCCGACGGCGGTACCGACTACGCTGCCTCGAGCGATGTGCCAGTGAGTATTGTGTTGACGGATAGTTCAAGTAATAGTAATTCGGCGTTCACCACTGCAATTAGTCAGTCTGGTGATGCCATCTACGCCAATATCCCAGATCTGGTCTTGTCTGCCGATACGACGACTATCTCGGAAGATGGTGGCGTGGCTACCTTAACCGCGTCATTGACTAATAGTTTAAATAACCAATGGCCTGAGGATATTGGCTTCTCCTTCAGTTTCACAGGTACGGCGACGAGTACGACAGATTACACCTCTAGTGCTTCTACAATGACTATAAGCAGCGGCGATTCCAGTGGCACGTTCACGGTGACAGGGGTTGCAGATACCTTGTTTGATGCCGCCAGTGATGAAACTGTGATAGTGACGATTGATTGCCTCATCACGGGGAATGCTAATTATTCCACAGGGGTTACTCAGACGATTACCATTACTGATGCACAATCAGCACCGACAGTTACCTTGAGTGTGGATAACAGCACAATCGATGAAGATGGTGGCACCTCAACCCCGACAATAACTTTGTCAAATGCCACTTATGAAGATGTGACGGTTAATTTTGCATACTCAGGTACTGCTACGGCAGCGGCGAGTGGTGCAGACTACAACAATACGGCCAGTACCTCTGTTACCGTTAGCCAAGGTGATACCAGTGCAGATGCTACAACCATCATTACCTCAGTAGATGATAGCGACAGCGAAGGTGATGAAACGGTTATTATCGACGTAGATAGTGTGAGCGGAGGTAGTGCCTCAGAAAGTACCACTCAGCAAGTTACCGTTACTATCAGTGATGATGATAACACCGCCCCGGTATTCTCAAGCTTGGGTGGAACAGCGGACTTTACCGAAGATGACTCTGCTGTAACGCTGGATAGTGATGTAACCATTACTGACAGTGAGAATGATGCTGAGAATAGTAGTAGCGGTAACTATACTAATTCTACGTTAACCATTGCTCGTAACGGTGGTGCTGATAGCAACGATACATTCGCCGTAGTGTCCGGTAGCCAAATGGCTGTGTCCGGCACTGATATTACCGACAGTATTGGTGATAAATTTGCCAGCTTCTCATCCAGTAGTGGTACGTTAACCGTTACCTTTAGTGGTGATCTTACAACGCCAACAACGGCACTGGTGAATGAAGTACTGCAGAACATTACTTACGAGAATACCTCCGAAGATCCAACTACAAGTGTGCAGCTGGATTGGACTTTCAGTGACAGTCAGCTGTCTAGTAGTGGTTCAAGCGATACAACTACGGTAACTATTACCGCGGTTAATGATGCCCCAACGTTAGATGATAGCCAATCGCCAACCTTGACCACCATCGAGGAAGACGTTGCTGATACGGATAATTCCGGTGATAGCGTGGCATCGATTGTGGTTGATAGCAGTATCGATAATATAGAAGCGGCCCAAACTACCGAATCTATTGTGGTGACTAACGTTGATAACAGCGATGGTGTTTGGCAGTACACGACAGATGGCGGCACTAACTGGAATGATTTCACCAGCACCACCGGCTCATCCGTGGACTTAACCAGCACGACAGCGGCACGCTTGTTATCGTCTTCTTCCACCAATAACAAAATCCGTTTTGTTCCGGATGAAGATGCTAATGGCACTGCTACCATTACATTCAGAGCCTGGGATGAGGCAAGCGGAACTAATGGTTCAACGGCCGATGTCAGCAGTACTGGTGGCGATACGGCGTTCTCAAGCGACACTGATACCGCAAGTATCTCTGTTACCGCAGTGAACGATGCGCCGACCATAGGTACCAATACTGGATTGACTGTGGATGAAGGTGCAACCGGTGTGATTACTACCAGCCTGCTTGCCGATTCTGACCCCGATGATACCGGAACTGAACTCACCTTCACCGTAACTACAGCGGTGACTAACGGTACCTTGTTCCTGGATGCAGATGGTGATGATGCTGCAGATTCAGCTGAAACACTGTCAGCAAATAGCACCTTCACTCAGGCAGACTTGTCCAACGGAGATGTGCAATATACTCATGACGGTGGCGAAACTACCTCTGACGAGTTTATCTTCTCGCTAGCTGATGGTGGCGAAGATAGCGCCTCAGAATTAACCGGTCAGACATTTAGTATCAGTATTACCAGCGTCAACGAAACACCTGTAATCACCTCTACGGAAGTGACTTCAGCTACCGAAGACTCTGCCTATAGCTACACTATTACAGCAACTGATGTGGATGCTGGTGATAGTCTGACGTACGCTGCACCGACATTACCTTCTTGGTTATCTTTCGACTCTTCGTCTGGCGTTCTGTCTGGGACTCCAGAGAATGATGACGTTGGAAGCCATAGTGTTGTACTGACCGTAACCGATACAGGCAGCTTATCTGCTACTCAAAGCTTTACCATTACCGTCGCCAATACCAATGATGCGCCTGTGATTAGCTCTACCGCGGTTACCTCGGTCAATGAAGATAGCGCTTATAGTTATACGCTGGTAGCCAGCGATGTTGATGATGGCGACACGATTACGTTGGCCGCCACGACATTACCGGATTGGTTATCTTTCAATAGTTCTAGCGGCGTATTGTCAGGTACACCGGAAAACAGCGATGTGGGTAGTCACTCTGTGGTGTTAACCGCTACGGATACAAGCAGTGCCGTGGATACCCAAAGCTTTACTATCACTGTTGCCAATACCAACGACGCGCCGGTGATATCCGGAACGCCAGCGGCTGAAGTGACGGTGGGTAATGCTTATAGCTTTGTGCCTACAGTAAGTGATGATGATAACGATACGCTTAGCTTCAGCGCTTCTAATCTGCCTTCATTCTTGCGAATTGACAGTGGAAGTGGTGGTCTCGACGGTACACCGACTCGCGATGATGTTGGCACCTATTCAAACATCGTAGTGAGTGTTAATGATGGCACAGTGACAGTTAACCTGGCTGCCTTCACCTTAACCGTCGTCGATTTCAACGAAGCGCCGGTGATAGCACAAGGCGAAAGTACTTCTGTAACAATGAGCGAAGATGGTTCGCCTACAGCCTTTGCATTAACCTTGAGTGCCAGCGATGCCAATGAAGACTCGCTTACCTGGTCTGTGGGTGACGCGTCACTTGGAGTGGTTAGTGTCAGCAATAGTGGTGTAGTCTCTTATGACCCTGAGGCTGATGTGAGCGGAACAGATAACTTCACTGTCACGGTATCGGATGGCAGCCTGACGGACTCCATTGCTGTAACTGTTACTATTGAAGCGGTTAATGATGCCCCAGTTATTTCTGGTACACCGGAAACGTCGGTTTCTATTGGTGATGCTTACAGCTTTGCGCCAACTGCCACTGATGTTGACAGTGATACTCTGACTTTCAGTATCGAAACAACACCTTCTTGGGCGAGCTTTGATAATGCTACAGGTGCGTTAACTGGTACGCCGACAGGCAATGATGTAGGGACCTCTGATGCCATAGTGATCAGTGTCTCTGATGGCGATGCTTCGGCAAGCTTGACGGCCTTTACCATTACTGTGGTTGATCCAAATGTAAACGTCGCACCGACGGTATCTAATGTGGCTGATAGTACCGATGAGGATGTTGCCGTAGAGGTTACTCTTGCCGGTGAGGATGCTAATGGTGATGATCTTACTTACTCAGTGGTTACGGCTCCGGCCAATGGTGAAGTTGTGATCGCAGGTAACATTGCCACCTATACACCTTCGGCCGACTTCAATGGTTCAGATAGCTTTACTTACAGTGCTAATGATGGTTTGTTGAGTGCTGAAGAAGCTGCAACCGTGACTATTGCTATTAGTGCTGTCAATGATGCACCGTCAATCACTGGTGAGCCCGATACCCAAGTGGCATTTGGTTCTGCTTATCTGTTCGAGCCGTTGGCCAGCGATGTTGAGGGAGATGCATTGACCTTCAGCTCAGAAAATCTGCCCTCATGGTTATCGCTCAATGCAGAGACTGGCGTTGTCAGTGGTACACCTGCTGAAGCGGATCTTGGTACCTATGATGACATCATTATCTCGGTATCAGATAGTGACCTCAGTAGTAGCTTGACTGCCTTTAGCATTGAAGTTGTGGATCCGGATGCGAATACTGCCCCTGAGGCCACTGACAGCAATGTCGAAACCAACGAAGATACAGCAGTAACCTTCACGCTGGTGGCCACAGATGCCGATGAGGATACGCTCTCATATACCATCACTCAGACGCCAGCTTCGGGTACCATTGAGCAAGATGGCAGCAGCGTGACTTATACGCCAAATGCTAATGTGAGTGATATTCAGGATAGCTTGAGCTTTACCGTGAATGACGGCGTTGATACCTCAGAAGAAGCGACGGTAACCATCGATATTCTTGCGGTTAATGATGCGCCAGAAATCGAGGGCTCGCCTGCCACTTCAGTGCGCGTGGGAGAAACTTACGAGTTTATTCCGTCTGCGTCTGATATCGAGAACGATACACTGACCTTTACCATAGAGAACCAGCCCCGTTGGAGTAGTTTTGATGGCAACACTGGTGCTTTAACTGGTATGCCTGGCAGTAGTGATGTGGGGACTTACGGTAATATTACTATTACCGTGTCAGACGGTACTGACGAAACGGTGCTGGAAGCGTTCAATATTGATGTGTTGGAGAATGAAGTTCCTGCAATTAGCGGTAACTCGGTAAGTGCCGTAGAAGTGGGACAAAGCTATAGCTTTACGCCACAAGCCACTGACCCGGATGGAGACACACTTACCTTTAGTATTGAAAACCAGCCCGGCTGGACGGCGTTCGACAGTGAAACGGGCACGTTAAGTGGTACTCCACAGGATAGCGATATTGGTACTTATGCTGGGATTGTGATCAGTGTCAGCGATGGTTTTGACAGCGTCTCCTTACCGGCTTTCGATGTTGAAGTTTGTGATGTGTGCGGTAACGTTGCACCAACTATAAGCGGTATTCCGGGCACGGCAGTCACGGAAGGCTCAAGCTACTCCTTCACACCTTCCGCGTCAGACATCAATGGCGATGCCTTGACATTTAGCATTGATAATCAGCCAGGTTGGACTAGCTTCGATAGTACTACGGGCTCATTGACTGGTGTGCCGGGCACGGCGGATGTAGGCACCTTCACAGGTATCGTAATATCTGTCAGTGATGGCGAGCTGAGCGCAAGTCTTGCGGCCTTCAGTATCACTGTGAGTGAGCTAAACGATGCGCCTGTGATCAGCGGTACCCCAGCCAGTTCCGTGTTCCAGAATGATGAGTATTTGTTTACTCCAGTAGCCTCTGATGCCGAAGGCGATACCTTAACCTTTAGCATCAGTAACAAACCTGGTTGGGCCTCCTTTAATAACCGTACAGGTACGCTTCGCGGTACACCTGTCGCAGGCAATGTGGGCAATTATAGTGATATTGTTATCAGTGTCAGCGACGGTAATAGCAGCAGTACTTTGGAAGCATTTAGCATTGAGGTTGTAGCTCGCAACAGTGCGCCGGTGATTTCCGGTTCACCGAGAACAGCCATCACACAGGGAGTGAGCTATAGCTTTACGCCGACTGCTACTGATGCTGATGGGGATAGCTTGAGTTTTAGTGCTTCAGGATTACCAGATTGGTTATCAGTTGATGCTAATACTGGCGCGCTGAGCGGTACGCCGAGCTCTGATGATGTTGGAGTAACTGGCACCATAGTGGTGACGGTAACTGATGGAACTGATAGCGCAAGCCTGACTGGATTCACTATCACAGTAACGGATGCTAATGCCATACCAGCGGCTACTGATAGCAGCGTTACAGTTGATGAGGACAGCAGTATTGCTATAACGCCAGATGTGGTGGATGGTGATGGCGATAACTTAACGTTGATTGTGCTTACCCAACCCGCCAATGGTGACTTGACAGAGACAACTTCAGGCTGGGTTTATACGCCTGATGCAGACTTTAATGGCAGTGACAGTTTCGTCTATCAAGCGAATGACGGCGAAGCCAACTCTGAAAATGCCACGGTCAGCATTACCGTGAACAATATCAACGACCGTCCGGTGGCTGTTGCCGATACCTTCAATGTCGATCAAAACGGTGAGGGTATTTATGTACTGGATGTACTTGCCAATGATACCGATGCAGATATTGCAACAGCGGGTGATGTGTTGACCTTACAAGGCGTAGATCCGGATATCGGTGTAGCCTCTATCGTTAACAATCAGGTTCAGTTTAATCCGGGCGCTAGCTTTATCGGTGATGTTGATTTGGTTTACTCGGTTAGAGACAGTGCCCGTCGTAGTGCGCAAGCGCGGGTGAATCTCACCATTAATGGCGTGGCAGGTATCGGACAGCCAGTCCTGACTGTCCCGGCTGATCTCACAGTTGATGCAGAAGGTCTGTTTACAGAGGTGGATCTTGGTGTAGCGAGTGCTACGGACGCAGATGGTAATCCGTTACCAGTATCTTTGGTACGTGGTTCGAGCAACTTCAAGCCGGGCGCTAAAAAAGTGTTCTGGACTACCGAAGACAGCTTTGGTTCCACAACTACCGACTCGCAAATACTGCACGTTAATCCGCTGATTTCACTGAGTAAGGACAAAATCGTGAAAGAAGACAGCACGGTTAATGTGAGAGTAATACTCAACGGTGATGCGCCAGTGTATCCGCTAACTGTGGGCTATACGGTAAGCGGTACTGCTACATCAGGTGTTGATCACGATGCCCAGAGCGGCAGCGTGACCTTTACCAGTGGCCGAGAGCAGATCATTACCTTCAATGTCTTCGCTGATGATGAGGTGGAAAGTGGTGAAACGGTTATCTTTGCCCTCAATAGTGGGCAGAACCTGGGCGCTAACAATGAATCTGTAGTGACTATTTCCGAAGATAATATTGCCCCTGAGATAACGCTCATTGTTCAACAAGGTGGTGATGATAGACTGACCGTTGCACAAGATGAAGGTAATGTTCGTATTATCGGCACTGTTAATGATGCTAATCCTCAAGATACGCTAGAGGTAGAATGGAGCAGTACCGGATTAACGGATTTGAGTAATTCGGATAATAACTTTATTTTCCGTCCATCTGATGTGGCAACTGGTATCTACCAGGTAACCTTATTCGCCAGCGACAATGGTGAGCCAGTGTTGTCTAATACTGCAGATGTATTCATTGAAGTGGTTGAAACACTCGAGGTACTGTCGGACACATTGGATTCAGATGGCGACCTTATTCCGGATGATCAGGAAGGTTATGCCGATGCAGATGGTGATGGTATTCCGGATTATTTGGATGCAATTGACGACTGTAACGTGGTGCCAGAACAAGCTGTCACCCAAGATGAGTTCCTTGTGGAAAGTGAGCCTGGTGTTTGCTTGCGTCAGGGTTCTACCTCAGCCCTGAACAGCTCAGATGGTTTGGAAGTGATCACCGGTACTGATGGTGCTGGGCGCGCGGCCTACAATAGCCGTGGCGAACGCGTTATCTTACAAGCAGAGGGATTACCAGAAGATACTGAGGCCACTAACATTGGCGGCATCTTTGATTTCATTCTGTACGATTTACCTGAAGAAGGGCAAACCGCTTCGGTAGTGCTACCGCAAACCCGTCCGGTACCGGCCAATGCAGTTTATCGTAAATACAGTGTCAGAAATGAGCGCTGGGATGATTTTGTTATCAATGACAACAACCAGATATTCTCAGCTCGCGGCTCTAAAGGCGTATGTCCACCTCCGGGCAGCTCCCGCTGGATTGCAGGTCTGACAGAAGGTCACTGGTGTGTGCAGTTGCAAATTCTGGATGGTGGCATCAATGATGATGATGGCCTGGTGAATGGCGCCGTCTCTGACCCGGGTGGTGTAGCAGTGGTTCTGGCCGGCAATAGTCTACCGGATATTCAGGATGACAGTGCCAGCATGCAGTGGAATACGACTATCGAGATTGATGTACTGGCTAATGACAGTGATGACGATGGTGATTCACTGAGTGTTGAAAGTGTCGATGGTAGCTTTGGTACTGCAGATATCACGGCAACCGATACCATTATGTACACGCCTGACAACGGCTTCGTTGGCACAGAAGTACTTACCTATGCAGTGAGTGACGGAAATGGCGGTACGGGCAGTGCCCAGGTGACTATAACCATTAATGGTAACCGTGCACCGGGGGCCAGAAGTGATAGCGCCAGCACGACAGATGACGTC
The DNA here is from genome assembly GCF_056160305.1 of Planctobacterium sp. AWM4_229. Taxonomy (NCBI): domain Bacteria; kingdom Pseudomonadati; phylum Pseudomonadota; class Gammaproteobacteria; order Alteromonadales; family Alteromonadaceae; genus Planctobacterium; species Planctobacterium sp. AWM4_229. Next base: position 91,722 of record NZ_JBSWWX010000009.1, on the reverse strand, counting down.
GCAATCGAAATTGATGTATTAGCGAATGACATCGATATCGATGGTGATGAACTGACAATCCGCTCTGCTAACGTAGACTTTGGTACGGTGAGTATCACGGCAGGTAACACCCTGTTGTATACGCCAATGAGTGGATTCGATGGCTTAGCCACTATTACTTATGTGGTTTCCGATAGCTTCGGTGCCACGGCAACTGCAACGGTATCAGTGGTAGTGGATGGTAATCAGGCGCCTCAGGCTCTGGATGATACCGTCTCTACTGAGTTTGAAACTTCGGTAACTATTGCTGTACTGGATAACGACATGGATATTGATGGCGATGAGTTGTCTGTTGTGAGTGCCAGTGCCAGTTCAGGTAGTGTTGTGGTTAATAGCAACAATACCTTGAGCTTTACACCGGCATCGAACTTCAGCGGCACTGTGACCATCACCTATGTGATAAGCGATGGTGAGCTCACCGATGAAGGGCGAGTGACGGTAACAGTAGCTGCTAAACCAGTGGAAGTGGTTACCGTGAATAATAAGTCCGGTGGTGGTGCCATCAATGCCTTCTGGTTATTGGTATTGCTAATGGTGGCCTGGCGTCGCAAAGTATTAGCTGAGATGGTTAATAGCATGCGTCGTCGTTAACTGAGCAAAAGCAATTTTGAAAAAGGGCACAGAGTGCCCTTTTTTATTGCTCGACGATCACTTTACTAAAGCTATTTTGAATTAAAATATCTATTTTTAATTGAATTATTTAATGGAGGGGGAAATAATTATCAAATGTCAATGCAACAGGACTCATTATGAAATGGCCAAATTTGAAACACTTACACTATCTGGTTACTTTGCATCAGGAGCAGCATTTTAATCGTGCGGCGCAACGCTGTCACGTCAGCCAATCCACATTGAGTACCGCCATTCAAAACCTCGAAGAACAGTTAAGCGGACAGTTGCTGGAACGCGATCACAAAACCTTTATTTTTACTTCCTTTGGCCTCGAGATTGTAGAGCGCAGTAAAGCCCTGTTGCAGCAGGCGGGAGAAATGGTGGACTACGCTACATCGGCTGGCGATTGGCAGGCCGGAAACTTGAAGGTGGGAGTCATTCCGACTATAGCGCCATTTATCTTTGAAGGCTTGATTAATGCTATTGGCTCGGCTTTACCCGCGCTAAATATGCAACTGCAAGAAGATACTACTGACAATTTACTAAAACAACTCAACGATGGTGTGCTGGATTTATTGGTGCTGGCGCTACCCATCGAAACACCGGGTTGCAAGCAACTCATTGTTGGACACGACCCATTCCATCTGGTGGGGCACGAAGATTTCTTAGCGCAACTTCCCAAACCACTGGAAATATCCTCCCTACCCAAAAATAGTGTGTTTTTATTGCAATCAGAACACTGTATGACCGGCCATGCTGTGAGCGCATGTGGGTTGAAACATGCTGAGCAAGTGAGTGCACTGGCGGCTAGCAGTATCCACACTTTGGTTAAGTTAGCTGCTTGTCGCATGGGAGTCACCTTTTTGCCGGGTATGGCGCTGGCTGAAAACATTCTGGCTGATTCTCCATTGGTGGCCCTGGAGCCAGAAGACAAAGCCTTTCGGGAAATTGGTCTGGTGTGGCGCAACGGTACGACTCGTATGCAGCTATTTCGCAAATTCGCGGAAGTGATCGCACCGCTAATGCCAGTGCCAAAGCTCAGTTAACAATCTTTATTTAACCAGGTTTTTATCGCCTATGAAATTTTTTTGTGCGATACACAACTTTTTGCTTTAAGCCTTCGACTTTAATAACCAAGAGCAACACATGATAGCCACAAGCAGTGATTTGCAGTGGTTATCACACGGGACAAACAAGCGTGTTTGAAAAAACGGATGAACAATTAATTCAAAAGGCTTTGCAGGGAAATAAAGGAGCCTGGATGAAGCTGGTTAAGCGTTATGAAAAATCCATCTATAACTACGGCATTCGCATGACCAGCAATAGAGAGGATGCTCTGGATTTAATGCAGGAGATATTCACATCGGTATTCCGAAATTTATCTTCTTATCGAGGAGAGGGCAGTTTTAAAGCCTGGTTATTTCGCATTGCCAGTTACCGCTGTGTCGAGTTTTATCGTCGCAAAAAGCCCACTCAAGCGCTGGATGATAGTCCGGAAATGGTGTGCGAAGCGGCAGCCCCTGATGAGGTTTTGATAGGCAATCGAGACAATCAGCAACTGATCCAGGCAATGGCACAGTTGCCACTGGCACAAAAAGCCGTGGTGGAATTGAAATTTTTTGGTCAGTTTACGTTCGAGGAAATTGCTGAGCAGCTCAATGTTTCCAGTAACACGGTAAAGTCTCGACTTTACAGTGCCCTTGAAAAACTGAAGTCTTTATTAGAGGTGGAATATGTCTGATTTGAATAAAGCAAAACAAGCGCTATTCATGAAATGGACAGAGTCAGAACTGACAGACCATGAGCAACAATTGTTTCAGCAATACTGCATTGATGATGAGGATTTTGCCGACAAGGTATCTGTTCATGGGCGTTTGCAACAAATGTCTGAGCACTATGAAGCAGCAGAAGTGCCGGAGTGGGATCGAAGTACCGGATTTAGTCACTCACAGTCTTCCCCCTGGTGGCAATGGAAAGGTTTGCCGGCCCTGTCTTTTGCTACCTCATTTGCAGCGATTTTACTGGTGACCCTGAAATTAGAGGTTACGGTGCATGATGGCAGTATGACCATTAGTTTCGCCGGTGCAGCTCAGCAAAAACAGATTGAGCAATTAGTTAATGAGCGAATTGCGGAATATGCCGCGTTACAAAATAGCAAGTTTGAAGAACAAGCAGAATTATTACAGAACAATCAAATGCAAATGAACAACCAATTAGCAAGCTATGTATTAGCCACCAGTCGCACTGAACGACGCGAGGATTTTGCTGAGTTAATCAAGCATGTTAACGAGCAAAGGGAAGATGATCAGGTATTTTATGCACGCCAGATAAATCGACTCAAAACCGATTTTAGCGCTAATAGCCGTCAACCCGATTGGTTATCTCAACCTAACGAACAACCCAATTCTGAAAACTAGTGGAGTATCAGAACATGAACAAGTCATTTTTAGTGATCAGCATTATTGCCAGCCTGTCTTTCAGCACTCAGGCAGAAGAAAACCTGAAAGCCGTATATAAAGATGCGCAGATAATGCAAAACATCCTCACTACTTCTTTAAAGCAAAATACTCGTAAGGAAGGTATTCGTTTTCGCAAGATAGAGTCAGGTTACCTGGCCGGGCAGGGGCTGTTGTTTGATGTGTATACCTCATCGTCCCGCAATATGCATTTTAGTTTCGATTTAGGCACCATGGTGCAGAATATTGAAGGCATGGTGGAAGCCTTTGATTTCCCCGCGGCACCTCCTGCGCCCCCAGCTCCGGACTTAGACAGTGATTCTGAAAACTTTGTGTTCTCCTTTGAAGTTGATGAGGACATGGAAGATTACATTGAAGAAGTACAAGAACGCACTCGAGAAGTAATGCGGGAACAGCGTGAGAGACGTCGCGAACTGCAGGAGCGGGAGCGCGATCTCAATTGGGAAGCAAGGGAATATGAGCGACGAGTTCGCGATATGGAATTTGAGATGAGACATGCTGAAAAAGAGCGTAAGAAAGCCTTGGAAAAGGATGTAAAAGAAGTTAAAGCTGAGCTGGAAAAACTGGAAGCCAAGAAAGCCGAATACGCGAAAAAAGCTAAACAACTCGCTGAAGAAGAAGAAAAACGCCAGGCTAAACTTGAAGAGGCGAAAAATCAAATGACAAATCGCTTTCTGGCGGATTTTGAAGCGACAATTGCTGATACTTTGTGTGATTATGGTAGTGGTTTGAAATCGTTACCCGACAATGAAAAAGTCAATTTTGTCTTGAAGGATTTTGTCAGAGACGACAATCGACGCTCCGATAAGGACATAGATAAAATCTATGTGTTTAACCTCAAAGACGTGAAGCAGTGTGTGCAGGAGAAGATTTCTCCGAATGATCTGTTAACCAAAGCGCAAACCTATATGTTTTAAAAGGTTTGAACATTGACAAGGCCGGCATTTGCCGGCCTTTCTGTTTGTCCTGGCACCAGGCCTTAAAAAGAAGCGGTTAATAAGCTGGACGTACTATCCACCAACATAAACTCCTGAGCAATTTCAAAACCGGGTTGTGCCACATAAGGTAATGTGACAACTTCTGTTTGATTTTCTTTCAGTTCATTGTGCAGGCTCAACATCCAGGGAGTGTTCTTTAATAGTTCATCTAAAGACCCATTTTCCAGCATGGAAACCAGGCCTTTGCGCAGTGCTTGGGCGATATCGGGGCGACTTTCGTGCACGACGAAAAACCAAGGGTTTTCGACATTGACAATAAAATCCGAGGTAGTGAGGTCGTTTTCTCCATTAAGACGGGCGACAGGCATAAAAGCCACATCAAATCGCTCTCCCCGCAGCATTGCTGTCAGGTTACTGCCGTGCTTGACTCTGATCACCTTGTAATCACTCTGTTGCAATGGGTTCACAATGCCGTCATCCCTAAACATACCTATTTCAAGGTTTCGCAGTTTGCTAAGGTTTGGTATCGCGTCTCCCTTGCGAGCCACTATACGGTAAGAGTTCATCAGACCCCTGAAAACAGGAATGTTAAGCAGGTGATGATTGGTTTCTGAAACGGCCTTACCTGACTGCCATAGGATGTCTATTTCGCCATCATCAAAAGCGTTTTTTAATCGTTCACCTGAAAGTGATTGCGGATGATGGGTTATTGCTGCATGCAGGTTTTGATCAGCCAATGCTTTGGCAATGAGTTCACTGGCATGGCTGTCTTCTGCACTGTCTTGAAAGGGCAGTGTTATCCTGTTCGCATTGGCAGAGGTACTGAACAACGCAGTGTAAAACAACATTACCAAAAGTTTATTTAAGCGCGACATATCCTTCTCCTTTACATCGTGATTGATGTGATAAACGAATGTTCAGAGACAGCGTTGATTGTTTTTGTTATTGCAGAGTCCTGTCCACAGTTCTGCTAATGCCAGTCTTGGGCCAGATTGGTAACTAAATGATTTCATTAGAAATAAGTATTTAACAGGAAGAAAATGAAGCAAAAAAAGCACAAAACAAAAGCTTTCCAGCACCAAGGAAGTGCAATATACACAACTTTAACAAGTTGTTTTCTTGGGATTAACGCTTGGGGAAGAATGCCACTCTTAATTCGAAAAATGTTCACCAAAGGTTGGCAGTAGAGAGTGTGCAGAGCCAATACTCTGCACCAAAATCAGGAAAGACGGGCGCGAAACTCTTCGTAGGAGAAGGATTTTATGCACTTGAAATTACCATCTTCTTGCAATATGCCAATATGGGGGTGTTGAACGCCATTGAAGAAGGTGGTTTTCACCATTGTGTAATGGATCATATCTTCAAATATCAGCCGGCTACCGGGCTCAAGTGGCTGATCAAAGCTATAGCTGCCAATCACATCACCCGCCAGGCAGGAATTTCCGCCTAGTTTATAAGTGAAGGCCTTCTCACCGGGTTCGCCAGCATTTCTGACTGCCGGGCGATAGGGCATTTCTAACACATCCGGCATGTGTGCTGTCGCTGAGATATCCAGCAACGCGATTTGCCCTTGATTTTTCACGATATCAACCACTTCACAAATCAAAGGACCCGTTTGCCAGGCGACAGCAGAGCCGGGTTCTAAGATCAACTCGACGTCGTATTTTTCCCGAAAAGTTTTCAGGACCGAAATCAAATGCTCAACATCATAACCTTGTTTGGTCATTAAGTGACCGCCACCGAGGTTGATCCATTTAAGGCCGTGTAGCCACTTGCCAAATTTTTCTTCTACCGCCTTTATGGTACGTTCTGTCGCAAAGGAGTCGCACTCACACAGGTTGTGAATGTGGAATCCTTCAATACCACTTAAATCCTGGCCTTCAAGATCGATGGCGCGAATGCCGAGACGAGAGCCAGGTGCACTGGGATCATATAATTCGGTATCCGCTTCCTGATGCTCGGGATTAACGCGAATGCCGGGTGATATGTCGGTATGGTCAAGATCGGCTTTGTAGCGCTGCCACTGGTTCAAACTGTTAAACGAGATGTGATTAACCAGCTGCTTGAGCTCTGCGATGTCTTCGGGTTTATAAGCCGGTGCATAGGCGTGCACTTCTTTACCCATTTCTTCTTTAGCCAGTTTAGCTTCCCAAACAGAACTCGCCGTACAGCCATGTAAGTACCTACCAACCAAATCGAAAGTTGACCACATGCTGAAGCCTTTCAGTGCCAGAATGATTTTGCAACCAGACGCAGCTTGAACGTGTTGCATCAATTCCAGGTTGCGTTTCAATTTAGCTTCTTCACACACATAACTGGGGGAGGGAATGTCAGGCGATAGTAGCGGATCAGTCATCAATTTATTCTCGTTAAAACTAACAGTGGCTAAGCCAAAGCGGGCTGCGTGAGCCCGCTTACTTTATTACTTAGCGAATGGAGAAGCGTCACATTCCATCACATGCCATGGCAGGCCGTGTTTGTTAAGCATCTCCATAAACGGATCTGGGTCAAATTGTTCCATGTTCCAAACGCCGGCTTGCTTCCAGGTGCCATTTAACATTAATGCTGCACCAATCATTGCAGGAACACCTGTCGTGTAAGATACCGCTTGTGCGCCTACCTCTTCATTACACACTGCGTGATCACAGTTGTTATAGATAAAGATGGTTTTCTCTTTGCCATCTTTGATACCTGTAATGTATGTGCCAATACAAGTCATACCGGTGTAGCCTTCAGCGAGTGAGCCTGGGTTAGGTAATACAGCTTTCAGGAACTCTAATGGCACAATTTGCTGCCCCTGGAACTCTACAGGTTCAATTGAGGTCATACCGATGCCTTCCAATACGCGTAAGTGATTCAGGTAGGCGTCGCCAAATGTCATCCAGAAACGAGCGCGTTTTAGCGTCGGGAAGTGTTTAACCAGCGACTCTAGCTCTTCGTGGAACATCAGATAAGAGGCGCGCTCGCCAATGTTTTGATAGTGCAAATCTTCACGTACGCTAAGTGGTTCGGTTTCTTTCCATTCACCATTTTCCCAAAAACGACCGCGCTGAGTGATTTCGCGAATGTTGATTTCCGGATTGAAATTGGTGGCAAAGGCCTGACCGTGATCACCGCCATTACAATCTACGATGTCCAGGTAGTGAATTTCGTCAAAGTAGTGTTTCGCAGCGTAAGCTGTATAAACATTGGTAACGCCCGGATCGAAACCACTGCCCAGCAGCGCCATGATACCGGCTTCTTTAAAGCGATCCTGATATGCCCATTGCCAGGAGTATTCGAATTTTGCCTCGTCTTTAGGCTCGTAGTTAGCAGTATCCAGGTAGTCTGTTTTGGTTTCCAGACAGGCATCCATGATGGGGAGATCCTGGTATGGTAAGGCAAGGTTTACCACCAAATCAGGCTGTATTTGATTGATCAGCGCCGCCACTTGATCTTTGTCATCGGCGTCGACGGCAAATACGGCTTTAACGCGATCTTCACCACATTCTTTTTGCAGCGCTTCACATTTGCTCAGAGTTCGACTGGCCAGATAAATTTCATCAAAATGTTCCGGTAACCTTGCACATTTTTTTACTGTAACGGTACTGACACCGCCGGCACCGATGATTAACACTTTTGACATAATAAAATCCTCAAATTGTTCAGAGCTATGGGACAAAAAGTGCTGCATCCTAACACGTTTTTTCGCCAGCGCAATACAATACTAAAGCTATTAAAAATAGGGGAAATTGGCGGTTTGTAAAGTCTATTGACAATGTGGGAAACAGGGGCAGATTTTGCGATTCAGGTACATATTAGTGTTAAAAACAAAAAACGGCAGGAGTTGCATCCTGCCGCTTGTACATTGTTAAGCTCAGTATTAGCTAAACTGGTTCATGGTGTTGTCCTTACCAGAGGCTTTTAAGGCATTCTCACCGGCAAAGTATTCTTTGTGATCATCACCCATATCAGAACCCGCCATGTTTTGGTGTTTAACACAGGCAATACCCTGGCGGATTTCCTTGCGCTGTACACCCGCTACATAACCTAGCATGCCTTGCTCACCGAAGTATTCTTTTGCCAGGTTATCGGTAGACAACGCAGCAGTGTGGTAAGTTGGCAGTGTGATCAAGTGGTGGAATATACCTGCATCTCTTGCCGCATCAGCCTGGAAGGTACGAATGCGGTTATCTGCTTCCGTAGCCAATTCAGTATCGTCGTATTCGGCATTCATCAGATCAGCACGGATATAAGCCGATACATCTTTACCTTCTTCTGACCAGGCATCAAATACCTGCTGACGGAAGTTTAAGGTCCAGTTGAAGGAAGGCGAGTTGTTGTATACCAACTTGGCGTTAGGGATCACTTCTCTGACGCGATTTACCATACCGCCGATTTGGCCAACGTGCGGTTTTTCGGTTTCTATCCACAGTAAGTCTGCGCCGGCATTTAATGCACCGATACAGTCGAATACACAGCGATCTTCACCTGTACCCTTGCGGAATTGGTATAAGCCAGAAGGTAAACGCTTAGGGCGAACCAGTTTACCGTCTTTGTTAAATACCACGTCACCTTGATTCATTTCTTCAACCGCGATCTCTTCAACATCCAGGAAGGAGTTGTAAATATCGCCCGCATCACCGGGCTCTTTAACTACGGCGATTTCTTTGGTCAGTCCGGCACCTAATGAGTCGGTACGCGCCACGATAACGCCATTGTCTACACCTAATTCAAGGAAGGCGTAGCGCAGTGCGCGCAGTTTGGCGTGGAAATCTGCATGGGGAACAGTAACCTTACCGTCCTGGTGACCACATTGTTTTTCGTCTGCTACCTGGTTTTCTATCTGCAGACAGCAAGCACCCGCTTCAATCATTTTCTTAGCCAGCAAATAAGTCGCTTCTTCGTTACCAAAACCGGCGTCAATATCTGCAATGATGGGCACAACGTGAGTTTGGTGATTATCGATTTTATCCTGAATCTCAGCTTGTTTTGCCTCATCTCCAGCTTCTCTCGCCGCGTCCAATTCGCGGAATAAGCCACCTAGCTCTCGAGCATCTGCTTGACGCAGGAAGGTGTAAAGTTCTTCAATCAGTGCTGGTACAGACGTTTTCTCGTGCATTGATTGGTCTGGCAGTGGGCCGAAGTCAGAGCGCAAAGCAGCAACCATCCATCCCGAAAGGTAAAGGTAGCGACGCTCAGTGCTGCCACCGAAGTGCTTCTTAATAGAGATCATTTTTTGCTGACCGATAAAACCATGCCAGCAACCCAGTGATTGAGTGTACTTGGAGCTGTCAGCATCGTAGGCATCCATATCTGCACGCATAATGTCTGCAGTGTACTTAGCGATGTCCAGGCCGGTTTTAAATTTGTTTTGAGCGCGCATTCTAGCCACTGACTCGGCATCAATGGCATTCCATGATTGTCCTCGAGCTGCAATCACTGCTTGAACCAATTCGATATCGTTGTTGTAGACAGACATATTTACTTCCTCGTTTTACTCACAGCGTATGCTGGTAGGGGTACTTGTTGTTTGTTGTTGATCCTGTGAAACCGATGGTGAAAACTTTCAATCGATTTTCGAATCTCTTGATGTCTACTTTATGTGACTATTTTAAATTCATCTAATAGATAAAGTGCATTTAGAGTATTAGTTTTGTGAATGTGTGAATCAGCATAAATGTGAGGTTTTTGATTTGTTGTTAAATTTCAGGCCTTAAAAATACGGTGTTAACTCTCGTGAAGGGTGAAAATTGGTATATTCACATTGTGAATGTTCGATATTTTTAATTTCTTTTGAGTGAATGTTTTCACTTTCAAAAAACTAAAAGCACCGACAAGGCGGTGCTTTTGGAGTTCATACCAATAACTATTAGCAGGTATTAGCGTCGAGTTGCTTTCATTTCCAGGCGCTTGCGATGTAGCACTGGTTCGGTATAACCACTGGGTTGTCGTTTTCCTTCAAATATCAGCTCCGCTGCTGCCTGATAGGCGATGGCGCTGTCTGGCTCAGGTGTCATGGCTATGTATTCAGGATCAGCGGCGTTTTGCTGATCTACCAGTTTGGCCATTTTCTCCATACTGGCGCGAACTTGTGCTTCGCTGACAATGCCGTGCTCCAACCAATTGGCAATGTGCTGACTGGAGATACGCAATGTTGCTCTGTCTTCCATCAGACCAACATCATTGATATCTGGCACTTTGGAGCAGCCAACTCCTTGGTGAACCCAGCGAACCACATAGCCCAAAATACCTTGAACATTGTTATCCAGTTCGTCTGTGATCTCCTCCGGTGACAGGTTGGCAACCTCTGGTTTTACCGGAATGGTGAGAATGTCGTCCAGTCCGTCAAAGGTTTCTTCGCTTAACGCCTGTTGCATCGAACTCACCGAGATTTGATGATAGTGCAAGGCGTGCAGCGTGGCTGCTGTAGGCGAGGGCACCCAAGCGGTATTGGCTCCGGATTTCACATGGCCGGTTTTGGCGCTCATCATCTTGGCCATATTATCTGGCTCTGGCCACATGCCTTTACCAATTTGCGCTTTGCCTGCCAGGCCGCAAGAAAGCCCTGCTGCAACATTGGATTTTTCATAGGCCTGAATCCAGGGCATGGTTTTCAGTTCAGCTTTGCGGGCGAATGGACCGCATTGCATGGAGGTATGGATTTCATCGCCAGTGCGGTCTAAAAACCCGGTGTTGATAAAGGCTACCCGTGATTTCGCGGCGGCAATACAAGCTTTAAGGTTTACACTGGTGCGACGTTCTTCATCCATAATGCCGATTTTAATGGTATCGGGTGTTAATCCTAGCATCGACTCTACTTTACCAAACAGGTCATTGCTAAAGGCAACTTCTTCTGGTCCATGCATCTTGGGTTTTACAATGTAAATACTGCCGTTTTTGCTATTGCGGTATTTTCCGGATTGTTGCACGTCTTGTTTGGCGATCAGGCAGGTCACAACGGCGTCCATTAAGCCTTCAAACGCTTCCTCATCTCCGAGGTAGATAGCGTTGTTGGTCATCAGGTGACCCACATTTCGCACAAACATTAAACTTCTACCGGGTAGTGTTAGATTGTCCCCGCTTTTACTGGTGTAATCTCTGTCTTTATTAAGGGAGCGCACCAGCACTTTGTCGCCTTTGCGCATTTCCAGGCTCAAGTCACCGCGGATCAGTCCTGCCCAGTTTTGATAAACAAGGGTTTTATCTTCACCATCTACCGCAGCCACGGAATCCTCACAGTCCATGATGGTGGTTAAGGCCGCTTCCAAAATAACGTCTTTAACGTTTGCAGGATCGCCTTCGCCCACAATATGGCTGGTATCAATGGCTATTTCTGCGTGTAAGCCGTTGTTTTGCAGTAAGATGCAGGTTGGGGCTTGTGCGTCTCCTTGATAACCACAAAATTGCTCTGTATCTCTGAGTCTTTGAGTAGAGTCGTCCTGCATTCGCATCACGAGTTCGCCTTCCGGGACCAGATAACCTGTCACATCTTTATGGCTACCCGCTTGCAATGGAAATGTCTCGTCTAACCAGTTCTTAACCCAATCTACAACCTGCTTACCACGAGCAGGATCGTAAGCAAGAGATTTATCTGCTTCTCCTGGCAACACATCAGTGCCATATAATGCATCGTACAAACTACCCCAGCGGGCATTGGCCGCATTAAGCGCATAGCGAGCATTGTTAATGGGCACAACCAGTTGCGGACCGGCCATAGTAGCAATTTCGGGGTCAACGTTTTGTGTGCTGACTTGAAAGTCTTCGGGCGGATTTACCAGATAACCAATCTCTTGCAGAAATTGTTTGTAAGTTGCAAAGTTCATTTCCGGATGTTGATTGTGCCAGCTATCAATTTGCAATTGCAGTGCATCACGCTTTTCCAATAAGGCTTGGTTAATCGGCTGCAATTCGCTTAGCAGTGCCTCAAAGTCTTGCCAGAACTGGCTTTGATCAAGCTTTACCGCAGGCAGTGCTTCTTTGTTAATAAAATCCCAGAGGGCAGGATGAATGCTTAACTTGCCTGAAGTGATGTAATTGGCTTTGGAATTACCCTGGCTATTGGTCATGGTACAACTTCCTCTTTCTGTAGGGTGCGCTCGAAACACATGGGGTGCTTGAGCTTTTTTAACTATTTTCCCTCAGTTTACGCCTGCTAATCACTGTAATAAAAATTTATGCATTCTATGGTTGCTATAATCCTTGTGAATGTTACAGCGTTTCAGCGACTTGGGTGATCAGACGACGCAACCAGATATGACCCGCATCGTGTTGCAATAAAGGACTCCACGCCATTTTTAATGCAATTGGCGGAATATCAAAGGGTGGGTCGATGATTTTAACGGCACTGTCATCGCCGTAAAGTTTGGCTACGCGACTAGGTAAGGTGGCGATAAGGTTGTATTTTTTTGCGAGTTGCAAGGCTACGTGATAGTGACGAGTAAAGACACTGATATCTCGCACACAGCCTTGTTTTTGCAGCTCGGCATCTACCCAGCCCAATTTTTGAATTTCTTTTGGATCGATACCTACGCCCACACCAAAACCGGTTTTGCTCACCCAAATGTGTTTTGATTTAAGGTATTGGTCTTTGCCGAAACTGGCAATGAAAGGATGATTGGCATTTACGACACAAGAAAAACTATCGTACCACACCACTTTTTGATGAAATGACAGTGGTAACTCCTCGAAGCGGTTGATGGCCATATCAACCTTGCCCTGTTCAACATCATGGTAAGTTACATCGCTGGGGGTTATGACATCTAATGAAATATGAGGCGCCTGCTCTTGCAGGTGTTCAAGCAATACCATTAGTAACGTGGATTCAGCATAATCACTAGCCATAATGCGGAAGGTTCTGTCGCTGGTGAGCGGTTCAAATTCTGTCTCAGGTTGGATAGTGGCTTCCAGTTTACTGAGCACATCTCGGATGACAGGCTGTAACTGCAGTGCTCGCTCGGTAGGGGTCATTCCCTCACTGGTACGCACTAATATCGGGTCGTTAAATAAATCCCGTAATCGCCGCAATCCATTACTCATGGCGGGTTGAGTAATACTGAGTTTATTGGCCGCCTTGGTGACGCTGCCTTCACGCAGTAAAACATCCAGATAAACTAACAAATTCAGATCAATTTTAGCGATATTCATATTAAAAATAGCTTTTATGTAGGGTATAACTGTTTTGAATTGTATTCGCTGTTTTCTGACTTGTCAGTAGCTAACTCGAAAAAATTTTGGCGCTAGAGTGTGCTGATTGATGACAGCCCGCTTTTTTAAAGCAAGTCATTCAGGGCAATACCGATACCGAAGCGTGTTTGTTTGTGATTGTAATCAATCAGGCTCTCACCGTAGCCGTGAAATCCGGTGGCGTAACCCTGCAATTTGCCCCACAGGGGGAAGGTCAATCCCAGCTCAATGGCGCCGTTGTGGGTGGAAAAGTTGTTGCGCCCCATAACCATCAACTCCATATCCTGCCATTCGTATAACATACCTAGTTCAAAATGACCCATATAGTCGTCGATATCAGGATTGTCGTCGCCTTTGGGATCCAGCTGCGATTCTTTGGCTTTCTCTGAGATTCTGGCCCATGGGCGGAAGGATAAGGCGAAATTGTCTTTTTCGAACAAAAACTGCCCATAGACTCGGTTCCAGCTGCGGGAAAGTGCTTGATTACGCCCATTTGACTGGTGTTCTGCCCCCAGCATAAAACCGGTATTTCCGCCAAATGGATGCCAGTTCAGCGGCGCCATGTAAAACATCTCTGGTTGATAGTTAGTTTCGCGGAAGGGCTTAGAAATGTTGTCGGCGTAGACTTGCCACCACGCTTGTACGGTAAAGCCAAAATAAAGGGCATCGCCCTCTATAAACAAGTCATCTTTTAGCACGGGCACTTTAAAGCTTAACTGATACTTTGTCTCAATCTCCGCCAGGTTTTCCTGATAACCCTCAATGTCTTGATATGGTTCTTTGTGAATGGCGTTAGTGGTATAGGCGGGTAGGATATAGTTAATGCGATGCGGGGTGATGACATAAGGCTCAAACTGGGTTTGCGCTTCCTGTTTGATGCGCTCACTGATAAGACCCGGCTTAACTAGCTGTTGTGTTTTAGGACCGGAAACCGCGATGCCGACAGCTTTGTTCTTGGCTGGCTGCGGTTTGTTTTCGGTTGCAGCATGACATTTTGCTCGAACTTGTTGCAGCGTCATTGTCGCATCGCCCTCTGCAAACAATGCCATCACACAGTCTTGTGTCTCCGAATCTTTAATGCTGGCATTCACTATCTTGGAGATGCCCAGTAATATCACACTAAGACAAACGCGATTCACCATCTGTTATTCCCTGTTGCAAGCTCAAATCAGGGGGGCATCATAGCATTTTTGTGGTTGAAGAAATATGACCAATGAGCTGCACCGCTTGTGAGTCAGATTGAGCCTCAATTATTTGCTTAATAGCGCGCGGACTGTTCCTGTTTGGGAAAACGGGCTTTATAAAAGCCATTGGCTTGCTCTACAAATAGGGCTTTTTGTTGCCGCCAATCTTCCATCACACGCTTGTTGTAGTTCAGGTAGAGTTTGCCTTCGTACAGAGTCCAGGCTTCACCATCAACGCTTGCCAGACGGTCATCAGACATTGCCCAAGCGCAATAACCACCGTACTCTGGTAAGTACTTTTCTGGGGTGGCTTTAAATAGATCAAGGTTTTGTTGGGAAGCAAAGCGCCATTTGGCCCCCTTATACTCATACGTAAATTGCTTTTTGCCTTCAATGGCTTTGCTCTCAGTCCAATACGCCACGGTATCGTAGCCGTCTATGGCTTCACTGCCAAACAATGAGCTTTGTACCGGGTCGGCGGCCAGAGCTGAAAAGCTACACAAACAAAAAATAATCGGGACCAGGTGTTTTATCATGGTGCTACCTGCAATCTATAAAGCTTGCAGTACATAACCGGGCCAAGGCACAATTTATTTCAAGGCTGACCGGGAATACCCCTTTTAATACAGTTCGGGATTGTCCTTCTGAAATCCAATTATCAAGGATTCAAACTCTCCAGATAAAAACATTTCGATGGCTTTTTGATTCATACGAGAAGCGTCAAAAGCAAATTCAGATTGTCTGGATAAAGCGATATAAACTTTTGTACCATCAATCACTTTATAGCTACTTTGTCTGACAGTTTCGCGATACTCAGGATGTCTGGCAAGGATGTTTTTACCATAGTAGTCAGTGCTTACTACAGCATCAACTTTCCCCTTTGCTACCATTTCAAAGGCTATGGGTAAGCTGTCTGTATAGGTACGGGTGAAGAATGTGCTGTCTGCTTCATCGAATTGCTCAAACTGTCTTGTTCCTTGCACTACAGCAATATTCAAGCCTGCTAAATCAGAAAAATGAGTAATGTCATCGACATTGTCATTGATAAAAAAGGCTTTCACCGTGTGATCATCATACAGGAACATGTGGTAATCCTGTTGGCGCTGCTCGGAGTCTAACAGGCCTGCCATCAAATCAACTTCGCCTTCTTTTAGCAACCGTAAACAGTGCTTGAAAGGGGTGTCAGCAGTAAATTCTAGTTTGTAACCTAGGTGTTGCATAAATTGGCGGGTTACCTCTACGTTTGCACCCGTGGCGGCGCCATTGGGTAATACTACTTGTAGCGGTGGATAGTGATCGATACACATGGTTAAGGTGGGCGTCGCATCTTTCGCTGCCAGGGGAAAACAAAATGCGGTGATGACAACAAAGGTTAAACAGAATTTTAGCACCGGAACCTCAAAGTGATAAAAAATAATCACAGCAAGCTTATCGCTAAAGTATTAAATTGTAAAAAAGTCGCTTCACATTTGCTGGATCTTCACATTAGATGTAAAGTTTTAAAATTATTAATCACAAAGCCCCAACCTGTTTCCGGGCTTTGCAAAGGGTGTTAAATGTCAGGTGTTTTAGCCTCGGTTGATCAACGCACGAAATTAGTGGGTGAAAACCGCCTAGAGTTGCTTTTGTTTCAACTTAACTCGCAACAAATATTTGCCATGAACGTGTTTAAGGTTCGTGAAGTTATCCCTGTTCCTCAAATGATACAAATGCCGGGCTCCCATCAGCATTTGTGTGGTGTTGCCAGTTTACGCGGTTTATCGGTGCCTATCGTTGATTTGCGTAGGGCGATAAAAATGCCACCGGCTCCGCTGGGTGAAAATCAAAATGTGATCATCACCGAATACAATCGCACAGTGCAGGGTTTTTTGATTGGTCCGGTGTTAAGTATTACCAACTTGTCGTGGGCGGAGATATTACCGCCGCCTAATAGCGCCGGAAAGAACAACTATCTGACCGCGTTTACCCAAATTGAATTAGAGGGTAAAAAACAAATCGTTGAAATCATCGACGTGGAAAAAGTGTTGGCAGAAATTGTGTCATACGACATCAAGGTATCTAAAGAAATCCTGGATGATGAAGTGAATACTCACCTCGTTGGCAAAAAAGTACTGATTGTGGATGATTCCAAAACAGCACGGCAGCAGATCCGTGAGTCCTTGCTACAGGTTGGTGTTGAAGTGATAGAGCGCCAGGATGGCTTACAGGCTTTGCGCTTACTCAAGCAGTGGGCTGATGAAGGTAAAAACATAAACGACGAAATCTTGATGATGTTCACTGATGCCGAAATGCCTGAGATGGATGGTTACATGCTGACGGCGGAAGTGAGAGCCGATGCCAGAATGAAGGACTTGTTTATCACCCTTAATACTTCTCTGAGTGGTAATTTTAATGAGGCCATGGTGGAAAAAGTGGGTTGTAACCGCTTTATCTCCAAGTTTCAGCCCGATATGCTGATCAAGTGTGCCCAGGAGAGAATGCGCGAAGTATTGGAAGGAAAGCGTTAAATGGCCACAGGACCGGGGCGCATGACTCCGATGCTCAATGTGCGTGATATTTTTAAAAGTCTGGACTTTTATCAACAAGCGTTGGGCTTTGAATTGGTGAGCCCTATGGAAGAGTTGATCCATTTTCGTTGGGGTATCATTGCGGCAGATGGTGCTGAATTTATGTTGTCTGAGTCTGACTGCGCACCGCAACAAGAATCACAAATCGACCCATTGGCCAACAATCGCTGGTCGGTAAATTTTTATTTTTACCCCGCCAATATCCAACAACTACACGAAGCACTTGTGGCTAACCAGTTTAAACCCACCGAGCTCAAAGTGACTGATTACGGGATGCAGGAATTCAGCCTTCAAGATCCCGACGGGCATCTGTTGAGTTTTGGGGCTGAAAGCAACGCTTAACTGCTCTTAAATATAACTGAATATAGGTCTTCTCTTCGGTCTTTGAGATTTTGTACCGTTCCTTCGCTATGCAGTATTTTTAGTTTCGTCATGTCCAAATCGGAAAACAGCAGCATTTCCGTGTTGGGTGTTGCTTCGTTAAGTAGTGCATCATGAGGGAACGGGAAGTCTGAAGGGGTCAGCACCGCCGATTGGGCATATTGCACATCCAGACTCTCCACCTGCGGCAGGTTGCCGACACTACCGGCTATCACTACATAACATTCATTCTCGATGGCTCTGGCCTGGGCACACAAGCGCACCCTGAGGTAGCTGTTTTTGGTATCAGTCCAAAAAGGCACAAATAAAATGTCCAGTCCCTGGCTCGCCAGCAACCGGCCTAATTCCGGAAACTCTACGTCATAACAAATCAAAATACCTACTCGGCCAGCGTCAGTTTCGAAGACTTTGAGTTCAGAGCCGCCTCTTAAAGCCCAGTCGTTGCGCTCGTGTGGCGTGATATGAATTTTGCGTTGCTCATCAATTTTGCCGCTGCGGTGGCATAAAAAAGAAGCATTGTAATACTCGCCATCTTCGCAAATGGGCATTGAGCCGGTAATGATATTGGCATTGTATTCCACTGCCATTTGCGACATGGCCTCTATTATTCGCGAAGTGTAGGTGGCCAGATAATGAATCGCTTCTATTTGTTGATTGACCTCTTTTTTCAGGCCCATCAAGGGCATGTTGAAGAATTCCGGAAATACAATGAAATCACTTTGATAATCCGAGACAGTATCCACAAAATATTCTACCTGGGATAGCAATTCTTCAAAAGATTCCACTTCCCGCATCTGCCATTGCACAGCGCCTACCCGCACAATGGGTTTGGGTGTGTTAAACACCGTACTCGCCGGTTCATAGAGAATGTTGTTCCACTCCAGGAGCGTGGCAAAACCACCGGATTTTTCATCTTCAGGGATGTACTTGCGAAGCAATCTGATAACGCGAAAATCATTGGATAACTGAAAGCTCAATATGGGATCATAGATGGCACGCTCGGCCACTTCCCTAATATATTCTTGCGGACTGTATTGTTCGGCATATTGGTGATAGTTGGGTATACGGCCGCCTGCCAGAATGCCTTTTAGATTATACTGACGGCATACTTCTTTGCGGGCGTCGTAGAGACGTCGACCCAGTCGTAAGCCTCGGTGACTTTTCGCGATTACCACGTCCAGGCCATAAATGGCATCGCCATTGTCATCGCCTTTAACGTTGTCATTGCTGTCGATAATGTCGTCATAGGTATGAGGATTAGAGAACTTTTGATAGTCCACTCGTAGTGAAAAGGCGAGTCCCACCAGAGTTTCACCTTCGAATACGCCTATCTGCCCCTCTGGAAAATGCTTTAATAAACGCTCCAAGGTATGTCTGGGCCAGGCACCGCCCAAATCCGGGTAAGCTTCGTCCATCACGGTTTTAACCTGTTGATAATCTGCGATGGTAAGTCCTTTTAATAAAATATGCTGATCTTCTGACATATTGGCCTTTGAAAAGTTGGAGTTAATATAAGCTTAGCTAAACATCGATTAATGTCATACGCTGTGATTAACCTGTTTCGATCACTTCCTCACTCATCTTGCTGTAACAGTACAAAACCCGCACCATGAAAGGTGATTTTGTCGTCGTTGTAATCGCAATTGTAACGTCGCAAAAGGGTATAATCGTCTGGCACTTTGAGCTCTTTAGTCTCATCACTTAACCAAAACCAGCAAGTTAAAGGTTGAGTGTCTTTGCAAAGACGCACAAAGCTCAACAGGTGGTCTTGCGCCTGAATATGCTTTATCTCGCCTTTTTGCAAAGCTTGCTGAGTTTTTCTGAATGCCAGAAAGTGACGGGTAAAATGTAAACTAGAGTTACTATCGCTTTCTTGTTGTTGAACGGCCAGTGGATAGTGGTTTTCAACCACGGGTAGCCAGGGACTGGCCTCACTAAAACCCGCATTAATCTTGTTTTGCTGCCAAGGCATGGGGGTACGGCACCCATCTCGGCCCTTAAACTCTGGCCAGAAAGTAATGCCCCAAGGGTCTTGCAATTGCTCAAACTCAAGCTCGGCCTCGGGTAAGCCCAACTCCTCTCCCTGATACAAACAAACGCTGCCACGCAGGCAAAACAACAAAGCCAATAAGGTTTCGATTAAGGCTTTTGGATTTTGGGACTCTTCTGCCCAGCGACTGGCTACACGGGTGATATCGTGATTACTGAAAGCCCAGGTAGGCCATCCGTCATTGAGCAATGATTCTTGCTGGGTCAAAACAGAGGCGAAATACTCGGCACCAAATTCTTTGTTGAGCAGCCTGAAGCTGTAGGCTGTATGCAGTTTGTCACTATCACCTGTGTAGTCTTGCATCATCTTTTCAGCGTGTTTGTCACCAATTTCACCCACCAACATTCGATTGTCGTATTGCGCCATCAGGTGGCGCATGCGTCTGGTAAAATCGATACTTTCAGGACGGTTTTTATCGTACAAATGACGCTGAAAATCGTAAGGGTTAAACAGCTTGCGTCGGTCTTGTTTTAGCCCTGGATTATTGCGTAGTTCTTTATCATGAAAATAGTAATTTACGGTATCCAGACGAAACCCATCTACCCCTAAATCCAGCCAGAATTGCATTTCATCCAGCATCTGTTGTTGCACTTCGGGGTTGTGAAAATTGAGATCGGGCTGGCTCACCAAAAAATTGTGCAAATAGTATTGCTGACGACGGCTATCCCACTGCCAGGATGAGCCACCAAACACACTTTGCCAGTTGTTTGGGGGCGTGCCATCGGAGCGCGGATCCTGCCATACATACCAATCCGCTTTGCTGTTGTGAGTATTTCCTCGACTTTCCTGAAACCAAGGATGCTGATCAGAGGTATGGCTGAGCACTTGATCAATGATGACCTTGATATCCAGTTGATGGGCCGATTTTAATAGCGCCTTGAAATCCTCAAGGCTGCCAAAGATGGGATCGACATCGCGGTAGTTACTAACATCGTAACCAAAGTCTTTCATTGGGGATGTGAAAAAGGGAGACAACCAGATGGCATCTACGTTGAGGGATTTAATGTAGTCTAATTTCGCGGTTATGCCTGGCAAATCGCCAATGCCATCGTTGTTGGCATCGTAAAAACTGCGGGGGTATATTTGATAAATCACCGCTCCGCGCCACCATTCGTCTGGTGTTTGCTGTGGAGTCGTTGCTTGCGTAAAGTCTCTTTTAAGCGGCTTCGAATCAGACATAGTTACTCTCTGCGCTGTGTACCGTTAAGGATATACTATGCCATATCCGTATTTGGATTTAATGCCGAAATTGTTATGCTGGCAGGGCATTTATCCTTCACCACAATGGACTGCCATGATATCCCCAAATCACCCCGTATCCGGTCAACGCAATATTGGTATTTTGCTGGCCGTATTAGGTACGGTACTTTTTTCCTTTAAGTCCATTGTGATTAAACTGGCTTATCAATACGCAATTGATGCCTATCAAGTTATCGCGTTGAGAATGCTATTTTCTGCCCCGGTTTATTTAATCATCTTGGGGATTTTATGCTGGCGTAAACCTATTCCGCTGCAAACACTGAATGCCAATAAGTGGACTATATTGGCATCAGGGGTATTGGGCTATTATCTGGCAAGCTTACTGGATTTAAAGGGACTGGAGCTGATCAGTGCCCAGTTAGAGCGCTTAATTTTATACACTTATCCGGGCTTTGTGATGCTATTCAGCTGGCTGGTTTGGCGCACCATACCGGGTAAAAACACCATTTTCGCCTTAGTCGCCACCTGGATGGGGATCTTCACGGTACTGGGCGTTGAGATTCAAAACAATATGTTGGATGTCTTGTGGGGAGGCACGTTGGTACTCATCAGTGCAGCAGCATTTGGCGGCTATTTAATTCTGAGTAAAAGCGGTATTGCCAAACTGGGCTCGCAGCAATTTACCTGCTTTGCCATGCTGGTGGCTTCTATCTGCGTAGGCGGACACTTAAGCTTGATAGGCGATGTGGCAATCTCAGGTTTACCCTGGCCAGTATACGGTCATGTCTTAATATTGGCGCTGGTGTGTACGGTGATCCCGTCGCTGTTGATTGCCGCCGCGATAAGCCGCATTGGTCCACAGCAAACCAGTATTCTCGGTGGCTTGGGGCCCATCATGACTGCGTTATCAGCAGTGTATTTATTGCAGGAGCCTTTCGGCCTGGCACATCTACTGGGAACTGGGTTGGTGATGATGGGGGTTTATCTGGTGGCTACTGAAAAGAAAGTGACTTGACCTGAAATCGCTTTTTCAGTGCTCCTTCGAATCCCGCTTCTTTTTGCCACTTTCGTCTTCTTCGTTAATCCGTTCTTGCTTTATCCTTTCCAGCTTTTTAATTTCTTGTGGCGGGATAGGAAACAGAGATATGAGGGGAAAAAACGCCAGGAACAAGTAGGCCCCCTTCGGCATTTTTTTGCTCCACAGCACGAGTTTAATAAATGCCACTACAAATATAAGAAAGATGAGTAGAGCAACTACTAATGCTAATATTTTTCCCGGTAATACATTAAAAAAATCCATTTAAATCATTCTTTTTAGAATCAACTTGTTAGTGAAGTAGATAGGTGAGTCTCCAATAAACTCAAGTTTTTTATTTAAAGATACCGAAGTGTTAGCTTTTCAATATCGAATAAAAACCTTGTGGCGTTTAATAGTGTGGATTTATTTCTGCATACTCAGCATTGCGATAGAATTTTGGCGTGTTTTTTGGTGATTATTTATGAAACTGATGTGGTGTAATTTGCCTGTCTGGGTTTTAAGCGGTAATTTTATTAACTCATAGATGCGTTTTTTACGCAGATTATTGGAGTTTATCATGAGTAACAAGCCGCCAAACGTCGGTCGTGGTGCCAGCCAATCAGGTGGTGTTATTAAGCCGACTCAGAATACCGGCCGGACAAATGCTGCGCTCAACAAAATTGGGGCGTCGGGTAGGCTTGCTTTGAATGCCGCATTAACACGTGGTCGTCAGGAAATTCACGAAAATAGCGCAACCAAGTTGAGAGATCAGCGTGTCGCTATTTACGATAAAATGAACATATACACTGCTGGTGGGCAAGCCGCTGATACGGTAAGAGGCAAAACCTCTTCTATGGCGGTGAAAGCCTGGAACTCCAAAGCGGGACAGGCATTGCAAAATGTAAACATGCTAGGAATAGGCGATAAGGCGCAAGCAAGGGCTGACAAAGCCATCGCCCAAAAAGCCGATCGCAAGAATGCGCGAGAGCAACATGGTGCATTGATGCCGATGCAATCTCGGATGGAAGGATTAAACAAAGGTGCAGTGACTGCAGAGCGCACAGGTGACACCATGGTCAACGTCAGAAAAGGCGCCACGGTGGCCAACCATATTGGTACTGGAGTGAGTTTAATAGCCCCCCAAGTAGGGATGGGAATAAAGGCTGGCGCGAAAGGTACAAAACTTTTAGCTGGAATTGCTGCTACTGGTGCTTATGAGAAAGCCAGAAGCTCCTATCAAGGAAATGTC
The DNA here is from genome assembly GCF_056160305.1 of Planctobacterium sp. AWM4_229. Taxonomy (NCBI): domain Bacteria; kingdom Pseudomonadati; phylum Pseudomonadota; class Gammaproteobacteria; order Alteromonadales; family Alteromonadaceae; genus Planctobacterium; species Planctobacterium sp. AWM4_229. The sequence goes on along the minus strand of NZ_JBSWWX010000009.1, from coordinate 68,842 downwards.
AGAGATGATGCAACAGGGATGAATATGTTTGATAGTCATATCGCCCAGGAAAAAGCCAACCTAATGCAAAATACTCGTAACTCCACAGCGAAAAGTACGGCGGTGTCAGCCGTTGCTGGCGGCGCTATGATGGGCGTCGATATGGGCATCGAAAAAGGCATAGAAGCTGGAATGGGGGCACTCAACGCCACCAGAGAGGCGACTAACATAACTCAAAAAACCGTAGGAACGACGACTAGTGTTGCCGAATACTTTGGCAAAGATGCGCTTAAATCCAGAGTCACCAAATCGGATAAAGAAAAGATCAAAGATAACAAGGCGGAGCTGGTTAATTTGATGCAACATCAGCGCAGTTACGTCGCTCACAAAGAACGTCAAATGGGAATGAATAAAACTACGGGTGGTAATACGGGGCGTAAGAATTAGTCCCGAATCAGAAAGGGCTTGATGAAATCTTGCAGGGGCAAGGTCGAAGAGAGTATTCGACCTTGCAAACCTTTATATATTCAGTGCTAAAATTTTCTACTAATCCCCAGAACTCAAACAGCCTTCAGTTAGCTTTCTCTGTGGAAACAGGCTGTTCAGTGTCTTGTTAAGCGTTTTCCAATCATTATCCATTTTCAACGCTTGCTGCTCGGTGATAATCTTGCCATAGGTTTCTTCCCTTTGATGCTCGATATGCACGTAGTGAAAAATATTGGCGTCGATATTGGTGTTGTCTTTGTACTTTTCGTACAGGTCGACAATGTTTTTCTTGGAATCATCAACAAATACAAAGGCATCAAAGCTTCTGCCGGTTTTTTGTAAGATGTATTCCAGCATGTCGCCTTTGTTCATGCCGGAAGTCATCATAACTCCCTTCATATAGCTCAACTCTCGGCCTGCCTTTTCGCGGTAAACTGGGGCAGGTTGTCCTGCTGGTGCCAGCGCCGTAGCTTCAAGGTTGATACCTTTGTTGTAGAGTTCTCGTTCGGTAGCCGCTCTGTATTTTGGCGCACGCGAGGTCAAAGCAAACAGGGTATTGCCTCCGGTTTGCCACTGTTTAATGATGTCCACCACATTGCTCTCTGTGAGGGTCATGGGCACAAGTTCATAAAGTAATCCAATGGAATCTTCGAACAGGCAAGCCACTTTTTGCTCGTCCGTGGGCTTTATGTCCAGTTTTCCCCGTTGCCATTGATACCAAACGTCACCACCCAAATCTACAGAGCTGGTGAGAATGGTATTGTCGATATCCAATACGATTAAAACGTTGGATTCGCCATATTTGGCGTTTAATCGTTTAACTTCCGCCACAATAGGTTCGTAGGACAATACTTTTTCTTGCTTAATGGGCAAAGCTGGAGTCTCAGCAGTCGCTGAGCAACCCGCGATTGTGAAAAGTGCCGTGAGAATGAGGGCTTTATGTGACCATTTGTTCATATCTATCTTCTTGTTATCTCTATGAGCGAATTTTTAAGGTATCGGGTGATACTATCATTATGCGCTTATTTTTATCGACAGGTTTTTAAACGGGTCATCATGGAGAACAGCGTTGCTTATTTCTCAAGGCTTAACAATAGCCTTGTAAAAACAGGAATTCAAAGGCTAAACTGCAGTGAGTCTTGTCTCACTGAATCGTAATTCTTCAGCGCTTGAACAGGTTAAAACCACTACTCATTATCACTTTTTTGATGCTTCCATTTATTTTGGAGGCACAAGAGTGCTCAAAAATAGTCATATCTGGCAATCCCGATTACCCGCCAATCACCTGGAGTGAAAATCGCGCTTCGATGCCAATGCAAGGCATAGCTATAGAATTGGTAGAGATGGCCTTTAGCGAAATATCAATTCCAGTAGAAGTTGTCCATGTGGGTAACTGGAAACGCGCTCAGCACAGTGCCATGACAGGCAAAATTGATTTGCTCGCCGGGCCTTACCACACGCCTGAGCGCAATGTGTATCTGGAATATCTGGAGCCGGCATTCATGCAGGACCCTATCGCTATATTTTTTAAGAAAGGTCATGAAATAGATATTTCAGATTGGTCAGTATTGAGATCCTACACCGGAGCGCGACCTTTGGGGCATCGTTTCGGTGATGAGTTTGATGGTTTTGCGCAAGAGAATTTAAAGTTTTATAGCGCCTCAAGCATACAACAGTTGTTTGAAATGTTGGTCAATGAGCGTGTAGATTATGTGATTTATGGCCTAAACCCAGGACTTGCAGAAGCCGCCAAAGGCGGATTTTCAGGTGAGATTAGCTATTCGCCCAACTTCATCAGTTCAGAGCCAATGTATCTGCCTTTTGCCAGATCTTCGCCATGTCGCCAATATTCCGACTTCCTGAGCAAAAAAATTGCAACATTTATCGCAACGGGTGTTGTGGAAAAGCTGACTACAAAATATCTGAAAATGTTGGAAAAGCAGATTTTAGTAAGTGATTAGTCAGGGGTAGGCAATAGATATTCAGGAGCGTAAAAACACTCCTGAAATAAACAGGTAAATGACTTAAAACGAGAGCCTCACGCCTTATTTTCAGACTGCTGCGGATCGTTTAAGAAGGTTTCAATATCTTGCCCCGTTAATTTCTTCATTTGACTGAACAAAAACCAAAGCGCGATAAACAAAACAATCATGCTCGGGATAACAATAACCGGATAGCTCAATGCGGTCATCTTACCGAGTTCTTCATTGTAGGCTGAGGTTCCCGGCGGGCTCACCAGTAATACTTTGGCCAAAATATAATTCAAGGTAGCCGATAGAAAAAACGAAGCGGCGACTATCATGGAGCTTTGTGCCACTTTACGCTCAAACGCTTTGAGATTGTTTTTGGCATCTAAGGCGCTGTTTAACAGAGGGATATTGATTAACTGCTCATTGAGAATAAAGGTTTTCACAAGCGGGTATTGGGTACGATTACTAATGAGTACTGCCAGGCCGATAATGGCGGGTATTGCCGCCTCTTTGATGGCGATATATTTGGGATCTAATTCCATCAAGCTGAAGCCGCCTGTCAGAGACACACTGATGATGCCCAGTACTGAAAAGGGGTTAATTTTACCTGAGGATATCAGGTCTTTGATGCCGTACCCTATCGGGAAGGCAAGTGCTACCACAATGCCCATCGCGGGGCCAAGGTACTCAGGCTTGCTGAGATAGCTGAGCACTAAGGTAGGAATAATGATGTTAAACACCAGGTTGCCGAAGAAACCACCCTGTTGTGGCTGGGTCGATTTTGTCTCTATCCCACTGTCTGTTTTTGATGCGTCTTTTACTGGCTTATTGTCTGCTTGATTCATGTGATACTTAATATGTGATATTAACTCAATTATAACCCGTCTGGGCTCCTCGATGCAGCGGTTTCGTTTAACTTGTGGTTTTCTTCACAAATAAGCGGGCTGCCGCGATACCCACAAGAAATCCGAAAAGATGCGACTCCCATGAAATATAAGGGCGCATGGGTAATACGCCAAAAATTAAGCCTCCGTAGAAAAAGCCCACCAACAAGGATATGGCGATAAGCTTTATGCTGCGGCTGATAAAGCCAGCAAACAGTAAAAAGCCAAAATAACCATATACCATACCTGACGCGCCGAGATGGTAGGCGTTGCGACCCAGTAGCCAGACCAGTAGTCCTGTAAGCACAAGGATAAACGCGCTGGCTTGCCACCAGGTTTTGCGCCCGTATTGCATAAGCAATACGCTAAACAGGCAAATCGGGATGATATTCGAGGCATAATGCATCAAACTGCCGTGCAAGAAGGGACTAATAAAAATACCACCAAGCGCATCCAGTTCACGAGGCACCAGCGCCAGGTGATTAAGTTGTCGCCCTGTAACCAGGTTCAGCAATTCCAGCACTGTTAATAAGGCAAAAAGGCGTAGCGTAATATTAAGTTGTTGCTCGAGGCTGTAACGTGCGCTCAAGAGTTATCCTTAGATGATTCAACACCAGTTGTTATACTAAATTGTGTCATGAATAGATGACCAGAATTGTGAAAAAATGTCACAAAATAATATGCGGTAAATAGCGTGATAAGTCTTGGGTAATAGGTTGTTTGTCTTCACGAATGGAAACACCCGCCGGTTTGTCATCCACTAACCAGGAGCCGATTAAGGTATGATTGTCAGCGAATTGCGGCAGTGGATACCATGCCTGATAGATATAACCTTCTTCGCCATAAGGGCCATCAACCGCTTGGTGGACATTACCGTTTTCCATAATGGAGATGTTAGCGCCTTCGCGGGAAAACAAGGGCTTCTTCACTAATTTACTTACATCCGCTTTACCCAGGTCTTCTTCAAACCAGGCGGGTAGCAGGTTAGGATGATTGGGAAACATCTGCCACAGTAAAGGCAGCAATGCCTTGTTAGACAATACTGCCTTCCACATAGGTTCAATCCATTGGGTGGGTGACTCAATTATGGCATTGCCAAACTCTTCCTTCATCATAAACTCCCATGGATAGAGTTTAAATATCAGGGCAATGGCATTATCGTCAAGATCGGTAAAATAGCCGGTATCCGCCAAGCCAATATCTTCGATAAAGACAAATTTGTTGTTAATATCACTGGCTCTGGCGCAATCCTGTAAATATTGCACCGTGCCTCGGTCTTCATCGGTGTCTTTGCAACAAGCAAAATGAATGGTGTCTGTCTGATACCAGTTTTGAATCGTTTTTAACTGAGCAATTAGTTTTTCCTGCAGCGAGTTGAACTGGTCTGCGGCTTTACTGATTTTGCCCGTATTGACCATATCTTCCAGCCACAACCATTGCCAAAAGCCGGATTCATATAAGCTGGTAGGGGTGTCGGCGTTGTTTTCCAACAATTTCACGGGTTTATCTTTGTGGAAAACCAGGTCCAGACGGGAATACAGTGATGGTGTTTTGTCTCGCCAGGCGTCGGCGATACTTTGCCAATAGAGATTGGGTATTTTGAACTTTTCTAACCAATATTCATCTTTCACCACCTTGTCTACCGCTTGCAAACACATCTGGTGAAGTTCCTCTGTGGGGTCTTCAATCTGTTGTTCTATCTGTTGCAAGGTAAATTGATAGTAAGCACTTTCGTCCCAATAGGGTTGGCCATACATAGTATGAAATTTAAAGCCAAATTCATCGGCCTGCTGTCGCCAGCCTGGCCTTTCCTGGGTGGGGAGTCGGATCATAGTCTTTTGTGAGTGTGAGTATCTGCGAAAAGTATAGCGGGGCGTTAGCCGCCCCAACCTTTGCTACTGCTGCTTTTACCCCAGCTGGATTTAGCTCGTACCGAAGAGCCAAATCCGCCGCGATTGATAGTACGGTTAACCGCAGGGGGTTTGGTATAGGTCTTGGGCACCCGTATTTCTCGCTTGCGAAAATCGCCGTAATCGTAACCATTGGCAGTGATCCAGCGATAGCGATAAGGTGAATAACGGGAATACGAAGTATAAAGCGGCTGCGAGTAGCGACGCGGCTCCAACAAATCTCGAATAATGTAACCGGCCATTAGTGGCATAAACCAGCTATTGCCGGAATCGTTGCGATAAACAACGCATTGGTCTGAACCAAATTCATATTCACAATCTGAGCGGGAATTGTATTTGGGCGCGGTTTCCGCGGCTTCTTCAAGCGCCTTTTGATAGGCCATTTCACATTGCGCTGCGTAGTCGGGAAGCTGGTATTGGCAATCATTTAAGCTGGTAAACACCATTGCTTCCTGACGGTTGTCACTACACGCTGAAGCGATAAACACAGACGCAATCCCCAGTGATAAGGGCTTCAGTGTGTGTTGTTTGCGAAACTGACCGAGATTCAGAACGGACGAACGTTTATTGTTAGACTTAGGTTGTGAAGACATCAGAACCTCCTCTTACCAACTCATGCAAGCGGCGTTAAGCAAACCAACAGAAATTGACATAGCCGCTAACATGATGCCGGCAGATACTTCATTGTCTTCAATACGCTGAACAATTTTGGGCATAAAGGTAAAGCGCAACAAGGCGAATGCTAAACCCTGTGCCACAATAGCAACAAAGCCCCACACCACAAAATCAATCAGGTTTGCTGAGTTCGACACTGCACCCGCCAAGGCAATACTAAAGCCCACCATAGAGCCACCAAAGCCCAGTGCCGCGGCGACGTTTTTTTCTTCTTTCACCAGTTGCCATTCGTCATGGGGCGTAATGGCGGTAAATATAAACTTAAATACAAAAAGCAGCGCCACAGAAATAACGAAATAGATGGCGAAATTTCCCAAGCCCGCAATGGATTCCATAATGGTGTCTGTCATAGTTATTCCCCTTTCTCGCTAAATTCAGTTAGCCGTTAATTCGGATATCTGCTGGATTGATATTAAAGCCGGTACTGATCACCAGGCAACGGTCATGATTATTGTTAATGATTTTTTCTTCACCAGAAACCAAAAGGGTTTCTACGTTATCATTGCCCAAATCACGTTCGTAGAGCATGACAAACTGGTCTGTAGTGCTGGTATCACCGTCTTCTTCGTAGGTTTTTTCGGTCATGGCGACCGGCGGAGACTCTTCACCCACAGCATCCCATACCCGTTCGAACTCGTGTCCTTCAAGCTGGTAAAGAGGCTTTGAAATCTCATCGCTTAATAACTGTTGCCACTGACTATCGCTGCCGACGGTTTTAGTATCATAAAAGTACCAAAGTTTTACATCTGTGATGTGATTTTCGGTGTCACCGCCATCCATCACCACCTGTAAAAATGCATCATCATCGGTATAAAAACGCAGTATTTTACCGCCGGTATCCAGGTTCACTTCTCCAACCGCCTGAATAAGGTGGTGGCTGGCGGCATTTTCAATAATCAATTGCGGTTGAATAAGTTTCAGCTTTAACGCGTCCAGTTCAAAAGAACCGCCCAGGTATAAGCCCATTATTTCAGGGGCCTTGGGAGTGACTTTTTGTTCTTTTTTGCCGAATAGTTTACTAAACATAAAGGTTCTGCCAGTCGATATTTGCGATGCGTTTATCGGCGATGTAGTAAAGTTTGTCGCCACTGCCAATTTGAGAATCTGATGCCGGATTCAATTCAATATTTTTCAGATCTTGTGCTTTAGCGAGCCCTATCAGGGTGGCATCGTATTGTTTTTTGAATTCCGCAAACAGATTACCGGTGTTAATGGTTTTATCCAGTTCTGGCACCGCCACTGAATATTGGGCCTGACCAGCATAAACATCCAGTAAATCAAAGTGTAGTTTGCTGGAGCCGGGATCGAAGGCAGATTTTGCCAGCATTTCTACGGCTACACTGGGCATACATTCCACGTTGGGGCAATGTTCAGTGAGCAATTTCACCAGACTCTCGTCCTGGAAGTAGGCCAAAATATGGGCATCAGGATTGCGATGGCTGGCATACAAACTGGTGGTCATGGTGAGATCATCCTGCGGATTATCCACAATAATCGTGGCGGCAGAATCAATGCTGGCGTTATTCATGTCTTCATCTTGATTAAAAGAGGTGACTTTTACGAATTCTATCTGGCCGGGTAATGGGTTTTCCACATCGACCTTAACGCATAGGACAATGGCTTGATCGTCTCCGGCATATTCCCGTTCACGTAATAATAAACGCAGCAGATGCATAGTGCGCTCACCATTCCAGCCAATTAATAGTATGTGGTTTGTTAAATGCACTGGCTTTAACCCCCTGGCTTTTTTATGCCACTGTTCGGAAACAAATGCGGCAGCTCGACCCAAGACAAACGCAAAAATAGTTAATCCAACCGGGATAATGTAAAACGCTACTACGTATTTGCCCGCGGCAGTTGCAGGTGAGAAATCACCATAGCCTACGGTAGATCCGGTAACCACCATCCAATAAATAAAATCAGTAGGATTAATTAGCGCGGTTTCACCGGCCAGTTGCATGAACCACCAACTGCTTACACCGTAAAGCAAAAGCGCCAGCACAATTGTGTGCCAGCGCATTTGCGTGAAATAACGCATTAATACTTTGCGAATTTTATGTATCATTTTCCTAGAATTCGACTTAACTCATCTTCAGCTGATTTGTTACCGCCTTTTACACCTGCGGCCTGTAGTCGTTTCTCCAGATCATCGGTGCTTTCGTCAGCGGCCAACTCTTCAGCGGCTTCTAACTCAGCGGCTCTCAGGTTTTGTCTTTTCTGAATGCGATCCAGCGATTCAGTTGCCGTCTTCATTTTACTGTTAGCACCCATGTGGCGTGAAGAAACGGCTACCTGTGCTTTTTGCACCGATTCCGTGGCTTTCACCATATCCACTTGTTGCTCCAGACGGCGCAAATTTGCTTTAGCCTGACTGATATTATTGGCTAGTTGTACCTCAGACTTTTTGAACTGGTCAAGGTAAGTTTGCTCAGTTTGTAATTGCTCGCTCAGCTCAGAAACGCGTTGGGCACAGTCTAACGCCAGTTGGCGATCAGTATCGATAGCCTTGCGGGCGTGTTCTTCATACTCTGCGATGGATTGATTCAAGCCATCCACTTTTTGTTGCGCCAATTTGCACTTGGCCAGAATTTGGGTACGAGCGTGATCGGATTTGCGCAGCTCTTCTTTGGCTTCGCGAATTTCCTGCTCCAGTATACGGATCGCTTGATTATCAGCAACGGATTCCGCTGCTTCAGTAACACCACCTTTTACAGCGGTAACAAGTTTTCTCCAAACAGACATAATACATCTCCTCAGATGGATAAATGGGTTACTTTAAAAATTCCTGCCAGGCATCAATAAAGGCTTCGACATTGTCAAACAAGGTATGAATTTCAATGAGTACGCTGGACTCTTTTGACTGCGCGCTCAATGAGCCAAATGCTGTGTAGTAGCTTTCGCCCGAGATGTCAGAAATACCAACCGTTGTTAGCGGGAACATCATGTGGGTGCGTAAAATCACCTCATTCAACTCCGCCTGGTCTTTTACTTCGCTGGTGGCAAATAACAGTGATTCCACCAGAATCTGTTCACCGCTAATGGCCAGCCATGCGTCGATACCATCCTGGTTCGCTATCAACAGACAATCGGCTTCGCGGGTAACAACTAAATCTGATTCTTTACCAATAAGCGCTTCTAACTGGTCAAGATCCCAATGCATTGTTTTTCTCCGGGTTATTTAGTTTGATGCTTAGCATAGGCTATTATTTTTACTCTCGTCAAATTATTTATTTGTATAAAGTAGTAAATATTTGTAAATTATAAGTCACAAATGTGATTTTTGAGGTGTTCATGGATTCTGTTAATTGGCGTTTAGTAGTGCAAAGACTGATAAAATCGGAAATGAGCTTAAAAGGCATACGCTACCAGGAACTCAGCGATAAACTCCAGGAGATCGGTGTTAGCCAGACCGCCGACAACCTGCGCAATAAGGTAAATAAAGGGATATTGGGCGCAGATTTACTGCTGCAAATCATGCTGGTAATGGACATCAAAAAAATAGAACGAGAGCGGTTAAAAGAAATAGCCAAGAGTTTGCTGAAAGAGGGGTAGTGGACCTGGGTTTTATTCATGCCTGCTCATACTGTATTTAGTACATTGCTTGATGTTAATTTGAACATGCTTGCATAACTTCTATTTTAGTTTCCTGATGTTATTTCTTCGAAGGGGAGCTCCCCTTCAACCCCCTCTTGGCCCGGACGCGAGACAACATAAGCATCAATCTCAGAACCTGAAGAGCGTCAATGATAGCGCGTTCCTGCGATAGCGTTAACTTGGGCAACATCCCTGTTGCCAATCTTCAGATCTCAGTGAACCTGCCCCCTTTTTTGTGATCCTCAGTATTCAGTTTAATTCGAAGTTGAAACAAAGTTGCGAGCAAAAATGAGGTTCTAAAAACACGCTTTTATGCGGTTTTGACTATACCAAAGAGTAGTTCGGCGTGATAATTTACCCTTTCATCTGTATGAGAGTCAGTTGCTGTTAGCTTTGATGCTTGGTCGACGACTCTCGCCAGAATTAATTTACTTTTTTAGTGATCAAATCAAAAAGGAATAAAAATGAAAATTGTTGTGAAATTATTTGTTGTCTCCGGTTTATTTTTCTCACAGTTGGTCTTTGCCGGGAGTGGTAAAGCAATCGTCCCACACTGGGCAGGTCTATCGCCGGGCGCTAGCCCCACACTAATCTATTTGTCGAACATTAGTAGTAATAACGTGGACGTTACAGTCACTTTTTACAATAAATCTGGTACTGCACTTTCCCCTTCAGGATTTGATAATTTTATCAATAGTAATACTCAGATCGCCGCAGGCACTACAGGGTATGTCAAAATTGAGCCGTCGAGTTTTAACTATGGATACGCCGTAGTCGAGTGGAAAAATGAAGGTGATGATAACGATACCGTTGCATTAGTTGCTCATGGGTATAGAAGCACTACCAATTCAAGCTCCAGACGTTCAGATTTTGTAATAACGGTGAATAATGGCATGCCTTTTTAAAATGAGCGATGTTAATAAGCTCGGAATTAAGTCAAAAAGATTGTGCTTTGTTGCTCATTCAACTAGCAAACAAGTTTAAGCGAGTATTCGAAACATCAAATGGACCATTTCAATGAATTTGGAATCATTTCAAATATTAAAAAGGGGTTCAGTTGATGTCTTGCAGCATTTTAAATAATTTGACGTCATCAGTTTTAGAAACACAAAACGTTTGCCAACTTAGCTTTGGATCATGAAGTGGGGTGTTTACCTAAAGCTTATACAAATTTCGACAATCTAGAGAAGGTGGGAAGGTTTCAACCAACCTGCCTCCTTGCTCCGATGAACCACAAATTTCTAGCGCCCTTTCTTCTGGCCCATTAACCTGGCAATCAATACCGCCATACGGTTTTTTACTTCGGTAAGTACCACATTATCGTCATTACAACTGTTGGCGTGTTGCTCATTCACCGCAGCGATTTCTGCCAGCCCTAAGATATTTTTCTCGATTTCCATGGCCACATGAGATTGTTCGGCAATGGCATCGGCGATTTGTTTATTGAGTTCGTTGATTTGTTTAATGGAACCCGTCACTGATTTCAGGTTGCTATCGGCCTCCAATACCTTGTCCACGCTCACTTGTGAATTCTGTTCACCCAACTGAATGGCGGCTACCGCGTTTTTCGCGCCGGTTTGCACATTGGCGATGATTTCCTGGATTTCTTCCGTGGATTGCTGCGTTTTAGCAGCCAGGGTACGCACTTCGTCGGCTACCACTGCGAAGCCTCGACCTTGCTCTCCAGCACGCGCGGCTTCGATAGCGGCGTTGAGCGCCAGTAAGTTGGTTTGCTCGGCGATACTCTTAATAACGTCCAATACCGTGCCGACATTTCGGGCATCTTCATCCAATTTATTGATAACTTCTGCCGTATCGTTGATTTGCCCGGAAGAATGGGTGATGGTATCGATAGTTTCCTGCATAACTTTGATACTTTGTGAGGCGTAGTCGTCAGCTTGTGAAGCAGCTACAGAAGCATCATTGGCACTGTCGGTAATTCGGCGCGCCATGTCCGTCATGCTTTGCATTGATGTACTGACGGTATCGGTACCTCGATTTTGATCTTTAGCTCCCATATCAATGGCTTGTGCGCTGTCTAACAAACTGGCACTCACCTGATCCAGCTCGTTTTGCACTTCTGCCATTTCGCTACAGGTATCATTCAGGCTGCGTCGCAACAACTCAATCGCTTTCGACATCTGACCGATTTCATCATTGCGATAGAAGCTCAGCTCTTCTTTAAAGTTTCCTTTACTTACTTTGCGCAAATGTTGGATCAGAGCGGTGATAGGCTGAATGATTTTACGGTTCATGAAAAGCAGTGAAATTGCCATACTGATGAGTATGGCCAGCGTGATGATGGTAGTGCCCCAAAAAATGGTTTCGCTGGCTCGAGCTGAAAGGGTTTGGCTTTTTTGAACACCGAGTTTATGTAGCGATTCAGACAGTGTTTCCAGAAGCTTGGTTGGCTCTCTATCTATGCCTCTTACGGCTTCATCCCCTACTTTATGGGAGAAGTCATTCTGCATAAATGATCGGTAGCCAGCTTCATATTGAGGTTTAAGGCTTTGGTGAATATCTATAAATTGGCGCATTTGGGTCAGATAGGTGTTTTCCAGATCCAGCTGTAGAAATGCTCTGGCATCCTGCTGCACTTCTTCGTGGCGGTCCTTAAAACGCTGCCAGTATTTTTCCCTATCAGATGCCTTGTGGCCTCTTAACAGTACGTTCTTCCATTCTTGTACCTGGCGTTTGAAATTGAGATTGATACTGTCTGCCATGGTCATAGCATTCACTTCTTGCTCAATGAGCTGACCGTATTGATCGATCTTTCCTGATAATAAACCAGAGATAACAAATGCAATGATACCAACGGAGAGAATCCCTGCTCCAAGCAAGGATAAAATTTTGGTTCTGAGGTTTCTGAATCTGTTTGGTACCATTACTGCTTTACCCCTCTAAATTAGCCATTGAGCATACCTTTGCCAGTGGCGCGGAGTATATTTCGATATTATTACGGATATATTAACTTTGCGATTGTATGGGATTGGTGGTTATTTTTAGTAGCAATCAATGGACTTTATGCAAGGTTTGCGACGGAATCCGCAACAACGTAAAATCCGCGCAATTGATTAAGGAATCCAATTTATGCAACTTTCTGATTTCGCCTTCCATTTGCCGGAAGAGCTGATTGCCAATTATCCACCGGAGAATCGCACCGATAGCAGGTTACTGCATCTGCAAGGGCATGATGGCAGCATTAACCACAGACTGTTTCCAGATATTCTGGAACTGCTCAATCCGGGCGACTTGATGGTGTTTAACAATACTCGGGTGATACCTGCCAGATTGTTAGGACAAAAGGCCTCCGGCGGTAAAGTGGAAGTGTTGGTGGAACGGGTATTGGATGAGCATCATGTGTTGGCTCACGTGCGCGCCAATAAATCCCCTAAACCCGGCAATGTATTAGAGTTGGAAGGGGCTATTCAGGCAGAAATGGTGGAGCGTCAGGATGAGCTATTTAGGTTGCGCTTCATGCATGAGGAAAGTGTGTTTGATTTACTGGAAAAACACGGCCACATGCCATTGCCGCCCTATATTGAAAGGCCTGACGAAGAGCAAGACAAAGAGCGTTATCAAACCGTTTACAATGAAAAACCTGGTGCTGTTGCTGCGCCTACGGCCGGGTTGCACTTTGACGATCAACTGTTAGCTGCTATCAAAGAGAAAGGCGTGAACATCGCTTTTGTCACTCTACATGTAGGCGCGGGTACCTTTCAGCCGGTGCGCGTGGATAATATTCAAGAGCACAAAATGCATTCCGAATATGCAGAGGTGCCACAAGAGGTGGTGGATGCCATTCTGGCGACTAAAGCAAATGGTAATCGCGTTATTGCGGTAGGAACCACTTCTGTGCGGTCTTTGGAGTCGGCAGCGCAAGCGGCAATCAATAGCGTAATTGCCCCCTTTAGCTCGGATACCTCCATCTTTATTTATCCGGGTTATGAGTTTCAGGTGGTGGATGCCATGGTGACAAATTTCCATTTACCGGAATCTACCCTGATCATGTTGGTGAGTGCCTTTTGTGGACAGGACAACATTTTGCATGCTTACAAGGTGGCGGTAGAAGAGCGTTATCGCTTCTTTAGCTACGGCGATGCCATGTTTCTGGAAAAGAAGTGAGGTTTTTGGAAAAGCAGTAGCTTTTTTACAACAGCCTCGATAACAATCCGGTGGTGTCGCCAATTAGGGTTGGCACCGACCGGGTGATTTCGTTTATAATCCCGCAGTTTTGGTGGTATCGAAGGTTTTCGAATCACTGTCATTTTTATCAAAAGCAAGATTTATCATGCAATTTGAACTGTTAAATACACAAGGTAAGGCGCGTCGTGGCCGCCTCAAGTTCGAGCGCGGTGTGGTTGAAACGCCAGCGTTTATGCCTGTTGGCACCTATGGCACCGTAAAAGGGGTGACCCCTGAAGAGCTGGAAGGCACGGGTGCTCATATTTGTCTCGGCAACACTTTCCATCTTATGCTGCGTCCGGGCACTGAAATCATGAAACTGCACGGCGACTTGCACGATTTCATGCAATGGCAAAAGCCTATTCTCACCGATTCAGGCGGTTTTCAGGTATTCAGCTTGGGCCAGCTGCGCAAAATTTCTGAAGAAGGCGTGACGTTCCGCTCGCCCATCAACGGCGAGAAAATACTATTAACGCCAGAAAAATCTATGGAAGTGCAACGGGATTTGGGCTCTGACATCGTTATGATTTTTGATGAGTGTACTCCTTATCCGGCTACCTATGAAGAAGCCAGAAAGTCCATGGAGCTATCCTTGCGCTGGGCGAAGCGCAGTAAGGAGGCGCACGAGGGTAATCCTTCAGCGCTGTTTGGTATTGTACAGGGCGGCATGTATGAAGATTTGCGGGATGTGTCTCTGCAAGGTTTAGTGGATATTGATTTTGATGGTTACGCCATTGGCGGACTATCCGTGGGTGAACCTAAAGAGGACATGATCCGCGTTCTGGATCACACTGCCTGGAAAATCCCCGAGCACAAGCCGCGTTACCTGATGGGCGTGGGTAAGCCTGAAGATATCGTTGAAGCGGTGCGCCGCGGTATCGATATGTTTGATTGTGTTATGCCTACGCGAAATGCCCGCAATGGTCACTTGTTCGTACCGGAAGGCGTAATCAAGATACGCAACGCCCGCCACAAGACAGATACGGCACCTTTGGATGAAACTTGTGATTGTTACACTTGTAAAAATTATTCCAGGTCATATCTACATCATCTAGACAAGTGCAATGAGATGTTGGGCGCTCGCCTGAATACCATCCACAATCTGAGATATTATCAGCGTGTGATGGAAGGCTTGAGAAATGCCTTAGACAACGATCAACTAGATGATTTTGTTGCAGATTTTTATAACAAGTTGGGACGACCGGTTCCAGCGTTAGAAGAAAATTAATCACTTTTAGGGAATGTAAAACTCATGAATTTCTTTATTTCAAATGCTTATGCTCAATCCGCTGGCCAAACTGGTGGCGGTGGTATGGAAATGCTCGTTATGTTGGGTATTTTCGGTTTAATTTTTTACTTTATGCTTTACAGACCACAAGCCAAACGCGTTAAAGAACACAAAAATCTCATTGGCTCATTGAGCAAAGGTGATGAGGTGTTGACTCAAGGTGGTATGGTTGGTCGTATCAACAAGGTAACCGAAGAAAAAGATTTCATGGAAATTGCGTTAAACGATAGCGTGACTATTGTTGTGCAAAAATCTGCGGTTTCTGCCGTTCTCCCTAAAGGTACGATGAAAAACATCTAAACCTGTTTTTCAGCTACCCCAAAAAAAGGGCGCAAGCCGATTATGAACAACAATAGAACTGCCATTTTGAACCATACGCCTATGTGGAAAGCCATACTGGTTTTCCTCGTTGTGGCGTTTTTTGCGCTGTACGCCTCACCGAATCTTTACGGTGAAGATCCGGCCGTACAAATATCTGCTGAGCGCACAGCACCTATAGATGCGGCATTATTAGACCGCGTTCAGGAAATACTTAAAGAGCGAAATGTTGTCGCCAAAAGTGTTGCCTTGGAAGATCAGAAAATACTCGTGCGTTTAGCGGATAACGACACCCAGCTTAGAGCACAGGAAGCATTAGATATTGCTCTAAGCGATGACTACATCGCGGCCATTAACCTGGCACCAGCGACACCAGATTGGTTGAAGTCATTGGGCGCATCACCCATGAAACTGGGCCTGGATTTACGCGGCGGTGTTTACTTCCTGATGGAAGTGGATATGGACACGGCGCTGAATTCCAAGTTAGAGGATACCGTATCTGATTTTCGCACTGCGTTGCGAGAAGAAAAAATTCGCTACCGTCGGGTAGTAAAAGAAGGCAATGTGCTTGAGATCCAGTTCCGCGATGAGGAAACGAAAGACCAGGCCAAATTCTTCTTGCGTAACAATCGTGGCGATTGGCAATACGTTGATAAAGATGAGCTTACCTTAGTGGCTCAAATGTCTGAGCAAACGCTTGCCGAGACTAAAGATTATGCCATCAAGCAAAACATCACCATCATGCGCAACCGGGTGAACCAGTTGGGTGTAGCGGAGCCGGTGATCCAGCGTCAAGGTCCAGACCGTATTGTGGTGCAATTGCCAGGTATTCAGGATACCGCACGAGCAAAACAAATCCTAAACGCCACGGCAACTATCGAATTGCGTATGGTTGATCAAGACAACGATCTTAGCAGTGCCTTATCTGGTCGTGTGCCAGCGGGTTCACAACTCATCGAAGATGAGAACGGCACTCCAGTGTTACTTAAAAAGCGCGTTATGCTCACCGGAAATCATATTGTGGATGCCAATTCCGGCGTTGACGAATATGGCCGTCCGCAAGTTAGCATTGGTCTTGATTCTGAAGGTGGCAGCAAAATGACCAGGGGAACTCGTGACAATGTAGGTAAGCCCATGGCTACCGTATTCATTGAATACGAACCTACTCGCGAGCGCACTAAAGAAGGCAAGCTGAAATTTGAGAAAAAAGAGCGTGTGATCAGTGTTGCTACAATTCAGGCGGTGCTTGGCAGCAGTTTCCGAATCACTGGACTGGACTCACCAGGCGAAGCCCGTAATCTGGCGTTATTATTACGCGCCGGCGCTTTGATCGCACCTATTCAAATCGTTGAAGAGCGCACGGTTGGACCTAGCCTGGGTCAGCAAAATATCAGTCAAGGTACTGATGCTATTGTGCTGGGTTTTGTGCTGGTACTGGCCTTCATGTTGATTTATTACAAGGGCTTCGGTGTCGTGGCCAATGTTGCATTGGCGGCAAATCTGGTGTTGATTATCGGTGTTATGTCTTTGATCCCCGGTGCGACACTCACCTTGCCGGGTATGGCGGGTATTGTATTAACAGTGGGTATGGCGGTAGACGCCAACGTACTGATTTTTGAACGTATCCGCGAAGAAATGCGAGATGGGCGCAGTCCGCAGCAGTCTATACATCACGGATACGACAGCGCATTCTCAACAATTTTGGATGCCAACATTACCACCTTGATCGCAGCACTGATTTTGTTTGCTGTGGGTACCGGGCCGATAAAAGGCTTCTCGGTTACCTTAATGGTGGGCATTATCACTTCTATGTTTACGGCTATCATTCTGACTCGCGCTATTGTTAATAGTGTCTGGGGTGGTAAGCGTTTAACGAAATTATCAATTTAAGGAACTGCAATGCAATTATTGAAATTAAAAGATACTGTTTCTTTTATGTCATTGCGGGTACCAGCAATGATATTTTCGGCAATATTGATGCTCGCCTCGTTGGCTAGTCTGGCCACCAATTCTTTGAATTGGGGCCTGGATTTCACCGGGGGAACCTTGGTTGAAGTTGGCTATGACCAGGAAGCAAATTTGCCGCAAATCCGTGAGCAACTGCAAACCTCAGGCTTTCCTGATGCGGTAGTGCAAAACTTTGGCAGTAGCTCAGAGGTGCTCATTCGTCTTGCGCCAAGAGACAATGTTAAAGCGTCTGAGTTGAGCAACCAGGTTATGGATGCACTGAACTTGGAAACCAGCAACATCCGACGTGTTGAGTTTGTAGGACCTTCAGTAGGTGAAGAACTAACCGAGCAGGGCGGACTGGCCATGCTGGTGGCCTTGTTGTGTATCCTGGTATATGTAGCAATGCGCTTTGAATGGCGTTTTGCACTGGGCTCAGTTGTGGCATTGGCTCACGATGTATTGTTAACCTTGGGCTTGTTCTCATTCTTGCAATTAGAGTTCGATCTGACAGTACTGGCTGCGGTACTGGCCGTAATCGGTTATTCCCTTAACGATACCATTGTGGTGTCAGATCGCATCAGAGAAAACTTCCGCAAGGTGCGTAAAGGTGGCCCGGAAGAGATTATCAATATTTCTCTTACTCAGACACTGAACCGGACCATCATCACGTCAATGACCACTATCTTTGTATTGTTGGCCTTGTTCTTTGTTGGTGGGGCACTTATCCACGGATTTGCTACGGCTTTACTGTTTGGTGTTTTCATTGGTACCTACTCCTCTATTTATGTGGCGAGTTTGGTAGCACTGATGCTGGGGATCAGTAAAGAAGATCTTATTCCCGCTGAAGTTGAAAAAGAAGGTGAGGAGCTGGAATCAACGCCTTTTAACTAGAAATCAACTAAATTGAAAACCGGGCTCAGCCCGGTTTTTTTATGTCTGAAGAAAGCTTTAAGTTCGAAGAAAAACAAAAATATGAGCTAACTTCCTACATTTGTGGTTAATAAATTGTCAAATGTTGCTATTCTGTCGGTTATTCGATGTACGTCAGAGCAACGAAAATAAGCTCATCAAATACAGGTAGGTATATGAAGTTCCTCAATAAATTATTGATTATCATTGCATTGTTTGTATCTGTGAATACTCACAGTGTAGAGATTTCAGAACAGGAATGGCTGACGCTTTCTTATGCTCTGAAAAGCGAGCCAAGAGATAACAATACTCTGCCTGATACTCCTAAATCCCCGAAAGATATTATGCTGGTGAGTCAGTTTATTGAAGTCTTGAAGTGGCAAAAGGACTTCACCGCTAAACAGTTACATCAACTCAACAAGTGGCGCCGCTCAGACGCCGTGCTGGTGGTATCACAGGAAGCGGGTGAAGCAAAAACTGTGGCCAATATCAGTGCCGAAGCGAAAGCCACCTTTCTGGCGATTCAGTCGCGTGCCGTTGCCGATGAAGCCTACGAAAAGTGGCAGGCCAACGAATTTACAGTTTCAGACTTAGCTGATTTTACTGGCCACAAAGGCCAGGCAGTATTTAAGACCTTTTTTAATCGTTTGCCGCTTTACTTGCAGACAGGCTTTAAAGATTGGAGTGTTGAGCAACTGCAAGACTCAGAAGAATTACGCGGTAAAGATTACAGCGCCATGCTGGTACATATGGCAAGTATGCTGGGCGATGTGGAAGTGGCTAATTATTTGTTGCAGCAAACGGCCTCTGAACATACCCTGGCTTTTCTTGATCAGATCCCTGAAAACTTTTCTGAACCGGAGCAAATAACCTTGCTAAAAAACGCAGCAATTAATCGCAAGCTACGCACTAAGAGTTTTAACTTGCTGGCTCAGCATTTTGCCAAAGATACATCGGTTTCAATTTTGATAGCAGAGGCGTTGCAGGATAGGGGAGACTATTGGCAAGCATTGAATCTGGTTCCAGCGTTTGTAAAAGCCAACAACACAGTGGCATTTGAGAATGCCCTGAAAACACTACCGGAAAGTCAGCAGCAACAATTGCGTATGCGTTTAAAGCAAAAGAATTGATTTTTGCTTAAAAAGCAAAAGGGCAGCCGTTGGCTGCCCTTTTCGATAATGGTGCACTCTATTTAAGGTGCTTCACAATGTTTTGCACGATTTTAGGGTTGCCAGCAACCACTTGCTCGTTCTTGAAGTACTGATGGCCACCACCGAAATCAGAAACCAGACCACCGGATTCACGTACCAGTAATTCACCAGCCGCAATATCCCATGGCTTGATACCTTGTTCCCAATAGCCATCGTAACGACCTGCAGCAACATAAGCCATATCCAACGCTGCTGAGCCAGAGCGGCGCACATCACCGGCTTCTGCAAACACTTTACTGAATCTTTCCAGAGATTCGCCTAGTAATTCTTTATTTTTAAAAGGAAAGGCAGTAGCCAAAACCGTACCGTCCAGCTCTTTGCGCTGACCAACGCGAATGCGAAAACCGTTTAACTGGGCGCCATTCCCTCGACTGGCGGTGAATAGCTCGCCGCGTAGCGGATCAAACACTACAGCTTGATCTAATTTGCCTTTGTATTGCAGTGCAATGGAAACACAAAAATGGGGAATGCCATGAACAAAGTTAGTGGTGCCATCTAGTGGATCAATGATCCATTTAAAGTCTTCATTGCCTTCGGTCAGGCCGCTTTCTTCACCCACAAAGGTGTGATCGGGGTAAGATTGTTGAATTTTGGAAATGATGGCTTGTTCTGCTTCTTTATCTATCTTAGTGACAAAGTCATTGGCTCCCTTGCTCTCAATTTCTAAATTGTCCCGAGATTCAAAGTTTCGGGCGATAATGTTACCAGCAGTACGAGCAGCGCGTACCGCAATATTCAACATGGGATGCATAGCGATATCCTGTAATTAAAAAGCCATCTGGATTGTGGAAAGAGCATAACGCACCGATTTTTTGCGGCAGTGCGTATTTCGGCGCGGAATCTAACAGAAAAATTGCCTAAAATAAACACAATTTTTCATTATTTGCTTATGCTATTATCACGCACTTTGTAATTGAGATTAGAGTTTTGCTTTGAATAATATCCGAATTGTTCTTGTTAACACCTCCCACACTGGCAACATCGGTTCTACCGCAAGAGCCATGAAAACTATGGGATTGAATGATTTGTATTTGGTTGATCCTGTAAGTGCTCCTGATGGACAGGCCAGTGCGCTGGCAGCAGGTGCAGGTGATGTCCTTGCCAACGCCAAGACGGTATCTACTCTGTCTGAGGCGATCGCAGATTGCGGATTGGTTATTGGGACAAGTGCTCGTTCGCGCACCCATAGCTGGCCTATGTTAAATCCTCGTGAGTGCGGACGGAAAACCGTTGCAGAGTCGGCAAATTATCCTGTTGCGATTGTGTTTGGTCGGGAGAATAACGGTCTCAGCAATGAAGAACTACAACAGTGCCAATACCATGTATTTATCCCTGCCAATCCAGAATATAGTTCTTTGAATCTGGCGGCTGCCGTACAAACTATATGTTATGAAGTACGCATGGCTGGGTTGGAGAAAAGCGGGGAACTTAACGAAGAAAGTGCGGAACAGGTGGCCTCAGAAGAATATCCACTGACGGAAGACCTGGAACGCTTCTACGTGCACCTGGAAAAGACCTTGTCTGGCACAGGTTTTATTATTCCCCAACATCCTGGCCAAGTCATGATGAAGTTGCGCAGAATGTTTAATCGCGCCAGAGTGGAAAGCCAGGAATTGAATATTCTCAGAGGGATCCTTACCTCCATAGATAAATCGGTTAAGTAATCGTTATGTTTGCAGGAATCAAAGAAGACATTGCCAGCGTGTATCACCGTGATCCGGCGGCCCGCAATAATTTCGATGTGTTAACTAACTATCCCGGACTACATGCTATCTGGTTGCATCGTACTAGCCATCGTTTATGGCGCAAAAACTGGTTGTGGTTAGCCCGTTTTATTTCTACGTTTGCACGATGGTTAACGGGTATCGAAATTCATCCCGGAGCGACTATCGGGAAACGCTTTTTCATTGATCATGGCATGGGTGTGGTGATCGGCGAAACCGCCGAAATTGGCGATGATGTTACCCTTTATCACGGCGTAACGTTGGGCGGCACCAGTTGGAATGTTGGCAAGCGCCATCCCACCTTAAAAGATGGCGTGGTGGTTGGCGCAGGTGCCAAAGTACTTGGACCGATAACCATTAATGAAAATGCCAAGGTAGGCTCTAACTCGGTGGTGATCAAAGATGTGCCCAAAGAGACTACCGTATTGGGTATTCCGGGACGCGTAGTGTCTAAAGCGAATGATACTGGTCAGTCGCAACGAGACAAAATCGCCCAAAAATATGGCTTTGATGCTTATGCGGTTTCGCCTGATAATCCTGACCCCGTGGCCAACGCTATTGGCCTGATGTTGGAGCATCTGCACCTGGTGGACAGTAAGGTGGAGGACATGTGCGGTGAGATCAATAAAATGGGCGGCAATGTCTGTGATAAGAAATTCCCAGAATTGAACCTTCCAGACTTCCTGAATGACGATTTCGACCCCAAAATCTAGTAAAACGATAATACTTGAGTAAAATACTCGGGTATTATCTTGACTGCGTTTGTCAGCTATGTGACTATCGCAGCAGTTTTTGTCCGGAATCCCCTATGAAGTTAACATCGAAAGGTCGCTATGCAGTAACAGCTATGCTGGACGTGGCTTTGCATTCAGAAAAAGGGCCTGTTCCACTGGCTGACATTTCTGAGCGACAAGAGATCTCACTTTCTTACCTCGAGCAATTGTTTTCCAGGCTGCGCCGGGAAAAGTTGGTGACCAGTATCCGCGGTCCGGGCGGCGGTTATTTGCTTGGACGTGACGCTCAAGATATTGCGGTAGGTGAAGTAATCAAAGCGGTTGATGAAACCGTAGATGCTACCCGTTGTCAGGGGCAGTCTGATTGTCAAAACGGCAACCGTTGTTTAACCCATAATTTGTGGCAGGACTTAAGTGAACGCATCGAGGTGTTTTTAGATGGCATCACGCTGGGCGAGTTAGTCACTAATGCATCAGTTCGTTCAGTTGCGAAACGCCAGGACAACGATAAGTCTAAACGCTGCAACAGTGATAAAATAGAAATTAGTTTGCAGTTGTAATTGGTATTGTTATGAATCCCCCTGTATATCTGGATTACGCTTCAACTACCCCAGTTGATGAACGCGTGGCTGAAGTTATGTTTCAACACCTCACCAAAGATGGTGTTTTTGGTAATCCCGCTTCACGTTCTCATCGTTTTGGTTGGCAGGCTGAAGAGGCTGTTGAAGCCGCTCGTGAGCAGGTGGCCAATTTGGTTAATGCTGATCCCCGAGAAATCGTATTTACCTCGGGTGCAACAGAGTCTAATAATCTGGCCATCAAAGGGGTTGCAGACCATTATTATCAAAAAGGTAAGCACATCATTACTGTTGCCACTGAGCACAAGGCCGTATTGGATACCTGTCTGGCGCTGGAAAATGATGGTTATGAAGTAACTTATTTAACACCTCAAAAAAATGGGGTGCTGGATTTACAGCAAATTAAGAGTGCGCTTCGAGACGACACATTACTGGTTAGCGTGATGCACGTGAACAACGAAACCGGTGTGATTCAGGACTTACCATCTATTGGAAATCTGTGCCGCGAAGCAGGCGTTTTGTTTCATGTAGACGCGGCCCAAAGTGCCGGCAAAATTGCTATTGATTTGGCTGAGTTACCTGTGGATTTAATGTCTTTTTCAGGTCATAAAATTTATGGTCCCAAGGGCATTGGTGCACTGTACGTAAGGCGTAAACCAAAAGTGCATGTAATAGAGCAAATTCATGGCGGTCGCCATGAGCGAGGAATGCGTTCAGGTACGCTTGCTACTCATCAGATAGTGGGTATGGGCAAAGCGTTTGCTATTGCCGATGAATGCATGCAAGAAGAACAACAAAAAATACGAGCCCTCAAAGAGCAGTTTATTGATGGCCTGGCGGATTTATCTGATGTGATCATCAATGGTGAGCAATCCCAGTCCGTGCCCGGTATTGTGAATGTCAGTTTTGAACACCTGGACGGTGAATCGCTGCTAATGGCCTTAAAAGATATCGCGGTATCCTCTGGTTCTGCTTGCACATCAGCCAGCATGGAGCCTTCATATGTATTAACTGCCATGGGAGTGGAGCCGCAGCTTGCTCATGCCTCTATTCGTTTCTCATTCGGTCGTTATACAACAGAAGCCGATATAGATCTGGCGTTGGACAACCTGTTTTTCGCTGTGCCTAGATTGCGCGACATTGCCGGTTGACAGGCGTATTGAGTGGTTTTTACACCCCACTAGATGAATTTTTCTTAAAAATTACCTCACAAAGATAGGAATGCGGCGCACAATTGCATATAATCCGCGCCGATTTAATTTTAACCAATAATTGGAGCGGTAAAATGGCGCTAGAACGCACTTTTTCCATCATCAAGCCCGATGCAGTAGCAAAAAATGTTATCGGTGCTATCTACAATCGTTTTGAATCTGCAGGCCTGCGTATCGTTGCAGCTAAAATGCTGCACCTGAGCAAAGAAAAAGCTGAAGGCTTTTACGCTGAGCACAAAGAGCGTCCTTTCTTCCCGGCTCTGGTAGACTTCATGACTTCTGGTCCGGTAATGATCCAGGTTCTGGAAGGCGAAAACGCAGTTGCTAAAAACCGCGAAATCATGGGTGCAACGAACCCAGCTGAAGCTTTAGCTGGTACTTTGCGTTCTGATTACGCTGAGTCTATCGACGAAAATGCAGTTCACGGCTCTGACGCTGTAGAGTCTGCGGCGCGTGAAATCGCTTACTTCTTCGCTGACGAAGAAGTGTGCCCTCGCACCAGATAATTGCTTTTGAACTGCCAGAAGGCGGTTCGTTGATAATGAAAGGGAGCTTTTGCTCCCTTTTTCTTGCTTATAGCAAGAAATGGTTGAAATATATACAATGCGGCTTGTTAAGTAGGGCATCATTGGTTTTTGTTGAGGTATGATCTAAATGACAGTGAAAAGTGTCAGCGAAGCAAAAGTAAACTTGTTGGATTTAAACAGGCAATCTTTGCGCGACTTTTTCTCCGAAATGGGTGAAAAACCCTTCAGAGCGGATCAGCTAATGAAGTGGATTTATCAGCAAGGGGAAGACGACTTCTCCAAAATGACTAATCTCAACAAAAACTTAAGAGCCAAACTGGAAGCTCGGTGTGAGATCCGCGCTCCGGAGATAAGCACATTTCAACAAGCCTCCGATGGCACCATTAAATTCGCTTTGGTGCTCGCTGGCGGTCAGGAAGTGGAATCGGTGTGGATCCCCGAAGAAGATCGAGCCACCCTGTGTGTTTCGTCCCAAGTGGGCTGTGCTTTGGAATGTACTTTTTGTTCAACAGCGCAACAAGGCTTTAATCGCAACTTAACGGTATCGGAAATCATTGGTCAGGTATGGCGTGTTGCTAAATTTATCGGTCTGTCTCCGGATACCAATGAACGTCCAGTTACCAACGTGGTTATGATGGGCATGGGAGAGCCTCTACTTAACCTGAAAAATGTCGTCCCGGCGATGGAGATCATGTTAGATGATTTGGGGTTCGGCTTATCCAAGCGTCGCGTTACGCTGAGTACTTCTGGTGTGGTGCCTGCACTAGACAAATTGGGCGATCAAATCGATGTCGCTTTGGCGATTTCATTGCACGCACCAAATGATGAATTGCGTGATGAGATAGTCCCGGTCAATAAAAAATATCCGATTGAAGAGTTTCTCGCCGGCGTAAGACGCTATTTAGAAAAGTCCAACGCCAATCGCGGCAAAGTAACTGTTGAGTATGTGATGCTTAACGGTATCAATGACAGTATGGATCAGGCTGAAGAACTGGCTCAGCTAATGAAAAGCACGCCTTGTAAAATTAACTTGATACCATTTAATCCCTATCCAGGATCCCCTTATACTCGATCCAGTAATTCCCGCATAGATCGCTTTGCCAAAGTGTTAATGGGCCATGGTTACACTGTGGTGGTACGCAAAACCCGTGGTGATGATATTGATGCCGCCTGTGGTCAACTTGTCGGGGATGTGGTGGATCGCACCAAACGCTTGTTGAAAAAACGCATGAAGGGTGAAAGTATTGAAGTTCGGGTTAATTAATAACAATAAAAGCCTAAAATGATGCGCAACTTAATATTTGTTTGTTCGATACTTTTAGCCGGTTGTGCCAGCCAGCCAGTAAGTAACAAGAATACTCTTGCACCCGGTGTAAACCAGGTAGAAGCCGCTAAAACACGTGTCTCCTTGGGTCTAACCTACCTGAAAAATGGCAACTATGTTCAGGCCAAAAGTAATCTCGATAAAGCACTGGAGTTTGCCCCTCGTCTTGGTGATGCTCATTTTGCGCTGGCATACTATTACCAGCGTGTTTCGGAGTGGCAAATCGCACGCCAATACTACGAGCAGGCCATGCACCTGGATAGCAATAACCCGGATTTGATCAACTCTTACGGCGCGTTTTTATGTGAGATTGGCGAGTATCGGGAGGCCAAAGAAAACCTGCTGCGCGCTATCAATATTAAAACCTACAATCGCAGTGCGGAATCTTATGAGAACCTCGCTATTTGTAGTCACCGCCAAGGCAATATCGGCGAAGCCATGAATTATCTGCGCAGCGCCTTACAACATCAGCCCGGACGGGCCCGTAGCTGGTATATGTTGGTGGAACTTTTGTTGGCCAAACAACAGTGGCAAGAGGCGAAAATTGCTTATCGTCAGTACGAAAAAGTCGTGCCGGTGACCGCAGACACGCTAAATCTGGCGATAGAGATTGAAAATGGCCTTGGCAATGCCAATATTGCACAGGGTTACGCTGATATGTTGCAAACCTTATACCCGGAACGGGTGGGAATGCCGCGTACTGTAATACTGGCACCTTCTCAAGTTATACACACACAAGCAGAGCAGCAATCCGTAGGGTTATCCAGCCAGGTTGAGGGCAAAGATGTGGTGTATCACGTGTTACAGAAAGGCGAAACTTTGTATCAGATTTCGCGTCGATATAATGTTAGAGTTCAGACTCTGGTGGATTGGAACAACATCAAGGATGTTGCCGATTTATCCATCGGACAAAGAATTATCGTATCCAACCCAAATTAACTAGAAGTATTTGTGCATTTATGGCAGAAGAAATTCAGGAAGAAACGCCTCTCCCGGCGCCCGGTGTAAAATTAAAGATGCGCCGAGAAGCGTTAAACCTCAGCATTGAAGACATCGCAGACAAGCTTCATTTGCGCCCCTCTGTGGTGGCTGAGTTAGAGAGTGATGTCATTGATCACAATATTTCTATGACGTTTACTCGTGGCTATATCCGCTTATACGCTCGCCATCTCGAGTTGGATCCTGAGCCCTTGCTGGCTGAATTTGACGAACTGGCAAACCCGGTCAAACAGCCTGCCAAACTGCAAAGCTTTTCGCAGAAAGTGGCCAAACAAGCCAGTGATGCCCGCTTGATGATGTTTACCTGGTTTGTCTTGTTCGTTATCGTTGCCATGGCTGTGGTCTGGTGGTTCCAACAACCTGATACTGGCTCAACAACCACGACAGCCACTTCATCTCAAGCACAGGATGTTGGGAGTGTTGAGCAACCTACAGAGGCTACTTCGAATAATCAAGAGACTAGCGCGCAACAACCTATTGAAACATTTGCCCAGTCTGACCTGATATCTACAGACGCTCCTGAGAGTAATGAACCTCAGGTGCTTGAGAGTAGTGCGCAAGTTGTTTCTGAAATCACGGACAACAGCGATAACACTGCTACTGCCATTGTAGATTCTACTGAAAACGCTGCAGAGCAGAACAGTACTACTGAGCTTGCAGATGACGAAGTTAATGACGAGATTGAAGAAAATCCTGAGCCAGTTTTCAGCGAAGCACAAGAGACTGTTGCAACTGACAGTGCAGAACTTCAAATTACGACAGAGGGATTGTCAGCAACAGAGGACGCGTCTTCAATCGAGGAATCGACCGCAATCGAAGAGTCGACTGCAATAGAAGAATCCACCATAGCACAAACTGCAGAAGCGTCTGCACCTGCGGTAACCGAAGAGCTGCAAACTCTGCAGCCCGAGGACACTGAGATTGCGACAGCAGAGCCTGTTGAACTGATTTTTACTTTCTCTGAAGATTGCTGGATGAATTTAACCGATGCCACAGGCGAAGCGATAGCTTATGGCATCAAAGCCGCCGGACGTGTAATGCCGGTTAGCGGCGTTCCGCCCTTTGAAGTGAAATTAGGCGCTCCTCAAGCTGTGAGTTTAATGGTGGATGGAGTGCCGTTTGATATGAGCGGGTTCCCGGCCGGTCGCACTGCTACGTTTACTATAGGAGCTGAATAGTTATGACCCCTGAGTCTCCCATTAAACGCAGAAAATCCACTCGCATCAATGTCGGTAATGTGCCCATTGGTGATGGGGCACCAATTGCCGTGCAAAGTATGACTAATACGCCCACTACTGATGTCGCCGCCACAGTCGCACAAATAAACCGAATCGTGGGCGTCGGCGGTGAGATTGTCAGAGTTTCAGTACCCACCA
Source organism: Planctobacterium sp. AWM4_229 (assembly GCF_056160305.1). Taxonomy (NCBI): domain Bacteria; kingdom Pseudomonadati; phylum Pseudomonadota; class Gammaproteobacteria; order Alteromonadales; family Alteromonadaceae; genus Planctobacterium; species Planctobacterium sp. AWM4_229. The sequence continues at coordinate 41,010 of NZ_JBSWWX010000009.1, read as the reverse complement.
TGGAGGCTGCAGAAGCTTTCAAGCAAATTAAACAGCAAGTGAATGTGCCGCTGGTGGCGGATATTCATTTTGATTACCGCATCGCACTTAAAGTTGCTGAGTATGGTGTTGATTGTCTTCGTATTAATCCCGGCAATATCGGCAACATGGAGCGCATTAAGGCGGTAGTCGAGAGCGCCAGAGATAAAGACATTCCCATTCGAATTGGGGTTAACGCCGGCTCGCTTGAAAAAGATATCCAGGAAAAGTACGGGGAACCTACTCCCGCAGCACTGGTTGAGTCAGCAATGCGTCATGTGGATATTTTGGACAAGCTTAACTTTGACCAATTCAAAGTCAGCGTTAAGGCTTCAGACGTGTTTTTGGCTGTGGGGGCTTATCGTTTGCTGGCGCAAAAAATAGATCAACCATTGCACCTTGGTATTACTGAAGCGGGTGGCTTTCGAGCCGGGGCCGTTAAAAGTTCTGTGGGGCTGGGTATGCTGCTGGCTGAGGGAATTGGCGATACAATCCGCATCTCGTTAGCGGCTGATCCGGTGGAAGAGATCAAAGTTGGCTTTGATATCCTCAAGTCGCTGCGTATTCGTTCCAGGGGCATTAACTTTATTGCTTGCCCCAGCTGCTCTCGTCAGGAATTTGATGTCATCGGGACAGTCAATGCGCTTGAAGAGCGCCTGGAAGATGTGCTTACTCCTATGGATGTCTCTATCATTGGCTGCGTGGTTAATGGTCCCGGTGAGGCAGAAGTCTCGGATTTGGGCTTAACCGGAGCACGCAACATGAGTGGCTTTTATCTGGATGGTAAGCGCCAAAGAGAGCGTTTGGCAAATGATAATCTAGTGCAGCAACTTGAGCAGCGTATTCGCGCCAAAGCCGCGGCCCTTGACGAAAAAAATAAAATCCCGACAACACAGTTGTAATGCTTAACAGGTATTGTTCAAAGCCAACGATTCAAACATTGTTGTTTAAAGGCTTTGCGCCTATAATGCCGGGCTTTTAACTGCAAAATAAGTTTGAGAAGTAAACCGTGAGTAAAACGATACAAGCCGTACGCGGAATGAACGATTGCTTACCCGAGCAGTCGGGCTTGTGGCAATGGATAGAAGCGAAGCTAAGAGCCGCTGCAAACAGCTATGGCTATCAGGAACTCAGGACTCCTATCGTTGAGAGTACTGACTTATTCAAGCGCTCCATTGGTGAAGTCACCGACATCGTCGAAAAAGAGATGTACACTTTCGAAGATCGCAATGGCGACAGTTTGACGTTGAGACCTGAAGGCACGGCTTGCTGTGTCAGAGCGGGTAACCAACACGGTTTACTATACAACCAACAGCAGAAAATTTGGTACATGGGCCCTATGTTTCGCCACGAGCGGCCGCAAAAAGGCCGTTATCGCCAGTTTCACCAATTCGGCATAGAAACTTACGGGTTCCAATCAGCAGAAGCGGACGCGGAAGTGATCGCGGTCGCTGCCAGGTTATGGCAAGAGTTTGGTATTGCTGATGATGTCAGGTTGGAGATAAACTCTTTAGGCTCCAATGAAGCGCGTGAGCAATATAAAAACGCCCTTGTTGAGTACTTAAGTGGGCACAAAGAAAAGTTAGACGAAGATAGCTTGCGTCGCCTTGATAGCAATCCGTTGCGCATACTGGATAGCAAAAATGCCGGTGTTAAAGCTTTGTTACAATCTGCTCCGTCACTCACAGAATATCTCGACGAAGAGTCGAAACAGCATTTCGCAGCGGTACAAGCGCGTCTCGATGCATACGGTATTGCTTATACAGTCAACTCCACCTTAGTGCGTGGTCTGGATTACTATAATCGCACTGTGTTTGAGTGGGTTACTGACAGTTTGGGCGCACAAGGTACGGTATGCGCTGGCGGACGTTATGATGGTCTTGTGGAGCAATTAGGCGGTAAGGCCAGTCCAGCCGTCGGATTTGCATTGGGTATGGAAAGACTGGCGTTAATTCTCGCTGAAAGAGTCCCTCAGGAGACCATTAACCCGCCTACGGATGTTTATCTGGCTTCCATGGGGGAAAGCGCGGAACTTTTTAACATATCGCTTGCCGAAAACCTTCGGAATGCATTTCCTCAAGCTCGCGTGCAAACCCACATGGGCGGCGGGAACTTCAAGAAACAGATGAAGCGAGCCGACAAGGTCAATGCCAGTTACGCCATTATTGTTGGTGAGCAAGAATTGAGTGAGCAGAAAGTTCTGGTTAAATCTTTGCAAGATGGCCAGCAAGAAGAAGTCGCTCAAGCAGAGTTACAAGCATATTTAGAATCAAAATTGGCCTGAGAATTATTCAGGTAAGCATACGAAATTAATCAGAGGACACTGATGGATCATCTCAATACTGAAGAAGAACAAATTGAAGCCATAAAGAAATTTTGGAAAGAAAATGGCATGCCAATCATTGTCGGTGCAGCGCTGGGATTGGGTGGACTTTGGGGTTGGCGTTTCTATAACGAACAGCAGTTAAACGCACAAGAACAAGCTAGCGATGCCTATAATGTCGCTATTGAGAGTGCTGCTGCAGACGAAACCGACACGGCTGCTTTAAAAGGCTTTATCGATACCAACTCAGAGTCGACTTATGCGGTTATGGCGGCATTACAGCTTGCTAAAGTTGCAGTAGAGCAAAGTGATTTAACTGAAGCTGAAAAACAATTACAGTGGGCCGCTGACTCAGTCAACGATATTGCCATTAAAGATCTGGCTTTGGTTCGCCTGGCGCGCGTGCAAAACGAGCTTGAGAAATTTGACATAGCTAAAGCTACCTTGGATAAGGTGAGTAGCGATGCGTTTCAGGCCCAAGCTTATACCGTAAAAGGTGACATTCTGGCACGCCAGGAATTATTCGCAGAAGCGCAAGCAAGTTACACTAAAGCACTGGAACTGACTGAAGGTAATCCGGCGCTTATCCAAATGAAGATCGACCACCTCAACGCCAAAGTAAGTAGTTAACAATGACGCTATCTAAAATCTTATCAAGAGGCGCTTTGATGTTGGTTCTGCTGAACCTGACAGCGTGCTCTATGATACCTACCTGGATGGATCCCACTACCTGGTTCGAGGACGAGGAAGAAGCAGAAATCCGAGTTCTGAAACCCATCAGTGCGCAGTTTCAACCCGAAGTTGTTTGGGAAGATTCTGTAGGTGACGGAGTCGAGTCTTACTTTTCTCGACTTACCCCAGTTGTTGCTTATGACAGAGTGTTTGCTGCCAGTCGACAGGGGGTAGTGAAGGCGTTTAACAAAGTTTCAGGCAATGAAATCTGGAAAACAGACCTGGCGGACTATCGCGATGAAGGGATGTTATCTTCAGTGACTCAATTGTGGTCCGACGGTGTGTCAGCGCGCTTGTCTGGCGGTATTACCGCTGCATATCAACGCATTTATTTCGGCTCGGAAAACGGTTTAGTGTTTGCCATGGATGTGGACAGCGGGAAGGTTGTTTGGCAGTCCAAAGTGAAGGGTGAAGTATTAGCAGCTCCCGCAGTAAACGAAGGTGTTGTTGTGGTGAATACCGCTGCAGGTGTGATGCATGCGCTTGATGCTGAAACGGGCGAGGAACGTTGGGTTTACGAATCTGAAGTACCTGCACTGAGTTTGCGTGGTGTAGCGCCTGCCACTATTGCCAATGGAGCCGCGATAGCGGGTACAGCCAGCGGAAAAGTGGCCGTGGTACTATTGGAAAACGGCCAGGTGTTGTGGGAACAAACTGTTGCGGCTCCTTCTGGTGCCACCGAGCTGGAACGCATCGTTGATATCGACAGCGAGACCATCGTCTTCGGTGGTATTGTTTATGTTGTCTCTTACAACGGCACATTGGCGGCAGTGGAACTGCGCTCCGGTCGCGTATTGTGGAAACGCGAATACCGTTCTTACCGCAGAATGACGATCGACGGAAACAACCTGTTTGTGGTTGACGATAAGAGCCAGGTGTATGCTTTGGACAGACGCAACGGTATCGAACGCTGGTCGCAGTCGGCACTGCGAGATCGAGAATTAACCTCCGCAGCGCCGGTGTCTGGTTATGTGGTTGTGGGTGACAAATACGGCTTCTTGCACTGGTTAGATAAGTCCACAGGTGACCTGGTTGCACGACTCAACTTTGGTGGTGACGACGAAGATAATTCGGTTTACGTTGAGCCTGTCGTTGACGGCAACACCCTATACGCGATAACTCGCGAAGGTGATATCGCGGCTATTACAACGCCTTAGGCGCTGCGATAATCGACAATATTGACAGCGGCCCTCATACTATAAGGGCCGTTTTTGTTTTTAGCTCATCTCGGTATGGGCATTAGTTATTTTAGGAAGATAGATTCATGCTACCTGTAATTGCTCTTGTGGGACGCCCCAATGTAGGTAAATCAACACTGTTCAATCGGTTGACTAATACCCGGGACGCGCTGGTAGCTGACTATCCCGGACTTACCCGTGATCGTAAGTACGGTCAGGCAAAATATCAAGGTTGGCAATTTATCCTGATTGATACCGGCGGTATCAGTGGCGATGAGCAGGGTATTGATGCGGAAATGGCCAGCCAATCTTTAATGGCTGTAGACGAAGCAGACGTGGTGTTGTTTCTGGTGGATGCGCGCGCTGGCCTGACTGCGGCAGATGAAGGCATTGCTAAGCATCTGAGAATGCAAGGGAAAAAGACCCTTTTGGTGGCTAATAAAGTAGACGGTATCGATGGCGATAGTGCCTCAGCAGAATTTTACTCACTGGGGCTAGGCAACGTATATCAAATTGCAGCATCTCATGGCCGAGGCATCTCGCAGCTGGTGGAGACCGTGCTGGAGCCAATGGCTGAGCAATTCCCTGAGGTACACATCCCTGAAAAAGTAAAACGGGACGAAGAGGACGCGGAAAAAGAGCTGGAACGCTTGCAAAGCTTACCTATCAAATTGGCAATCGTCGGTAAACCCAATGTCGGTAAATCCACCCTGACCAACCGTATATTAGGCGAAGAGCGGGTGGTGGTTTACGACATGCCGGGTACAACCAGAGACAGTATCTATATACCCATGCAGCGAGAAGATCAGGAGTACATCCTTATCGATACGGCTGGTGTGCGTCGAAAAGGCAAAATCAACGATGCTGTCGAAAAGTTCTCGGTAATAAAAACACTGCAAGCTATTGAAGAAGCTAATGTGGTGTTACTGGTTATTGATGCGCGTGAGGGGATTTCCGACCAGGATTTGTCCTTGTTGGGGTTTATCCTTAATGCAGGTAGAGCGCTGGTGCTCGCAGTGAACAAGTGGGATGGTCTGGATATCAAGGTAAAAGATGACATCAAACGGGAGTTGGATTTCCGCCTCGGTTTTATCGATTTTGCTCGATTGCACTTTATCTCTGCCTTACACGGTACTGGTGTTGGCCATTTATATGAGTCGGTGCAAGAGGCTTATCAGTCGGCTACCAAGCGGGTTAATACTTCCATGCTGACGCGAATCATGGAGTTGGCTCAAGATGATCACAAACCGCCTTTGGTGCGCGGACGCCGGGTTAAAATGAAATACGCTCACGCCGGTGGCTACAATCCACCCAGGATTGTTGTGCACGGTAATCAGGTGGAAGACTTACCTGATTCCTATAAGCGATATCTGATGAACTATTTCAGAAAGTCGCTAAAAATCATGGGCACCCCGATTAAAATTGAATTCAAGGGCAGCGCTAACCCGTTTGAAGGTAAAACCAACAAACTCACTCAATCTCAGTACCGCAAGCGGCAGAGATTGATGAAGATGCACAAAAAATAAGGTGCAATTATTACAGTAAATACGGGGTCTAAATGGATCCCGTTTTTGTTTAAGAAGGTTATGATTAAACTTCTATATTGCATTTTTGCGTTAGTAGCCTTTGCGGGCAACTCTTTGTTGTGTCGCTGGGCACTGGCGGGTGGCTTGCTAGAGCCTGCGGATTTTACGCTTATACGTCTGGTCTCGGGAGCCTTCACCCTTTGTGTTTTATATGTCTTCAGTCAACCTGCGCAAAAACGTTTCAGTTTTTTAGCTCATGGCAGTTTTCGGGGGGGACTGGCATTATTTATCTATGCAACTTTGTTTTCATTTGCTTATGTTAGTCTGGATACTGCAACTGGAGCTTTAATATTATTTGGTGCTGTGCAGTTCACTCTAATAGCTCTGCATTTATTCAGTGGCAATCGACTCTCCATGGCAGAGGGAATTGCTTTAATAGTTGCGTTTTCAGGGCTTTTAGTGTTGTTGTTGCCCTCCGCCACAACCCCTTCTTTTACTGGATTTCTATTGATGCTAGTTTCTGGTGTTGCATGGGGGGCTTACACGAAATTTGGGGCTAATAGCGACAATCCTCTGGCTGACACTACTGCTAATTTTATCTATACGCTGCCATTTTGTCTTTTTCTATTCATTGTGAGTGGTAAACCGGAAAAATTTGATAGTCATGGAGTTTGGTTGGCGGTAATGTCCGGGGCTTTAACTTCCGGAATGGGATATGCTTTTTGGTATCGCGTTTTACCTCATATCAGTACGCTACAGGCCTCCGTTTCTCAATTAAGTGTTCCTTTCCTGGCAGCTTTGGCTGGTGTGGTTTTCCTGGGTGAGCACTTATCGTTGCAATTTTGGGGCGCGAGTATTTTGGTTATGCTGGGCATACTCAAGTTACATTTTAGCAAGCAATCTAATTGAGCATACTTGCCCTTGCTAGATAACCCGATTGCGAACTTCACCATCGGCAAAGCGCGTGGTTACTTCATCGCCCGACGAGAGAGATTTAGCGCTTTTCACAATTTCCCCCTCTTTAAAGGTAATACTATATCCACGCGTCATGGTGGCCAGTGGACTAACGGTGTCCAGCAGATGGCATTGGCTGGCAAACTGTTGTCTCTTCGAGCTGATTAAGTGCAACAGGCTCTTATTAAGACGATTGTTTTGCTCATTTAATATTGGTCGCTGCTGTTTGATCTCAACGACCGGATTATTGTTTTGGATTTTATTATTGAGTGCTTGTAACTGGTGTTGTTTTCGCAACAGTTGTTCATTAGTGATGCGACTCAAGCGTTCAGTTAAACGGTCCAGGGTTTGCCATTGTTCTCTGAGTTGATATTCAGGATGAAGTCGCTCTAACGAATGACGTTGCTGTAAAAGAATGTGGCGCTTATCCTGCAACAGGTGCATAAAGCTGGCACTTAATTGACGTTGTAATCCCCTTAGATGCTTGATGGCTTCATCGTTGGAGTAACTCAGTATTTCTGCCGCAGCAGAAGGCGTAGGGGCTCTGAGATCCGCCACAAAGTCTGCAATGGTAAAGTCAATTTCGTGACCCACCGCACTCACAACAGGTATTTGACTGGTGGCGATGACGCGTGCCAGTGATTCATGGTTAAAGCACCATAGATCTTCCATGGAGCCGCCACCACGTCCGATGATGATGGCATCAACCTGATTGTGCTCGTTGGCTAATTGCAGGGCTTTTATTAGATCACTATGAGCACTCGCTCCTTGAACTTGTGCCGGATAGATTATTACTTCGATGGCCGGGTTACGGCGTTGAAACACGGTAATAATGTCGCGCACAGCAGCTCCCGTTGGCGAGGTGATGACTCCGATGCGCTTCGCTTTTTCCGGTAAAGGGCGTTTTCGTGCAGGATCAAATAGCCCCTCTGCGCTCAATCGGGCTTTGAGCTGTTCAAATTGCACTTTTAAATCGCCTTCGCCATCGGGCTCCAGATGAGACGCGATTAGTTGGTAGTCTCCGCGGGCTTCATAGAGACTGATATCCCCTCTAACCAAGACTTTGTCTCCCTCTTTGGGACGAACTCTCACCTTGCGGTTAGCACCTTTGAACATGGCGGCCTTAACCTGGGCTCGGGCGTCTTTGAGAGTGAAATACCAATGCCCCGAGCTGGCAGCCACAAAATTGGAGATTTCCGCCGAGATCCAGATACTACCTATTTCGGACTCCAGAATGTGTTTGGCGAATCGATTTAATTTGCTGACTGTAAAAATATCGCTACGGGATTGCATGTTTTGCTGAGAATCCTAACTGTTGGGAAAAATAAACTTTAGTTTTGATGCTGTTTTTAAGTTTACCTGAATAACTAAAGCGGCTACAATTGCGCCGCAACAAAATACTCATATAGGTAGTTACATGTTGCGCATCGCCAAAGAAGCTTTAACGTTTGACGACGTTTTATTGGTCCCCGGACACTCCTCTGTTTTACCCCATACTGCAAACCTTCGCACACGCCTGACGCGTGACGTTTATTTGAATATTCCGATGGTTTCGGCAGCAATGGATACTGTCTCAGAAGCGCCATTGGCTATTGCTCTTGCCCAAGAGGGCGGTATGGGCTTTATTCATAAGAACATGACAGCGGAAGAACAGGCTGATCATGTGCGCCGCGTTAAAAAATATGAAAGTGGCGTGGTATCTGATCCCATCACCATTGATCCAGACGCCACCATTGCCGATGTTAATGCCCTAAGCGCTACTCACGGTTTCTCTGGTTTCCCTGTTGTGGATAAAGAAAATAACCTGGTGGGTATTGTTACTGGTCGAGACCTGCGTTTCGAACTGCATCTCGATCAACCCGTTTCAAGTGTAATGACACCCAAAGAGCGTCTGGTTACTGTGACTGAAGGTGAAGAGCCGGAAAGAGTAATGGAGCTTATGCACGAGCACCGTATCGAAAAAATTCTGGTTACGGATGAGCAGTTTAAGCTGGTAGGGCTTATCACGGTAAAAGATTTCAAAAAAGCCGAAAGCAAACCCAATGCCTGTAAAGATAAATTAGGTCGACTTCGTGTCGGCGCCGCCGTTGGGGTTGGTCCTGGCACGGATGAGCGCATTGCATTGTTGGTGGAAGCTGGCGTCGATGTACTTTTGATTGATACCTCTCACGGACATTCGGAAGGCGTACTGGAACGGGTGAGAACGGTTCGTGATACCTATCCAGAATTGCAAATTATTGCCGGTAATGTCGCTACTGCTGATGGGGCAAGGGACTTGGCTGATGCCGGTGTTGATGCCGTTAAAGTAGGTATTGGTCCAGGTTCAATTTGTACTACCCGTATTGTTACAGGTTGCGGTGTTCCGCAAATTACCGCGGTGTCTGATGCGGTGGAAGCGTTAAAGGACAGAGATATACCGGTAATTGCAGACGGTGGTATCCGCTACTCTGGTGACATTGCTAAAGCACTGGTTGCTGGTGCCAGTAGTGTCATGGTGGGCAGTATGCTAGCCGGTACAGAGGAAGCGCCGGGTGAAGTTGAACTTTACCAAGGCCGTTATTACAAGTCTTATCGCGGCATGGGCTCACTGGGTGCCATGAATCAGCGCAATGGTTCTTCTGACCGTTACTTCCAGGACAGCAAAAACGCTGAAAAACTGGTACCGGAAGGTATTGAAGGTCGAGTAGCTTACAAAGGCCCTATCGCCAATATCGTGCATCAACAAATGGGCGGTTTGCGCTCGGCAATGGGCTTAACCGGTTGCCAGACTATTGATGAACTGCGTACCAAGCCAATGTTTGTCAAGGTTACTGCGGCGGGTATGGGCGAATCACACGTGCACGACGTGACTATTACCAAGGAAGCCCCCAACTACCGCATGGGCTAAGTGACCCTGTAATTCTAAGAGTAGCCAACCGGCTACTCTTTTTTATTTCTCATTGTTAAATGATTGATTCGGAAGACGAGCAAATGAATTTAGATATCCACCAACATAAAATCCTGATCCTTGATTTTGGCTCACAATACACCCAACTCATTGCCCGTCGCGTGCGTGAAATTGGCGTTTATTGCGAACTTTGGGCTTGGGATGTTGATGAGCAAAGTATTAAAGATTTTGCGCCAAACGGGATCATTTTATCGGGTGGCCCAGAATCAGTACATGAAGCTGACTCGCCAAGAGCCCCTGAGTGGGTTTTTCAAGCCGGTATTCCGGTGCTGGGTATCTGTTATGGTATGCAAACCATGGCGGAACAATTGGGTGGTAAGGTGCAGGGCAGTACCGAGCGGGAATTTGGCTATGCTCAGGTAGAGGTAGTAAATCCTTCACCACTGCTGGATAAGATTGAAGATCATCTCAACAGTGCGGGTAACCCGTTGTTAGATGTGTGGATGAGTCACGGTGATAAGGTGGTGGCGATGCCGGAAGGCTTCGAGCTGATGGCACAAACCGAAACTTGCCCTTTTGCGGGTATGTTCCACGCTAAAAAACAGTTTTATGGCGTACAGTTCCATCCGGAAGTCACCCATACTAAACAAGGGATGCGTTTGCTGTCTCACTTCGTGCAGGAGATTTGTCAGTGTGAGGCACTTTGGACACCAGCTTCAATCATTGAAGATGCAGTGGAGCGCATTAAGCGGCAGGTAGGTGACGATGAGGTCATTTTAGGTTTATCTGGCGGGGTTGATTCTTCCGTTACCGCGATGCTGTTACATCAGGCTATCGGTAGCAACTTAACCTGTGTATTTGTAGACAATGGCTTGTTGCGCCTCAATGAAGGACAGCAGGTGATGGATATGTTTGGTGACCACTTTGGGTTGAATATTATTAAAGTGGATGCCGAAGAGCGTTTTCTTTCCGCACTTAAAGGTATTGAAGAACCCGAAGCCAAGCGTAAAACTATTGGCCGTGTTTTTGTGGAAGTATTCGATGAAGAATCGAAGAAACTGAAAAATGCTAAGTGGCTGGCGCAAGGTACAATCTATCCAGATGTTATTGAATCAGCAGGTTCAAAGACAGGTAAGGCCCATGTGATCAAATCCCACCACAATGTCGGCGGTTTACCCGATGATATGGCGCTGGGCCTGGTTGAACCATTGCGCGAATTGTTTAAAGACGAAGTGCGCAAGATTGGCCTGGAGTTGGGTATCCCTTATGACATGTTATACCGTCACCCCTTCCCGGGACCGGGCTTAGGTGTGCGGGTATTGGGTGAAATCAAAAAAGAATACTGTGATTTGTTACGCAGAGCTGATGCCATTTTCATTGAAGAGCTTCACGCTGCTGAGCTTTATCACAAAACCAGCCAGGCCTTCACCGTATTCCTGCCGGTGCGCTCTGTAGGTGTTATGGGCGATGCCAGAAAATATGATTGGGTAGTATCACTGCGCGCCGTGGAAACGATTGATTTTATGACCGCTCATTGGGCACATTTGCCTTATGATTTCTTAGGTAAGGTATCCAATCGTATTATCAATGAAATCGACGGCATATCTCGTGTGGTTTACGATATCTCTGGCAAACCCCCAGCTACGATTGAGTGGGAATAGTAAGTGAGCGTTTACTCGCTAAAGTATTTGGCTAATTGATTTTTATCTGGTAGCCCATAAATATATGAAAGGCCTTGGTTATCAAGGCCTTTTGATTATGCGATACGGGTTTATAACTATTCCGTATCTATATCATCCAGCATCCCTTTTAAAAATGGGGCATAGCGCTTCCATTGCTCTGAGCTTCCTCGGTAAATACCTTTGCGTACTTGCATATTAGAAGCCGTTGTAACTGCTCTGTTGTTATCTTCGGGGCGAAGACAAGCATCCTCAAAGTCCAGCTCCAGAAAGTCCAGCAGCTTTTTAGTTTCTGATTCAGGATTTTCAGTTATTGCATCATAGCTAATGGTACAGAGGTTAGCGTCGATTTCTTTATACCAAAAACTCATTAAATCTTTGTACAATTTGTAGTATTCAACAGTGTCAGCCAGGTCATAACTGTAGCCCAATCCGTTTGCCACGAAATATTGCTTAAAGTTGCCCCAGCAAACTGCTGCAGCATCCCTTTGTACATGGATTATTTTAGCGTCTGGGAAAACCTGGTTGATAAGGCCAATAAAGCGGAAATTGGCGGGCATTTTGTCTGTTACAAATGGCTTGCCTTCAGAGCGTTCTTTAATATGGTTCAGGTAACCGTCTCGAAATTGCAACAATGCTTCAGGTGTTGCTTTTCGATCTCCTCTGGCAAGTTTAATACCGTAGCTACCCACATAGGCTAACTCTCCCGCGCCCTGTATTTGGGAATGGGAAGAGATTATTTGTTCAACTAAAGTTGTCCCGGAGCGAGGCATGCCTAGCACAAATATTGGAGCTGGGAAATCGTGATTTGTTTGCTTTGGTACTTGTGTTTTTCGAAGTTTGCTAAAGGTCTTTTTAATTTTATCAAAGAGTTTTATATCTTCTTCAATGTTGTAGCTAAGGAGGCGTTTACGCAACGCGTTTCCTGTAGAGTAACTTTCAAAGGCTTTCTCGTATTCACCCTCTTTTTCGTAGATGTTGGCCAGACCTACATAGAGCTCAGATTTCCCTGTTTCAGGGTAAACCTCACTCTGGCACAAGGATTTCATTTTTAAATAGGCCTCATCACCTGTCTTGATGCAGTTCATTGAGCTTAACACTCGATAGGTTTCAGCGTGCTCTGAGTCGCAAGATAGGGCTTGTTTGTAGTATTTTATAGCTTCTTCTGACCTGCCACTATCCTGCATTAATTTGCCCAGATTGAAGGGGATTTCGAACAACTCTGAGTTATGCTGCAAAGCTTTCCTGTAACTAGCTTCAGCATCTTCCAGCCTTCCTTGTTTTTTGTGGATACTGCCTAAGTTGCTGTGGGCTTCTGCGGACTCAGGTTTGTATTTTATCAACTCGCGCAAACAATTTTCTGCTTCTGCCAGTTTGTCTAACTCTTTGAGCGCGTTGCTTAAGTCTAGATTTATATCAATTGCTTCAGGATTGATGGAGAGTGCTTGTTTGAGATGATGGGCCGCGTTTTCAAATTTTCCCTGGTCTTTGAGGGTTTTTCCTAAGTTGCGATGAGCTTCCCAATAATTTCGGTTGAGTGTGATGGCTTTCTCAAACGCTGATATTGCTGAATCCAAAATGTTGAGATTTTTACAAGCAACTCCGAGGTTGTTATAAGCCTCAAAATAAGCCGGGTTAAGCTTAATTGCTTTTTGAAAGCATTCGCGCGCTTTCTGGTATTGTTCCAGGCTTTGCAGGCTAACACCTAAATTGTTGTGTGCTTCCGCACTGTTGGGGTTTAATTCTATTGCCTTTTTATAGATATCAATAGATTCTGAAATCTGTCCCAAACTCTTTAAGACAACACCCAAGTTGCTATAAGCCTCAGCATACTTATTGTTCAGGGCGATTGCTTTTTCGTAGCTTTGTTTTGCCTGTTCCAGTTGTTTGTTTTCTTGCTGTATCGTGCCCAAATGACAATATGCTTCTGCGTCTTTGCCATTTAAAGCGATCGCCTTATTGATTGCTGTCATCGCTGCATCGAGGTCACCTAACTTCCAATGAGAACCTGCCAGTGCTTTCCAGGCAAATTGGTTTTTGGGGAAGCGCTCTGTAACCGCAAGCGCAACACTTATTGCTTGTGCAAACTCACCTTGCTCAAACAGAGACAATAAATGCGAACAAAGGGCTTGTTCACTCATACTGTTTGTTGATGTGGCATCGGTTTGTAGTGCGATTTGTTCCGAGAGCTTATCCAACTTCTGACTTTTAATACCTTGTTTTTTTGACGCATCGATTGCCGCTTTGGCTTCCTTATAGTGCCGAATTTTTATCAAAGTATTCACAAAGCTAATCCAAAACTGTTGCTCTCTGGGGTTAGCTTTGATGGCGTTGTTAAACAGGGGAATCGCTGCTTCAGGCTGATTGGCTGTAAGTGCCAGTATACCCAAGTTATGATTGGCGTCAGGGTGAGCCGGGTTTGCTTTAAGTATCTTTCGATACTGACGTTCTGCGACTTGCAGCTTCCCTTGTTTGTGTGCTTCTATTCCCTGCAGTAATTCATTTTTTAAATTCATACTTAACTGATTCTCCTCATGTCACCCAACGCCTGCCATCTTTGCTGAAAATTAATCTCTGTATTTTTGCATTTGGTTTAATATCACCAATTAACTTCCAATGGGATAATCACCCGAACGGTAAATTATCACTCTGATTAGGCTGCTGTTGTTCAATGGCAGATTTTACGTGTCTAAAAATGTTGTGAAGTTTAAAGCAATATTAACTAATTCAGAAGTGCACACGAGCAGTTAGTTCTGTTGATTACGAGTGATTTTTGCGAGGGGCTGAGTTTAGAGAATCTGCGCAGTACTTCAGAGGGAGCCCACGATTCTGGCAAAGCGACCTCCCTCACACAAAGATTAAGCCTAACTAAGTATCTCATTACTCAGTTGGCAGTTGTTAGTGATTTAATTTAAAGAGTCAAACTCCTTGTTCAATTGATATTTGCTATCGGTGACAATGCGCTCTAGCGTCGCAACCCGTTCCTTGAGCTGATTGATTTCAGCTTTTAGTTGCTCACTATCATCAGAGGTTAATTTTGATTTGCTACGGTGATTGAGGATCATACTGACCATCGCAATGGTGCAACCAAAAATAATACCGATGATGGCAACAGCAGTGACATTCATAATTGTTTCCCCTTAAAATATGAATTGATGAGATTTGCAATATAGTCTCAATTCAAAGCAAATCTTTTGCCAAATAAAAAAACGTTTAAATACAAAAGGATACGCATATCATGATAGCGAACCACAACGTTTGATGGCGATATTCACCAAAGTATGACCTGAATGACGAAAAAATGCTAAAGCAAAATAACGATGATTTTTTTATGGCCAAGGCCCTGGAGTTGACCGACAAAGCTGAGGCTAGTGGTGAAATTCCGGTTGCCGCTATTCTGGTGCAAGAGCAAAGTATTATTGCAGAAGGGTGGAATCAAAGTATTACCTTAAATGATCCTTCAGCGCACGCTGAAATGCAGGCGATACGCAAAGCTGGAGAGCTGCTCAATAATTATCGTTTACCCGGGACTACTTTGTATGTAACGCTTGAACCTTGTCCCATGTGCGCAGGACTGCTTGTGCACTCGCGTATCGAACGCCTGGTGTATGGAGCCTCGGATTATAAAACAGGGGCTTGTGGCAGCATTATGGACCTGGTACGCAATAGCCAATTAAATCATCAAATAGAAGTTACGTCGGGAGTACTGGCGGAGGAATGTGGCGCGCGTTTATCGGAATTTTTTAAGCGCCGTCGCGCTGAAAGAAAAGCGCTGAAGCAAACAGCGGGCTGAGTTGTTGGTGTTAGCTCGCTGTTGCCAGATCATCCATTTCTAATTGTGATTGAAAGTCTTGTCTGCGCATATTCACTTTGCGCTGCAGTTTTTTCAGCAACTGCTTCCTTCTTGTGGCGCAATTCATATTGCGTCTTTGGGTTAATGTATTTCTTTTCATAAGCTACTCCTTGTTCGGTTTCCTCTCGATCTATTCATGCAGGGTCTGTTCATGCATGCTCTATTGACGTTTGGACTCTGGCAGGCTCGCTTAAGTCACAAAAACAATACATCTTATTTCATTAGACCGGAGTATTGAAAATTCGTTTCAATTTTATTAAAGATTGAGACTGATGTTTCAAATTACAAGGGTTTTATTGCAAAACAATGAAACTGTAGGTAACAATTTGTGACATTAACAATGTCAGGTGTCGGGAAGTACAGGCGGTTTTTGCTCTTCTGCAGGCGCTTGCTCATCGTAATAATACACTAAGCTGTCGTAATAACGTCTTATATTTGCTACGTATTGCAGGGCCTCATTACCCCGGGCATAACCATATCGAGTCGTTTTGTAAAAACGTTTTTGGCGTAGCAGTGGCAGATGCTTTTTCACGTCTACCCATAGGTCGGGGTTCGCTCCTTGCCTTTGGGTCAGGACACGGGCATCTTCAAGGTGCCCCAAGCCTATATTGTAGGCAGCCAGGGCAAACCACAATCGATCCGGAGAGGTGATCCGGGCCGGGATCCTACGCAAAAGACTGTTAAAGTATTGACTGCCGCCCCGGATGCTTTGTTCAGGATCTAATCTTGACGTAACCTTCCAGTCTCTCGCTGTGGGCAGCGTCAACATCATCATGCCTCTTACACCTGTAGGAGACTTTGCTCTCGGATCCCAGTGACTTTCCTGATAACTCATTGCTGCAATTAAGCGCCAGTCAATATCGCCAGAATATTGCCTGAACCAGGGTTCATACTTTGGTAAAACTTCTTTCGCAGCTTTTAAGAAAAGTGTCGTATCGACATAATTAAATTGCCTGACATGACCGAAGTATTTGTCTTCCAATACTGCCAAAGTATCGTTTTGTTTAATCAGGCCAAAGTACTCTATCAGAGCGCCAGACAACGAATCATCGCTGTTTATAGATGTGGCCCATGCCACGGGGTGCTCGGCATTCACTGTAAATGCAATACTTAGTTCAGGGTATTTGCGTCGTATCAATGACAACAGATTGGAATCCACTATTGTGTATGTGATGTCACCACTGACTATGGCCTCAAGTAATTCCAGTTCATCTTTTTCCTCAGTAAGTTCAAAAGACCATTTTTGATTTTCATCTATTTCATAGGCCTCTTTTACTTTTCTGATGACATGCTCGTCGCTGGTGTCACTGGCCAGGACCAGTTGACCTTCTAATTCACTAAAGCTTTTAGGGCGAGTACGGCCCTGCAAAAAGACTAACTTTTGACTGAGCTGTTGGTACGCTGGACTGAACTTGAGATATTCCCGGTTTTCATTGGTGACCGGCATATTAGACGCAATCACATCTATACTGCCTTTTTGTAAAGCTTGAAGCAGTTCTGTGGTGGAGTAGTAGGGGTATACTTCCAATCTTACGCCGAGATAGTCAGCGAAACCTTTGGCCATTTCATATTCGAATCCCTGAGGTTGTGTTGAGCCATTCAGGTAAGTGGTGGGACCGTATTGCGTTCCTACTTTAATGACTCCATCCTGAGTTATCAGCAATAGAGAAGCCTCGGGTAGGCGTTGTCCGCAGCTCTGCAAAAGGCAACTCAATAGCAAGATCAGTAGTATTTTCTTCATGGAACAAAAAAATATGGAAATTTAAGCTAATTCTATACCGGGTTTTTGGTCAGGAATCTTATAAATGGATCGGATTTGCTCTATAATCCTGCCGCCGAAGTTCCCTGAAATTTAGTCTCAGGGTTGCAGGTATAGCCATTTTTTTCAACTGATTTCCTTTTTGCAAAGGAAACTGTCATTCTGGGTAGTGATATCGCATGTTAATTTTGCATGGTGCCAGCGCACTTTCTGACTTCAAAGTTAAAAAACTTATCAACCAATTCCACGAAGAACAACTGCCTGTAGCGAGTATCAGAGCGCAGTATGTGCATTTTGCAAACACCACGGATGAACTGACCGATAAAGAAATGTCAGTGTTGCAACAGTTGCTGACTTATGGCATCGAAATGGATGAGCAATCGTTTGATGGTGAATTAATTTTGGTGGTACCCAGGATTGGTACAATTTCTCCGTGGGCCTCAAAAGCCACTAATATTTTGCACAATACCGGTTTATCTAAGGTTAAACGAGTAGAAAGGGGGATTGCTTATTACGTGCAGCTAACTGATGGCGCCGATGCGCAGGCCCTTTCGGCGATTACTGGCATATTGCACGACAGAATGACCGAAGTGACTATGTCTAACCTGCAAGAGGCGGAAGCACTATTTGCGGAAACCACGCCTGCTTCCTTTTCTCAAGTGGATATTTTATCCGGTGGCACTGAGGCTCTTCACTCTGCAAACCAAACTCTTGGCCTGGCATTGGCAGATGATGAAATTGATTACCTGGTAGAGAATTATCAAGCTTTGGGCCGCAACCCGAATGACATCGAACTGATGATGTTTGCCCAAGCTAACTCAGAGCATTGCCGACATAAAATCTTTAACGCCGACTGGACAATTGATGGCGTTGAACAGCCCAAATCGCTGTTCAAAATGATTAAAAACACTTACGAGCAGTGTTCTGACTATGTTTATTCAGCCTACAAAGACAATGCTGCGGTAATGCAAGGCTCGCAGGCTGGTCGCTTTTACCCTGATAGTGGTAGTTGTGAATACCGCTACCACATGGAAGATATTCACATTTTAATGAAGGTGGAAACTCACAACCATCCCACCGCCATTTCACCTTTTCCCGGCGCAGCGACAGGTTCAGGTGGAGAGATCCGCGATGAGGGGGCAACTGGTATCGGCGCAAAACCCAAAGCAGGGCTTGTGGGCTTCACCGTCTCTAATTTGAAAATTCCAGCCTTAACCCAACCGTGGGAAATCGATTATGGCAAGCCTGAGCGTATTGTTACCGCGTTGAACATTATGCTGGAGGCGCCATTGGGCGGTGCGGCCTTTAATAACGAGTTTGGTCGTCCCAATATTTTGGGCTATTTCCGTACCTATGAAAATCAGGTGGATAGTTTTAACGGTGAGGAAGTTCGCGGTTATCACAAACCCATAATGATTGCAGGTGGTTTGGGTAATATCCGTGCAGATCACGTAGAGAAAGGAGATATCATTCCTGGTGCCAAATTGATTGTATTGGGTGGCCCAGCAATGAACATCGGTTTAGGCGGCGGTGCTGCATCTTCCATGACATCTGGTCAATCCAATGAAGACTTAGATTTTGCTTCCGTACAACGTGATAACCCGGAAATGGAAAGACGTTGCCAGGAGGTGATAGACCGATGCTGGCAAATGGGCGAGGAGAACCCCATTTTATTTATCCATGATGTCGGTGCGGGTGGGTTATCCAATGCGTTTCCCGAGCTGGTAAACGACGCCGGCAGAGGCGGTAATTTTGAATTGCGCAATGTGCCTAACGATGAGCCGGGCATGTCTCCACTGGAAATCTGGTGTAATGAATCGCAAGAGCGCTATGTACTTGCCGTAGCCCCAGAAAAACTCTCTGTTTTTGAGCAAATCTGTGCCCGTGAGAGAGCACAGTACGCGGTTGTCGGTGTGGCAACAGAAGAGCAACACTTACGAGTCACTGACGCTCATTTTGGCAATAACCCGGTGGATTTGCCTTTGGATGTGCTCCTGGGTAAGCCACCTAAAATGCATCGTGATGTCACATCTTCCACTGCTAAGGGCGACGATTTTAATGCAGCCAATGTATCGCTGGAAGAGGCAGCACAGCGAGTATTGAGCTTGCCAACTGTGGCAGAGAAAACCTTCCTCGTTACCATTGGTGACCGAACCGTAACAGGGCTGGTAGCGCGTGATCAAATGGTGGGCCCTTGGCAAATCCCGGTCGCTGATGTCGCGGTAACCTGTGCCGCATTTGATACTTATGCCGGCGAGGCGATGGCCATGGGTGAGCGAAGCCCAATCGCATTATTAAATCATGCTGCTTCTGCGAGGATGGCGGTAGGTGAAGCAATAACCAATATTGCTGCTGCCAACATAGAATCACTGAAGCGCATCAAGTTGTCGGCAAACTGGATGTCTGCAGCAGGGCACAAAGGTGAAGACGCTGGCTTGTACGAAGCGGTAAAAGCGGTAGGTGAAGAATTGTGTCCGGCTCTGGAAATTACCATTCCAGTGGGTAAAGATTCGATGTCGATGAAAACCCAGTGGCAAGATGGTGCAGAGCAAAAGAGTGTCACTGCGCCGCTGTCTCTGGTAATTACGGCATTTTCTCGTGTGGAAGACGTGCGTAAAACCTTGACCCCTCAACTAGATACAAACTCTGAAGATACCAGTCTGATTCTGATTGATTTGGGACAAGGCCAAAATCGCATGGGAGGCTCATGTCTTGCTCAGGTGTATAACAAGCTTGGCAAACGCGCTCCTGATGTTGATTCTCCTGAGCTATTAAAAGGCTTTTTTGTTGCCATCCAGCAGCTAAATCAGCAAGGCCTGGTTAAAGCGTATCACGACCGCTCAGATGGGGGCTTGTTCACCACGGTTGTAGAAATGGCTTTTGCCGCTAATTGTGGTGTTGACATTAATTTGGACGCCATTCCCGGTGATGCTAATAGCATTTTGTTCAATGAGGAGCTGGGAGCGGTAATTCAGGTTACTAATGAACAACTAGAAACAGTGATGTCGGTTTTTGCAGAGAATGGTTTGTCTGCTCTTGTGCATAACATTGGCTCTGTCTGTGGCGAAGATCTTGTTCGCTTTAGTAAAGACGGAGAGACGGTACTGCAAAATACGCGCTCTCATTATCGTCAGCTTTGGGCACAAACCACCTACAATATGCAGTTGTTGAGAGACAACCCAGAGTGCGCTGAACAGGAACATCAGCTCAAGAGTAACCCTGACAACAGCGGTTTGTTTGCCAAACTGACATTTGATATCAATGAAGATATCGCTGCCCCTTGCATTGCTAAAGGTACTGCGCCCAAAATGGCCATTTTGCGAGAGCAAGGGGTAAATTCTCACGTAGAAATGGCGGCCGCTTTTGATCGAGCCGGTTTCGCTAGTACCGATGTGCATATGAGTGATTTAATCGCTGGTCGCGTATCTTTGCAAGATTTCCAAGGCTTGGTTGCTTGTGGGGGCTTCTCTTACGGTGATGTATTAGGAGCGGGCGAAGGATGGGCTAAAACAATATTGTTCAATGAGCAAATTCGCAGCCAATTCCAGCAATTTTTTGAACGCCAGGATACCTTCTCTCTTGGTGTTTGCAATGGTTGCCAAATGTTGTCTAATCTCAAGCAGTTGATTCCAGGTGCTGAGCATTGGCCGCACTTCGTACAGAACTATTCTGAACGCTTTGAAGCCAGACTGGCCATGGTGGAAGTACAACAGAGTCCGTCTATCTTTTTTGAGGGTATGGCTGGCTCAGTGATCCCAATTGCCGTATCACATGGTGAAGGGCGCGCTGTATTTGCTAACGATACTGCATTACTGGCTGCACAACCGAATGTTAGCCTGAGATACGTGGACTATGCCGGCAGCGTAACGCAGCATTACCCCATGAACCCTAATGGCTCGCCTGAAGGGATTACTGGCCTGACTTCACAAGATGGGCGTGCCACCATCATGATGCCACACCCGGAGCGTGTATTCAGAACGGTAGCAAACTCATGGCACCCTGATGATTGGCAAGAAGATGGGGCCTGGATGAGAATGTTCAGGAATGCCAGGAAATCTTTGGGCTAAGATTGGAGGGCGTAACGCCCTCTTTGTTGGATTTTGGCTTAAAACACCATAATTTCCTGAAATTTAGGCTAAAAATCGACGAATTGGTGAATAAGATGGCTTGTTTGCTGGTTTTATATTGTATATGATTGGTTAAATTGTAGACATCTCTTGGTGCCTACAGAGCACAACAAGGTATATGTGCATTCTAGCTAAAGGAACCTTAGCGCCACCATTACCATTTAATCTCAAGAATAAAAATAATAAGAGTGGGTTATGAATCGTTCCAGTAAAGGCTTCGGCCTGGCAGGTGTTTTCGTCACAGTCGTGGTTCTCATTGTAAGCGCTGTCATCAGTACCACCGTTTCCTCGAAAGAGTATGCGTCAGGTACTGTTGCTACTATTGAGCAAATACAAGTGGCTCAAACAAAATAAAATAAGGCTCCATCAAAGCCAGGCTCACAGCAAAATTACTTTTAGTGATAGTGGCTGATATCACCAATTGCTTTTACTTGAGTTTGTGTTTTTCTCTGTTTTCTGCTTTTTGTTGTTTATTCTTTTTCAACAATACATACGTGCTTTTAATGCCGCCGTGTTGCATTTGACTGCTGTGAAATGCTAGAACTTCTGGCATTTGCTGCAACCATACATTCAGGTAGCTTTTCAGGTAACCGCAAAAGGGTTTTTTATCTTTGCTGAGTCCGTGGCGCATTAAAACGCAACGCAATCCGCGAACATGGGCTTGTGTTATGAAATCAAACACTTCTCTATGGGCAACTTCTAATGATAAGTGTTGCATATTCAAGGAGCTTTCTATGGCGTATTTTCCAAGGCGAAGATTCTTATACACCAGATCCTGAACGCCTTCTTGCTTAAACTGGATAGGATCCTCAACTGCAACGGGATCTATGTCGGCGAGGGTTAGGAAATTTTTGCTATTGCGCTGTTCGTTCTTGATTGCCTCTCTTCGTAGTTGCTTTGCCAGTTCATTGCCATTTGTCTTTTTCAAAAAAACTTTGTCATCATTTTTCAACGTTTTTACATCAGCCACTTCCGCCATAAATGCGTCGAAATCTTCATTCCCAATCATGATACAACCTGAAAAATATCTGCAGATATAAATATAT
This sequence comes from Planctobacterium sp. AWM4_229, assembly GCF_056160305.1. Lineage (NCBI taxonomy): Bacteria > Pseudomonadati > Pseudomonadota > Gammaproteobacteria > Alteromonadales > Alteromonadaceae > Planctobacterium > Planctobacterium sp. AWM4_229. The sequence goes on along the minus strand of NZ_JBSWWX010000009.1, from coordinate 18,928 downwards.
GTACGAAGCTTGTACCTTCAAGACATTTCTACAGATCATCATGGTTTTAAATCTTAGAGACTATATAGAAATAAATGCAGGTTAAAATAATTACCATTCGGGATTGTTAAATAGGTAAATATTCGATACTTTACATGAATTAAACTATACAATTAGCGCTAGCTTATCATTGAGCGCCAAAACCAGAATGACAAATTCAAGGCAGCATTAAGGAAGTAGTAAATATGGCCAACAAAAGTACCGATATATTGCATGTAGAGCGTTCAGATATTTTGAGAAGTCTTCGCTTGCAAAGTAGTTTTACGCAAAAGCAGATCGCCGAAAAATTGGGCATAAGTCGAGAAAAAGTGGTGGCGGTAGAAAACTGCCATTTAAAATCAATGTTGGCATTAGAGTTAGATACGATTAAAAATTGGTGGAATTTATGCCGTGCACGAGCAGATATTGAAACCCAAAAGCAATTTGCCAAATTAATTAAAAAAGAATTAAGTATTTAGCCAAAGAAAAAATGGCGTCCCCACCGCGACTCGAACGCAGATCTAAAACTTAGGAGGTTCTTGTTTTATCCGGTTAAACTATGGGGACGCTGATTTAGCTATGAACTAATCACCATTAACTGTTTAGATTATTACGCAATCATAATTACAATAAAAGCGTTAGCGGCGCACCACAAAATCGTTTGGTTGAATATTCGCCAATGGAGTCCCGTCCACCACCCTTAATTGTGCCGAATTAAAGAAGGCTTCAGTCACCACAACTCTTGACGGATGAATACTGTATTGCGTTTGAGATAAACCATTGGGGGAGAAGAAATGACGCATCTGAAAAACCGCTAATTCGTCACCTTTTTTTACACCTTGCTTACTACCTATGTTTACCGACAGGCTGTTATTGTGGATACCAATTATTCTTCCATAAGTAGGCATACAAGCAATAAGCTCATCAATCTCAGAGGTTAACTCCCGCAGCATTTCGCCAGTAGCTTTGCCGAATTGCGATCCCCAAAACTCTTTGCTTGTGGCTTGTACTTTCTGGTGTTTATCAAATTGCCAAATTGCCGAGCGATGATAAGTCTTGTCAAAAAGAATATCCCCTTTGGTACCGTCTAATAACATAAAGCGAATCGACAGGTTTCTACCGGGATGTTTCTCATCCCAGAATTTTGCCACATCCAGGTAGGTCTGGGGTTCTTCATCCAAACTGAGTTCCACAATGTCGCCGATCAACACATATTGTGCGCTGGCTTGTTCGGCTAACAGCATTGATTGAGTTTTAAGGTCCTGAGGCTGAGGGAAGAAGGTGTAAGGCTCTACTTTACTGATCGTGGCGCGTTGGGAATAGACTTCAAAACTTTCTTTAATGGCGTTAGCCAATGGGCCATCAAGGGCATTGAGACCACCTATGGCTGCTTGCCGGTAGGCGCTGACATGGAGTTTACTAGTAACAATATTTTTTTTGTAATCAGACGCACTGCACTGATCCCTTTGGGGAAAGATATCCGCTCTTATGGCGACTTCTACAAAATCATCGTAGTAATGCTCGGATATTAACTCCACACTGGCTACCTCGCCTGAGGCTCTTATTTCAAGCCGTTCATCTCGTAACAACCCGTCGGTCATTTCCTGAACACTGCGCACCGAAGCACCTGCAAACAAAAGGGCTTGTCGTATCGCTTCATGAGTTGCTTGTTGTCTGGCCAATTCTTTGTTGTTGTTGTGTATTACTGCTTGACCACTGGCTTCAAACCAGGCTGCATGCGTAGGCAGACTCGCTACACTGAGTAGTGCCAACAAAGTAAAAATCTGTCTGAACATAAGAACCTCAATTTACATCTTTTGCCATGACGCGATATTTTGTCACTTATATCTGCTGCAATTGGTGAATTACCGTCAATAAGGCGTCAGTTTTTTTAGCTGCTTTGGTACAAGCACATTACGTACCACCTCAATCAATCATTGTTATTTATCAGAATAAATGGCAAACAACTTGCTTAGAAAGCATTAAACATTATTGATGTATCAATTGCGTCAATAATATAGCGCTGATAAAGATATCCTTTTATCAAGCGGATTGTATGCAAAATTCAGGCAAACTGATGGGTGGGTTATGAAGACAAAATTCAATTCCAAAATGGACAAATTACTTGTCGTTGGATTAGTGACACTTGGGCTATCCGGCTGTAAATCGCTGGAAGCGATGTATTACAGTGATAAGCAAGTAGAGTGGGAGTATGTCCAACCGGAGCAACATCCTGTACTGACTGCGGTAGGTTATGCACCTGTTAGCGCACAAATGGGCAAAACAGACTCAGCCAAAATGTTGATGGCCATAAAGGCATCCAAACTGGATGCTTACAAAGAACTGGCCGAGCAAGTGTATGGGCAGCGAATTGACACCCAGCAGTCTTTGGCTAACCTGGTGCTCAAGGACAATGATTTAAAGGCATCGGTTGAAGGCGTAATCAGAGGTGCTGAAGTGGTTAAAACCTATCCGGTAGGTGAGGATGTTTACGCAACGGAATTGAGTCTCGATTTTCAAAAAGTGTATGATATTTACCTTTCCACGGCACGTCCAAGAAAAATAAAAGAAATCACCTATTATTGATATATTGAGTTTTCCCGCTCCACTCAACATGAAAACCTCTCTTTTGAGAGGTTTTGTCGTTTTTGAGCAAGTACTATCGAGGTGCAAAGTAAAACGAGTTTATGCTAAAGGGGTTTATAGGTAAGGTATATTGTGTGCTTAGCTCAACGGTTAGGGGAGCTTTAATAAAACGTCAGGCTTTGACACCAGAGCCCAACATGCCGCCCTGTGTTTTACCTTTGTTGGTGTAAGTAAGTGATTCTTTGTTTCGTGCTGCCAGCATTACGTTGCGTAATCGCTGAAGTCTTATTTGGTTCTTTTCTACTGCCGCAGCGTTTACTTCAGTCTGATGCTGACACTTATGCAATAGTTCTTTGCCTTGCTGAGCCAATTCGAATTGTTCTTCGGAAAGCTCGCTCTCAGGCGTTTTTAATTTTTGCAGAGACACATCGTTTTGTGCTAACTGCTCCAGTAATGCCGATTTTTCGTCAATCAATGTCAGCAGACTTTCAGCATCGCGAGCAACCACCAACTCCAGTTCTTTTTGGAGGTTAGCTTCTAACGCCTGAAGTAGCGTTAGTTGTTGTTCTAGAGCTGCAGTCAAATCTGACATCAATTAACCTTTGGATAAGCCAAACAGTTCAGTTTCAGCTTTCGAGATTTTGGATGCCAGTTGCTCAGCATCAATCTTGTAAGAGCCGTTCTGAATCGCCGCTTTTAGTTTATCAACTTTATCTTGATTCACCGGAGCGTCGCTTGCTTTTTTCTGCACGTTCGCCAGTTGTTGTGCTGACTGGGTCAGCGAAACGGAATCCTGGCGAGGGGCAGCAGCAGCGGTTTGAGCTTGCTGTGCTGTATTCGCACTTTGGCCTTGCTGAGCCTGTTGTTGATTGAGTCGTTGACTCTCCAACTGTGGCTTCTGACCTGTGCCATTTACATTGTTAATAGCCATGATTAAATTCCAATACTTTTAAACCCTCAGTTAGCTTATCGGCTGACGCCTTTCAATCTTTAATAAAAAACCAATAAATGCGCTTTTTTTTTATACTGGCTAACTGTATTTTCGCAGTTTAAATTAAGACCATAAAAAAGTCTTTATAAAATCAATGATTTGCCAATATTTGTTAGGTTAACAGCGACATTGGCAATCTTCTAATGCGCCTCTCCGAGTTGCAGCGCACCTCGTTCCATTTTATATCTGGACTCGAACCTCGTTAACATTCGCCACTTCTGCTTCTAGCTGCTTTTTAGAGCGTCTATTTTGAACCGAGATCGTATCACCAATATTGCCATCTTGCAGTGCTACACCACTGGTTTTTATTTCAAGTCCGCTGAGCTTCGCAGTTATCACTATGGCGTCGCCTTTACAAACAAAGCATAGCATATTCGGAGATACGGTAGTGCCATCTCGTGAACGGCGCTTTAAACGCGCACCCACAACATCTTTTATATCGGCAAAAGTGCCGCCTCTTATACGTCTTTTGTCTACTTTTTCTAAAGTAACGTTATTGGCGGTTAATAAGGTACCCGGGGAGACCGTATCTGCCAGTACAACGACTTCTTGCATTTCTGTTACGCTGACACTCAAATAATGGAACCAACCATTGCTCGGGCAGCTCACTCTTACTGTTACGTTAGATTGACGCAAAGATTGCGAACTACTGCTGGCTTGCAAATCCACAGGACAGGCAGGGATGTTGATGCGTTCATCAATACTCCTGACGGAAATTTGTACATCATTGATGTTGTCTACTTCGGCATTTTGATAAACAAATATCTCTGCGGTCTCTTCCACAAGATTACGCATTAAATCTTTTTCTTGCGCAGCCGCTATATTGGTTGTTATAAACCAACCAATTAAGGAAAGTTTTAAGGTTTTCTTGAGGTTGGCGAAATTTTTCATGTTCACTTTCTTCCAATTTGGCTATGCTTAAAGGCAATTTTGGTAAAAACTTAACAGCGTCAAAAAAATAACGCTGTGTGGGCGAATAATAATCACGCATCCACATAAGAGTACTATTCAAGTATCGTGCCTGTTTGGATGAATTAGAGGTGTTTTATGGCGGGAATTTTAGATTCTGTTAACCAACGAACTCAGCTGGTGGGGCAAAACCGCCTTGAGCTATTATTGTTCAAACTCAATAATCGCCAACGCTACGGAATTAACGTATTTAAAGTACGTGAGGTTTTACAGTGTCCGCCCTTAACTTCAATGCCAAAGCTGAATGCCTTGGTAAGAGGTGTTGCCCATATTCGCGGCCAAACTATCTCGGTTATCGATATGAGTATGGCAACAGGTGGACGTAAGATTGAAGATATCAAAAATGCCTTTATTGTCATCGCGGAATACAACCGCTCAGTACAAGGTTTTTTAGTGGGCTCGGTGGAGCGCATTATTAATATCAATTGGGAAGCCATCTTGCCACCACCTGAGGGGGCGGGTAAGGCCAGTTATCTTACTGCTGTCACAGAAGTTGATGGCGAATTAATTGAAATTCTGGATGTTGAAAAAATCCTCAATGAAATCGCGCCAGCACGAGAAGTGGTGCGCGAAGACATGGCTGAAGAGTTGGCTAAGCACGACGCCAGTCTGGATGACAAGATTATTTTCATCGCGGATGACTCATCGGTAGCGAGAAGCCAGGTTAAAAAGGCCTTGTCCTCATTGGGCCTGGAAATTGAAGCTGCCAAAGATGGCCGAGAAGCGCTTGAAAGACTGAAAGAAATTGCCTCGGAAACCGGCGATGTAACCGACAAAGTTGGCGTTATCGTCAGTGATATTGAAATGCCAGAAATGGATGGTTATACCTTAACGGCAGAGATTAAGAGTACGCCTGAACTGGCTAAGTTACATGTAGTGCTGCATACTTCATTGAGCGGTGTATTCAACCAAGCGATGGTTAAGAAGGTGGGGGCGGATGATTTTATTGCGAAGTTCCACCCAGATGAACTGGCTACTGCGGTAAAGAAATGGCTGGACAAGTCAGCGGAAAAATAATCTGTGGTGAATAAAACATTAAGCGAAGACGACTACACACTGTTTAGTGAATTCCTGGAGCGCTGCTGTGGTATCGTTTTGGGACCGAACAAGCAGTATTTGGTGAGAAGTCGTTTAGCGCCTTTGATGCGAAAATATGACGAGCCTTCGCTGAGTCAGGTGGTTAATGATGTGATCAACGGCAGAAATAGGGGTTTGAGAGACGATGCTATTGATGCCATGACCACCAATGAAACACTGTGGTTTCGAGACAGATATCCTTTTGAACTGTTAGTCAAAGAGCTGTTTCCCAAATTCGCAGAAAGTCGACAGCCGGTAAAGATCTGGTGTGCTGCGGCATCATCAGGGCAAGAGCCCTATTCAATTGCGATGGCTGCAGCTGAATATCAGAAGTTGAATAGTCGATTTGCCGGTGTGCAAATTGTCGGTACCGATCTGTCCACGGAAATGCTGCAAAAATGTAAAGTGGCCACTTACGATTCATTGTCCTTGTCGCGAGGATTATCTGAGGAACGAAAACGCCAGTTTTTCGACGATACACCAGAAGGAAACAAGCGCATCAAGCCTGAGATTGCGCGTATGGTTACCTTCAGACAGCTCAATTTGCTGGACAGCTACGCCAATCTGGGGCGTTTTGATATGGTGTTCTGTCGCAATGTCTTGATTTATTTCGCACCAGAAGTGAAAAGCGCTATACTGCAAAAAATTGCCTCTGTGTTAAATAAAGACGGCATTTTATTCTTGGGTGCGTCAGAATCTATGGCTGGCTTATCCTCCGATTTTAATATGATTCGATGTAATCCTGGCTTATATTACACTCGAAAATAATTTTATTATATCAACGAACCCCTCTAATTTAGAGGCCTTTCGCGTTTCTCGGCGCAGCCCCTCTATCTAAAATATATTGCTTCTTCCAAAACTGGCACATGCCTTGCTTTCAATCCACTGTAAGTTTTTTGACGCTGTGGAGGCCAGAATGGCTATCAGTTTAGACAAATTAACCGCTTTGCATCATCGAGCTGTCTCAGTGAGACAGGATCGTATGGAGCTTATTGCCGGCAATCTGGCAAACCAGAATACACCCGGCTACAAAGCCAGAGACATAAATTTTCAGGAAGCGATGAAAAGCGCTTCGTATGAACAACGTATGCATCTCAATCGCACCTCATCCGGGCATATAGAAGGGCAAATGCAAAGCGACCGACTTGTCACCTTTCGGGTTCCAACCCAGCCGGATACCGGCGATGGCAACACAGTTGAAGGACAGATGGAAAAAAATGCGTTCCTGGATAACGGTTTGCGGTATCAGGCGAGTATTCAATTTCTGGATGGCAAATTTAAAGGCATGAAAAAAGCACTGACCGGAGGGCAACAATAATGAGTTTGTTTAATGTAATGGACATTGCGTCCTCGGGCATGCATGCCGAAGGCGTAAGGTTGAATACCACCGCTAGTAACGTGGCAAATGCTAACAGCGTAAGTTCTTCCTACGGTGAAACTTACAAGGCGCGACATGCCGTTTTTGCCGCAGAAATGAAAAATGCCACAAATGCCCAGGCACCGCTGGGCACCAAAGTTAATGTGTTGGGTGTTGTGGAGAGCCAAAAGCCCCTGCAGATGGAGTACTCCCCCAATCACCCCATGGCCAATGAAGATGGTTACATCTTTAAGCCTAATGTCAATGTCGTGGAATCCATGGCGGATATGCTCTCAGCTTCAAAAGCCTATGAGGCAAACGTGCAGGTGGCTGATACCACTAAGCGAATTTTCCGCCGCGTGATGATGTTAGGCCAAGGCCGATAGGAGAATAAGATGGACGCAATAGGCAGCAAATTATTAAACGATCAGCTGTACTGGCAAGAAGAAGGGGTACCGGTGGCGGATCCCAATGCCAATTCACAGTTAACCCAGGAAGATTTTTTCTCCTTACTCACTGAGCAACTTGCCATGCAGGACCCCACCAAACCGGTGGACAACGACCAGATGGTGGCGCAGATGACCAGCTTTACCATGGCGGATAGTCTGTCCCAGCTGAACGATAAGTTTGATGAATTTGCTTCATCCATGAATTCAAACCAGGCACTGCAAGCAACCAGCCTCATCGGTCAAACCGTATTGACGGAAAGCAGCGTGGGCAACACCTGGCAAGAGGGTGGTGTGAGTGGCTACATCATAGCCGATGCACCGGTTGAAGATATGCAAATTCAAGTACTAAATGAGTATGGCGAGGTGGTTCGTGAAATGGACGCTGGTAATCACGATGCTGGTGCCATTTCTTTTGGCTGGGATGGTACTGATGCCGACGGCAATCATTTGCCGGCCGGTAAGTATAAGGTGCAGGCAACAGGCACCATTGACGGCCTGAATACCGAACTGAACGTACAGATGAACGCTCAGGTTACCGGTACTGCCGTGGCTGCGCAAAATGTCAAAGACATGAAGATTATTATCGAAGACGATATTGGTCAGGTGCTGCGTACCATTGATGTGGGCAGTCAGCAAGCCGGTAATATCGAATTTGGCTGGGATGGCACGGATGATGCTGGGAATATCCTGCCGCCTGGATCTTATAACATCAAAATCGAAGGTGAAATCAATGGCCAGACAGAGTCAATTCCCTTTGGCATTAACCGTCGCGTAGAGAGTGTCAGTTTGGCAGGCGCAGGTAATGAAGGTGTTGTACTCAATTTGGTAGGCGATGAAAGCATCCGCCTCACCGACATAATAAACGTAAGCTAATTAGCAGGAGAACGAGCAATGTCATTTAATATAGCCCTGAGTGGTGTCGCTGCCGCTCAAAAAGACCTGGATACCACGGCAAACAACATTGCCAACGTAAATACTGTGGGATTCAAAGAGTCACGTGCCGAATTTGGAGATGTGTTTGCATCCTCATTATTAGGCGGTGGTCGAACCAAAGTCGGCGACGGTGTAGTAACCCAGGAAGTAGCCCAACAATTCAGTCAGGGCAGCTTACAGTTCACTAATACTGCGCTGGATTTAGCCATTACCGGTAACGGCTTTTTTGTTACCGTACCTGATATTTCCTCTCAGGATTTTACCTATACTCGTGCTGGCCAGTTTAAGCTGGACGAAGATAACTTTGTGGTTAACTCCCAAGGCGACAACTTATTAGGTTTTCCGGTAAACAGCGATGGGACTTCATCTTCAATTGCATTGAGTACCGCAGAGCCAGTGCAAATACCCGATTCTTCTGGTAATCCATCAGCCACAACCGAGGTTGACCTGCGCATGAACCTCCCTGCCGGTGATGCTGCTATCGACCCGGATGATTTCGATCCAGATGACACAACAACTTACAATGCGTCAACTTCGATTACAGTGTACGATTCCCTAGGTGAGTCTCATATTCAGACTTTTTACTTTATAAAGGATTCCAATGCGGCATCCAATGAGTGGTTAATGATCACTTCCGTAGATGGTGAGTTTTACGATTATACTAACTCTGACGGAACAGACCCTGCTGATGCTGCCGCTGTAAACAATGGTGGTTCAAACCACGTTGGATTTGGCAATACCCTCACGACCGCTGGCGGTGGTACCACTAACACCGGTATTTGGGGCACGCGACTGGTGTTTGACTCCAGCGGTGATTTCACTGAAATCCAGTCTGCTGATGGTAACGCTTTGCCTACGGGGGTCGCGGGCGATGTACTCATCCCTACAACTATTCCGTTAACAGGATTGACTTCAGGTGCCGATACAGCCCAAACATTGGCCATCAACTTTAATCTGGATACCAATGGCATCGGTGATGATGAACCCACGCAGTTTGCCTCAAACTTTGAGGTGACATCGTTAGAACAGGATGGTTTACCTGTAGGGCGTTTAACGGGTATTGATATCGGCCCGGATGGTCTGGTTAGAGCAACGTTCTCCAACGGTACCTCAGAGCCTATTAGCCGTATCGCTTTGGCGCGTTTTTCTAACGAGCAAGGTTTAACCCAAAATGGTAATGCCTCCTGGAAAGAGAGTATTTTGTCCGGCGAAGCGCTAGCGGGTGAGGCCACCACGGGTACCTTTGGTGATATCAACTCCTCAGCTCTGGAGCAATCCAATGTAAACCTGACTACTGAGCTGATTGATATGATCATCGCGCAGCGGAACTTCCAGGCCAACTCACGAGCCTTGGAAATAAACAATGCCCTGAACCAGACAATCTTGGGTATCAGATAATCTTAACGTCAATAATAAAGGGCCACATAACGTGGCCCTTTTTGTAACCACCTTCCATTTCGCTCTGCACTACTCCAAAATCGTTTTTGGCATGATTAATGCTTTGATACTGTTAAGTAAATAACAGGTCAAATTACCGTCATGGATAAAATGCTTTATATTGCCGCATCAGGTGCCTCTCAGGACCTGTTATCGAGTGCGGTTCGAGCCAACAACCTGGCAAATGCCCAAACCACCGGATTTAAGGCGATGATGGCGCAAGCCCGAGCCATGCCGGCTTTCGGCGACGGTTTGCCGACACGTGTATTTGCCATGACAGAAAGTCCGGCGAATCGCTACGACGCCGGAGCCATGGTGCAAACTAATCGCGACCTGGATATTGCCGTTGAAGGTAATGGTTGGTTTGCGGTAATCGACAAAAACGGCGGTGAAGCCTATTCCCGTAACGGCAGCCTGCAAATGGGCACCAACGGTGAGCTGTTGGATACCCGCGGCAATCAAATTGTGGGTGAGGCAGGTCCTATCTTTTTACCAATCCCACTTTCAAACGTGAGTGTGGCTCAGGATGGCACTATCTCGGTCAGACCCCAAGGCGCGCCTGCCAATGTGTTGGAGCCAGTGGGTCGAATCAAATTGGTCAAACCCGATCTTGAAAATCTGCAGCGCAGTGAGGATGGATTGTTTCGATTACCCGATGGTGAGCAAGCTGACCAGGATTTGACGGTGGGCATTCGTACCGGATTTTTAGAGGCGAGTAATGTTAACCCTATCGAAGAGATGATGGGCATTATTCAGTCTCAGCGTCATTACGAAATGCAGGTGAAGTTTATGAAAAAGGCGGAAGAAATCGATCAGCGTGGCACTCGTTTAATGATGATCATGTAATGACTAAATTAAAACAATTAATCACGGAAACACTTTTGTTTCCTGGCAATGAGGAGGTGGCTTATGCACCCGGCATTATGGATTAGTAAAACAGGACTCGATGCGGCGCAAACCGATGTGTCGGTAATTTCCAACAACCTGGCCAATGCCAGCACGGTTGGATTTAAAAAAGATCGGGCGATATTTGAAGATCTGCTCTACCAGAATATCAACCAGCCAGGTGGTCGTTCATCAGCGGATACCGAGTTGCCATCAGGTTTGATGGTGGGCGCAGGGAGTAAAGTGGTAGCAACGCAAAAGGCACACACTCAGGGCAATATGTTAACCACTGAAAACTCTCTGGATATGTCAATTCAGGGCCGTGGCTTTTTCGAGATTTTGCAACCCGATGGCTCCATAGCTTATACCCGAAATGGTCAGTTTACCCTGGATGATACCGGGCAAATCGTGACACCGGGTGCCGGTTTCCAATTGCAACCAGCTATTACCGTTCCTGAAGATGCGCAGCAGATCACGATTTCACAAGACGGTGAAGTTTCCGTTCAGGTGCGAGGTCAGGCGGCACCAACTATCATCGGTCAGCTTAATATTTCCGATTTTGTTAATGCCACAGGTTTGCAGCCCATCGGACAAAACTTGTATGTGGAAACGGCGGCTAGCGGCGCACCTATCCAGGGGGTTCCGGGGTTAGATGGCTTGGGCACGATTCAACAAGGCTCGCTTGAAACCTCAAATGTGAATGTTACAGAAGAACTGGTAAATCTGATCGAAAGCCAACGTTTGTATGAAATGAACTCTAAAGTTATTTCAGCTGTGGATCAGATGCTTGGCCAGGTTATTCAGCAACTTTAATGATGGTGTAGTATGAATAAGCTAATCACAAAACTTTCTGTTGTTTCTTCCTTTGTGTTGCTGACGGCATGTCAGTCTACGGTTCAGGTGGATCCTCGCCCGAATGACCCCTTTTTTGCGCCAGTGGTACCAGAAATGCCCGTTGAGCAGGTTTCCAATGATGGTTCTATCTTTAACGCCATGCATGCCAATAGTCTGTATTCGGACGCAAAAGGACGCAGGATTGGCGATATTATTACCGTCATCTTGCGTGAAAATACGTCCGCAACCAAATCTGCCAGTACAACGCTTGAACGCGAATCAGAAGTTGATTTTGATCCCATTGTTGGACCCGGCGGTGGCAACCTCAATTTAGGTTTGGGTGGTGATTTTCAGCTTGATTTAGGTGCCAGTAACGATTTTGAGGGAGATGCCTCAGCGAATCAGAGTAATAATCTCACAGGAAACATTTCTGTCACCGTGGTTCAGGTAATGCCTAACAACAACTTGATTATTCGTGGTGAGAAGTGGTTAACGCTGAATAACGGTGATGAGTACATTCGTCTGACCGGTATCGTTCGTCCCGCAGATATAAATCCTGCCAATGAAGTGCTTTCTTCTAAAATCGCCAATGCCCGTATTCAGTACAGTGGCACAGGTAGTTTCTCACAGGTGCAGCAACAAGGATGGCTTGGCAAGTTCTTTGCATCTACGTGGTGGCCCTTTTAATTTTTGACGTATTGAGGCGAGTGAGGAGCGACATCATGAAATTATTGAAATTCTTTGTAGTATTAACGGCAGTGCTGATGAGCAGTGTTAGTTATGCGCAAAAGATTAAAGATGCTGTTTCTATCTCTGGCGTCAGAAGCAACCAGCTTATCGGCTACGGTTTGGTGGTCGGTTTGCCGGGCACTGGAGAACAGAGCCCGTTTACGGAACAAAGTTTCCGCGCCATGTTATCCAACTTCGGCATTGCTCTGGCCAGTAATGTTAGCCCTAAGATTTCCAACGTTGCCGCTGTGGCCGTACATGCTGATTTACCAGCGTTTGCCAAGCCCGGTCAAAAAATTGACATTACTGTATCTTCTATTGGCGAGTCTGAAAGTTTACGTGGCGGCACGCTAATGCAAACCTTCTTAAAAGGTATGGATGGTAAAGTCTACGCCGTCGCACAAGGCAGTTTAGTGGTGAGTGGTTTTGGCGCTGAAGGCGCTGATGGTTCTCGTATTATTTCCAATACCCCGACAGTGGGACGTATTCCCAATGGAGCCGTAGTGGAACGCTCTGTACCTAGCGGCCTGATGAATGGTGACTATTTAACGCTCAACTTGAATTATCCTGACTTTTCTACAGCCAAAACCCTCGCGGATACCATCAATGCCCGCTTAGGTGCTGATCCCGATAAAGGCTATGTGATTGCTACACCTATTGATGCCGCCTCGGTGCGGGTATCTGCTCCAAGAGATGTCGGGGCACGTGTCGGATTTTTAGCAACCATCGAAAATTTTGAATTTGAACCTGCCGATGCGCCAGCGCGCATAGTGATTAATAGTCGTACCGGAACCATTGTTATTGGCGAAGATGTGCGTCTAAAACCTGCCGCCATCACTCATGGTGGGCTGACAGTAACTATTGCTGAAACCCAGACTGTGTCTCAGCCAAATCAATTTGCCGAAGGGGATACCACAGTTACCCAACAATCCATTGTGGATGTAAACCTGGACGATACCCGGATGTTTAAGTTTGATCCGGGCGTCAGTCTGGACAACCTTGTGCGTGCCGTCAATGAAGTGGGTGCGGCCCCTGGTGATTTAATGGCGATTCTGGAAGCCTTGCGTGAAGCTGGTGCCCTCCAGGGTGAGCTGGTTATTATTTAGGGGTGAATTATGGACTCCATGAATCACGTTCAAACCCAGATGCAGCAGGCTCGCAATGCCTATGATGTGCAGAGCCTGGATGCGCTGCGTCAGGGGGCCCAGAAGAATGACAAACAGGCACTGGAAGAAACGGCTAAACACTTTGAAGCGATTTTCGTACAGATGATGCTCAAATCCATGCGTGCTGCAGAAGATGTGTTAGCCGACGAAAATAGTCCCTTTAATTCTCAAGAGGTAAAATTTTACCGTGATATGCACGATCAACAGTTGGCCACCAATATGTCGGCTTCCGGCAGCGTGGGGTTAGCTGAGGTGATAGTGCAACAGTTAGACCCTCAAAGCAGTAACGTGATGCCGGCAAATTTGCTGCGCAATGATGGTAACCTTTCTACGATAAACGATTTCAGTCGCGCCAAAGTGAGCATGGCACAACGCAGTATGCTTGCTGAGCCGATGCAGATGAGTCCGGCTGCACCGCAAAAACGTCCGGGTTTTGAATCACCCGAAGAGTTTGTCAGTAATTTAATGCCGATTGCAGAACAGGTAGCAGAAAAAATTGGTTTAGATCCCAAAGCGATGGTAGCTCAAGCAGCAGTGGAAACAGGGTGGGGGCAATACTTGATCCATTCGGGTGACGGTCAGAATTCTCACAACCTGTTTGGCGTTAAGGCAAGTCGTGGCTGGCAAGGTGATAAAAACTATGTGGATACCCTGGAGTTTGAAGGTGGCGCAGCACAAAAAACTAAAGCGGCTTTTCGTGCTTATGGCTCATTTGAAGAGTCGATGCATGACTATGTCGATTTCCTGAAATCCAGTCCTCGATATCAACAGGCACTGGAAAAGGCGGACGATCCGGCTACCTATTTTAATGAATTACAAAAATCAGGCTATGCAACTGACCCTGCGTATGCCGATAAAGTAATGTCGGTGTATAAAAGCGAGCGTCTGCGTGGCGATAGCATTGAGATTAACTCTATGAGGTCTGCGTTATGATCCAAACGGATATTTTTACTATTGCCACCTCGGGCCTGAATGCTCAGCAGGGTTTACTCAACACCACTGCCAATAACATTGCCAATGTGAACACCGACGGCTACGTGCGACAACGGGGTACATTAGAAGAGCAAGATGTTGGCGGCGTACTACTTGGCAACGTTGAGCGCGTTGTCGATAAGTTTGCTCAAGAGCAATATATTCGTGATACATCAGAGCTTGGTGAAAGCAGTCAGTATTTAGACAAACTAAATCAGCTTGACAATATTTTTGCCAGTGAGGCGATTAGTGCCGCAGAAGGCATGAGTCGATATTTTTCAGCTTTACAAACCGCTACCGATGATCCCAATAACATTGCGTCCAGAGAGATCGTCATTGCTGAGGCGGAAGCCATGGTGAAGCGTTTCAACAATATTGATGGTTATCTTGAAACCAGTGTTGAAGTTGTAAATGAAGAACTGGATGACAAGCTAGAGCAAGCCAATGACCTTATCCAGCAGATCGCAGATTTGAATACCCAAATCAAGTCCACTCAGTTTGCACCACAAACATCGGGATCGGAGTCAGTCAAGAACCAGCGTGATCAGGCTATTGTGGAATTGTCTGAGTTAGTAGAGATAAGCACACAAGAACGTACAGATGGATCAACTCTAGTTTTTATGGGCTCTGGACAGGCACTCGTGCTGGAAGATGGTTCATTTAACGTTTTTAGTGAGAATGGCAATCCGGATCCAACCTATAAGGATTTAACCTTGGAAGCTGCTGACAACAGTAATGTCAGTATTCCCCTTAGCGATGACGATATTGGTGGTGAAATTGGCGGTTTGATCCGTTACCGAGACGACGTATTAGAGCCTAATATTCGTGAGCTTGGTCAAATTGCTTTAGCCATTACGGATGCGATGAACGAGCAGAACAAGCTTGGACTGGATCTGGATAACGAATTGGGTACCGACCTTTTTACCACGCCCGAGTTCGGTGCTCTAACATATGACGATAATACCGGGACCGGTTCTGTCAATGCCAGAGTACCTGATGGTGGGGGAGTCGAGATCACTTCGGCGGATTACCAGATAACGATAACAGGTGGTGGAGGCACCACTAGCATCGATTTTGATATTGCTTTGCTCAATCCTGATGGGAGTCCAGTTACCGATAGTACAGGTACCGCTATCACACAATCTTTAACGGGAGTGGATATTTCTGGTGGCGGCTATATAACTATTCCTGCTGGAAATATCGGTGGTGATATTGAAATCCAATTCCCCGACGGTACAGCTTATGCGGATGATGATCAATTCCTAATCCAACCAGCTAAAGAAGCAGCTGGTGCTATCGCAATGGCCACTAACCGCCCTGAAGATTTGGCTTTAGCGTCTCCCATTCGAGTGGAATCTGAACTCAATAATCTGGGAACGGCCTCAGTTTCATCTATCACAGTAACAAATACAGAGGTTAGTGCTGGCACTGAAGGTTCCGCTTTTGATGGTGCAGGGGGCATTCAAGGTCCGGGCGCGTCGCCCCATACTGGTGGTGATGGTGCACCAACTACCATTGTCTTTACTGCAGCAGATAGCTTTGAAGTACAAGACTCAGCAGGTACAGTGTTGGCAACGGTCAATGGCGCTACTTCCCTTGAAAATCTTCTAGCACAAGCCGCAGCGGTACCGTGGGATGCAGGCTTTACGGGACAAGATGATTATCCCGGATATGATTTAAGCATTGAGGGGGTTCCGCAAGCAGGAGACACCTTTAATATTGCTTATAACACCGATGGTTTTAACGACAACAGCAATGGTCTGGAGCTTGCGGGTTTACAAGAAGAAGACTTAATGT
The DNA here is from genome assembly GCF_056160305.1 of Planctobacterium sp. AWM4_229. Lineage (NCBI taxonomy): Bacteria > Pseudomonadati > Pseudomonadota > Gammaproteobacteria > Alteromonadales > Alteromonadaceae > Planctobacterium > Planctobacterium sp. AWM4_229. The sequence goes on along the minus strand of NZ_JBSWWX010000009.1, from coordinate 2,728 downwards.
TGCGGGGTAACGATGGCAATAGTACCCAAATAACCTTCCATGAGGCCTACGCAGGCATTGTTACTGAAGTCGGCTCAAAAACTGCGAGCGCTCAAGTGGAATATGAAGCGGCGGTTGCAATGGAAAGACAGTCAAAAGAATGGGTAGATTCGGTTTCTGGTGTAAACTTAGATGAGGAAGCGTCTGACTTGATCCGTTTTCAGCAAGCTTACGCCGCGTCAGCCAGGGTTTTAACCACGGCACAGAGTCTATTCCAGACAATATTGGGTGCAGTCAGTTAATGAATAAAGTCAGGCAGTTTATTGCTGTGAGGGGGTTGTAATGAGGATCTCAAATAACCAGATTTTCGACCGGGCAATCAATGGCGTTATTGATAACCAGATTGGCTTGTCTGAAACCCAACTACAACTTTCCACCGGCAAAAAGGTAATTACACCTTCTGATGATCCCGTCGGAGCAGCAAGTGTTTTGCGACTTACAGAAGAACTGGACCAGATCACTCAATACAACCGTAACAATACCTTATTGCAGAACTCCCTCTCACAAGAAGAGGCTGTTTTGAGCAATATTACCAGCTCTTCAAACCGGGCGCGTACTTTAGTGTTGCAAGCGGGAAACGGCATTAATAGCGATGAGGACCGGGTTGCGATTGCCAGTGAGCTTGAGCAAATTCGCGACGAAATTTTTGATCTGATGAATAGCCAGGACGCTGATGGTAATTATATCTTTGCTGGCAATCAGGCTGATTCTCCTGCCTTTACCTTTGATTCAACTGCGACGGGAAATCGCTACGTATTTCAAGGAGACGATGGGCAAAATAAGATTCAACTCTCCAATAATGTCACTGTGGCAAATGGCGACTCAGGTAAAGATGTATTTGAAAATGTACTGGCTCGTCTTGATGGTACGGTTACCGGAGGAACTGGTACTGCCACCATCAATATCAGCCAACAAAACGCATTTGATAGCTTCCACAAGGCCAATTATGACGCCGTGACAGCTGCAAATAACGTTTTCACCGGAACGGTAAATGGTGCAGGAACTCAAATTACTTTTGATGATCCTGATGCAACGACGGTTAATTTTACTTCCGGTGAGCCGTTTATCTTCCAAGGTGTGGAGTTCACCATGACAGGCGGTGCTGGCGACACGATTGAATTTACCTTATCGCAACCAGAGAAGAAAAATCTGGCGGTGACATTGGATGAAATTGTGACGGCCCTGAATGATTCTTCGGTAACCGGCGATGCGTTACAAGAAGCCATAAGTGATGCGCTCGTGGGACTGGATAACGGTATGAAGCAGGTTTCAAATACGGTTTCTTCTATCGGCGGACGCATCAATATCGCAGAGTCGGTTTATGAATCTAACCTGGATCTGGAAATAGCCAATAAAGATGCCCGCTCACAAATAGAAGATGTGGATTATGCCGAGGCGATATCAGAGTTAAGCAAACAAGAAACTGCACTTCAGGCAGCGCAACAAACTTTTGGGCGGGTTACTAACCTATCCTTGTTTGACTACATATAATCTCTGACTACATTTAAAGCCCACTGATATCAAATTGCGCCAGGTATATCTGGCTTTTGTTGTCCAAGTGACTGGAATAATAGCTCAGATAAAGTGTATTTTTGTGTTGAACCAGACCCGGATAGCTATTGTCTCCGCCTGATGGAAGGCGGGCCATCAATTTGAGTTGTTGAGTGTTTAAGTCCAGGTTAAAAAGCGCCGTGTTAAACTGCTGATCCTTCCAGATCCTGCCGGCGACCCAGCAAGAATCTTTGTCTTTGAAAATCATACAAGGTCCGCCTATGTAAGCCCCTAGATCGGTCCATTGCCAGTTGTTAAATGGCCACCTTGATTTCCCTAGTTGTGCGCTGCAACTGTCAGTGTCTCTGCGAACAATGGCAAACGCGGTTTTGCCAATAAAAACAATGTCGCTTTCATTGGGATAACCCAAGTTGTGTTTCGCCAGACTCAGGGCTTCATTATTGTGGATATGAAGATTGCTTCGTGGATCGCCGCTATAGAGTTGGATGCGATTGGCCCCTCGATTGTAGGCAAAGCCGTAAGCTTTTTGCTCTGGTTGCGCGCATGTTTGGTGTTGTATTGAGTGCCAACGAAGGCGCCAAAGCCACCAATGGTTATGCCCGATTTGGCGTTTAGAAGACCAGCTCTTTCCTGAATTCGACAGATAAATAGCAGGTTTGCAGTATTCGGTTTTATCCTCAGTGTGAAATCTTCTTTGGTAAACCAACAACATTAACTGATTGTCAGGCGTGACGGTCAGTTTTGGATCTCTTAAATCTGATTTTGCTTCTGTTACCCAAGTTTTGTTCAGGAGCTCGCCACTTAAGTCCAGTTGCAGAATACATATACGTCCATCGTTACTGATATGATTTGTAGCCTCGCGAAAACAACAGTAAAGATACCCGTTCCATAAGCAGAGGTCTGTAAAGGCACTATGGGCTGCTGAACCTGCTATTTTTTTTATTTTAAACTGCATCATTTTTGGTTTCATTTTTAAAGCGCATTGCTGTTTATCCTACCCTATCCTGTGATTTTTACGACTAAAGTCGTAGCCGGAATTTCTCTTATTCTTTTCGAAGTTGATATTTAACCCTCTGTTTTTATTGGTTTTCTCAAAAAAGCTCAAAAAACCTTCAAGGTTTTTTTTGAAATAACGATAACCCTAAGTGAGAGAGCCAGTGACAATCACTTAATAAAA
>NZ_JBSWWX010000008.1:0-236530 GCF_056160305.1 Planctobacterium sp. AWM4_229 | reverse complement strand
GTAGGTTCGCATTGAGCTATAGGGAAGTAGTAAATGCCGTTTATGTCGGGAACATTTAAACGGTGAGTTGGACAACGGTAGTTGATGTGAACACCGTTGTCGAACTCAACTTCGACCTACAAATGGCCTATTATTTTTTGTAGGTTCGCATTGAGCTATAGGGAAGTAGTAAATGCCGTTTATGTCGGGAACATTTAAACGGTGAGTTGGACAACGGTAGTTGATGTGAATCCCGCTGTCCGACTAAAGTCGAACCTACAGTCGAACCTACAGAATACGCGAGGCTTTACTTACTCAAAGACTAACAAGTTACGACCTGATTGCTTGGCTTTGTAGAGATTTTTATCTGCGATGCGCAATGTTGCTTCAGCATTGCCATCAAACTCAGCACTGGCACCGATGCTTACCGTAAACTTAAAAGACTCACCGTTGTAGCGCATTTCAGTTTGCGCCACTTCCTGCCTGACTTTCTCCAGCAACTCCGTGGCGGAGTCATCATCCATAGCCGACAAATACACGCAAAACTCCTCACCACCAAAGCGAGAAACATAGTGATATTTGAAATGCCGATTTAAGATTTTTGCCGTGATTTTTAAAGCGTGATCACCGGCTTCGTGCCCGTAGGTATCATTCACCGCTTTAAAATTATCAATGTCGATAATGGCAAAACAAACCCACTGAGGTGCCATTTTCAAATTGGCATTCACACGGGTAAAGAAGTGGCGTCGATTAGGTAGGTTCGTTAAATAATCGGTATTGGCCGCTTTGCGAATTGCTGCGACATTTTCAATATGCTCGATGTTTTGGGTAACGCGACAGAAAAACTCTTCGTGGCAATAAGGTTTACTGATGTAGTCATTAGCCCCGCTTTTGATAAAACGCGCAGAGAGTGCTGAACTGCCTTTGCCGGACACCCCAATCACGGCCACATCCTCTTTGCTGAAGGTGTTGCGCAGTTCGGCTACCATTTCCACACCAGACATATTGGGCATATTCTCATCGGTGATCACCAGCTTGATATTGCTGTGCTGACGTAATACCGTGAGTCCCTCAAGCCCGTCTTCGGCTTCATAAGTCACAAAATTATGACGCCTCAATAGCGCCGTCACCATAGAGCGGGTTAAACGCGAGTCATCTACAACCAGTACACCGATTTGCTTGTTTTTTTCCAGACGTTGTAAAAGACGACTCAAATAATCGTAAACCTGAGCATTTTCCTTAGGGATATAATCCACAACGTCTTTGGATAAAACGCGGTCGCGGGTGCGCTCATCTAAGCGCCCTGTGATCACGACAGTAGGTATAAAAGCCTGAATAGCGTAATCAATGGCCTGACCATCTTCGGCATCTGGCAGATTGTAATCCACCAGCGCACAGAGATACTCTTCGGGATAACTGGAGGCAAAAATTTGTTTCGCTTGAGTGAGCGTACTTGCAGAAACTGGCTCGAGACCCGCTTTGGTTACCAGGTGGCACAGCACTTTCATACTGGTTGGGCTGTCTTCAATTACGAGCACTTTTTGCTGCATGAGGGAGTCATTCATTCTATCGTTGTTATCCAGTCAGTATGTATGCAAAACACCATCTATGTTAATTAGACTTTAGTCAAACGAGCATAGCTCATTACCAGCCATTTGCTGCCAAAATCATCAAAATTGACCTGAATTCGTGCATGTTCACCCTGGCCTTCCATATTGATAACCGTGCCTTCCTGGAATTTGGGGTGCACTACTCGCTGTCCTAGTTGCATTCCTGAATCTACGAATGCTTCATGAGAAGTGCGATTTTCGAAGCGATTGTACACCGGACGAGAGACTGTGGTGCGCAAACGCACCTCTTCCATACAATCAGAGGGCATCTCTTTGATAAAACGCGACATGGTATGAAACTTATCCTGGCCATAGAGGCGACGGCTTTCCGCCCAGGTGAGATACAACTGCTCCATAGCGCGTGTCATGCCCACATAACACAATCGCCTTTCTTCTTCTAATCGGCCCGGCTCCTCGTTGCTCATTTGACTGGGGAACATACCCTCTTCTACACCAGCAATAAATACCAGTGGAAATTCAAGGCCTTTGGCACTGTGAATGGTCATCATCTGTACCGCATCCTGGTGCTTATCGGCTTGGGTTTCACCAGCTTCAAGAGAGGCATGAGCTAAAAATGCCGCCAGAGGAGTCATTTCCTCCGCTTCCTCTGGCACCACAAATTGTTTACAGGCAGTCACCAGTTCTTCCAGGTTTTCGATGCGAGCACGGGCCTTTTCGCCTTTTTCAGCCTGATACATGGCATACAAACCCGAGCGTTTAATGGCTTCGTCCGCCTGACGCTCAAGGCTTAAATCGGCTAAGTCTTCTTGCAGGGTAAGCACCATCTCAATAAAACTTTTCAGGGCATTACTGGCGCGAGAAGACAGGCGTTTCTCAGCCACCATCAGCATCCCGGTCTGCCACATGGATTGCTGATTTTCTCGCGCTAATTCACGAATTTGCGCCAGAGTTTTTTCACCGATACCTCGGGCTGGCACGTTTACGACTCGCTCAAAAGCCGCGTCATCCAGCGGGTGATTCATCATGCGCAGGTAAGCTAAGGCATCTTTGATTTCCTGACGTTCAAAGAAACGCATGCCACCATAGATGCGATAGGCAATCGATTCGTGCAATAACGCTTCTTCCAGAATACGCGATTGGGCATTGTTGCGATATAAAATGGCACAATCCTGCAGCGCATTGCCTTGTTCAAACCAGGTTTTAATTTTGGAGATGATAAAGCGCGCTTCATCCACTTCATTAAAGCCGGCATATACCTTAATTGGCTCGCCTTCCGCCTGCTCTGTCCACAGTTCTTTGCCCAAGCGCCCCTGATTATTGTCGATGACGGCATTGGCGGCTTTCAGGATCACACCGGTGGAACGGTAGTTTTGCTCCAGACGGATCGTCTCTGCGCCCACATAGTCTCGCAAAAAGTTATGGATGTTTTCTACATTGGCACCACGCCAACCATAAATAGATTGGTCGTCATCCCCTACGATCATGGTGTTATTACCCTCGCCACTCAACAGCCGCAACCAGGCGTATTGAATGTTATTGGTGTCCTGGAATTCGTCCACCAGTATGGCGCGAAAGCGGCGTTGATAATGGGCAAGAATACTTGGATTATTCACCCACAGTTCATGGGCACGCAATAACAATTCGGCAAAATCCACCAGCCCGGAGCGATCACAGGTATCTTGATACACCTTGTAGATCTCGGCCATTTTTTTCTGGGTATAGTCATCGCGGGTATCGATTTGATGAGGACGCAAGCCTTCGTCTTTGTTGCCATTGATATACCACTGTACTTGCTTGGGTGCCCAGTGTTTCTCATCCAAATTCATGGACTTTAAAATGCGACGGATCAGGCGGTATTGATCATCAGAATCCAGAATCTGAAAACTATCGGGCAGGTTCACATCGGCATAATGGGCGCGCAATAAGCGATGCGCCAGGCCGTGAAAAGTGCCCATCCACATGGAGTGTAACGAACGCCCCATCAACTCCTCCACCCGACCACGCATTTCTTTGGCAGCTTTGTTGGTAAAGGTAACGGCTAAAATATTATGTGGCGCTAAACCTTCGACTTCCATTAACCAGGCCACACGGTGCACCAACACACGGGTTTTGCCACTGCCGGCTCCTGCCAGTACCAGCATATCTTGTGCAGGTGCGGCCACGGCACTGCGCTGTTTATCGTTTAAGTTGTCCAGTAGGCGTGAGACGTCCATGGCACCTCTATATTAATGGCTTGCAAATTTCTGCCGGCCATTATAGTCAAAAGCACTGGATATTTGTACATTTGTTGTAGTTATCGCTAATAATCAACTCGTAAAAAGCGTCTTTAACCTCAGCAAGACCTCACACTTCATAGAGTGGGTTTACACCAAACCAGCCCACAAAAATACGCAACAACTATATCGCCATTGAGTATGTGCTGTCAGACGACCCAAATGTGTCGCAGTTTAGCAATGTAGAGAAGATTCAGATTAGAGGTGTGCAATAATTTTCAGGTAAAAAGCTTAACTCTTACCTGCCTCTCTATATTGCGAAGGTGTCATGTTGGTGCGCAAGGAAAATTCTCGATTGAAGCTGGACTTGGTAACGAAACCCGACTCGTACATGATTTGCGTGACGTTCATGTTTTCATGCTCCGGCGATCTCAACATGGTCTTTGCTTGCGCGATTTTGAGATCATTAATATAAGCAGAAAAATGCTTTTTCGCCCCTCTATTGATGATATTTGAAAGCTCTCGAGGAGTGAGTTGCAGACACTCTGCGAGATAACTTAAATTAAAGCCATCTTGCAGATAATATTGATTTGATTTTATGGCCTCCTCCACTTCATGAAATCGGCTGAGGATCACATCGTATTCTGTTGTTTGATCTCTCGGCAACGTGTTAATAGCATAAAACTGTATGTCGCTAAGCAGCAGATGCAAAGCGCCCGGATTGGCACTGGCAATTGTAACAATTACCAGCAACAAGCTATACAGAATAAACAGGGCAAAAAACAGAAAAATGGACTCCTCTAATTGCCCTTGTTGATTCACCTCAAAAGCAATCAGCAAATCAAATAACGAGATAACGGTAAAGATCAATGCAAATAATAAAACCGTTAGCTTTAGAGCACCCCGCTTGTTAAGTCGGGGATCAAAAACAAGGTGGAACATCAACACGGAATAGCATATCTGAATTGCGATCAGGGAATAGTCGAAAGCAATAAATTCGAATGCGTTTAGTATCACCGGCATTAAATGAACCAAGTCCATTAAGCGAAGTTTAACCCTATCTCGAACAACAACTGTCAATGCCCAGAAACAACATGGCGCTAACACTGCAGCCATAAAGGGTCGAATGCTAACCAGCACATCAAGCCACGACATAAGCTGGAAAATCAATAACAGGGTTTGCAGTGAAAACAGGGCCAAAAAAATCAGGATGCTGCTTTTTTCAACTCCCTTGAGGGTATCTTGAATCAACAACTTAACGGCCAGGCCCAACACCATGAGTGAAATGCCCAATGAAATGATAGTTAGTGCTAATGCCACCGCAGATTCCTGTTTAACTGGACCTAAAACGTGAATCAGGTCTTTTTTTCCCTCCTGAAAAAGTATGTTTTCTAACTCAACACTTTACAAGGGGAAACAACATGAATCTCATTACAGCCGCGATCACCACTTTGCTATTATTCAGTGCCTTTACTCTGCCGGTACAATTACATGCTAGCGAACATCAGGTTGCAGTCGTATCCGCGTCTGCTCAGGATAAAAAGCGCCAACGAAACATATCCTTTTTAATTTGGGGACCTTCGAAAGACGCCAAAGAGCCCAGAATGGTGGCAGGTAACAGCGTCTTTAAACCAGTAAGAGCTATACCAAATGGCGGATTTTCACAAGGACCTCATCCGCTGGCAATACTTTTTCACGGTACCAGTGGGAATTATCGCTCCATGGCGTGGATAGCGCATTCTCTGGCTGCCCAAGGTATGATTGTGATTGCCGCCAACCACCCGGGTTCCACCACCATGGAAGTTACCGAAAAATCCATGATGGAAACCTGGAGCCAGGCAAAAGATGGCACATTTTTAATTGACTGGATATTGAATTCAAAAGAATACGGTCACTTGATTGACCAGAAGAATATCGTCAGCGTGGGATTCTCTTTAGGTGGCTACAGTGCATTGGCCATAGCCGGAGCAACACTTAATCTTGGTAAGCTGCAAAGGTTCTGCAAAGACCACCCCAAATCTGCCACTTGCGCGTTATTTGGCGACGAACTTTACGGTGCTCTCGCAAAAGAAAAGCATCAAGAACAATCTCTATTAGATGAGCGTATCACTGCTGTGATTAGTATGGCGCCGGGTTTTATTCCCGCCTTTGAAGCAACAAACTTATCTTCCATTGCAACACCGATTATGGTGATTGCTGGCACACTAGATGAAATGCTACCTGTTACCCGCCATGGCAGATTGTTGGCAGGCCAATTTCAAAATGGTGTTTATATGGAGCTGAGTGAGGCCACGCATTTTAGCTTCCTTGGACTTTGCACTGAAGGTGCAGTTGAGATCTTAAGCAAAGAAGGCGCTGAGTTTCTTTGCAATAACCCAGATGAAGGCGACAGACAACGCATCCACGACATGACAGGCTCCTCCATCAGCCATTTTCTAAGGCAACATGGAATACTGGATAAATCCTCAAAAAGTATGCAATGACACTATTTCACTTTGACTAAGATTGGCTTTTCTTCCAATCATCCGTCAGCATGCCCGCATAGCCCCAGTTTTCTTCGGCTATCTCTTGAATCACTATGTGGGTGTGCTCTGGATTTTTGCCCAAGACCCGTTGTAAAGAATGGGTGATATCCTTCACCAGTTCAGCCTTTTGCTCCCGCGTCACACCTTTTGTCATTTGCACATTCACATAGGGCATACCGCCTCCTGCATTATTTTATTTGAGTAAAATGAATTTATGTCGTGGCCTTGCTCTGTACGGCTCGATATCCCAGCAAGTAACAGAGACCAACACCCAGCCAGATGAGGCCCACCAGCAACACGGCAGCGCTGACTTTTTCCGGATGCCTGAGCCACAGTTGCAGTGGCAATATACCGCGAATAATACAAACCACAGCAATGCTATAGACACCGAACTTTAACAATGGCAATTTGCGCATTAACTTTGCGCCAGAGAGGGCATAGCAGCCCAATACGACAAATATTATGGATACAATGACGGCACCAACGGGGGCTAACAAGGTACCCGCTCGCGCTGATTCAACGATATCGGGTGGCGCCATTTGTATTTCATAACACTGAGGACCGAAATAGATGCAAGAGAGATGAGCCAACGCCGTTAAAAAAGCAATAGTGGCTGCAATAACTAATAAAATAACGCCTTGCTTGGTGTTTATCATTTAGTTCCTTTAAAAAGTGCTTGGTAGCTATTTGTGGAAATACTCTGGCTTTACAGTCCGTGATAACGACGGATGCGCTTAATTTTACCTGAATCCGTAAAATCCAGAGACACAATATTTATAGCTGTATATTCAATGGGCTTATCAAGGTGTGCAGGCTGCCCTTTGGCGTGCTCTTTGAACTTTACAAATGCCACGTTGCTGCCAATCATCATCTCCAGAATTTCAATATCACTAAAGATTATCTTATCCTCCAACTTGGCTATCATTCCTTTCCTGAGTTCTTCTTTACTGGTTACCGTGACATTAAATTTGATGTGTTCATCGATAAACTCGTCTGCGATGAAAGACAGAAAATACTCCACGTCTTTCTCGTCCGAGTCGGGTTGCTGGCGCGCATTTTTAGCTGCAATAAAATCTTGTGCTAAGTTTTTGATTTTTTGCTCTGAGAGCTGATTGGCGGCATAGATAGGGGATGAAGCCAAACAAAATAATACAAAAAGTGAAATAACCGTTTTCATAGAACTTTCCTTAATATTCCGGCACTTAAGCGTGCTTCCTAGGTGCCATGCTACCAGAGACTTGGGTCATTTAATGCCGCAACACATTGAGTGGCACCAACCATAGGCTGTATTGCCTGATCATCAAGTGATTGTGCCAACCACCCAATGGGTTGACTTAAAGGGCATGGGGCTTTGACAATAGTTTCATCAATTGGCAGAAAGCCCATTTTGCAATAATAACCGGGATCACCGTAAGTGAAAGCTAACTTGACGTTTACAGACCTGAGATGGTCCAAACCATATTGAATAAGCTTTTGGCCTATTCCTATTCCCTGAACTTCTGTCGATACGGCAACTGGTGACAGAATGAATGCCGATTGCCCGTTTGGTACAATAAAACGGCTGAAAAAGATGCAACCTACAAGCCTTTCATTTACTTCTGCAACACAGCCTATCAGATCTTGTTGCTCAGTCGTGTTAATCAGCTTTACCACAAAGTCTGCAATGACCTGACCTTCCGCTTCCCCCTCAGATGCAGAAAACACCTTTCTGAAAAGCGTTATAACCTCTTGGGCTCTCGATGGTTCAAATAGGGAAAACTTCATAACAATTAACCTTTTAGCTATGCATCTGTGCGTAAAAACGTCTTAATTTTTATAGGCTCTGAATAACAACATCGAGATTAGTTGCACGACTAACGCTCCAGAAATGACTATCAAGTCGACCCTGATATTGGCCTCCGCATCAACAAATACCTGTTGTATAGCAACAATAAAAATATTCAAAACAAGCAGGATGACCAAATGAATAAGCCGCACTTTTCTTGCAAATGGCAGAGATACTGCCTTCGCTAGCGCTAAGGAAGAACTGACAAGTGATATTCCCAAAGACAATAAAAAAAGCGAAAAGGACATCTTAACAAAACCTCCAATGTTTCCTTCTTCCAGCATTGTAACTTTCCGCAAAGGCGGCGAAAAACAGTTGGCTAATATAAGTGTGACAAGAACAGTAGCCAATGAGTGTTTTTCCAAGCTAAACTTATCTTGTTAGAACGGTTTACCATCATTTACTTGTATTGCCATTCCGAGTCGTCTGGATGTTTCGATAATTTGTCTGTATCCATAGGAAACCAGTGCGACCGTATCATCATCCCCTTCAACATTGCTCCATTCTATTGTGGCATATCCATAGTCCGTTTCGGGTGTAGTAATATTGACATATCCAGTTTTACCCGGCTCAAGTTGCGTGTTACTTGCAGTAAAATTTGTGTATGAAGAAGGAGAAAGTACAGTACCGTCTTTGTTATAAAATTTAATGCTAACGTTAATGTAATTATCCGTAATATTAGAAACGAAAACAGTCGATGGTCCATTAGAAGATGCATCTCCCCAATGAGGAACGATAGCTTTTCCACTCCCTGCATTAACAAATGCCGAGAATGCCAACAACGATGCGATGGACGTTTTCAAAACCTTCATAAAAATCTCCTAAATTAAACTGCGAGGCAAACTATTCTTAGACGAACAAGGTTCGTGTTAAAACACGAACCTAATTCGCCTATCAAGCAAAGTCAATCGCCCATTATTTTAGGCATCAAGAAATCGTATCTTTTAACCATGAATCCTCAGATGAATAGTTCGCACCACCCGTGCTAACTCACTTCGCCTGGAACAGTTTTTGGCAATCTTCGGTGCTCAATCACCGTTTGCCAGAAGATGGGGAAGATTATCATGGCCATGCCAGTGGCAGTCCAGATATCAATGTTTTCGCTAAATAACCACCAGCCTAACAGTGCGGCGAACACCAGGCCGGAATATTCCGCCAGGGCAATGGCGCCGGCTTCGGCGCGCCGATAAGCCACGATGCAACACAGCTGATAGCCACACACACACACCGCCGAACCTGCCACCAGATAGAGCATGGGCCAGCTAAAGGGCTGCCAGTTAAACACCGACAGTATGGCCATCAAAGGAATGGACAATACCGTACCCCAAAACATCACGGCAATTGTTGGCGTACTGGAAGGGATGTAACGCACCAGCAAATTATGGCAAGCAATACAAAGCGCTGCTGCCAGGCCCGCTAAAATCCCCATACCACCGCTATCCGGTTGTAGCGCCACCACCACGCCAGCGAAACAACAGGCGATGTTAAACAGGCGAAATTTGTGTAATGGCTCTTTAAACCACCAGGCCGCCAGCAATAAGGTGAGTACCGGACTGGCGTAAAACAAAACATTGGCGGTAGCCAGGGTTAATTCCGTAAGCGCCACAAATACGCAGGCGCCGCCAATCACCGTTAAGTTTGCTCTGAAGGCCTGTAAACGTCCCCGGCGCAACACTCGGGCGTCTTGGGGCAAACGACGAAATAGAGGATAGAGACAGGCAGCCAACAGGCACTGACGCAAAAACAAGTACTGGTAAATGCCACTGGCATCCGCCCAGTTTTTAACAAATACATCGGCGCCGGTGGCAAACAGATTCCCCACCAGTAGAAAAATAACGGCTAACAGCAAAGCAGACACCACGGTCCGTTTGCGCCAGATAAAAAGTCGTCTATCCATTATTTAAAGGCCACCAAAGTTGCTATTAAGCGTTTTCGCGTAGCATGGCAACATGGGGAATACCGTCTTCCAGATACTCTTCTGACACAGTTACAAAACCGTGGCTTTGATAAAAACCTTGCAGGTGTGCCTGAGCACTGATCTTGATACTCTCTTGTGGCCATTTTTCCAAGCTAACCTTAATGGACTCGGCTACCAGCTTATGGCCCAGCCCCATCCCCCGATGAGATTGCGCATTGGCAATGCGACCAATACTGGCGTACTCAGGATAAGAGCTGCCGGGTGCCAAAACTCGTGCGTAGGCCGCCAATACATCACCATCCCAAAACATCACATGGGCGGTATCAGGGTGTTTATCCAGGCCATCCACATCCTGGTAGTAACAGGTTTGTTCAACCACAAACACCGCAATTCTGAGCTGGTAAATATCGTGTAATTCAGATGCTGATAGTTGTTCAAAAGGTTTAATGGTGATTTTCATAGGTACTTAAACGCGGCTGCAAAAAGATGACAGCGAGAATAAGTGAAAGCTCAGCCACTAGCATTAACATTTGTTAACAGCCCCAATCTTTTTTTGATGCGGCTAAAACTGATGGGTGTCATGCCAAGGTAGGATGCAATCACATGTTGCGGTAAGCGAGGCAATAAATGCGGATAGGTTTCAAAAAATAGCGCGACCCGTTGCTCAGGGGTGTTTAACAGCAAAAACTCTTCTTTGCCCTCTTTGTACATGTAGTATTCACTCACCACACTCAAATGAAACGCTTGCCAGTCGTGGTGCTTGTTTACTAGCGATAAATAATGCTGACGGGGAATTCGATATAAAACCGAAGGCTCAATTGATTTAACACTAAAGGGAAAGGGAATATCACTGAGCAAGCTGCGAAAGCCAAAAACCAGGTCATTTTCCCAATAGGCTTCTTTACAGAATGATTTGCCTTCGGAGGTTTCGAAATAGGCATAGAGCAAGCCGCTTTGCAGCACATAAAGGTATTCCTGGGTTTGATTTGCCTGCCACAAGAATTCGTTGGCTTTTAGCTTTACCTCAGTAACATGCTCCGCCAACAATCCCACATTCAGCTCGGCCCGATAATGGCTTTTAAGGCAAGCGCTGAAGCTGTCGCAATGGCGTGAAAGCAGTGGTTTAGGCATGTCAAATAAAAGACTTTCTGGAAATTGCAGATAACCTTTGTTTTATCACGGCATACCAGAAAAAGCTACGCTCTGGTAAAGTCCAGGGGATACCTCAAGCTTTGCTCATTGCACTCAGTTTGCGCTGCACTCTGTCTGGAAATTTAACCTGCTGCCACAGCTTCTGCACCACGGACTCAGTATTTTGCCAATCCTTTTCCACCAACCAGTCGATCAGGATGCTCGGGTCGCTTGGAAATTCAATGGCTTCGCCAGCAGGCTCATCCAACCATTGCTCCAGACGTTCCTGATCGAGACGCATCATAATGCGACACAAACCCAAAGCATCAAGCGTTTTGGCATTGGACAGCTGTTCAAACTGGCCATGTAGGGGTTTGATCAATAGTTTTTTACCTAATTGCAAACATTCGCTGGATAGCTCAAAGCCGCCATTGGCAATAACGCCGGCACAGCTATGCAAGGCTTTGTGAAAGCCGACTTTGCTCGGCTTGCGCCAGGAAACATGCCCGTCATCACTTTCGGTAGCAACATCGGGGTGAAAACACACAAAGTTGTATTCGCTCAGGCTTTCCAGCAACGTACCGATATCCGACAAGCTCTCAAATGGTAAATACACCAGGTAGTGACTGCCAACAGACACATCGGAGATTTGGTCTTCGATAAACGGCGGCATAATACTGTGACCAAAGTGGTACCAATGCACCCCCAAACTCATCGAAGTGGGCGCAAAACTGTTCATAATAAGTTTATCAATAAAGGACTGGCCCGCCTTGGGCACATCATGACCGAAAGACGCCTGATGACTGATGGAGATACCAGGCACTTTTTGCAGTTTTGATGCCCAAGCGCTAACGGGTTCAAAGTCATTGAGCACCAGATCGTAACCGGACAAATCTAATCCGCGAATATCTTTGAGCAACTGTAAGGGGCTGGCTTGCATAACCGTTTTAAACTGATCTACAGCACCATCAGAATGCACGAATGTCAGACCTTTTCGGGTCTGGAAATCACCAAAGATTTCCATGTCGAAATACTTGTCTCTGGGGCGGCCACTAAACAGGTAATCTACCTTGACGTCCGTGCGTTGACTAAATGCCTTTGCCATTACACGTGCACGCGTGGTATGTCCGTTTCCGGTGCCTTGGACACCGTATAGTATTTTTAATGTCATTGTTTTTCTGGTTTTGCTGTTTTAGTGGAATTGGTTCAGGCCAAAATACCAATACTAATGGTAGAAATGGTCACACCCAGGCTCGCGCCAGCGACAATATCGCCGGGATAGTGCACGCCTAACATGATTCGAGACAACGCGATCATGCTCGCCCATCCATAGGCAAGCACGGCGAAAGAGGGATAGAAATGAGCCAATAACGTCGCCATTAAAAATCCGGCGGCGGTATGGCCAGACGGCAAGCTGAATTTATCTGATGGCTGTACATGTGCCGTAACATTACAGTTGAAATCACAGGGTCTGGCGCGCTTAAACAGTTTTTTGAGCATCACATATAAAGGCAGTTCCATGGCATAGGCCAACAAGCCTGTATAGAGAAACAGTGCCCCTTGCTTTGGCTCAAACATCCAAAGCACTAACGCCAGCAATAGATAAACATGCCCATCACCTGTCTTTGAAATATAGCGAAACACGGTACAATCCCGTCCAGTGCTTTTACTGAACAGCCATTGAAATAATTGTGTATCCACGCGAGTTATCAGGTTCATAGGTTTATTAAACTTGTCAGATTTAAATCTATCCTTTATAGCTGCACAGAATAGTGGTGAATTGTTAACCTGTAGTGACACAAAAAAGACACTAATGTGACAATCCCTTCTGCGAAACCATTGCTTACCCCTCACTTGACTGACTTTTATTGCAATGGCCTGACAAAGCCCATGAGTTGGCGTAGACTAAGAAAAAAATGCCCTTGAAGGTCTACCATGGAATACAACACTTCTGAACTCTGCGACATTTTTGCTGACAGCATCGATGTACTCGATCCTATTTTTATCAGTTATGGGGGGCGTAGCTCTTTTGGTGGAGAAGTCACTACCATCAAGTGCTTCGAAGACAAAGGATTGATTGATCAGATCGTGAACGAAAACGGAGCGGGCAAAGTCTTGCTGATTGATGGCGGCGGCTCTAACCGACGGGCGCTGCTGGATGCCATGAATGTTCAGACTGCGGTAGAGAATCAATGGGAGGGCATCATCTGCTACGGTGCAGTGCGTGATGTAGACATATTAGAAGATGCCGATATTGGTATTCACGCTGTGGCATCCATTCCTGTAGGTGCCGATACCGATGAAGTTGGAAATACCGATATCGCGGTTAACTTTGCCGGCGTTACCTTTTTACCGGAAGATCATATCTATGCCGATAATACCGGTATCGTTTTGTCTCCTGAGCCGCTGGACATCGAATAATCTCGCGCGGGGACAATCATGAACATTTCCGGACTCAACTTTTCCTGCCTGGACAATATCGCTAATTTGCTCAAACAACGGGCGGGTGAAACCAAAATAGGTGAAGTACTTTGCTTTGCCCAACACACAGATTTTAAGGCTCTTAAAGCATCAGGTATTGATTATGTGCTGCTTGGTTTACCTGAAGATATCGGTCCCAGAGCCAATCTGGGCAATGGCGGAGCACAAAATGGTTGGCCAGCATTTTTGCAAAGTTTTGTGAATTTGCAGCACAATCAATTTATCCCCAGTGAAAAAATTGCCTTACTGGGAGAGCTTGATTTTTCTGACTTGCAGGCGTCTACCGAGCAAAATCCAGACGATATTAAAACACTGCGCAACCTGTGTTGCGAAATAGACAGCCGGGTACATCATCTACTGCAGCAAGTGTTTGAAGCCCAGCTTATTCCAATTGTTATTGGTGGTGGTCACAATAACGCCTATCCCATTATCAAAGCCTGTAGTGAAGCCGAGCAATTGCCACTAGCGGTGGCTAATCTCGACCCTCATAGCGATTTCAGAGCCACAGAAGGTCGTCACAGCGGTAATCCTTTTCGCTACGCGGCAGCAGAAAATTATCTTTCTCGTTATATGGTATTGGGCTTACACGAACAAAAGAATAATCAGGATGCACTGGACGCCATGCGGGAACACGACTTCCGCTGGATCAGTATTCAGGACAGTCATTGGAGTCGCAAACTAAACTTTGATCAATGTCTTGAGGACTGTGCTCGTTACCTGATGCACTCAGGCCTGCCCATCGGGGTAGAACTGGATGTGGATTGCTTAACCAATATGCCAGCCAGCGCCATTACAGCAACAGGTATGCCCTACGAAGATGCCTTGTACTACGTTAGTGAAATGGCAATGTTGCCCAAAGTTAAATATCTGCACTTAGCAGAAGCGGCACCAGACGCCACGAGCGCTCCGCAAATGCGAGCAGCTGGACAAATTTTGGCTGAGCTAGTTTGTTCCTTTGTTAAAGCGGATTTTGCCAAGAAAAATCAGGAAGACTAGAGCGTGTTTATCTTTGCTGTACGATTTTGCAGCAGTATGTGTGCAATTTAGACAAGGCGAATGCTTGAAGGTCTGGTGGTTCCAAATCAAAAGCATTCAACACAGTATAAATTGCACACAGGCGCTGCCCGGAGGGTTCGTCATATAAGCGCTTTACTCTTTGTCACAGTCCTTTGACTTAGCACCACTAGGACTGTTCCGCTATTAAATCGCTTATATATAGAACAAATTTCGTACAGTAAAGGTAAACACGCTCTTGCGTTTTGATAGCGCAAAGGGAAGAAACATGGCAGTCGCCAGACAGGCAACTGCCTTGAAGCAGATTAACCAACAGATTCGTTGATGAACTCTTCCAATTGAGTGCGAGACAACGCGCCCACTTTTGTACCCGCAACTTCACCGTTCTTAAAAATCAGTAAAGTAGGAATACCGCGCACGCCGTATTTACCCGCCGTCTCAACATTATCATCGACATTCAGCTTGCCAACTGTTATCTTGCTGGCGAAATTGTCGTCTTCTACGATAGCGTCAAGAATTGGAGCAATCATTTTGCATGGGCCACACCATGGAGCCCAGAAGTCTACCAAAACAGGTTTTTCTGATTTGATTACATCGCTTTCAAAACTACTATCAGACAAGGTGACTATTTTATCACTCATTAAACTCTCCACGTTAGGCTTGTGGTTTCGAATGTGATACGAAACCAATGTTGCGCTATTTTTATAGCAACTGGATTAATATGCAAGGGTTGATAAGCAATAAGCTATGCAAACAACACATTTAACAGAGACCCACTTTTCGGATCTAAACATTCACCCCAAGATTCTTGAGGCACTTAAGGCTGCCAGTTTTGAACACTGCACCCCAATCCAGGCGCTGGCTCTACCCCAGTCGCTAAACGGCCAGGATGTTGCTGGACAGGCTCAAACTGGCACGGGTAAGACCATTGCGTTTTTGGTGGCCACCTTTAATTACCTGCTCACTCATGAGAAGGATAAAACCGGGCAACCGCGCGCTATCATTATGGCTCCTACGCGTGAATTAGCAGTTCAGATCCACAAAGATGCAGAAATAATCGCCAAACATACTGATATCTCCCTTGGCCTTATTTATGGGGGCGAAGGTTACCAAAGCCAACAAGAAACACTGCAAAAAGGCGTAGATATCGTTATCGGCACTACGGGCCGTATTATCGACTATTACAAACAACAGGTATTCAGCCTGGCGAACATTCAGGTGGCGGTATTAGATGAAGCCGACCGAATGTTTGATCTTGGCTTTATCAAAGATATCCGCTTTTTGTTCCGTCGTATGCCGCCTGCGGTAAATCGTTTGAGCATGTTATTTTCAGCGACCCTGTCTTTCCGCGTTCAGGAATTGGCCTACGAACATATGGACAACCCAGTGCACGTACAAGTAGAGCCGGAACAGCGCACCGCCAGCCGTATCGTGGAAGAATTGTTTTATCCTTCCGACAGCGACAAGATGAAGCTATTGCTGACTCTGTTAGAAGAAGACTGGCCTGAGAAAGCCATTGTATTCGCTAATACCAAACACACCTGTGAACTGGTAACTGATTGGTTGAATGCCGACAAACACCGAGTAGGCCTGCTAAGTGGCGACGTGCCACAGAAAAAGCGCCTGAATATTCTGGAGGATTTCGACAAAGGTCATCTGGATATTCTGGTAGCCACGGATGTAGCCGCACGAGGCCTGCATATCGACAAAGTATCTCACGTGTATAACTACGACTTACCCGATGACGCGGAAGACTATGTACACCGCATTGGTCGAACCGGACGAGCTGGGAAAAGCGGCCATGCCATTAGTTTCGCTTGTGAGAAATACGCACTCAATTTGCCGGCGATCGAGACCTATATTGGCCATACGATTCCGGTAACTGATTATTTCCACGATGTCTTGCTTGATGATGTTAATCCACCCAGAAGGACTCAGCGCAAACGAGTGCATCGCGATAAGCGCAACAATCAAAAGCGCCATAACAACAGGTAGTGTGTATTTAAGACATCAATGACCCAGACTTTGCTTGCCAACACTTATGCTGCCGTGGATCTCGGATCCAACAGTTTCCATTTATTAGTAGTTGAGGAAACTTCCAACGGTATTCGCATTCGCAATCGGGTGAAGCAAAAAGTCAGACTAGCATCGGGTCTGGATGACAATAACCTGTTAGATACTACAAGTATGCAAAGGGGCTGGGATTGCCTGGCCATCTTTGCCCAACAGCTACAGTACATACCGAAAAGCAATATTATTGTGGTAGCTACTGCAACTCTGCGCCTGGCAACCAACCGCGATGAATTTGTCGCCAAAGGCGAACAACTGCTTGGGCACCCCATTCGCATTATCAGCGGTGAAGAAGAAGCCGCCTATATCTTCAGCGGCGTTACCAGCGACCAAAAAAGCAATCGTCATTCGTTGGTGATTGATATCGGTGGCGCCAGTACCGAGTTGGGTTGGGGCAAGGGCAATCAACCCAGCCTGCTACATAGCCTGAATATGGGCTGCGTCACCTGGACCAATCGTTGGTTTGCTGATGAGCAGCTTAACGAAGACAACTTTCGCAACGCCGTCAATGCCGCCAAAGAAGTGATTAAACCGGTATTGTCTGAGTTTACCGATCTTAAAATACACGATTGCCTGGGCGCGTCTGGCACTCCGCAAGCCATTGTAGAGATACTGACAGCACAAAACCTGCCAGCCACTATCACACTGCCCTTCCTGCAGCAATTGGCGCAATCTTGCTGTTCAGCCTGGCATCTGGATAATTTAAAGATAACGGGATTACAAGAGAGTCGGCGTGCCATATTCCCGGCCGGGCTAGCCATTTTAATAGCCCTGTTTGAATCACTGGATATCCAGCAGATGCACCTGGCCCAAGGCGCATTGCGAGAAGGAGTATTAGCGGAGGTACTGCCGACGCCTTTTAATCGCTCTCAGGAAAAAGTATTAGCGCTACTGCGCATTGATGAAAATCAAGCGCACCGGGTATACCGCTGCTGCCAGCAAATTCTGGCCAATTGCCAGCCAGAGCCGCAACTTAACGCCATGCTGAAAAAAGTGTTGCAGAATGCCTGCTTGTTACACGAAGCCGGCCAAATGATAAGCTTTAAGAACCATCAACAACACGCCCGCTATCTGCTGCAACACACCAATATGTCGTGGCTAAACTTTGAAGAAAAACAGCTTATTTCAAGAGTAGTGAGTTCCAATCCTTCTGCCACTCACTCCGAGAATCAGCACCCACAAGACAACGAACAACAACTGAACTTATTGATCCGCACCTTGCGCCTGGCCATTATCCTGTGCAGCCAACGCATTGATCAGCGCTTTGCCGTGCCGGATATCGAGATCCGTGACAACCTCTGGCAACTGCGCTTTAGCGAAAACTATCTGGCTAATAACCCGTTGTTACGCCATTTATTAAACGAAGAACAGCACAGTATCAAGTCGGTTAACTGGCTACTCAGCTTCGAATAATATTGTTATTTTTTCATCATGGCTTGAGAAGCTGAGCCGCTTCTTTGGCGAAATAAGTCAAAATACCATCTGCGCCCGCGCGCTTGAATGCCAGTAATGACTCCAGAATAGTCGCCTCTCTGGCTAACCAACCATTGGCAAAAGCGGCCTGATGCATGGCAAACTCGCCACTCACCTGATAGGCAAACGTAGGTACCGCCAGTTCTGACTTACAGCGTCTGACGATATCGAGATAAGGCATACCGGGTTTCACCATCACCATGTCGGCGCCTTCATTAATATCCAGAGCGATCTCTCTGATAGCTTCATCAGAATTAGCCGGGTCCATCTGATAGCTCTTTTTATCAGCCCCTTTAAGATTGGCTGCCGACCCCACTGCATCGCGAAACGGACCATAATAGTGAGAAGCATATTTAGCAGAGTAGGCCATGATACAGGTGTTGATATGACCAGCCTGCTCCAATGCCTCTCGGATAGCGCCAATGCGGCCATCCATCATATCTGATGGTGCCACCACATCGGCACCTGCTTCGGCATGAGACAAAGCTTGTTTTACCAATACTTCTACGGTTTCATCATTAAGCACGTAACCTGAAGCATCAATCAAACCATCCTGACCATGGCTGGTAAAAGGATCCAGCGCCACGTCAGTGATCACTCCGAGTTCGGGAAACTGTGCTTTTACTGCTCTAACAGCGCGTTGCGCCAGTCCATTTGCATCATAAGCGGCCTCGGCATTATCACTTTTTGCCGATTGCGGGGTTACCGGGAATAGCGCGATTGCTGGTATGCCGAGCGCTACCAGTATTTCACATTCCTGTAAGAGCAAATCCACTGACAAACGTTCAATACCGGGCATGGAAGGCACGGCCTCTCTCTGATTTTGTCCTTCCAGCACAAACATAGGATAGATAAGATCTTTCACCGATAATTGATTCTCAGACATCAAATCTCGACTAAATTGCTGGCGACGCATACGACGCATTCTGGCGGCGGGAAAAAGGGGAAAAGTCACTTTAAATATCTCTCCGTTCAGGTTCGAATATCACTGCAGTTTAAGACCAAACAATCGCGCTGCATTGTTGCTACTGACCTCAGCGATGGTTGCCACTGAAACTTGTTTAATTTCAGCTATCGTCTCGGCGATATGGGGTAAGTAACAAGGTTCATTGCGCCGGATTTTTCCGGGCAAGGTTTTAGGGGTTAAGTACGGTGCATCCGTTTCAATCAGCAACTTGTCTAACGGCAGATGCACCACAGCTTCCCGTAGGGATTCTCCACGCTTTGGATCGCACAACCAGCCAGTCACACCAATATACAAACCCAGCGATAAATACCCCTGCATTTGCTCCGTTGTACCGGTAAAGCAGTGGGCCACACCTTTTAAATTATTAACCCCAGACAGTATGTCCATCTGGGTATCCCAAGCGTCTCGCTCGTGTAGAAATAGGGGTAAACCCAGCTCGGAAGCTAGTGCAATTTGTTGTTTAAATACGGCAATCTGCGCTTCAGCAGGGGAAAAATTGCGATTAAAGTCTAGACCACATTCACCAATCGCCTTTACCCCTGGTTCACTGGCTAATTGCCGTAATATGTCGATATATGATGCCGACACTTGTGCGGCATCATGAGGGTGTACTCCAGCAGTAGACCAACAATAATCCGGATATTGTTGGCATATTTCCACCGCCGCCCGGCTTTCCCGCTCACAAGTGCCCGTGATGAGCAAACCTGCAACGCCCGAATCACGGGCGCGCTCAATAACCTCATCAATATCATCATTGAATCGGTTATTGGTTAAATTAACGCCGATATCAAACAGCAGAGCGAGTCCCTTTTGCGATTAGCTTTTGCGTTTTACGCGGATATTCTGATTATTTCCTTGCTTCGAAAGGTAGAAAGCCCCCAACAAGCCTCGGCTGATCAAAATACTATCACCTGCCGACAAACTCATACGCTCGGAATCAGTCTGGCGCCAAACCTGGCCATCTTGCAAAGTAATAATCAGCTTACCGTGTGGATTTTTTTCTACTTTACCTACTACAGCTCGTAATTCAGAGGCCTCGGAACTTTTTCTTTCTGCCAGCTGCTGTTCCAGTCCAAAGGTATTTTGTGGTGTAGTTTGTACTTCGTTATTCACGGCATTGCGTCGCGCTTCAGGAGAAGCCACCACCACCGGACGATTGGCATAAAACTCAGCCAGTTCCGAGTCTTCCAGATTATTGGCGCGTTGTGCCAACTGGTCATAACATACGAGACGCTTCACCGAGTTACTCACCGAACGACACTTTTCCATGGCCTGCGCCAATGTTTCGGCTTGTGCACTGACACTAACTAGCTGGGTAACCGCAGCAAATAAGGCTATTAAGGTAAATTTCATTTTATTTCGCTATCCTTTTTTCTTCTTCGTCTGCCTCAGAGTCTTCTCTGTTGCTGGCGTATAGACCACCGATCATGACACCAAGTTCAAATAAAAGCCACATTGGCAGCGCCAACAGGGTTTGAGAAATGGGATCAGGCGGGGTCATTAACATGCCCACCACAAAAACCCCCACTATCACGTAAGGGCGCTTCTCTCGCAAGCTGTCAGCATTGGTAAAACCCGTCCAGCACAGCAGAATAATGGCTATTGGGATCTGAAAAGAAACGCCAAAGGCAAAAAACAGCTTCAATACAAAATTCAGATAACTATTAATATCGGTGCTAATCACCACCCCTTCAGGAGCGACACCGATAAAAAACGGAAACGCCAATGGAAAAATCACAAAATAGGAGAAGGCAATTCCAGCATAAAACAAAAAGGTACTGGCCAGCATCAGGGGAGCCACCAGCTTTTTTTCGTTTTGATATAGGCCCGGCGCCACAAACGCCCAAACTTGATAAAGGACATAAGGAATAGCAATAAAAAACGACAGCACCAGAGTTAATTTAAAGGGTGCAAAAAATGGACTGGCCACATCTGTGGCGATCATTTGCGCGCCTTCCGGCATGGCGCTTATCAGGGGCTGCGACATCAGCGCATACAAATCCTGGGCAAAATAAGCCAGCCCCAAAAATACCAAAAGCACACTGAGCACCGCCTTTAGCAGGCGATTGCGCAGCTCCACCAGGTGGTCAATAAGAGTTACGGCATCTGACATGTTTTATTGTGGATCTTTTCGGTAAGGTTGGTTGACCGATTCAGCCGCAGCTTTCAATTCGTCAACACTTTCCTGAAGTTCTGGAGACAGATTTTTTAGTTGCTGTTCTTCGGCTTTTTTCAGGTTCTCATGCAATTCATGGATGCGCACTTGCTGCTCAATCTCCTGACGAAAACCATTGGCCACATTTTTGATATTGCGGATGGTACGACTGGTTGAGCGAATCGCTCCGGGCAACCTTTCCGGGCCTAGCACTAAGAGCGCGATCACGCCAATCACTAACAGTTCCCAAAAGCCAATATCAAACATGTGGTTTTAACCTGATTATTCAGCGTTTTGCTTTTCTTTGCTCTGCGTGGTTTGTTGCTGATTACTTTGATCTTGCACGCCTTGGGGCTCTTTAAAGTCTGCATCGGCTTTGTTTTCATCCGTTACAGCACTTTTAAAGCCTTTTACCGCAGAGCCCAAATCAGACCCCAATGAGCGGAGCTTTTTAGTTCCGAATAACAACACGATAATGGCGAAAATTATCAGCAATTGCCAAATACTGATGCCACCCATAACGACTCTCCTTAAAATTTTTCTGTAGTATACCCGTTCCGCTAAATGCAGGGAACAAAGTATTTTTTATTAGCTGGTTCACACTCTTATCAACAATTAGGGTTTGCTGATCTCGATGTTTTTAGACCACACTTAGATAACACCAGTATGACAATAACCTTAGTCATTATCATACAAATCGATGCTCAATAGACAGAGGAAGGTTAACCAGATTGTTGCAAAACATTACCATTTTTATCATTTTCGGCATGTTATGTGTGCCAATAACCTCTGCTGAGGAAGAGCAGCAACCTTGGTTGGACTCATTGCATGACAGTGTTAGCGGCTCGGTGAATAGCACGGCAATTTGGTTAGATGACTTTTTTGCCGATGAAAACTTTAGCATTGATGAACAGCCTAATGGTGGTGCCAGGATCAGTTTGGGATGGGAGCCTCGCAGCCGTGATATCATGGAGTTTGAAACGAAAATTCGGGTTAAGTTTAATCTGCCCAATCTGAAAAATCAGGTGGATATCGTTTTCAGTGACTTCGACGAAGATCTGGAACGCGCCCCCGTTAAAGCGGCACAAAATGAAGTCCTGTCCACCCAAAACCGTTTTAACCTGGCCTTGAAATGGACCAAGCCACAATCTAAAGACAGCGTCTGGTCGCACCGCATCGGAATCGGTCGAAAGGCTCAGCCATATGCTCGCTCCCGCTACGCCGCTCGCGGAGAATTCAACGAAACCCAGCGTTATCGTTGGGAAGTCTCAGGCTATTTTTACAGCCAGGAAGGTTTGGGCAGCCATTTCGGTTTGCAACTGGAACAAGATTTAGCAGATCTATCGGTAATGCGCCTGGATAATAACTTCTTCTTCAGAGATGAAACTAACGATTGGCTGTGGCAGCACAACCTCTATGCCATGCAGCAGCTTTCTGACACCTCTGCTTTGATCACGGGTGTTTATCTGGAAGGATTGAGTCAACCTAACTACCGCATAGAAGAATATTTGATAAGTAGTCGCTGGCGTAAAAACGCCTTACGAGAGTGGCTATATTTTGAATTGGAGCCTTTTATTTTGTGGCGAAGGGATGAAAGCTTCAGTGCTTCTTATGGCATTGCACTAAGAGTTGAAGGTTTTTTTGGTGATTATTAACGCCGGGATAACGAAAAAAGCACCGGAATAGTCCTTTCCGGTGCTTGCACTAGTTAGCTTCCCAACACATAAAAGAAGCTAATCAAACTATCGCGATTACTCGTAGCTGTATGACATGGTTACACCACTATAAGCTCTGTAACCACGAATGCTGACGTGCCAGGTACCCGATGCTGGATTATTGAAGGTACAGGTTTCATTGTTGCCAGAAGTATAAGGTCGGCAATCATAGGTACTCGTAGTTGGATCAGCACCATAACGCATGTACAGGTCAGCATCACCTGAACCACCTGAAATGCTAACAGACATAGTCGTTACGCCCGCCGGGATTTCCCAGGTATAACGGTCCCAGGCATTACGCGAACCACTCAAGTTAGAAATAGAGCCGTTAACAGGATCGACATCGCCGCCACCATTGTCACCGCCGCCATTGTCGCCACCATCTCCCTCACAACCATAAGTATTGAGGTAGTTGTAAGCGTCTTCAGATTGCACTATGCCGTAGCCATATTGCGTATCACGGCCAGATGAACCTTTATCCTTCGCAGTAGATTGCAATGCAGAACGGATTTCGTCGGCACTACATTGAGGGAAGAAGCTCCAAACCAAGGCTGCAACACCAACAACATGCGGCGTAGCCATTGAAGTACCGCTTAAGGTAGCGTAGGAATTGGTTGGATAAGTTGAATAGACCGAGGATCCGGGTCCAGCTAATTCCACCTGGCTATTATACTGGGAGTAGCTGGCGCGGCTTTCACTGGAGGTTACTGCAGCCACAGATACTACTGCATCATAAGAGGCAGGATATGAAAAGCTGCTGTTGCCATCGTTACCCGCTGCAGCAATCAACAAAATGTCCTGGTCTGCAAAGCTCTGCATAGCATTGGACTCTGCAGTGGAAGAACTACCACCACCCAAGCTCATGTTGACCACATCAGCACCTGCGTCGGCACATTGTTGGATACCATCGATTAGATCTGAAGCAAACGTCCAGTTGCCTGAATCGTCAAATATCTTAACCGCATGAATATCAACACCAGGATAAACGCCAACCACACCTTCGTTGTTAGACAATGCGGCAATGGTGCCTGCTACGTGGGTACCATGGCCATTGCCATCGTTATACCAGTTGCCTACACCGCTATTGTTAGCTTCACCGGAAGCGCCATTATTTTGATCTGGCAAATCAGGGTGACCTAGATTGTAACCCGTATCAATGACACAGACTTTTCTGGCACTCAGGTTGTTCTGGAATAGCTGATCAGCTTGCACCATTGGAATGCCATAAGGCGTGGTTTGTGCCATCAAATAACGTTTAGGGTCTTCCTCTGCTGTAGCCACACTGTGGTGATTGGATACCGTGTTGAAGGTTTTCTTGTCCATGTTCACCACCATCATCTTGTGGCTTTCAATGGCTTTGATAGGCGTAGCACCCAAGCTACGCAAGTGTTCACTGGCCAATCGTACATCCAGTTTACCCTGACGGTCGAACAGTGAAACGCCGCCATTTTGTTTTATCGATTCAGCATCACCCATTACCGCATCATCATTAAAAATGACAATATAACGCTGTTGCATTTCCGCCAGCATGGGGGCTTGGTTTTCCTGAACCTGGGTTTCAACCGCCATTCTTACTGGCGCTTTAGCGGATTCAGTTTCTGTCGCAAAGACTGCACCAGCAATCAAAGAAATAGACGAGAAGCCTAGACCTAAGACGATCTTATTTAATTTATGAGACATTGATATTGTTCCTGTCGTTCATTGAGCGGTTGTACACTGCCTGCTTTATGCAAAACTAAGTGATAAACGCTCCTGTTATTGGATTTAAATTCCCGAACCAACAGGGAGCCTCAATCTAGCGTTGAGTGACCTGATGGCTCGCAACACGCTTCTCCAGGTTTGTAAAAAGTCAGGTAAATCACAGAACTTTGTCACAAATTTCAAAGCGAGCATTTTATTTACCTAACAAAGCGCCTAATTGAATGACAATAAACACCCCCAAACAACTGGTAAGACCTCGCCATTAAATTTATTTTTTTGAGTTAAACCTCTGTTTTTAAAAGATTTTTGAATGTCACTTTGCATATTGGATGACCCACAATCACTCAATTTAAAGAGACACAATGATATTTACGCTTGTAAACAATTAAGTACGGCTTCGTAAAAAAATGTAACTTGAATTGATCAGTATTTTGTTGTCTTATTTACAAGAGGGTATATTTTTTACCTCTGCAGGGGGGATGCTTTTCATTTGAACTATCGCGATAGCAAGGAGAGAACACAAAATTTATTGATGAGGGTAACAACCCAATGACAGGTATTGCTTCGTTAACTCCATCCTTGGAGTGTTTGCTTGTTTTGCTTTTTGGCTGCGCTGGCGTCTTAGCTTACGCCATTAAAACTCAAATAAGTTTAAAAGCTGAAAAATATAAGTTCATTCAATGTCATGCCAAACAAAGTAGTCTGCATCGCACCCTTTCGGAACAAGAAGTGCGGATCCGGAACCTCACCAGAGAAAATAAACAGCTGGAAGAAACACGGCATCTATTTTTTACTTCTATTTCTCAGGATTTGAGTAACTCCATTGGCGTAATCAAAAACCACTATATGGAATGGTTTCAACAAACAAAAATTGAGACGGATTTGCTCGAAAAAGCAATAGCGACAGAGTCCAGTATTCACAAAATTGAGCAGCTGGTTCAAGATACCCATCACGCCGGACTATCCTCTGATCTTGAAGCTTACGCTCAAACAGAAAAACAATGTTCGTTAGTGCAAGTACTGACAACGTTGTTGCATCAACTGCCCAACCATAACGGTGAATCTGGTGCTCAATTGTCATACCCAAACGGCGTGGACTATATTCTGCCAGTGGAAGAACAAGCTCTGCTACTGTACCTTTCTTTTTACTATAATTTAGTGCCTAAACAAGTGCCGTCTCAGTGCAAATTGACGTGGCAAGTGACTGAACAGCAAAGCAAGTTGCTGCTCTCGATTCGTTCCGAAGGTAACCTGGCCTTTCCCCTTGAAATCGCCAACCCAGAGAAACAACCGGAGTATTTCCTTGCAGCTCACTTTGCTCAAAAGCTTCAAGCCCAAACTCATATTGGCCAGCCACTGCCCCCCACATGCATAATGGAATTTGTAATAGGCAGCTTTAAAAAAACCACCTTGCGCTCTCACAATGAGATTGATGATATCTCCCCTCAGGTATTCTTCGACCTGTTTCAGGAGCCTTTGTTAAACAAAGCCGGTCCAGAAACAAACAGCCCAAAATGTTTAATTCTGGATCCCTGCCCCGAAGTTCAGATGAGCTTGACCCAAACACTGAGCGGTCACTTCAACTGTATCGGCATGTTTTGTCTGATTTCAGGGATGAAAAAAGTTTTGGAGTGGCAACCGGATGTGCTGATTTTAGATCCTGTTCAAGGCTCTGAAAATGGCTTTGATTTGTTGCAAGAGTTAGCCAAGTCAATCGACTTACAAACCTTACCTATTATTGTTTTGACAGCACAAGACACCACAAAAAACAGGCTGCGGGCGCTGGACCTGGATATTCAGGTATTTTTCAAAAAACCGTTTGATAATGTCATTTTACTTGAAAGCGCAAAACGACTTCACCATGCTAAAAAAGATCAAGCACTGCGCCAGGAGGTCCACGACAATGTCACATTTCAACCTTCCAGAGACGCCATCTTTTTAGCGCAACTAAACAAGCTATTAGAAGCCGAAATTGGCAACCCGAATTTTCGATTTGAAGACTATTTTGAGCAATTTTCACTGTCCAAACGACAATTCTTTCGTCGCGTCAACAACCTCACCCGCTGTACTCCCAAGCAATATCTGATTCAGAAGAGACTGGAACTGGCAAAGCATTTACTTGCAAAAGGCTGTTTACTTGAAGATGTCACCCAACGCTGTGGATTCAAAAATTCCCAAGCACTGCTCAAAGTATATCAAGCGCATTTTGGGGAAGAGCCCGTATAAGCATCTTTATGGTTTTTCCACCAATCTCTCAATGTCAGGCAAGCAATCAACAAGCGATTTAGCGGCTTCAAAATCAAAGGCATCCAGAGCCATTAACACTTTGTGCCAGGTATCGGCGTTATCCGGCATTAGTTCCAATAGCGCTTCCGCGCTGTCTTCTGCGGCTGTATCGTAATCTTGCAGTTGGAGTTTAAGCTTATTGAACAATGACAAAAGACCATCAATGTCCTTAGTAACAGGAAATTCACTTGGTGTTGCAGTCGAATCGTCGCTGAGGTTATCTAGGGCGATTTCGATATCGTTTTTTAACCGAACAAGCTGTTCTGTCAGTGAATGCAGCAGCGGTTCAGGACTGATTTTCCCTTGCTTTAAACAATCCTCAAACTGACTACATAACTCTAAAGTCGATTTCGCGCCTATGTTTCCCGCATTGCCCTTAAGTGTATGAGTCAGTCTGATAGCTGTTGCTGAATCACCGCTGGCAAGGGCTTCCTGCAAATCACGAGAAAAACAATCCTGTTGTCGTAAAAAACCTTCCAGTAAACGTCGGTATAGCTTTGTATTGTTAGCGCAAGTAGTCAGGCCAGCTTTGGCATTCAGCAAGGTAAGCTCAGCTAAAACGTCATTGCTCAACGGATCATCATAGCTTTGCTGCCCATCATGCTCCACAGAGGTCAGAGATTCCGTGCGAGTATGCTGCATTTGAGCAGGCTCCCGGTCGGGTAACCAGTTTGCTAGCGTGCGATATAGACGTTCAGGATCTATGGGTTTGCTTATGTGGTCGTTCATTCCCGAACTCAGAGCCAACTCTATGTCTTCTGCCATTGCGTTTGCAGTCATCGCGATAACAGGTAATTCAGTAGAAAGCTCCTGACGAATCAACCTTGTCGCGGTGTAACCATCCATGACGGGCATCTGACAGTCCATGAGCACCGCATCAAAACGTTTTTTTTGCAGCAATTCGATAGCAATCTGACCATTTTCTGCCACCGTTACCACCACACCTTGCATGGCGAGCAATTCCAAAGCTAATTCCTGATTTAGCGCATTGTCTTCCACCAATAAGATATCTGCACCGTTCAAATTTTCTAAATTATGAGCGTCTTCACCATTATCACGCGCTATGAATGCGTCATCAATATTCGACTGCTTAGCTCGTAACAAACAACGCTGTAAATAACCGGGCAACAGCGGTTTCGCTATACTATCAATGAGTGCTATTGCACTTTCATTGTTCGGCTCTTCCTGTCCAAAGCGAGTAAGGGCAATGGTTTTTAACGGGTTATCTGGTGTTAGTGCCTCGACAATTTCATCGTACGCCTGTTGCACGGACATTGCCGTCATATTCCAATCCAGCAACAAAAGTTCGGCTGGGAAAGTACCTTGATTGAGCTTAGCGGCGATTTCCACCGCTGAACCAGCGGCTAGTACTTCACAACCAGCCTCCAGCAAGAGGTTCGTTGTTATCTGCAATGACAAAGGGCTTTCATCGAGCAACAAAACTGAGCAGTTTTGCAATGGCTGTTGGCCAAAGTCGTTGGCAGCAACAGCCTTACCGCATAGGATGGTGCAACTGAAAACACTGCCAATTTCAGGTTCGCTTTCTACCCAGATATCACCACCCATTAGTTCCACCAGGTCTTTGCAGATGGCCAGGCCTAGTCCTGTACCGCCATATTTGCGCGTAATGGTGCTGTCCGCCTGGCTGAAAGATTTGAACAGACGCTCTGTTTGCTCAGTCGTCATGCCAATCCCGTTGTCCTGTACCTGGAAGCGCAGCAGCACTTTATCCTCAAAGGTGGTTTGCACTGCAACTTTGATGTTCACCTCGCCCTGTTCATGACTAAACTTAATAGCGTTGTTGCCCAAGTTGAGTAGCACCTGCCCCAATCTCAAGGGATCCCCGAGCAACTGCAAGGGTGTCTGTGCTGCGATATCAAAATAAAATTGAATGTGTTTTTCCGCCGCCTTAAATCCCATAACGTTGGCGAGATTATCCAGCACGTCCTCAAGATTAAAAGGAACGTACTCGATATCCATTTTTCCGGCTTCGATTTTGGAAAAGTCCAGGATGTCATTAATGATCCGCAGCAATGACTCTGCACTTGAATGCACTTTACTGATGTAATTGTGTTGCTTGCGATTCAATTCTGTTTGCAATGCCAGATGACTCATACCAATGATGGCATTCATTGGCGTTCGAATTTCGTGAGACATGTTAGACAGGAAATCAGACTTGGCTTGCGTCGCCTGCTCTGCTTTATCTTTGGCTTCTTGCAATGCATCTTGAAGCGCTTTGTCATCGGAAATATCAAGGTGTATTCCGAAGATGCGTTGTGCCCCTGAATCGCCACTCTCCTTTACCGCCTGACCGACACTCAACAGCCATTGCCACTCTCCCCGGCCATTGCGCATTCGAAATTCTGCCCGGTAAGTTTCGCTTTGACCCGCAATGTGCTGTTGCAACAATTGTGCAGCCAGTGGTAAGTCTTCTGGGTGCACCAACTGCTCAAACTTTTCGGGGGTATTGCCATACATTTCGTATAACTGTTCAGGATCATAGTGCAGCATCGTTGCCCATATGGGACTAGTAATAAGTTGATTGTTAGACAGATCCCATTGCCACATGCCGGCATTTGCGCCCTCCATAGCCAATTCCAGACGCTCTTCTGCCTCTGCAAGTTCTTGATAGGCAATGGTATTTTGTAATGCAACAGCGGCGTGACTGGCCACCACGCGCAACATACTCAAATGGGATGTATCAAATGCGCCAGGTTGATTACTCTGTATAGTTATAACTCCAACAACACCATCTTTAGAGCGAAGCGGCTCACAAATCACCGAGTGAGTTTCAGGACCATTGAGACAAAGCTCACTAGTTAAATTTAAAGATTGCCATTGCGGCTCAGACTGAACAAATACTTGATCACCCGAGGTTACGCACCTGACTGATGGCGCCCCGGAGTCTGACAAGGATATAACCTGGCCAGCGATATCCTTTCCAGCTTGTTCAGCATAGATAAATCGCAGCTCTTGAGCCTTGTTATCTAACACGGCAAATCCATAGGCGTCTGCCGCGATACCAGCGCGTAACTTGTGAAAGATTTTTTCTGCGATGGCAGCCGGATCAAAGGTCATGGCAACATCCCGGCCAACATCTCCCAAGACCAGAATATCTTGTGTGCGCTGCTCTACCTTTGCTGATAAATAAGCTTGAATTCGGGTATGTTGTCGCACTTTTATCCAGTAACTCAGTACAACAATGGTTAACAGCGTCAGTGCCACAGCAATTTGAAACCACAAAGTCTGATACCACGCTGGATTAACAACCAGATTAAGACCAACCGATTCCATATTCCAGATACCGTGATTATTACTGCCCATCACTTCGAATCGATACTCACCGGGTTCCAACCTACCAAAAGTGATTTCTGGTAACGGTGTAATATCGCTCCACTCATCAATGTAGCCAGAAATACGCGTTCGGTAGCGATTATCTTCCGTTGCCTGATAATCCAGTGCAGCAAAGTCGATTCGTACATTGCGGTAATTGTGAGGAACTTCCAGTGCATCTGGAACCGTTGCCAGTTGTCGACCATCAATTGAGACTTTAGTGATCACTACTGGAGGGGGGACCCTGTTAACGATGACCTGATCTGGATGAAAACCCGTTAAGCCGTCAATGCTGCCAAAGTAGATTGTGCCGTCAGCGGTTTTAAGCGCTGAGCGTGCCAGAAAGTTATTACTGTGAAGACCGTCATTAGTGGTGAAATGGTGTTGCTTTCCCGTTTTTGGCTCTAATCTGAAAATACCTTGATTACTGGCCATCCAGAGATTGTCATGATGATCCATCACCATACTTTGAACTGCAATATCGGTATTTTCTCTGCTCAGAATAAACGGTTGAAAGGTTCGACTTTTGGGATCAAATCGATCCACTCCTCTGCGTGTAGCAAACCAGATGTTACCAATCTCATCCTGCAATGCATCATTAATAAAATTCGCAGATAAAGTACTATTTTGCCCCTGAAGGAAGTGCTCAATGTCACCGGTAATGGTGTTGATGGCAAACAACCCGTCTCCGGCTGTCCCCACCCATGCAGTCTTCGATTCATCCACAAATACAAAGTTTGGGTCCACTCGCTCGAGGAAATAACGAACTTGTTGCGAACCGGGTTGCCATAACGCCACCCGGTTCTCACCTGCGGCAATGATCCACAAAGCGCCATTTTTATCAGTGCTAACCCAATCAATTGCTTGATCGGATGTTTCTAACCAGGGAATTTGAATTTTAATCAGCTGTTTTTCGTCATCACTCAATCGGTATAGCCCGTTGTCGGTTGCCAACCATATTTTCCCGTCCGACGCCCTGCTAATATTGAGGATCCGCAAGCGATTAAGGTTGCGCAAATTCGTTTCACTCATATGGGGAGTAAACTGTGTAGTACCGTCAAATCTAACCAGGCTGCGCCCTGTACCAAGCCAAATATTTTGCTCACCTGCACCATGCAAGGAAACCACCTGATTGAACAAACCCGAAAGCTGATAGTCTTGTAAGAAATTGCGCCAGCCTTTGAAGGGCGGTGGATTTTGGAACACTTTAACAACGCCAGAATAGCGTGTCGCGGCCCATAAAATACCAGTGGAATCCTGCATTACTTGCCGAACATCACGATTTTCTAACAAGCCCCAGTTGCCCTTCTCCCCCGCAGCAACGAATAATTTGTTTTCCAGATCAAACTTGTATACCCCTGCAAAAGTAGCAAGCAACAAGTGTTTTCCAACTTGAGTAATATTGGTCACACTGGGCAAAGTGCCGTCGGGCAAATCGAATAATTGATAGCGCTGCTCTACTGGATCAAATAATCCAAAACTCAATCGTGTGGCCACCCATATACGTTGCTGAGTATCAACGAATACACTTCTGACTTCTGGGTGGTCAAGTCCCTGTTCGCGCGCCGCATACCGGACAAAATGCTCGCTTTGTGGGTCAAAAGCATTAAGCCCATTGGAGGTGCCAACCCAAAGTTTTCCACTATCGTCTTCAGCTATACTCCAAATCCGATTGTGGGAAATAGAGTGGCGATCGTCCGGCTGATGTTTCCACGCTTTAAAGGCATCATCATGGGCGTTGTAGCGATTCAAACCACCGCCATTCGTTCCTATCCAGATATCCCCGTTACGGCTTTCAAAGAGCGCTTGCACGCGATCGGCACTGAGAGAGTCGGATTGCGACGCACTGTGTTTATAGCGAACAAACATTGCGCTTTCTGGTATAAATCGATTAACGCCACCGCCCCATGTCCCAACCCACAAGCGGTCTTTAGAATCAATCAGCATGACGCCTACATTGTTATTCGATAAAGAGCCGAGAGCTAAGGGATCGTGTCTGAATGCAGAAAACTGGTAGCCATTGAAGCGTTTTACCCCATCGGCTGTACCGAACCACATGAATCCTTTTTGGTCTCTCGCGATAGCGTAAATTTGCGGATTTGATAGCCCATCAAAGACCGAAAGCGTTTCTATCTTTGATGCGGCAAATGAAGAACCCCAATGCAAAAAAACACAGGTAAACACAATCCTACTTATTAGCCATTGAAGATTTTTCATTTTCAGGACAGCTTCCTTTCAAGCGTAACAACAACCATTTTACGCCAATTTTTATTCACTATTGCGCATTTAACAGAAAAGTCTTGATTCCGTTGCTATTCTTAACCAATAGTAGCAGAAAGGCGTGCGAGCGATACTGTCTAAAAAGGAGTCACGGATGCGGAGCGGAAAAGAACTTTCGGATTTCAAAAACAAAGTGGTGTTAATTGTTGATCCGGCCGACAATATCAGATCAACTATTGCTTCTATGCTGAAGCAATTGGGCTTTAGCCAAATACAGCAGGCCGCTCGACTCAGCCACGCCAATCAGATTATCGCAAAACACAAAGTTGACATCATTATTAGCGAGCAACTGCCACCTGAAGTAGACGGCCTGAACTTGCTGCGTAACATTCGAAGTACGGAAGAGATGGCAAGCAGTGCTTTTATCATTGTCTCCGCCTCATTGGATCAGTCCACGGTTATCAATGCCGTAAAATCTGGCGTATCTGAGTTTATTGTAAAACCCTTTTCCCTTAAGACATTTAGCCAAAGAATACAACGCGCGGTGGCTTTACCGGTTAAAAACAGCCAAAGCGCAAATATTAAAGGTAAGGAGCCAGAACACGTTATAGAGAATATTTCTGATAAGGAATTGGAAAGCACCAGCATATTGGTGGTTGACGATGTACCAGAGAACATCAAGGTTATTTCAGAAGTGATCCGCAGTGACTACCAGGTCAGAGCCGCAACAAGTGGAGAAAAAGCATTACAAATATGCATGTCAGCCAATCCGCCTGATTTGGTTTTGCTAGATATCATGATGCCAGATATGGACGGTTTAACTGTCTGTAAAAAGCTCAAAGAACACCCTGCCACACAGCATATCACCGTTATTTTTATCTCAGCCATGGACCAAACTGATGACGTCGTCAAAGGCCTGGAACTAGGCGCGGTTGATTACATTACCAAGCCCATAAACCCACGAATTCTAGCTGCACGAGTTAAAAATCATGTAAAAATTGCACGTTCCACCAAGAACCTGCGTGAGCAAGTAGATTTAATGGTGGATTACACCCAATTGCGCTCTGAATTTGACCGAGCATTACAGAAAGACATGAAACGCCCATTTGAAAGTATCGCGGATAACTTACGCAAATTGGATGTTTATTACGATGAGCCTAAAAAAGTTCGGGAAACCTCGCAGCAGCTGAAAGAAATTTGCCAAAATGCCAATAGTTATATGGACAACTTGCAATTAGTAACGCAACTGGAGAGTAACGATTACAAATTTACTCCTATGAACGTCAATTTGGTGGACATGGTCAATGATGTTACCGCTCAACTCAGCGGCATGCTAAAAGCGCGTAGCCAGACGTGGCAAATTGATGACGCAAACCTACTAATTATTCAAGCAGAAGAATCTATGGTGCGCATGACCCTGAGCAACCTGATAAAAAATGCCATTGAGGCATCAAACGAAGGGGATTGCATTAGCGTTAAGTTCCAAAGTCAGAACAAGAAAGTACAGTGCCTTATTCACAATCCCACTGTGATTGACCCTGCGATTCAGGACCGTTTCTATGAAAAATACCTTAGCTGGAAAAAACCGGATGGGATTGGCTTGGGTACTTATATTGCTAAACTGCTTACCGAAACCCAAAACGGTCGTATCTGGTTTGAAACCGGCGAAGACACAGGTACCACACTGTTTTTAGAATACCCTCAAAAATAATTCATCAGGCACTAGCGGGTGTTCAAAAATCGTAAAGCTTATAAACCGTTTTAACCCAACAGCCAATGCCAATAGCAGCACAGATGGCCGAGCTCCAAAGGGGCAATGGATAAAAGGGTAAAAGCGCTGCCACCAAAATAAAGGTACCTCCGCCTACGGCATAGATAATGCTTTTGGTGTTTTCCCGCTGCTGTAATAGCTGCTGCTCATGCCAAAGTTGTTGCTTTTGTGGCAAGCGCTTCATCTGCTTAAGGCTATCGAATACCAACTCTGGTATTTCAGGCAGTTTTTCGCTCCAGAAGGGCAAGTTGCTTTTAACCTTGCCCATCATTGCAGACCACCCCACCTGCTCCTTCATCCAATTTTCCAGGAAAGGTTTAGCCGTTTGCCATAAATCTAATTGTGGATAAAGTTGCCTTCCCAACCCCTCTACATACAACAAGGTTTTTTGCAGCAACACCAACTGTGGCTGCACAACCATGTCGAAGCGGCGCGCAGTATTAAACAGCTGTAGTAAAACCTGACCAAAGGATATCTCAGCCAGGGGTTTGTGAAATATCGGCTCACACACTGAGCGAATGGCCATTTCAAAATCATCGATATTGGTGGTAGCCGGCACCCATCCTGAATCCACATGTAACTCGGCGACTTTGCGGTAATCAGAATTAAAAAACGCCACAAAGTTTTCAGCCAGATAGCGTTTGTCCTCGCGATTTAAGGTGCCCACAATGCCAAAATCGATGGCTATGTATTGTGGCGATTGAGGATTTTCACGTGACACGAAGATATTACCGGGGTGCATATCAGCATGAAAAAAACTGTCGCGAAAAACCTGGGTGAAAAAGATATTTACGCCCCTTTCCGCCAACAATTTCAAATCAGTATTATTGGCGTTTAGTTCAGCGACATTGGCCACCGGAATGCCGGAAATACGCTCCATGACCAGTACATTGCTGCGGCAATAATCCAGGTAAATTTGCGGCACATATAATTCTGAGGAATTTTCAAAGTTATTGCGCAACCGATTGCCATTGGCAGCTTCCCGAGACAAATCCAATTCATCCAATATGGTTTTGCGATATTCCTCTACAACTTCTACCGGTCTGAGCCGCTTGCCATCCGGCAGTGCTCGCTGAGCTACCTTGGCCAGAATGCGCATCAACTCAATATCGGCATCAATGGTTTTTTTGATATCTGGACGCGTGACTTTGATCACCACCTGCTGGCCGTTAGTTTTTAAAACGGCGCTGTGCACCTGAGCTATGGAAGCTGACGCCAGAGGTTGTAGCTGAAAGTCGTCAAACAAAGCCTCAATAGCGGACAACTTCAATGCCTGCTCAATCATGGTTTTGGCAGTTTCACCGGCGAAGGGGGTTACCTTGTCTTGCAGAAGTGCTAACTCATCAGCCAATTCAGCATCCAGTAAATCTCGCCGAGTAGAGAGCATTTGACCGAACTTGATAAATACAGGTCCAAGGGACTCCAACGCCAGTTTCAAACGCTCGCCTTGTGTTTTTTCAGGGTAGCGATTGCGCAACCAAAACAAACTCAGGCGCAGCATCGAAAAGTACCAAGGCCTGAATTTCTTAGGGATAAGTTCATCTAACCCATATCTGAGTAAAACCGAAACTATGGTGTAGATTCTGATAATTCGCACCGTAAATCCTATTATTTAGCGAGCTCAAGCAGGCGTGATAGACGCGATTCGAGTTGTTGTGCGCGTTGCTGCACATCACTCACCTGACCACAAAAGTCTTCTACTGCGGCTTCCGTAACAGCAATGTTTTTTTCTTCTAATGCGGCATCTCGCAAGGTTGTTTCAGTGCGCTGGACAAAGCCCAAAAAGTGCTTTTTCAGACGCTCAGCCACCTGAAATAGCTCGTGAGCCACGACGTCGCCAGTATGTTTGGCAAGTTGCTCTTCCCAATCAATCTCGATACTTTTTAAAACGTGACTAAATTGCTGAGCCACCTGAATATCGCCCAATAAATTTAACTTATTCTGCTTAATAAGTTGGGTGATATTGGCCACATTTTTTAACTCTGGCAGGGTTAAAAAACTGGTAGCAAGCAAGCAGTCTGTACCATCGGGAAGCTTGTCAACTTGTTCTGAGCTCACTTTTGCTACACTGAGCACATCCACCGAAGATGAAAACACAAACAGTAAGTCATGTTGCAGTTCAGCCAAGGACACCTGCAGTCTCTTACCTTGTAACTTCGCCAGTTTATTTGAAGCTGTATCGTCCATAGTGAGCAATTTATTGATTGCTGACTCCAGAACAGAGGACAATAATTGCGCCCTTGGCATCAGAATTTAAATCCGCGATGCAAGGCCACAATACCACCAGTGAGGTTATGGTAAGTAACCTGCTCAAAGCCAGCGCCGTGCATCATGCCTTTCAGGGTTTCCTGATCCGGGTGCATACGGATGGATTCAGCGAGATATTGGTAACTATCGGCATCATTAGCCACCAATTTCCCCATCGCAGGAAGAATATTAAACGAG
Source organism: Planctobacterium sp. AWM4_229 (assembly GCF_056160305.1). NCBI lineage: Bacteria > Pseudomonadati > Pseudomonadota > Gammaproteobacteria > Alteromonadales > Alteromonadaceae > Planctobacterium > Planctobacterium sp. AWM4_229. Next base: position 199,737 of record NZ_JBSWWX010000008.1, on the reverse strand, counting down.
TACCAATCGTATAATTTTCCAAACTGTTCATTCTCTGGTTTGGAAAATTCCAAAACCAGCAGACGGCCACCGGGCTTTAACACTCTGAAAATAGACGCCAAGGCAGCATCTTTATCTGTAACATTGCGCAAGCCAAAGGCAATAGTAACGATATCGAAGTAGTTGTCCGGGAAGGGCAAACACTCAGCATTGGCCTGAACGGTTTCAACATTGCCTACTATGCCCATATCCCGCAACTTATCACGGCCAACTTTCAACATAGAGCCATTGATATCGGCCAGCACCACCTTTCCCGAATCCCCAACAAGACGAGAAAATTTAGCGGTAAGATCACCAGTGCCACCAGCCAGATCTAAAACTCGTTGACCACTGCGCACGCCACTACAATCAATGGTAAATCGCTTCCATAAGCGATGTACCCCCATCGACATTAAATCGTTCATCATGTCGTACTTTGCAGCCACAGAATGGAATACGTCGGCCACCAGATTTACCTTTTCCTGTGTATCTACCTGTTTATAGCCAAAGTGCGTAGTTTCTGAGGTGTTGGAGTGATTTTCAGAGTGTTGTGTCACGACTTTCCCTTATAACTTGTTTATTGCGCTTAACTGCCGCAGTTTAACAGAGAATTGCCCGGTTGCGCAGGCAATTAAACTTATGTAGAAAATAGTACACAACGTACGACTAAGGTATAGTTGAAAAAAAACGCATTTGAACCACACTTACTAGTCGCCAAGCTACGCATTTGTGACAAGAGAGAAGCATGTCCAACGCAAGAATTTGCATCGTTGAACCCGATGAAATAGGTCAGGATTTACTGGCAGGTATGCTGGAAGATGATTACCAGGTAGAGGTGTTTTCTGATGGCCGCGAAATGCTTGCCACCCTCAGCCCCGACATGCCAACACTGGTTATTCTGGAAACTTTATTACCCGGCCCAACAGGCTATGAAATCTGCGAAGCGATAGAAAATGACTACAGTCATTGTGTAACCTACACCATCTTTCTGTCCGCCAAAACCTCGGTAGAAGAGCGTATTAAAGGCATGGAAGCGGGTGCCGATGACTACATCAACAAACCTTATGACGTTGTTGAAATATCCGCCAAAGTCCGCTCAGCTATGGATATCCTCAATGCCAAATCCGGGTTAAAGCAACAACTGGATTACGCCAGCCAAACCGCTTTTCAAGCCATGTCTGCGCAAAGCGAAATGGGTATCATCATGAAGGGGGTTCAAGGGGTAATAGAAGCCAACACCTTTACGGAGTTATCCTCTGCTATCTTCGCCTGTATGGCGGAATTCTCTCTCAAAGCTACCTTGTATTACGAGATGTCGGGCGAGCCCGTATTTGAAGCTTCCAAAGGGCGCGTCAGTACCCCCATGGAACAACAAATTATCAGCGTTGTGCGTAAAACAGAGCGCATCTGGACCAAAGGCCAGCGTTGTATTTTCACTTTTGGTGATACGTCACTACTGATCCTCAATATGCCACAGGACGAAGAGAAGACAGGACGCTTACGGGACAGCTTATGCTTTTTGATGGAAGCGTTTGATGTTAAAACCGATGCCTTAAACAAACAACAAGCCTTGGTAGATGCGGAAAACTGGCAACAGTCTGTCAAAGATATCACAGCTCTTTTGGCAAAAGCCTCTGATGACTTACAACACAGTGTGGATGGCAGTGCCAATACCATTCGTGCCATGATGTCCGACCTTGATATGTTGCTGCCAAGCCTTGGCCTGGAAGAAGATCAGGAAGCACATATTCACCATATCGTTGATACCTCCTCGGAAGCCTTCAATGCCTCATTGGCCAAAACCGAGCGTACCAGCGAAGTATTCAGCACCGTAATGAGCAAACTGCAACAAATGCAAGAGAGCTGAGCCAACACTGCAGCCTAAACTTATTTGCACAAAAATGCAGCAATTACTCCAGCATTGCTATACTAAGTAGAAATCACTAGCAATGTTGGAATACTGATGTTCAACCGGCCAATTCTACTTTTACTGGTTTTTTTCACATTCAACAGCGCTGCCATGGAGCGCTCAGCAACTCTCACCCTCGCCTCAGACTACCTGTTTAACGGTATCACTCAAACTGATGAAGGTCCGGCACTACAAGGCAGTATTGATTTTGCTCTGGAGTCCGGTGCCTATTTTGGCAGTTGGGCTTCCAATGTGGATTTTGGTGATGACACCAATCTGGAAATCGATTTTTACGGTGGTTATTACGGCGAGTTCGACCACGGCGGATGGTATGACATATCGCTGCTGTATTACAGCTATCACGGTGGTAGCGGCAGTGATGATAGCAACTACTTTGAAGTCGCCGCCGCTATGGGCAAGGATAACTTTGAAGTGAAATTATGGTATGCACCTGACTACGCAGGTACCGGAGCGCGACACATTATCACCGCATTAAGTTATAGCTACCCTGTTACAGACAACGCCTCCCTTGTCATTGCCGTTGATCGCTCCGAGAGCCTCGATTACGAGGAATTTGAATGGGAGCCGGGCGATGAAAGTTACATCCATTGGCGTATCGGCTCGGAGTTTAGCGTCAGTGGTTTCGATGCCAGTATCACCCTGGAAGGTACCGATTTGGATACTTACGGTGACACACGCTTGTTAGCCACTATAAGTAAGTCCTTTAGTTTTTAGTGCTACTGAAAAACTTGTCGGGAGAAAATGATGCCTGCTACAAAAGCCAGCCTTGCCATCAAACTCGTCGCAGTCGTTGGTACCCTTTTATTTGCTCTGGCGTTTATCCTCATGATGGTGAGTTACTACTCACTTACCAGCACAGAGTCCAAAATTGTGAATCAGGTGAATAGCGAACTCACTGAACAAATTGAGACTACGGTCGCCGCAAGGGCGTCACAGCAGGCAGCGGAAATCGCCATGGCGATTGAAAAAGCCTACACCTTCCCGAGAATCTTGGGAGAGCAAATAGAGCAGAGTATCGCCACTCCTGATTCATCATTAAAACTAACACGTGATCAGGTGGAGCACTTAACCTCTGGTTTATTGCGTTTTAGCCCAACCTCATCCATCTATGCGCAGTTTGAAAAAGACAAGTTCGACGGACGCAGTGCTGAATTCCTGAGTGGTTTTGAGCACTCCGTTGTGGGTAATGGTAGCTTTGAAGTTTATTTTGTGCGCAATCCCGATAACTCCATAACCCAAGAAATAATCGAAGATGCCGAGGAAAAATTTGATGCCACCCTGGATGAATTTGGCTTTCGGGCGGCCGAATGGTTTTTATGCGCAAAAGATACGCAAAAGCCCTGTATTATCAACCCTTACAAATATGAAATACGGCCGGGTTACGAAGAGCTGATGACCAGCCTCACCTACCCTGTGGTGGCCAATGGCAGCTTCAGAGGGGTCGTGGGTGTTGATTTAAATTTACCCATATTGCAACAATCTGCGGAGGCGTTAAAGCAGTCCTTATATCAAGGTAATTCAGCCGTCTATGTGATTAGTCAGGACAATATTATCGCTGCTGCAACTGAAGCACCGGATAAACTCGCCCGGCCATTCAAAGAAGCCTTCAGAAATCCACAAACCAGCGAACGCATTCTGTCACTGGGTACCAACAATAGCTCATTAATCATAGACGACATGATGTATGTAACGCGAGACATTCAGCTGGCTACACCTAATACCCAGTGGAAAATGGTCATAGGTGTAGATGTAAATAAAGCCCTGGCGCCGGCACAGCGGGTTAGCAGTACAATTTCTGACAACATCAATTCGTTGATGACATCACTGATCACGGTCGCCGTGATTTTAACTTTGGTGGCTTTAGCCTTGGTCCATCTGTTTACCCGCAGTATTGTTTCTCCAGTAAAACTGATTGCCGACAAGATGACCGAACTGGCTGGCCAAGGCGGCGATTTGACCCAGGATATCACCGTGCAATCTCATGCTGAGCTGGTGCAACTCTCCAATGCCTTTAATTTATTCAGAGAGAAAGTACGAGAACTATTAGATCAGGCTAAACTGGCTTGTGAGCAAGTGCTGGATGGCAGTAAAACCACCAGAGAGCAGGCGCAACAAACCAACGCACAAATACAGGTTCAACTCGCGGAAGTGGATAGTGTAGTGACCGCTATTACTGAAATGTCTGAAGCCGCCAAAGAAGTGGCTCGCACGGCAGCGGATGCGGCCAATAATGCAGACAAAGCCAATGACAGCGTCAAACAAACCGAGGAGCAGGTATCCTTATCCACGCAAAGTTCCAGTGAACTCTCTCAGGAAATGTCAGAAGCCTCGCTAGCAGTAAAAGCCGTCTCCTCTCGCAGTCTGGATATCAAAAAAATTCTCGATGTGATTGGCGCCATTGCGGAGCAAACCAATTTACTGGCCTTAAATGCAGCCATTGAAGCAGCAAGAGCGGGAGAGCACGGCAGAGGATTCAGCGTAGTCGCAGACGAGGTTCGAGCACTGGCTTCTAAAACGGCGGATTCGGTAAGTGAAATTGCCAGTGTCATTGATGCCCTGCAAGGAGAAGTGGACTCCACGGTAGATATCATTGAGAAAGGCAACGAACAAGCCGGACTGGCCTCTGAGCGCTCTAAAGAAGCCTTTACCCGAATGCGAGAAACTGCAGAACAAATATCAGAAATCAGTAACCGCATGATGCAAATGGCCACCGCAGCAGAAGAACAAAGCGCGGTCAGCGCTGAACTCAATCGCAATATGGTCATTATCGGTGATGCTACTAAAGAAGTATCTTCCTTGTCGCAAGCATCGGAACAAAGTTCTCGTGCCATCGATGAAGCCATTCAAAGACTGTACAATTTACTAAGTAAACTGAAAACCCATTGAGGGTTAGCCCTTATCAGGAGCGAGCCAAAGATGTTTGTCTTGAGGTAAATGTGCGTTGGAAATCAGCGGGTTTTCAAGTGTGAAAATTGTTTTGCCACTAAATCCGCCTAACTTGAGAAAGCTTTGGTACTCTCTGCTGGCGCTAAAAATCTCATGGAACAAGCCATTTTGAATGATGTTTTTCAGGCCATTTTCAAGCCGTTCAGCCAGCATTTCATGCTTTTTGCAAACAAAGAAGTAAATGGGGGCGGGATAATAGAGCAATATATGGGAGTCGCTTAACAACGGTTTTTCAGTGTGCATTGTCAGCTCCTCACCAATTTCAGCGACACTGCGAGGAAAGTAATCTATTCGCTTTTGCGCTAAGAGATCAAACAAGCCGTGATAATTGTTAACTCCCTGCACATTAAAGCCATTGTGTTTGAGTATTCCGGTATCCGGCCAGTCGTGTCCCTGACCTGCCAACAATTGTTGTAGCTGTTCAACTGCCTCTATCTCGGCAAACAATAATTTGCTGTCGGCATGCACCATCAAGGCACGGTACCCATATAACCCCTTGTATAAAGGAACTCGTATCGGCCGCATTTGCTCTTCTCGGGTGGCGGTGGTCATGTGCCATTGGATATCAAACTCACAAGACTGCGCCATATTCTCAATTGCGCGACTTTGATTCATTCGCGTTGGAAATTGGCTTAGTTGCCAGGCGCCATATTGCGCTTCAGTGCTTGTTAATGCCCCCTCAAGCAACTGCAAAAAATAATCATTTTTAAAGGCGTATTTCCCGGAAGCTCCGAAGTATTGAATCGAATGCGGCGTTACAGGATTGGCTATGGCGACTGAACAACTGAAAAAACACAACAAAGTCAGCCCAAGGCGTGAGCACGTGAGAAACACTCGCAACATATTAAAAGGATGGGTATTGAATCGAAATTGCCCAGCAGAATAACAAACTTTAGTCACTTTTCCTTTATTAACTGCCAATTTTTGGTTATCTAATCTCGTAATTACCACCTGATTGCTACGTCTTTGTAGCAATCAGGTAAATTAATCACTCAGTAACCTGCACAGCAGATTTTACTGTCTTGCCAGATAGCAATTGTTGTTGCATCCGGAGTTTGTTTTGTAACTCAATTGCCAGCTTATGTTGCGGCTTCAAAACCAATGCACGAGTGATATATTGTTGTGCCATCTCAGGCTCCCGAGAAAAGTGGAACTGTGCCAAAGCTAACAGACTGGCCGCTTGCTTGGCATTTAACTCCACTGCCCGCTCAAAACTGTGTTTTGCCTCAATTAATTCTCCACTCCTCACCTGTAGCACAGCCAGGTTGTGCAAGGCGATAGCTTTGTTTTTGCGAGTTGTACGTTTGTTATTAATCACTTTTAAGCAAACGCTGTCTGACGGTAGCACACCTTTTACTAAGGTATCCTTATAACAATGATCAATGTGCCTGTTTAGAGTACTTAGCGGTGTTGAGCTTGCCTCAAATACGCTAAAAAATGATAAAAATAGTAAACTTGTTGTTGCCATTATTTTGGTCATGATGACTCTCCTGTAGGGGTTAAGCTCAGCATCGACCTTAGGCAATGCAAATATTAAATGCGTCCCCACAAGCGCAATTGACGCCATCTGAACGTTCGTCTGACCGCATTGCGCGCAGTTGAACCTCCATCTAATACAATTCACAGAGAAGCCATTGACTCGCCAGGCAAAGATGGCAAACATGGGGCATGCTTTTAATCCGGACATCGCCATGCCAGCGCAAGAACACATCGTTTTCGCCCATATTTTGAATTTGTATGACGCAATGCAGCTGATGACCACACTGTTGGCATTTTTGTTGGCCACCCCGCTTTTATTAAAACGGGACAGGCAGCCCGGTGATTATTTTCTGGCCCTATTTTTAGTCGTACAAGGGCTATCGCTATTTAAAAATTTGATGTATTACAACGCTATTATTGGCCCACATACGCTGGCGTTTTTACACCCTTTTGAACCTTTACCGAAAATTCTGTTACCCGCTGTCCAAGGGCTGATCTTGCTCTGGTATGCCAGAGCTATGATGGGCAAACCGTTAGAAATCGGTTCTATGCTCACCTGGATCGGTTTAGGTTGCGCTGGTTTTTTCTGCGTCATCGGCGTTGCGGCCTATCAATTGCCCCCAGAATTCACCTACATAGCCAATGCTTGCCACTGGGCAGTTTCCCTGTTTTCGGTATTTACCGGGATCTACGCAATTAAACTGATGAACGAGCACGATGAATCTCTGCCGCATCGCTTCTCCAGTATTGAAAGACACAACTTAAAGTGGTTGCGCTGGATCGCCAGTGGTTTCGTCTTGGTGTGGACCATGCATTTGGGTGCCAGCATTTCAGGATTGATAGGTTGGAAGGAAGGCGCCCACTATATTGGTATCATCAGCAATGTACCGCCTTTGTTTTTAATGGCCATCATGGTGGTTTACAGTCAAACCCACGCCATCAGCGCCAGTCCGCTTAGCAACGCAGCACAAGCAAAGAAACAAGATCCAGAAACGGAGTCTTCGGTTAATCCAAAACAGGCTGAACAACTCAATGATTTGATGATTCGCGTGAAAGTTTACCAGGATCCGGAATTACGCCTGGAGGGATTGGCGGACAGCATGGATATATCGCCACGCACTCTGTCGTCTTTGCTAAACAAGCACTTCAAAAAAAATTTTTATGACTTTGTGAATGACTTCAGGGTCCGAGATGCGCAAGATCAGCTTGTTAATCCGCTGAATCAAGGCAAAACCATTCAACGCATATTTGAAGACGCGGGTTTTAATAGTAAAACCACCTTTAACACCCTGTTCAAAAAACACACGGGATATACGCCCTCAGAGTTTCGTAAAAGAGCCAGTAGCAAAACCCAGAAAACAACCTGATAGCCAGAGCTTGTAGGCCCTTAATTACTGCACCCCAATATGATTATCGCCGACACTCATAGAAACCACTTTGCTGATCTCCTGCAAGGATCGTCCAGACTGGGCACGCCAATGATTAAAAGTTTCTTGAAATGCAGTGCGACTTTTTTTGGAGCTACTTGAACCAGAAATTAATTCTCGGGCTTTAAAGTAGCCCTCCACATCTTTGCTCAATAGAAAGGTATCCTTACCCAATGCTCTGAGCGCATAGGGGCCTGTGTTCCCCCCCAGCCTGGCACCGTGCTTTTTCAGGTAGTCCCAAAGGCCGATGATATTGTCCTCAGGCCAATCTGCTACAAACTGTGCGAAAGAGCCTTGCTCAGATCGCACGGCATCTATCATCAAGGCATTATCTCGGATGCTTTTTACTTTGGTAAAGTTGCGAATAATTTCTGGATTACTGGCTTTTTTCTCCAGCATTTCATCAGGCATCAACAATACTTTGGCGATATCAAAACCAAAAAAGCACTGTTCAAAGGCTGGCCACTTTTGCTCTACCACTCGCCAGACAAAACCCGACTGAAACACTTTTTTGGTAAACTCTGCCAGAAAGCGATCATCACCCATTTGCGCCAAATGCGTTGTATTGAGCGGGGCAGAAAGCAACTGCTCTAACTGTGCCTCTCCCCCTTTTCGCTCGGCTGCTCGTGCATATATCGCATCAAATGTTTCAGCTGTCATTATCACTTACCTGGTTGGAATTAAGCGGCAATGCCAGAATGACGCAACAGCGCATCAATTTCCGGCTCTCGGCCACGAAAAGCTTTAAATAAATCCATAGGCTCGCGACTTCCGCCCATTTCCAGAATATTATTCAAAAATGAACGACCAGTATCGGCGTTAAAAATACCTTCTTCTTCAAAGCGCGAGAAGGCATCGGAAGACAAGACTTCGGCCCATTTATAACTGTAGTAGCCTGCAGCATATCCACCAGCAAAAATGTGACTAAAGCTATTCTGAAAGCGATTAAACGCAGGCGGCGTAACCACCGATACCCGCTGCCTGACATCATTGATGAAATCTTGCACACTCAGTCCAGGCTGATATTGTTCATGTAGTCCAAAGTCAAATAAGGAAAACTCCAGCTGCCTGACCATCTGCATAGCAGACTGAAAATTGCGGGCGGCTAATAGCTTGTCCAACATCTCTTTAGGTAAAGGCTCGCCGGTTTCATAGTGACCAGAAATAAAGGCCAAAGCCTGCTCTTCCCAACACCAATTTTCCAGAAATTGACTGGGCAGCTCTACGGCATCCCAAGCCACTCCGCGAATGCCAGATACACCAGACTCATTGACCTTGGTCAGCATGTGATGAATGCCATGACCAAACTCGTGGAACAGGGTGATCACTTCGTCATGAGTGAACAGTGCGGGCTTTTCTCCTACCGGGCCATTAAAGTTGCACACCAGGTAGGCGACCGGGCGTTGCAAAGATCCGTCTGGACGTATCCAACGAGAACGGCATTCGTCCATCCAGGCACCACCGCGCTTTTTAGCTCGGGCGTACAAATCCAGATAGAAGCTACCGCGAAGCTCGCCTTGAGCATCGACGATATCAAAAAAGCGCACGTCTTTATGCCAGGTCTCGATATCTTTGCGTTCAGTAACCTCGATATTATACAGGCGTTTAACCACCTCAAATAAGCCACTAACAACGCGGTTTTCGGGAAAATAAGGGCGCAACATCTCGTCTGAAATCGCATATTTTTGCTGCTTCAGTTTTTCTGCATAAAAGGATAAGTCCCATGCTTGCAAATCTGTCGCACCAAACTCTTGCTCAGCAAACTCACGTATCTCTTGCAATTCAGATTGTGCTTGAGGTTTCGACTTATCCGCCAGATCTTGTAAAAAGCCCTGAACCTGCTCGGGAGACTCAGCCATTTTGGTAGCCAATGAATAATGGGCATAGCTTTGAAAATCCAATAATTTGGCAAGCTCCTGACGCAACGCCAACGTTTCCACTATGATGTCAGTATTATCAAATTCCCCGCCGTTTGGTCCCGTCTCTGAAGCGCGAGTTGCAAAGGCGCGATACATTTCTTCTCGCAAAGTGCGATTTTCAGCGTAAGTCATGATTGGCAGGTAACTGGGGAAATCCAACGTAAACAACCAGCCTTTCAGTTCCTTTTCCTTTGCCGCTTGAGCCGCCGCATCTTTAGCTGAATCAGGAAGCCCCGCCAGCTCAGACTCATCAGTAATATGTTTGGTAAATGCCAAGGTGGCATCCATCACATTGTTGCTGAACTTTGAAGACAACTCTGACAAGCGCGCCTGAATTTCAGCGTAACGCTTTTTATCTTCATCAGCCAAGGCTACACCGGATAACTTGAAATCCAGCAGCGCGTCGTTGATTACTTTTTGTTGCGCCTCATTTAGAGCGCTGAATTCCTCAGATTCTGCAATTTGCCTGTAAGCCTGATACATACCTGCATGCTGACCTAGCCAGGTGTAATACTCCGATAACAATGGCAAACAGCTATCATGCGCCTCTCGCAATGCATCGCTGCTAACCACACTGTTCATATGGGATACCGGAGACCAATATTTGCTCAGGCGATCGCTAACTTCATCAATCGGCAATACAAAATTTTCCCAAGTGTAAACGGTTTGCTTTAACCGTTCTTCGATAACCTGCTTGCAATCAGCAATGCCTCGTTTGACATTTTCCTGAATGGTTTCTGGCGTGAACTTGGAAAACAGGGGTAGACCCAACTCAGATTCAAATTGCGAAAAAGACATAGCGCACTCTTTTAACTGTTAGATAGCTTGATAGTGAGGGTAGCTGAAAATTTATCAAGCGAGAAAGCTCTAAAACTCTCTAGCGAGTTTTGATGAAAGCGACTAACTCCTCTTGAAAATCTGGCTTGCGCAGAAAGCGCACACCAATGCGTTCGACCCGGTGTTGTACTTCTGGCTCTTCTTGAGAGGTCAACATACAAATACGCGCATTAGGGCAGTTGGTTTTGGCTGCAATAGCGACTATCTCGCCATTAGCACCTGGCATATTGTAGTCGATTGTAAAAACATCATAGTCGCCGCTGTTCAGCATTTTCAGAGCAGCATCACCATCTTCAGCTTCATCGAAGGTGGCGTTATCGATCTCTTGTTCTATGATGCGAATGATCATTTTTCGGGTTAACGCGCTATCGTCTATCACTAGCACCCGCATACAGCAGCTCCGTTTATGCCTCAGCTCTTCGGCTCAGGACTTGCATTGCGAAACAACTTTTTTAATTGTTATCTAAATAGTAGACCTACCTTGCAAATTTCACCAAAATTAAATCACATTGTAGAGCCGCTGCTGAGTTTCGCTTATCAAACTCAGTGTTTCATCTGAAAAGGCATCACTTTCCTCACTGATTGCTGCAATGAACTGCCCACCATTCTTAGAGTGCGAGGCCAAAACACACTGTAGCTGTGCCGGATTCAAAGAGATTTGGTGCTCATTGAGTAGGCGCAGTAAGCCTTCGGAAACAAGCGCTTTATAGTCTAGCTGCACTGTTTTACCGCTTTTTACTAAGCTCAAACCGCATTGCAAAACCTTTGACAGAACTTGCAACGGATACCTCGAATAATCAAACACCCCATGACCCGGGTCATTCAATCCAAAATACTCTGGCGCAACAAACTGCGGTATTATAAACGCGCCAGAACGTTTTTTATGGGACAGTAAAACTTCGCTTAAGTCTCTGGTTAGTAACCAGGATTTATTGATAGAAGTGGCTTTTAGCAAACTTTGCCAGTGCAGATTCAACCAGCAGTCCGGTTTAACGAACAACTTTTGCCCTTGCTGCAAAGCCACAAAATTCCACACATTAAAGAGCGCTTCCAATAATCGTTCTTGCTGCTCTACACCAGGATCATGGAACGCCCATTGCCGCAAAATGAAATCAAGAGGCTGCGGCTCACTCAGTACCAGACTATCGGGAGATTCCTTTAAAACGTTGCAAACCAACGTCGAACCGCAGCGAGATATGTGAAATATACAGGCTTCCGTAGTTAAGTCTTGAGCAATGGTTTGGTACGCGAAATCCTCGAAAAATTCCGTTGAACTGAAACGCAGTACGTCTTTAAGGTCATGCTTATAGCCCAACTGCCTGATTGAATCCCGCATAAAAGGTACTTTGAAGTTTAACGCTTCGTATAAACACCATTTTACGAAGACCTTATTATCGTGCCGCTCTATCATTACCGGCAACCAGTTGCCCGAACAGGCCTCTGAGAGGGTTATTGCTTGATGCATAGAGGCATCGTTCCAGAGTTTGTTGCGCATCTGCTTACTCCATTACTTTTTGACTTCAATCAACCAAAACATAGAAACAATTTCCGTATTATTCCGTTCTAATGAATTATCTCGAATCACTCAATCGCTAAAGCTGGTTTGCAATTCTATACTAAGAACCCATAACCTATAGCACAGACGAATTATTTGGAAAAACAACATGGCAGATTTTGATTACATTTGTATTGGTGGCGGAAGCGGCGGTATCGCCTCCGCCAATCGTGCCGCAATGCACGGCCAAAAAGTAGCGCTGATAGAAGGAAGACACATTGGTGGTACCTGCGTGAACGTAGGATGCGTTCCGAAAAAAGCCATGTGGTATGGTGCCCAAGTGGCAGAAGCGATACACCGTTATGCACCTGATTATGGTTTTGACCTGACAGTAAATAAATTCGACTGGCAAACACTGGTGAAAAATCGTCAGGCGTACATTGAGCGTATTCATGGCTCTTACGATCGAGTGCTAGGTAATAACAAAATCACCGTGATTAATGGTTATGGCAAGTTGCTAGACAAAAACACCGTTGAAGTCGATGGTAAGCAATACACAGCAGATCACATTTTGATTGCCACTGGCGGGCGCCCGTGGCGCCCTGAAATTCCAGGCGCCGAGTTAGGTATTGACTCCGATGGCTTTTTTGAATTGGATCATTTACCCAAAAGTGCAGCGGTAATAGGTGCAGGTTACATCGCAGTGGAGTTGGCAGGTGTGCTACACGCACTGGGCAGTGATACTCATTTAGCGGTGCGTAAGCACGCTCCGTTGCGTAACTTTGACTCTATGCTGAGTGACACCCTCATGGAATTAATGGCTGAAGACGGTCCGGCGGTACATACCCATTCAATCCCACAGAGTGTTGAAAAACTAGACAACGGTATGCTGAAATTGACATTTACCAATGGTCAATCCCTGGAAGTAGAGCAGGTGATATGGGCGGTGGGTCGTGTACCGGCCACTGACAACCTGGGGCTGGAAAATGCAGGTGTAGAAGTTAACGCAAAAGGTCACATCATTGTAGACGAATATCAAAATACCACAGCGACTAATGTTTATGCTGTGGGCGACAACATTGGCAGAGTAGACTTAACTCCCGTTGCCGTGAAAGCTGGACGCACTCTGTCAGAGCGCCTATTCAACGGCAAAACCGAGGCTAAAATGGACTACGATACCATCCCAACAGTGGTATTCAGTCATCCGCCGATTGGCACCATCGGATTATCGGAAGAGGAAGCTAAAGAACAGTACGGCGAGCAAAGTGTAAAGGTATACAACAGCAGTTTCGCTGCTATGTACACCGCGGTTACGCGCAATCGCCAGCAAACCAAAATGAAACTGGTGTGCGTAGGACCAGAAGAAAAAGTGGTAGGCCTGCACGGTATCGGCTTTGCCATGGATGAAATTTTACAAGGCTTTGGCGTTGCCATAAAAATGGGCGCCACTAAAGCCGACTTCGATGCCTGCGTGGCTATTCACCCCACCTCTGGTGAAGAATACGTAACGATGCGCTAAACTCAGCGTTATGATACAAAAGGCGTGGTGGCGCGTAACGATAGCACGCCTTTTTATTTTAGGGAGTATGATTGAGTAACTGTTCACCTGATAGCCTGGCAAAAGTGTTAATCATTGATGATGATAGCTATTTTCTGGAAATGGCCAGTGAAGCACTGTCAGATATCTGTGATGTGGAGACCTATCGAAATCCACAGAAGGGGTTAAAGCGAGCTATGCAGGACCCTGCGCCCGATCTCATCATCCTGGACGTGATTATCCCCACCATGTCCGGTTATCAAATCTGCCGAGAGCTTAAGCAAAACGCCAAAACCTTTAACATCCCAGTGTTTTTTATTTCTTCGCTTGAGCAAATATCCGAAATTACCCGCTGTTTCGATTTGGGCGCGGTAGATTTCATTGGCAAACCGGTACAAATGCCATTGTTGCTGGCAAAGGTTAAGAATCACCTGATGATGAAATTGCAACGGGATATGTTGCAAGAACTCGCCACCAAAGACCCACTAACCGGACTGGATAACAAGCGCAGTTACGATCAAACCCTGCAAAATGAATGGAAGCGGGCAAGTCGGGATGAATTGCCATTAAGCCTCATCGTCTGTGATATCGATTTTTTTAAAAACTACAATGATCATTATGGCCATGGCCAGGGAGACAGTTGTTTAAAGCAAGTGGCCAGAAGTATCTATAACACCGCGAATCGTCCGGGGGACATGGTAGCCCGTATCGGTGGAGAAGAGTTCGCCATCATTCTACCCAATGCCGATGAGCAGGGCGCCTGGCGAGTGGCCAATAACGTGCTGGTAAGCCTGCGCAATAAACAGTTACCGCACGCCAAATCTGAGGTACACAAATACGTTACTTTAAGTGTCGGTGTCGCAACGGTAAAACCAGACCACAAAGAATCGTCAGAGAAGTTGTTTGAGGCTGCAGATTCCGCCATGTATGAAGCAAAACAAAATGGTCGAAATCGAGTGATTGCCCATCAGCAAAGCGATGGCAAAAAGTCTTGAGCCTCATATTCTGAATCTTTTTTCCATCACTATTTTCGCCTCTACGACTAAAGTCGTAGACGCTTACGACTTTAGTCTAATCACGTACTAAAGCAATTGTTCCTAACAAGCGTTTTCCACTATTTTCACTACTGAAACAGAAATTCAAACATTGTGGAGAGACAGCAATGCAACTTAGCGGCACGCCTGCCATTAATATTCAAGGTAAAGACGCGTGTCCTGCCGACACCTCTCTCCAGGTAACATTTCAACCTATCTTAAACATGGATACTCAACAGGTAACTGGGGCAGAAGTACTACTTAGGGTGCACAATGACCAGCAACTGATGTCCACCACAGACTATGTTTCCAGCGCCACAATTTGCGGCAACATATCAGAGTTAGACCGCTGGGTGATCGAAGAAAGTATGCAAGTTTATGGGCAATGGTCAGAGAAGTATCACCACGCTATTTTCCTCAGCATCAACATCGCTGAAGCCACGCTGATGCGCCCTGACTTTCCCGGCTTTTTGCAACACTGCTTATCAGAATATTTGTTTTATGCTGAGTTTCTGGTGCTGGAAATTGATTGTCAATGCACCACCAATGCGCAGTGCCAGGCAAATATCGAAGCCATCAGGGAGCTGGGGGTTCAATTCTCCATCAATAGAGTTGTTAACCCGGAACAGTTGACCCAACTATATCAGGACAAACAATACAGCTGGTACAAACTGCATTCTGAAGCACTCAATTACCTTCGCAACCCTACCTCTATTGCAGCCTTGATACAGCAGATGGAAAGCAACTATGTGAGCACCATCGCCACCAATATCGAAAACAGCGACCAACTGGAGCTTTGCAATTTACTTGGCCTGCGTTATTTTCAGGGATATTTGGGCTCCAAGCCACTTTGCGGTGAAGAGTTTGAAAGCTGGTTTCTGGCTTCCGCCTGACTTAGGTTCTCTGGAATAACCATGAATCTGAGCAAAATAAAAATATTAGTGGTAGACGATGAACCGCTCACCCTTGAACTTATGCAGCATAGTCTGGAAGCATGCGGCAAGTTTTCTGTTACTACCAAAACCCGCTGTCATGAAGCGTTGAAACTTCTTACTCGCTTTCCAGACAGTTTTGACATTATTTTAAGTGATTGGAACGTACCAGGCTTAAGTGGTTTGGACTTTTTGAGACGCGCCAGAGAAATATCTCCTGATGTGCCTTTTATCATGGTAACGGGTAACAGTGATAAAACTCATGTCATAGAAGCGATAGCCGAAGGTATCAGCGGCTACGTGGTAAAACCTTTTCGGCAACAAGGTTTGTTGGAAAAAGTCGGCGACGTATGGTGTCGCCACCAATTTCCCGAGCAAATCTAAAAATCCGCCTTATCTGTAAAGCGTCTTTGCAGCCAATAATCCACACTGACGTACTTGCCTCCTCCGATGAAAAACAAAGTCAGTAACATAATGAAATAGGTAGCCGCGAATTCTATACCGTTGTTTAAAATGACAAAATTACCGCTAGAAGTCAGCCAGTCGTAATGACCATGCTGCTGTAACAAGGACTTTGCAGCGGTTAGCTTTTCTGGCGCTTCCATTATCGCAGGATTGCTAAGTATAGTGCCATCAGCCAGCCAACTACTGGCATCAGCGATGGCAAGCCAACCATTTTCCAGGTGCACCGTAACCGCCGCCACCAGCATGGTAACCATCAATGGAATGGCAACAAGTCGAGTGGCCAGACCAAGCAGTAACAAAATAGCACCGAAGAACTCTGCACCTACCGCTAACGCCGCCATTAAAGCCGGCATGGGCAGCCCCAGCCCCCAATCGGCATTGCCAAACCAGGCGACGGTATCCTGCCAATGATTCATTTTATTCCAGCCAGCCTGCATTAACACAGGTGCCAGATATAAACGCAATAATAAAGGAGCGATGAAATCGAAGGCTTTAGTACTATCTAAACCATGCTGAAATTGTTTGACTAAGGGGATCATGGGCATCTCTTTACGATAATTAATAATAACCAGGGCACTATTTTGCACTTTTAGCGAAATAGACTATTCGGCCTTATAAGACCTGGCCACAGGCCAATATATTGCAAAAAGATTTATCAGACTAACTAGCCAGCCCGCTAGAGGTTTCCACAGGCAAACCGTCATCTGTACTAATTTTGAAGCGCTTAACCAACTCATTCATATTGTGGGATTGCTCGGTAAGTTGTTTTGCAGAATTATTCGACGACATCACAAGAACAGCATTCTCAGTTGCGAGTTTGTTGATGTCATCAGTGTATCGAAGGGTTTCCTTAACGACCTCTGTTTGTGAGTCTGTGTCTTTGCGGATGTCCAGCATAGCCTCGGCAACATCTGATGTGGAATTTAAGATGTCTTTCAAGGCACCAGCAGCTTTGGATGCCATTAACTTCCCATCTGTAACCTTTGAATTACTGTCACCAATTAGCGCTTCAATATCTTTCGCTGCGCCAGCGGAGCGCATTGCCAGAGCTCTTACTTCGGTGGCCACAACTGCAAATCCCCGACCAGACTCCCCAGCTCTTGCCGCTTCGACAGCGGCATTTAGCGCCAGTAAATTTGTTTGGAATGCAATGTCATTAATTAAACCGATAATGTCGCCAATCTTCTCGCTTGAATGTGCAATGTCATTCATCGCACCAATTAATTGCCCTACAACCCTTTCGCCATTGGCCGCAACATTGCTCGCGTTTTGCACTATTTGCTCAGATTTATCTGTTTTTTGCGCGGTGGCAATAATTTGCTCATTCAGAGATTGCATTTTGCGCAGCGCCAGATTCACGGCTTCAGCTTGCTCTTGAGCCTTATGGGATAAATCGTCATTGTTTTGCGCAATAGAAAAGCTTTCCGACGCGACATTGTTTGCCGCCTCTTTGATACTTGCAATGAGCAGTGAAATTTGATGCACCGAACGATTTATGTTCTGCGTCACTTCGCTGAACACACCGTTGTAGTTACCTTGTATTTGTTGAGTCAAGTCGCCTTGTGACAACGCTTGAGAAACGTTAGCAGTGTTATTAAATACCTCACCACAGGTGGACACTAAAGCATTGATATCACCACTTAAATCAGCAAAAAAGCCCGTTTTGCCCTGCTCTGGGATAATTTCAGACAAATCGCCGTTGCGGGCGTTGCTCACAATGCGCTGAATATCTTCTTCTATAATTTGAGAGAGCTTCGAAATGGATGAATTGGCATTGTTCTTCAATTCATCAAAACTGCCCGCATATTGGTTATCAATCTTAGTTTTCAGATCCCCGCTTCGCAGTGCCTCAAAAACACTATTGGTGTCTTGAATAATGCGTTTACAGTTGCTTACCAGCTCATTGATACCCGTGGACAGATCCAGATAAAATCCTCTTTTATCGCCTTCGTGAATTCGCCGCTCCAATTCTCCCTGGCGAGCTTCATTCACCAAAAGCTGGATATCCCCTTCCACTACCGTTTTAATTTTATCAACCGTCGCATTGGCATCCTTTTTCAACCGCTCGAAGGCTCCGTGATATTGCTTCTTAATACTTTGCTGTAAGTCACCATTGGCTAAAGCCGCAAAAACTCTTCCGGAGTCAGAAACAATGCTTTCGCACTCTGAAGTCAGCTCGTTAACACCTTGCGCTAATTTTAAATAGGCCCCCTGTTTGCCCTGCTCTTCAATGCGATTGGTGAGATCGCCCGCTTTAGCAAAATCAATGACTTCCTGTACATCAATTTCGATAGTCTGCTTCAGTTGATTTCTGGTGGCGTCAATACTCTGTGCAAGCCCGGCAAAAGCACCGCGATAACCTTTTTTCATTTCAGTATTCAGTTCACCATCAGCCATATCCTTTAACACAGCTGAGGCATCTTCAATAATATTGCGGTTTATGGCAATCAGTTCGTTAATTGCCATTGAAAGGCCACGGTAGAAACCTTTTTTATCATTGAAGTCCAATTCGGTATCTAATTCCCCTACATTTGCTCGTTCTACCAAAGGCCGAATTTCATTGTCGATACTCTGTTTTAATGACTCGATGATGGTATTGGCGTCATCTTTTAATTCACCAAAACGTCCTTGGTAATTTTTAACAATTTGGCAATCAAAATTTCCTTCTGCCAACCCTTTCAATACTCTGCCGGTGTCAGTAATGATCTGATCGGCTTCGTAGACTAGGTTATTTATGCCGGAACAGATATCTTTAAAGCAGCCATCCAATTGCGCATCATTCACCTGGCCTGACAAATCACCAGATTGCGCTTTTTTAACCAGGTTATTAATATCTTCGTCAATGACTTTTTTGAGCTTTGCTTGCATCGCTTCCATCGACAAAACAAGTTCGCCAATTTCATCGTTAGATTTGACACTGACCTTGGTGTCCAGGTTGCCTTGGGCAATATTGCTGGCCATGGTGGTGGCCTGTTTTAGCGGTGTGACAATGGAGCGAACAAAAAACAAGGTTGCTGCTGATAAAAACAAAATGGCTAACGCTGAAAACACAATAACGGTTTGATTGGCGGATTGAATTTGGGATTCAAAAGACTTCGCAAGTGCCTCAATTTCTTGATTGGCGGCAGCCACTTTTAAACTGCTTGTTTCATCCTGCCTGACGCTGGTAGACACTGAGCTTAAACTCTTGGCACTTTGACTCACAAGCTGCGTAAAACTGTCTAATTGCTGCATGGTGGCATTTAAACTCACCACACCATCACGCCCTATCTTTTCACCCGAGGCATTAACCGAATTTACAACGCCTTCGAGTGCCTCTAATACATCCTCATCTTCGATGTCTTCTGAAATCATATCCAGCTCGTCGATGATAAAAACTTGGGCGTTAGCAAACTCACTAATATCCGCTTCCAGCGCCTTTATTTTGCCGTTAAGCAACTTTATTTGTTCTGAGAGTGACAACATCTCCTGTGAAACAGACACCAGTTCAGTGCTACTTTGTGACAAATTTTGATTCATTTGTCTGGCGCTAACATTACTGGTTTGGGCCTGATTAAGTATGTCAGAAAAACCCGCGCTCAACTTGGCAAATGCCTGGCTATTGATAAGCAGTAAAAACAGCAATGATGCACTCACCAGAAAACCGCCAAGATACAGCTTCTTAGCCAACGTCATTCTCACTAAATCAGCACGCATTACTGTTAAACTTGGCAACATTCACGGCTCCGGGTGTAATAGGTTTCAGGCTTTTGAAAGTGATTTAAACTCAGGCATCAAGGTATATAGCGACTCGACAAAATTGCCATAATCAGCACCTCGTTTGTCGATGGATAATTTAAGCATTGCCTTATCTTCAGCTTTATGGGTTTCTTCAATTGTCACCGTTAAAACGAGTGGAGATTGTTGTCGATATTCAACCGTACTCGTTTTGGGTGTGAACAAGGAAACTTCAAACTGTTCTCCCGAAGCTTTGTCGAGCTCCTCTAGATAACTGAGCTCAGTAGTCACACACAAATGGCTAATGGACAGATTTTCAGTCAGCATATCCCAATGCTGATCTCCAGAAGAAAGACTGGCCTTTATTCGGCAATCAAAACACATATCCTGCGCGCCTTGCCTTGCGTTTTGCTCAAACTCGAAATGGGATAGTGAATAATTCACTGCAGCAATAGCTTCGTTTAGCACCTCAGAAGTACCATTGACGATTTTTGCCTGACGCGCATTCTGATCCAATGATTCTAATAGCTGTGCTAATTGGTTATGCAGCTGTCCCAGCTCTGCGGTTTGTTTATCAGAATGAGCGACTAACACGTGATTTTCAGAAACGACTCTGTCCATGGCTGACATCATTTTTTCCATGGCTTCTTCACTCTCTAGTGAGCGGGTCTTTCCTTTGTTCACTTGCTCCACGATAGCTTTGATACCTGTCTGAACATCAGCAACGATGTCGCCCAGCTCGGCGATAACCTCTCTGATTTCATTAGTTGAATTTGAGGTTCTTTTCGCTAAATTTCGTACTTCTTCGGCAACAACAGCAAACCCTCGTCCATGCTCTCCAGCTCGCGCCGCTTCGATTGCCGCATTCAACGAAATTAAATTAGTCTGGTCTGCGACGTCATTAATGGCGCTGGTGACTTCAGAAATTTTGTCTGACGCCACTTTTAAGTTCTCAACCTTGTCAGACGCTTCCTGCACAGCGAGTACTGAGCGATCCATTTCTTGCAGATTAAGCTTGGTGGCAGCAATTCCGCTTCGAGCCAGTTCAATTGAGGCCCCTAGCTCGTTCTGTGCTTTTTGTACTATGTGCTGAGAGTCGGTCTGGATTTCCCGGAATAATTCCAAAGCATGCCCTATGGCGTCAGAATTTTGTTTTTCCTTTTCAGCCTGTTCGCGAATGTCTGTGGCCAAGGAAGCCACGTATTGTGCTGCAGCCTTGGATTGAAATGAGCGAGTTTTGATGATTTTTATCATAGATGACAAGGCACTTGCCATCGCATTAAAGCTGGCATCCAGCCGCTCAAACTCATCTTTGGCATCCGCCAACTCCATCTGTTTGTCTATCACCAGGTTACCAGCCGAAATAGAGAATGAGCGCTCCATCATTTCCTGAATATTAGTGTCGAGATAGCGGCTAATGCCCACATTAACCGCCAGCGAAATAAATACCACTACCAATGAAACCGCCAAAATCTGCCATTGCAAATCCGCTTGTCCATCTTTGAGCTGTGATTGAGCTGACGAAACCACTTGCTCCACTGCATCCTCTAGCGACTTTAAGATGTCTCCAATTCCCTGAATCAACGGTTCGATATCATTCGCCAGTATGTAGTTAGCTCGGTTGTAATCCGGTTTTTCATGCGCCTGAAAAATGCGAATGGTAAGGGGAGCAAATGCTTCCCGAAGAGCAGAGTAGTTCTCCCAATGCTGTAACTGGTCGTCAGTTAAGTATTCTTCATAATCCTCGAAAATAACCGTGAAGTGATCACCATTGAGCAGCCACTGCTCGTTAAATTGGGATTGAAAACGCAAGTTTTTGGTGAGTAAAAAGGCTCGTAAATTCCCCACTGCAGCAGCAAACGTTGCTCTGGAGCCAGCGAGATTTGCGAACAGCTCTTTGCGATCTTCATCCGCATCTTCTGCGGTTTCAAGCTCGCTGATAACGCGCAGTTCCTCCAGCATTTTTTCAGCTATGGGTACGGCTTCCTCAACAAGTATCTTTTGTGCCGGGACATTCTCAGGTGTGTTGGCAATGGCGGAAACCTGTGTAAACAGCTGACGCAGTTGCTCAATTTTGATTTTTAACTGCTGTCCTTGTGCAGGGCTAACACCCACTACCTCCGCACCACGAATAACTTCGCTCAACTCACTTTCTATGGCTTCAAATGCACTCTTTTGCTGTGCAATAAAGCGCTGTCGCTCTTGTGGGTTGTTACCGAGGATGATCTGGCCGCGAAGGGCTGCCAGGGATTTATTGACTAGTGTATCCAAGCGATTAACCGAAATAGCCAGTGGGATTTTGTTGTCGGTTACATCTGTAATGGAATCTTCTACTTTGTTGCTGGTGAACAGGATAATGCCCGCCATTAACACCACTAACAAAGTAATCAAGCCAAAACTTAGCAACAGTTTTAGTTTTAAGGTCAATTGCATAATAGTCGTAAACCAGTCCAGGTGGTAAAGAGTTGTAGCAACCAGACTAGTGTAGTGCTTTTGTTATGAAAAAGATAATTGCCCAATTTTGGGGCATTCTTAGAAAGGACTGAATTCGACCTTGGTCTAATAGCGATTGATCTTTAATTGACTAGACTTAGTAACAAAATTTGAACCAATTGAGCGGATCGCACAATTTATGAACGTTTTCAGAGGCTTTTTCGCCGCATTTATTCTAGTGATTAGTTTTAGTGGTAACGCCAAAATTGACTTACCCAACTTCAACCTCGGTACGCCGGATATTGATGATATTGAGTATCCCGATGATGAGCCCCACAGCGAAGAAGAAGTTGAACTGGGAAAAATGCTATTTTTTGAACCGCGCCTTTCCATAAATAACAACCAATCCTGCGCCACCTGCCACAATCCCGAGTTGGGTTTTAGCGACGGTTTAAAACTGGGTTTAGGCACCAATGGCAATCGTTTAGGTAGAAATGCTCCCCACATCTATAACCTGGCCTGGAGCAGCAGCTTATTTTGGGATGGCCGCGCCTCAACCCTGGAAGAACAAGCCTTAGGGCCTATTGTTGCCGAAGCCGAAATGGGCATGTCGCCAGAACTCACGTTATCACGTCTGCAGGAAATCAAAGACTACGTAAATCGGTTTGAAACCGTTTACGATGACGGTTTGACCTTCGAAAACGTGGGCCGCGCAATTGCTGCATTTGAACGTACTTTTATCTCTGATAATTCAGCATTTGATCAATACATTGCTGGTAACGAAGCGGCCATGTCGCCTTCAGCGATTCGCGGACTCGAATTATTTGTGGGTAAAGCCAACTGCGTTAAATGCCACGATGGAGCAAACTTTACTGATGACAGCTTCCACAATATTGGCGTCGGTGATAAGGATCCCGGGCGCTATGCGATAGTGGCCGATGCCACCTTAAAAGGCGCGTTTAAAACGCCCGGCTTGCGTAACATCATATTCTCTGCACCTTATTTACACGATGGTTCTGCGGCTTCACTGGAAGAGGTAATTGAACTTTACAATAAAGGCGGAGAAAAAGGCGTAGAAAACCTTTCTCCCCTGATTGTTCCATTAAATTTATCTGCCCAAGAAAAAGCCGACTTAGTGGCATTTCTTGGCGCATTGACTGACACTGTTGTTGTCGAACGTCCAAAACTACCTTGAAGGAAGCTACGATGAAGATGTTTAAATTCGCAATATTAGCGTCATTAATTACAGGTTCTGCCAATGTGATGGCGGAT
Organism: Planctobacterium sp. AWM4_229; assembly: GCF_056160305.1. Lineage (NCBI taxonomy): Bacteria > Pseudomonadati > Pseudomonadota > Gammaproteobacteria > Alteromonadales > Alteromonadaceae > Planctobacterium > Planctobacterium sp. AWM4_229. Next base: position 176,296 of record NZ_JBSWWX010000008.1, on the reverse strand, counting down.
GCTATCAGCGGCAAACTGGTGTTTGAGAAAAAACCGCCGTTTGCTGGAGCCTTGTACGCCGTCGAGAATTCTGGCTCAGGCAATACGGCTGCCAGCCTCGACCAAAGCAACAAGGTTTTCAACAAAAAAGTATTTGCTATCAGCAATGGTGGCAAGATCGAATTCAAAAACTCCGACAGTTTTCAACACAATATTTTTGCCGATGATGCCAATTCAGGCGTTCGCTTTGATGTGGGACTGATGGAGTCAGGCACAGTGACCAATCTGGATGTTGAGTGGAAAGAAGATACGCTCACCCGCATAGGCTGTAAAATTCATCCAAAAATGCGCTCTTATATTCTCAACACTAACTCAGACAATGTGCAATTGTTCGAGTTTGAGAAGAAGGTCAGCGAATACGATATCAAACTGGATGGTTTGGACAGCAGCAATACCCAATTTGTATTAACCCTGCCCAAATATGATGACTTAGCTTTTGAATTAGCGCCCGGTGAATCAAAAACACTGGAAGTGACACGCAAGGGCAAAAAGAGAGCAACGTTAACGGTAAGCAGATGAAATTAAAGCTAATTAGCACTGTATTAGCCGGTTTCTTGCTTGGCTCCACCGGTTTGGCTGTGGAAACCGTAACCTCTCCTTTTGATATTCATCCGTTTAAAGCACCTGAGGAATATCAAGCTGAGCTTGCAAACTATCGCAGTACTTGGGACCGTATGACGGGCTTTGAATATTCTGGGTTACATTGGAATCAATTTATTGTGGTGTATCTCAACAAAGGGGCAGAGTCTTATCGCAACAACTACTCTGAATATCTGCGCTTTTATCAGGATATGGACGATGATGAATACGAGGATGAAGATGAAATTCCTGAGCCAAAATTCAAACCCTATCCAACCGGCACTATCGTATTGAAAGAGAATTTTCTGGCAAGTGAGGGGTCACCCAACACACCCGTTTCGGTCACTATGATGGTAAAGAAAGAAGCAGGATACGATGACGCTGCCGGTAATTGGGAGTATGTGCAGTTTGATCCTACAGGTAACATCATCTTAAAGGGAAATAGCCAGGATCCAGTGATCAACAAAGCCTGTGCCAGCTGCCATATTAACATTGCAAGCCGGGACTACATCTTCGCCAATTATTTTTCCAAAGCGAATTAGAAAAGGGCCTTTCGGCCCTTTCCTTAAAATAATTTACCTTGGCACTTTTACCAATTAGTTAACCATAATATTGGTGGAATTCTCACAGGGGTAGCGCTGCTTTAAAAGAGCATACAAATACTCGGAGAGTGGATTACCTGGGATTTCGTCCGCCGCATTAAAGTGCTCCTGAACACTTTGCAATAGATCTAGCACCACCTCGTGAGTGACATCATCGTCCGGTAAACAAAACCCAGCGTATAATGTAGCAGGTGTTTTTGTCCGTTCCATGCCCACTCGTGTTCGGTAGGCTCTGTTTTCATAGCTGGACTCAAAGGCACTCTTATCCACCTGTTCCATGATCACGGTATCGGTGATCACCGCGCCTTGCAAAAAGCCACGTATGTATTGATAGCAGCTGGTAATAAATACCGTGCTGGACTTGGTGTTCGTCTCAACACACATTTGATTCATATCCTCGTAAAACTCTTCATCCGATTTAGCTTGAGCGCCAAAAGTAAGGGCTAAAGACACCAGCAAAAAACTAATATTGACTAACTTTTTCATACTGTTTCCCCTGCAACCTCTTCTTTACTCTCGGGTTTCGCCTTCATGATCACAATTGCACCGACGATGGCAGACAATAAAGACCCCATCAGAACCCCCACTTTAACACTGAGCTGGTAACCCATGCCTTGCTCTTCAAAAGCTAATGAGCCAATGAACAGACTCATGGTAAAGCCCACACCACATAACAAACTCACACCGTATAGTTGCGCCCAGGTAGCTTCTTTGGGCATTTTTGCCAGCCCAGATTTAATCACTAAAAAACAGGTGCCGAAAATACCAATTTGCTTGCCCACAAAGAGACCTGCCGCGATCCCCAAAGTGATAGGGTTAAACAGATCCTCCATGGTAGCGCCGACAATCTGTACACCCGCATTAGCAAAGGCAAAAATAGGCAATACCATGAAAGAAACCCAAGGATGCAATGCGTGCTCCATATGAGGCAGCATTGCGTGGCCGTCAGGATTTTTAACTTTGAGTGGGATAAACCAGGCCAGTGCAAAACCGGCAAGTGTTGCGTGCACACCCGATTTTAATACGGCTGCCCACACAACGACGCCAATCAATAAGTAGGCGGCTTGATAGCGCACATTAAAGCGATTCAAAACACCCAGGACGGCTAATCCTGTGGTGCCCACAATCAAGGAGAGAATGGACAAGTCTTGTGAGTAGAACAAGGCAATGATAACAATCGCGCCAATGTCATCGAAAATGGCAACACTCAATAAAAACAGCTTTAATGACAAGGGTAATCCCTTACCAAACAAGATGAAGATACCCAGCGCAAATGCAATATCCGTCGCCGCCGGAATGGCCCAACCATTGACGGCAATGGGATCGCCGCTGTTAAACCAATAATAAAATACAGCAGGAACGGCGATACCCGCGATGGCGGCAAATGCAGGCAAGGTAATTTGTTCCACGGAGCGCAATTGCCCGTCTAATACTTCCCGCTTAATCTCCAGTCCAATCAGGAAGAAGAAAATCGCCATCAAACCATCGTTGATCCACAAAATCAGAGGCTTAGCAATTTCAAATGCGCCAAATTTAAATACCACGGGTATTTCGAGAAAACCGTTATACAGGCTTTGCATCGGGGTATTGGCCATGACCATAGCCAAAAATGCCGCAGCCACCAACAGAACGCCACCAGCAGCATCATGTTTAAAAATCTGTTTCAATTTATCTGTCATTCCATCCCCCTAAAAAAGTTTAATTTACAACGATCTTTTATTTCGTTAAATTCGTATCTAATGTACTTTTACTCAGTTATTATCTGAATAGATCAACTTTTAGGGTTGTGCCGAAACTATGCAACAGTTGAATTATCACCATCTCTACTACTTTTACGTAACAGCCAGAGAAGGCAGTATTATGCGCGCTGCTGAGCTTATGCACCTTACACCGCAAACGGTTAGCGGCCAGATCGCTACCTTTGAAGACTATCTGGGTAAAAAGCTATTTGACCGAAAAGGCAAGCGATTAATCCTGAATCAACAAGGCCAGTTCGTTTACAGCTATGCAGAAGACATCTTCAGTTTGGGAACAGAGCTTCTACAAAACCTGAAACAAAAAGACTCCGGCCATCACTTGCAATTTACCATCGGGGTAACCGATATTATCCCTAAAGTGCTGGCGTTTGATCTGTTTCGCACCTGTTTAGACTACGACGACAATCTCAAACTGGTTTGCAAAGAGGGGGATTTAAGTAACTTGCTAGCGGAAATGGCGATAAACAAGGTGGATCTGATCTTCTCCGATCAACCCCTTCCTCCCGGGGGCAATGTAAAAGCCTACAACCATTATGTTGGTGAGACGGGCATGGCATTTTTCGCAGATGCCAAGATAGCGGAACCTTTAAAAAACGGCTTTCCGCTCTCTTTACATCAACAACCGTTTTTATTACCGGGAGAAAAATCCACACAATGCGTTGAGCTCAATGCTTGGTTCGATCGCCTGGCGATTGTGCCCGATATTGTTGCAGAGTTCGAAGACAGTGCTCTGATGAAGCTCTTTGGTCAAGGTGGTTATGGTGTTTTTTGTGCCCCCACCCCGATTGCTGATCACGTTACCAAGCAATATGGCGTAGAAGTAGTAGGCACTACTACTGATATTTCTGAAGATTTCTATTTAATTTCGCCAGAGCGAAAACTCAAACACCCGGCAGCACTGCACTTGTTTGAGTTTGCCAACAAGCTTATTAATCCCAAGTGACGGATAAACCTGATTTCTTCTCACTACTCGTAGTCGTCGAAATCTAAATCAAAATCAGATTCCTCAGCTTCTGCAACGTTAACAGGCAAGGTTAAGGCAACGGAATCAGATATTGTCTTTTTTGCAGTGTAGCTGTGACTATCATTTTCCATCCTGGGATGCCACACGGTAACGTCATATTCACCAGCCGGAGCATTGGCAATAACCAACGTCCCTTGTTCATCCGTCATGCCAAAATAGGGGGTTTCGGTAATATAAATATAACCCAACATCCAATCGTGGACGTTGCAACCTAGCTCTACAATGCCGGTTTTGTCGAAGGTTACGGGCGTACTGGCGGTGCCCTCATAAAGCTCCTGCTCGAAGGTTTTTACTGATGAAAAGGAGTATATGTGATGCTTTATATCATCATAATTTGGGAAGTTGACGGTGGAGCCTTTCTGCACAACAAGCACATGGGGATCGAATTGACGATCTCGTTGCCCCATTTCCGCCATACTTTTATTCTCTCCGCTGATGCTGTCGCCTTCTAACAACACCACTACCCCTGCCGCTGGCTCACCACTTTTTTGTTTAACTTCCAGGGTAACCGCATTACTTTGTACCGCCAGCAATGTGCAGGTTGCTAAGACAAAAGGTTGAAATGCGCCGCGCAACCGACGGAAATGGGATAAATGCATGTGTGCCTTCTCAAAACAAATTTGCTTAGTGTTTATTAAGGCAAATTAACCACACAAATACCAGCGCGGCAGCAAATTTTTTATTCTTTGTGAATGGCTTGTACCCAGTCTACAAGTTGTTGAGGCAATGACTCCTGCCACTTTCCTGGCTTGCCCTGAAACGATTCCAATGCGCTATCGTGAAAAGTATCCCAATGATCCAGTCCCGGCACCTTTAACACCTCAAAATCGGGGTGTTGATTAGCTATAAGCACCTGTTCAATTATATCAATGTCGTATTCCGACATTATCCAATCATTCAAACCATAGCGAATACGCACCGGCGCCTTGAGTTTGGCCCACTCACCCGCAAAATTAAAATCCTGCATCTGGTGGTAGAAACTTACAGGTCTACCGTACATGTGAGCAGGACTGTGATAGTTGTATTCTGCCAGTAAGGGATTTTGCTCAATCACCTGCTGATAACTTTTCTTTTCGATCAACATACCATAATAAAGTGGGATGTAAGCACGATTGATTTTGTCATTCACCGTTGTCTGGTCGTCGCCCTTCATAGTGAGAATACGGCGCTCAATTTCCAGCATGTGCTCAAACCATGAACGGTAAAAGGTGCCGTCGGATATCACTCCACTAAGTTGGTATTTATTTACTAAATAAGGAGCAAGTGCACTGCCCATACTGCTGCCATAAACAATAATTCGACTACTATCCACGCGCTTGTCTGCCATCAGGGTTTGCAACGCGACCTCGTAACCATTGAGTTCAGTATGAAAATCGGTTTCAGAGCAACGCCCCTCGCTATCGCCAACGCCGGGCTTTTCTACCCGCATCACCAACATGTCAGAATTGCGCACCAGGTATTGTAAGGAGCGAATAAAGTTAGACTGGCGCCCAGGCGTGTATTCAATGCTGGAACAACTTAAGCCCCCAACAACAAAGATGGCCGGTTGTGGTTGGTCTCTTTCGGGGTAAGTGATTATTGTGCGTTGGCGCAGGTTATAGTCTGAGACAATGGTGCCGTATTCAGTCACCAGATTCTCATACTGCTCTTTGGCAACGGGTTGGAAAACCACGTTTTGTTCACTTACTTGTGTCCCCCGGCGAAATGTCAGTTTGGTGTCGGAGCCTGCTCGCAAGCCATAAATAATATCCCACCACTGATCGCCATTGCGGATAACTTCATTATTCACCGCCAATAACACATCTCCAGGCTGCACACCCGCAGTTTGCAGAACTGACTGAGGTTCAATTGAGACAACTTCTCGTCCTACCGGCTGAGCGTCCTTAAAAGTTGCGTGCCACTTAGCTCGCCGCTGATCTTCTTCCAAAGCCTGTACGGATTGACTTGTAAGCATTAGAGACAAGAAATAAAGCAAAGCCAAAAGCGAATTCATAGACATCATTAATATTTCCTTACCAGTATGCGCCCACGGCGCTTGTGAGTGTTTCGACAGAGCTTCATACTAAGCAGCTGAACAGCTTTATTGGGAGGTTTTATGTCAACTCTGGGGTTTATGATGTTAAAACAAGGAAAGTCATGATGGCGATTTGGAACTGGTCGCCCAATTACAGTGGCTGTTACCTGTTTGGCTCCCGTATTTTTACCCACACGCTATTTTGGGTTGGCTACTATGTGCTGTTCAGTTTCATCTGGGCAAAACCAGAGCAAGGATTGTTTGCTTCCTTTTACCTTGAATTCATCCTCATGCCAGTGCGCATTATGGCCGCATATTGCATGTTATATCTGTTGATACCGGGTTACCTGGTTCAACGTCGATATCGACGCTTTTTTAGCGGTTATGGGCTGCTGATTGCGGTGTCTGGATTTCTGCAATTGTGCTTTGGCTACTTCTTTTATGAAACACTGCTGCCCGGCACTAATAGTGGTTTTAGCTTCAATCTGGCAGGCTGGGTAAGAAACTGCATATTAATCAACACCACTGTATTGTTATTAGGTACCGCCAAAGTCTTTATCTTGTACATTGGACTACAGGAAAAACAAAGCCACAATGACATCCCGCAAGACAACGCCCAAGACTTCATCTTGGTAAAATCAGAAAGGCGTACCTGCAAGCTGTTCTTCCGCGATATCCTGTATGTAGAAGGACTGGGCAATTACGTGACTTATCACCTGGTTAATGACGAGAAAAGGATCGTTTACAGTTCCTTAAAAGACACCCAGGAAAACCTGCCACAGCAATTTTTAAGGTTACATCGCTCTTACCTCATCAATAGAAATGCCATAGAATCCTTCAACAATGAAGAAGTGTTAGTTGCCGGAAATGCGCTACCACGAGGCAAAGACATTCAAGATGCAGAATTGGTTATATAAATGATGAAAATTTGGGTAGATGCAGACGCCTGTCCGGTAGTAGTTAAAGATATCCTGTGTAAGGCCGCTGACCGCACTAAAACACACTGTTATTTCGTAGCTAATCGCTATACCAAACTACCAGGTTCCGAATACCTGCATTCAGTGGTTGTGGAAAAAGGCTTTGATATTGCTGACCATCGCATCGTTAACGATTGCTCAAAAAACGATTTAGTCATCACCTCTGATATTCCATTGGCTTCAGAAGTCATAGATAAAAAAGCGCAGGCACTTAATCCACGGGGGGAACTGTACACGCCAGATAACATACGACAGCGCCTGAACATGCGTGATTTTATGGATACTATGCGTGCCAGCGGTGAACAAACAGGAAAAACCGCCGCCTATGGGCAAAAAGACAAACAAGCTTTCGCTAATCAACTAGATCGCATTCTGGCGCAAAAGTAAAACAACGCACCAGCCTAGACCTTTATTTTACCTTTGTGCTAATTTTGACACCGCAGTGTCATCAGCGCATTATTAACTAAAGCAACTATCAACATTTGGGATCACCCATAAACTCGTGGCTATGGCACGTATTTTATTGAGCAATTCATATCGCAGCGTTCTCCGCCAGGTGAAAGCGCTGAGTTATTCACTCCTCAGCGCATTGTTTCTTGTTGCTACGGTGCATGCTAACAACTCCCAAAGCGGCGATAGCGCAGATGCTGATGACTCCGTTATCAATGTTCGCTTTTGCATACCCAATGCAGATGTTTATCCCTTCTTCATGTTTGATAATCAGACCATAAGTGGAATTAACCCCGACCTTATCCGCGCTGCTTTTAACCACAAACCGCTACAACAAGCCAAATTAGAACTTATTCCAAGACCCTGGAAGCGCTGCAATAAAGAGCTGTTCTCTGGTGAAATTGATATGGTTATAGGTTCATACAGTAAAGAACGTGACGATGTCGGCGTTTACCCCAATGAATTAGGTTATGCATTAGAAGACATGGTGGTATCAACAGCCGATATCTGTTTTCTCAGTTTGCCCGGTGTGCAACTGCAAAAAACCCAAGCAGGCATGCGTGATCATACCGAGTTTTTAGTGGGTATTGAGGCAGGGTTTTCACAATCCCATGGACCCGATATTTCTCCAACCTGGGTAGTAATGTACAACCACTTGGAAAAATACCGATTACTCAAAATGGGCCGAGTGGATGCCATCGTGCAGGTATGCTCTATGGACAATTTTCCCATCGACACTAAGGCCGAAACTTTCGGTTATAAAGACTTCATCACCCTGCAGCCGCCTTATCAGTCCAACCCAGCCTATGTGATTTTTAGCCAACAGTTTGCTGCACAGCAGCCGCTTCTGGCGCGAAAGATTCTGCAGGAAACCCAAAAAATAGATAAACAGAAGATTTACGCCCGATATCACTCCTCAGCAGCAGAGCAATAATACCGGGCAAATAAATAAGCACGCTAAAACATCGTGCTCTGGTCTTCTCAATAGAGTACTAATACTTGGCCAGCAACTGTATCCACACTTTATCAGTGTCTGTGGCATGGGTATCGGCATCATAACTGGCGTATTTGGCCGTCAGTTTGTAATGTTTGGCAAAGCCATAATTTGCCACTAGTCCCAATTCGCTACCGAGATCCGCGCTACCTTCTTCAGCATCAAACTGATGATAGATGGCCGCAACAGATACGCCACCGAGTTTAGTAGCCACTTTAAACCAGGTATCTTCAACACCTGTACCCGGCGTACCGAGAAATTTATCCGTCCAGCCCTGAAACTTGTGCAGGGTGGCCAACGGCGTCTGAAAACCTTTACCGTTATCCGCACCGAGTACTTCAATACCAGCCGCAAACGTAACTCCAGAAACCTTAACACTACCGTCAATGGCATAATAATCAGTAGAATAATCCACCGGATTGTCACCGGTATCCTTTTGGCTGGCATAGCTTAAATGCAAGCCGTAGCCAATATCACCGGATTTGCCATTGAAGTTATAATCAAAGCCCGCGGTGCTATTAGACAGTGCCAGGGCATCGTCAAACTCCATACTGTAGTAAAAGCCCGCAATTTTGTGACCTTTTGCAGGTTGATAAACGACGTTAAACATATGCAAATCGACATCCAGATCGCCATTGGGGTTTTTCGAACCAAAAATTCGATTCACCCGGTAAGAATACGCATAGTCCAGCGTAAAATTTTCAGCCACCTCTGACTCAACGCGCACACCATCGAAGGTTTGCTCGTTTTGACGCCAGGCCACGCCACCAACGAAACGCTGATTGTTGTGGTTAATACGTTGCCGACCGAAAGTGGCTGAAGTCCCCGCTTGAGAGGTATATTTTAAATAAGACTGATTGAGGTCCGAACCCGAAGGGTCTGCCACTACCGGATACGTGGTGTTGCCATTGATGGTATTGTTGTAATCCTTATCCAGTAGCTCGGTAACATAGTCAAACTCCACTAGCGCTTGCCAGCCATTGTATTTTGCCGTGCTGGCAGTTAAGCGTCCCAACAAGGTGTTGGCGCTAGCATCTTCATCCAGCCCATCCTGATCGACACCCTCGTAGCGATAACGCAACATGGTTTTCACGCTACTTTCTGTGATTGCCTCAGCCACGGAGCTGACACCTGATTCGTTCGCCTGAACCAGTACCGGAGTACAAGCCAAACCAACCGCGATAGATAATAATTTCAAATGAGTACGCATTGTGTGTTCCTCTTGCTAGAGCTTGTTGCTCTGGTTGTGTGTTGTTATGGCTAGCAGGCGATCATCCGGACTGCCGTTTAGCTTGGGTGTTTTGTCGGGAACGTTTTTGCGTTTAAAAAATTAGCTGAAAAGACTGGCCTCCTCGCGCAACAAATTTAGATTTACAGTCCATGGCGTTTCAGTGACTCTGCCTACAACCAGCAGCGCGGGACCTTCAATTGGCTGTTGAGCCAGCTTTTCCGAGATGGAATTCAGTTTTCCGTGAATCACTTTTTGAGATTGCTGTGTAGCCTGGTCCACGATAGCGCAAGGCATATCTGCGGCCATGCCGTGGCTCATCAAACGCTGGGCTATAACAGCGATACGCTTTAACCCCATATAAAAAACCAAAGTGTCTTGAGTTTTATGGCTGGCGTTTTGCGCCACCATGCCTGACCAGTCTGGTTCATCTTCAGGGTTTTTCAGCGTTGCCGTAATAAAGCGAACGCTTTGTGCGTAGCGGCGGTCGGTTAATGGCATACCAGAATACGCAGCCATACCAGAGGCAGCGGTAATACCTGGCACAATGGCAAAGGGAATATCTGCCTGTTGCAGCGCTTCACACTCTTCGCTCACCCGACCAAATACCGATGGGTCGCCTCCCTTCAGGCGCACCACTTTGCGGCCCAACCGAGCGTGCTCCACCATCAAATTACATATGGTTTGTTGCTCAAAAGAATGCTGTCCACAGCGCTTACCCACAAACTGACGAATGGCACAAGTCGGGATCAGGCGTAATAGCTCTTCAGACACCAACCAATCGAACAACACCACATCTGCGGTTTGTAGTAAGCGATAAGCCTTGAGTGTTAGTAACTCAGCATCCCCAGGTCCTGCACCTACGATAAAGACTTCACCGGTTCCTGAGTGCCAATTGTGACACTGGTTAGCGTTATGCTGAGCACCTCGGTGCCACCACTTTTTAAGGGACCAACCCGATTGACTATTGCGCCGTTGCATCTTATCAAGCGCACTTAGAATGGCAGTAGCAAAACTCATATCACCTCCTGAGCCAACTCAAGCGATGGCGCGGCATTCAGACTTAATTCTGATTGATGTTGTTTTAGTAAGGTGCCCAATTCCGATTTACAGGAGCCGCAATTGGTACCACATTGTAATTGTTCACCCAATTGCGTAACGGTTTGAGCACCGGCAGCAATGGCATCGGTTATGGTTTTTTCTCTAACCTGGAAGCAGCTACATACCAGTTTGCCTTGCTGATATTCCACAGATGCCTGATTCTTCAGCACATCCACCAGTGTTTCGTCGCTGTATTCCTCTTGGGACAACAAATGCTCGAACCAGGCAGGATTATGATTTAATGGTTGAGTTCCATGCCAAAGCAGCATTTGCAGCTGTTTTTTATCCTTCAATATCAGGTATCCGGTTTTATCTGGCTGCTGCAGCCTAAGTTGCTGATGTTCCACGTGAATCAATGTTTTTAACCATTGACGCTGGCTTTCATCGAATTTATCGAATGCAATTTGATAACAGACGCCCTGCTGCAGCACCTGCTTGTGCCAGTAGGCCTGGGTTTGTGAAAGAACTTGTGGCTCAATGTATTCTCGACTGACAATGCTCACCCACTGTGCTGCGTGCCACGGCTCTATCGCCACCGCAGCGGCTTTGAGTTCAGGCTGGCCGGAAATTGGGTCACCCACCGCCGCCACCAAGCGGTTAACATTGGCATGGGATGCATATTCTTGATTCCAGTGCATTGGTGCAAACAGTTCACCGCGGCGCTGCTTTTTATCGAGCACAGCGGTCAATAAACAAAATTCCTCATTACCTTGCTCACTTTGATGTTTACCCCGCAGTTTGACCAGTTGTCCCTCTTCAATAAGGTACATTTGGGCATCTTTGGGATGAATATGCAGCGTGGGTTTGTCGATGTGTTGACTTAATTGCGCCACTTTCCCGGTGCGAGTCATGGTGTGCCACTGATCCCGAATACGGCCAGTATTTAAGACCAAAGGAAAGGCATCATCAGTTTGCTGCTGAGGCAATACCGGCTTGATGGCAATAAACTGCGCTTTGCCGCTAGCGGTGTAAAAGTGGCCATCAGTAAACAGGCGTTTCATGCCCTCGGGACTAAATTGGGTAATGGGCCATTGGATGGGTGCCAGGTTGTCGTACTGGCGCAGTGACAAGTGACCCAGTCCTGAAATATCAAAATCACGACGGCCATTGTTTTCAAAACCAGATAGCGCAGCATGTTCGTTAAAAATGTCGCAACTGGACTGAAAGTCAAAACCACTGAAGCCCATCTGTTTTGCCACGTCACAAATGATTTGCCAGTCGTGGCGGGCTTCGCCGGCGGGAGCCAATAAACCGCGCTGTCTGGAGATGCGACGCTCTGAATTGGTCACCGTGCCATTTTTCTCAGACCAACCTGTGGCAGGCAAACACACATCGGCAAAGGATAAGGTGTCATTGCTGGCCACACAATCAGACACTACCACCATTTCGCATTGTTTCAGAGCTGCGGCAACGGCATCTTTATCCGGCATACTCACGATGGGGTTAGTAGCCATGATCCAAACGGCTTTCACTTTGCCTTGTTGAATCTGGCTAAACAAATCCATAGCTTTCAAACCAGGCCTTTTAGCGATTGTAGGGGATTGCCAAAAGCTTTGAACCAAAGCGCGATGAGCGGGGTTTTCAATATCCATGTGGGCCGCAAGCATATTTGCCAGCCCACCAACCTCGCGCCCCCCCATAGCATTGGGTTGCCCGGTGATAGAGAACGGCCCACAGCCAGGTTTGCCGATTTTTCCTGTAGCCAGATGACAATTAATAATGGCATTGGATTTATCCACGCCACTGGTGGACTGATTAACGCCCATAGAATAGAACGTCACACTGCGGCGAGTCTGCATAAACCACTGATAAAATTGACGCAGTTGCACTGCTGGTACATCGCTAAACTCACTGACTCGCTCAATACACCATTGTGCGGCTTCTTCCAGGCAAGGCGCAAAACCTTCGGTGTGGCGTTTAATGAAATCCGTATCCAGGGCATTTTGACTGTTCAAATAGTGCAGTAATCCGTTGAAAATCGCAGCATCTGAGCCGGGTTTGATGGCCAGGTGCAAATCGGCCAAGTCACAGGTAGCGGTTTCACGAGGGTCAATTACTACTATCTTGAGAGCGGGATTAATTTGCCTGGCTCGCTCAATGCGCTGATATAACACCGGGTGGGTCCAGGCAGCATTACTGCCAGTGAATACCAATAACTGGGTTTGCTCCAGGTCTTCATAACAACAGGGCACGGCATCGGCACCAAAAGCGCGTTTGTAGCCAGCAACGGCCGAAGACATGCACAACCTGGAGTTGGTATCGATATTACCGCTGCCGAAGTAACCCTTCATAAGCTTATTGGCAACGTAATAATCTTCCGTCAGTAATTGTCCTGACACATAAAAGGCCACCGCATCGGGGCCGTGCTCAGCAATGATGTCAGTGAATCGACTGGCCACTGTCGCTATCGCCTTTTCCCAACTGGCTTTTTCACCTTTAATGGTGGGATGTAACATGCGATTGCTCAGGGTGTTGCTTTCAGCCAGCTTGCTGCCTTTGACGCACAAGCGTCCAAAGTTAGCCGGGTGCTCAGGCGTACCACTGACACTCACAAGTTGCTGGCACAGCTTGCCCTTTTCATCATTGGCCACCGTCAGCTGGGCATCAACACCGCAACCTACCCCACAATAGGGGCACGTTGTGCGTCGCAGGTTGGGAAATGATTCCAGCATGGTTGGATTGTTCACCGGCAAATTCATCAACTGACTACGCTCGCTATTGCTGGGTTAGGCCTGAATTTCCAGTTGCTCGCCCACGACGCGCAATGAATAAACCGGGATCTGTTTACTCTCATCTTCCAGGCACTTGCCGGTTTTCAAAGAGTAATGTTGTTTGTACAAGGGCGATGCTACCACCAGTTCTTCTTGTAATGAGCCGAGAATACCGCGGCTCATGACATTAGCTTCGCCAATGGGATCCCAGTTCCCGGTAGCAAAGTACTGAGCTTCACCATCGATCTGGAATTTAAACAAGGCCACTTGTAAATCATTAACTTTGGCGCAAACCCCTGCGTTATCGATAAGATCGTTGAGGTGACATAAGGGTAACCAGTTCATCTTATTTCTCCTGTTACGCTGGGGTTTTATCAGTGGTTTCGACACTGACACTATCGGTGCTGGCGGCATCCAGCACCGCAATTTTTTGCTCCGTCCAATAGGCCTGTTTTTCGGCTTTAGTGGCTGGGCGAATTTGGGTGCGCTCTTGCACAAATACCACGTTGTCATCCTGGTCTGGACTGTTCACAAACTGTCGGAAGCGCCTCAACGCTTCGGGGTCTTCCACGGTGGTTTTCCACTCACACTGATAAGTGCCCACCACAGCGACCATCTGACTTTCAAGCTCTTGTGCGATGCCCAGGCTATCTTGGATAATCACCTGTTTCAGATAATCCAATCCGCCTTCCAGATTTTCCAGCCACACCGAGGTGCGCTGCAGGCGATCCGCAGTCTGACAATAAAACATCAAAAATCTGTCGATGTATTTCACCAGAGTTTCGGTATCCAGGTCGGTAGCAAACAAGTCAGCATGGCGAGGTTTCATGCCACCGTTGCCGCACACGTATAAATTCCAGCCGTTTTCGGTGGCAATAACCCCCACATCTTTGCTCTGTGCCTCAGCACATTCGCGGGTACAGCCTGACACGGCCATTTTGATTTTGTGGGGTGAGCGCAGTCCTTTGTAGCGATCTTCAATATTGATGGCGGTACCAACACTGTCCTGCACGCCGTAACGACACCAGGTACTGCCAACGCAAGATTTAACGGTGCGCAGAGATTTACCGTAGGCATGGCCGGTTTCAAACCCCGCGTCGATGAGCTTGCGCCAGATAACGGGCAACTCTTCCAGGCGTGCGCCAAATAAATCAATGCGCTGCCCACCGGTGATTTTGCAGTACAAGTTGAACTCTTTGGCGACTTCTCCTAAAACAATAAGCTTGTCCGGCGTCACTTCCCCACCTGCAATACGCGGCACAACCGAGTAGGTGCCATCTTTTTGCATATTGCCCAGATAACGGTCATTGGTATCTTGCAAACCAATGTGGGGCTTTTTCAATACGTAGTCGTTCCAGGCAGTGGCCAAAATTGACGCCACAGTGGGCTTACAAATGTCACAACCATGGCCTTTGCCATGTATCGCCAGCAAGTCATCAAAAGACTTTATTTGCTCCACCCGAATCATGTGGTAAAGCTCCTGACGACTGAAAGCGAAGTGCTCACAAACGTCTTTTTTGACCTCGACGCCTCGGGCTTCCAGTTCAGTCTCCACCACGTTCTTTAACAGTGCAGCACAACCACCACAACCGGTACTGGCTTTGGTGCAACTCTTGATGCTGCCGAGATCACAAGCACCTCCATCCATAGCACCGATAATGTCGCCTTTTGATACATTGTGGCAGGAGCACACGGTAGCGGTTTCGGGCAAGCTACCCGCACCAATGGCAGGTACCGCACCGTCTGAAACCGGTAAAATCAAGGACTCAGGTTGTTCTGGCAAGGTCATGCCATTGAGTGCAAATTGCAGCAAGGTGTCGTAGTCACTGGTATCACCCACCAGCACAGCGCCAAGCAAGGTTTCTTGTTTGGCATCCACCACAATTTTTTTGTAAATCTGCTGCGGTTGATTTTCAAAAATGTAAGTAAGGGCACCCGGTGTCCTGGCATGAGCATCGCCAATTGACCCAACCTCCACACCCAGGAGTTTAAGTTTGGTACTCATATCTGCACCAGTGAACGCCAAATCGCCTCCTGCGATATGACTTGCTGCTACTCGTGCCATTTGATAGCCGGGTGCCACTAAACCAAAGATAAAGTTGTTCCAAAGTGCGCATTCGCCGATGGCATAAATGTCAGTCTCAGACGTCTGGCATTGGTTGTTTACCACAATGCCGCCACGCGGACCGATTTCCAGCTCAAAACTGCGGGCTAAGGCATCTTGTGGGCGAATTCCCGCAGAGAAAAGCACCATGTCAGTGCCAAGTACAGCACCATCTTTAAAGCGCAGTTGATAGCGAGTATTGTCACCCGCTTCAATAATTTCGGTGGCTTTGCTGGTGTGTACTGTTACCCCAAGCTCTTCGATTTTTCGCTTGAGTAAAGCACCGCCGCCTTCGTCTAACTGCACCCCCATTAATTGCGGTGCAAATTCCACTACGTGGGTTTCAAGGCCCGCTTCTTTCAAAGCATTGGCCGCTTCCAACCCCAATAAACCACCGCCCACGACTACGCCTACTTTGCTTTGGCCGGCAGAGGATTGAATGGCTTCCAGGTCTTCAATGGTTCGGTATACCAGACAATGAGGCTGTTCGTGACCCGGGATTGGCGGCACAAAAGGAAACGAGCCCGTAGCCAGTACCAGCTTATCCCAGCTAAAACACTGTCCGGATTCAGTGGTGACGGTTTTAGCAGATTTATCAATTTCTACCACCTTGGCATTCACATGAAAATCAACGCCTAAGGATTGGTAATGGGCTTCGTCGGTCAGTGCTAGTTCCTTTGCACTTTTACCGCTGAAAAACTCAGAAAGATGCACGCGGTCGTAGGCAAGTCGTGGCTCACCACTTAATACCGTGATCCTGGCATAGGGTGATGCTTGCACCATTTGCTCCACAAAATGATGGCCTACCATGCCATTACCTACCACAACGATGTTTATATGTTCGCTCATAGTGGTTCTCCTGTTCACGCTGCGTCCGGTTTTTCAACCGGCTTTTGTTGGGATTTTTTGCTGGCGACAGGTTCTACTTTGCGCTGCTTTTCATATAAGAAGCTCAATACTTCATGGCGATAATGGTTGTATTGCTTGTCATCGGCGAGTGCGATGCGATTACGAGGTCGTTCCAGCGAAATGTCCAGTACTTCACCGATGGTGGCAGCAGGTCCGTTAGTCATCATGACAATGCGGTCGGATAACAACACAGCTTCGTCAACATCGTGAGTGATCATGATCACGGTATTGCCCAGCTCAGCGTGGATTTCCATCAACGAGTCTTGCAGGTGGGCACGGGTCAGTGCATCCAGTGCACCAAAGGGTTCATCCATCAGTAACACTTGTGGTTCCATCGATAGCGCCCGGGCAATCCCCACACGCTGTTTCATACCGCCGGAAATTTCCCCTGGTAACTTGTCCTTGGCATGGCTCATGTGTACCAGCTCAAGGTTGTGTAATATCCATTCCTGCTTTTCTTGCTTGTTCATGTGCTTGCAGGTTTGTTTCACCGCTAGCTCAACATTTTGGTAAGCCGTTAACCAGGGCAATAAGGAGTGATTCTGAAACACTACCGCTCGCTCGGGACCAGGTTCGGTGACTTCTTTGCCTTCTAAAATGGCGCCGCCAGTGGTGGCCTGATATAAGCCCGCCACAATATTCAATACCGTAGACTTACCACAACCAGAGTGACCTATCAGGGAGATGAACTCGCCTTTTTCAATGTTCAGATTGACATCCTCCAGCGCCACAAAAGGGCCTTTCGGGGTCGGAAATTCAATGCCCACCTGGGTCAGTTCTAAATGCTTTCTCATGTTATCTCTCCACTTTTTCAGGCAGGGTTATCGTAAATTTTGTGATTTGTCCCAGCTCACCTTGCGCTGCACCAGCAACATCAGGCGATCCAGGAAAAAGCCGATAGCGCCAATCACCAATACCGCCACCATAATGCGGGCCAGAGATTCCGAGCTGCCGTTTTGAAATTCGTCCCAAACGAATTTCCCTAGTCCCGGATTTTGCGCCAGCATTTCAGCAGCAATCAGCACCATCCAGCCAATGCCAAGCGATAAACGCAGTCCGGTGAAAATCATGGGAATGGATGAAGGCAATACGATTTTCAGCACATGAGACATGGCGCTGAGGCGCAATACTTTGCTGACGTTAACCAAATCTTCAGGAATGCTGGACACGCCCACAGCCGTGTTAATCAGAGTTGGCCACAAACAGCACAGGGCCACGGTAAATGCCGAGGTTAAAAAAGACTTGGAAAACATCGGGTCATCACTGACATACACCGCGCTCACCACCATTGTTACCAGCGGTAACCAGGCCAGTGGCGAAACTGGCTTAAACAGTTGAATGAGTGGGTTAATGGCCGCATAGGCCGACTTACTTAAGCCACATAAGATGCCCACAGGTACCGCAATTAAAGACGCGATTAAAAAGCCCACCGACACTGTGTATAGACTGGTCCAGATTTGCTGGAAAAAGGTGGGCGCACCGGTATAGGGACGGATCTTAGGTTGATAGCTCGGATCTGCCGCCATTCGCTTGGCATTGCGCTGCTCCTGGCGTTGGTAAAACGCCGCCGCTTTTTCTTGTTCAGCTTGGTGTTCGTTCCAGAGGTTGATGCTCTGCTCGTACACTTGCACAGGCCCCGGGAATTGTCCCAGCGAGGTATCAATATTCTTGGCGGTGATATTCCACATGACCAAAAAAATGGCCAGACCAATTAATGGCAACAATGCGCCTTTGAGTTTCAGCAGCCAGATGCTATTCACCAGCGGCTCAGGTAGTTTCAGGAATGTCACTTTTTGCAAGGTTGCCGTTTTACTCATGACAATACTCCGGGGTGTTGTTAATCATTGTTCAAAGACAGATTCCACTTCTGTCTGGTTCTAAAAAAGTACACGTCCTTGTGTGGATTGCTCCGCTTCAACTCACATGCTCATTTACAGAGACACGAAGCCGGGGTCAGAGGGTTTGCTCACCTTTAAGGCCAATGGAGAACTTCTCCAGATAGGCGTTCGGTGCTTTACCGTTGTAGGTGATGTTGTCAATAAAATGGGTTTGCGGTGCACGGAAGCCGTCTTCGCTAGAAAAATCCGGGAAACCGTCTGCGCTAGCTAGGCCTTCTTTGATCAGATCTTGTGCTGCCTGGGCATAGATGTCCGGGCGATAGACCTTCTCTGCGATATCGAAATACCATTCATCGGGCTTCTGCTCACTGATTTGGCCCCAACGGCGCATTTGTGTC
Source organism: Planctobacterium sp. AWM4_229 (assembly GCF_056160305.1). NCBI lineage: Bacteria > Pseudomonadati > Pseudomonadota > Gammaproteobacteria > Alteromonadales > Alteromonadaceae > Planctobacterium > Planctobacterium sp. AWM4_229. The sequence goes on along the minus strand of NZ_JBSWWX010000008.1, from coordinate 157,571 downwards.
AGATACCAGATAGCATCGGAATAGTAGGGATAAGTCGCGTTATAACGGAAAAAGACATTGAAGTCCGGAACCAGGCGCTTATCACCTTTTTCGTATTCAAAGGTGCCGGTCATGCTGTTAGCAATCACGTCTGCATCTGCGCCTACATATTGTGGCTTAGCCAGAATTTTTACCGCCTCAGGACGGTTCGCGTTGTCATTGGCATCCAACCACATCGCCGCGCGGATCAGCGCTTTAACTAAACGCTTGTGAGTGTTGGGATTTTTATCTGCCCACTCCTTACTGACACCGAACACTTTTTCCGGGTTGTCTTTCCAGATTTCATAGTCAGTGATCACCGGCACACCAATACCTTTAAACACCGCTTGTTGATTCCAGGGTTCGCCCACACAGTAACCATAGATGGTTCCCGCTTCCATTGTCGCAGGCATTTGCGGTGGTGGAGTGACTGATAACAGCGCCTGTGCATCGATCTGACCACTAATATCACCTTTATGGGGCGCATAGAAACCCGGATGAATGTTGCCAGCCGCTAACCAATAACGAAGCTCATAGTTGTGGGTAGACACCGGAAATACCATGCCCATGTTAAACGGCTTGCCTTGTGCGATATAGGAATCCACCACTGGCTTGAGGGCGTCAGCTTTAATAGGGTGCACCGGCTTGCCATTTTCGTGGGGGATGTGCTGTTTCATCTGTGCCCAGATATCGTTTGATACCGTGATACCGTTGCCGTTTAAGTCCATGCTGAAAGCAGTAACGATATGAGACTGAGTACCAAAACCAATTGTTGCACCCAGTGGTTGCCCGGCTAGCATATGAGCGCCATCCAGCTGCCCGTCGATCACTCTGTCTAACAGCACTTTCCAGTTGGCCTGTGCTTCCAGGGTAACGTACAAGCCTTCATCTTCGAAATAGCCTTTTTCGTAGGCAATGGCCAGTGGTGCCATATCGGTCAGCTTAATAAAACCCAGCTTAAGCTCTTCTTTTTCTGGCCAATCCCCATCTGCGAATACCGCAGTCGACAGCAATGTTATTGATGACATTGCCACGCACAGTGTGCGCTTAAAGTACTTTAACCAATGTGTGCTTAACATCATTTGTCCTCTTTTTAAAAAGCCAAAAAAAAGCCCACAGCGCAAGCTTCAAGATGAAGATTGTTCTGTGGGCTGCTTTGCCTGTTCGATGCGCTATCACACGTTGAAAGTGCATCGAAGTATGTTGTTTACGAGTTTATTATTATTCTTATCAGACTCTGATAGTTCCAACTTTCAGATTGCACACTTAGTGCCAACTTTAAAAAACCTTTATTTTCAGATAGTTAATGAGAACGTTACGACCGAGCGCCTCGGTTATGAGATCCTTTTTGTGCAATCAGGCACTACTGCGGTGCAAATTAATACCAATTAGTACACTTGAGAAACCACTTGCTGCACATCGATGCTTGCATCGAGATGCGCACAACGCTGCATCTGTTGTAACAACCATATCCCTTGCTCCTGCGCCATTTGATTTTGTTGTTGAGCTTGATGGAATATCGTATGTCCCGGTACTTCGCGCGGTACTGCGCCTTGCTGAGTCAAACAGCTATCAAGTAGCGCTGGAGCAATGTTTTCCAGTTCTGCACCCACATAGCCTGCTTCAGATAACCACCTTGCGGCTTCAAAGCGATTTGGCCCCCCGGTTAACCATTGGCAAGCTTGTCTTAGTGCACGAGTGACCGCTAACAGAGTTTGCGGATGTTGTAATTGCCAGTTACGCGTCACCCCCAAGACCTTTTCCGGGGTGTTATGCCAAATTTCTCGGGACGCAATGACGGTAACACCAATGCCCGCCCGCACTGCCACGGCATTCCAGGGACTGCCAACACAGAAGCCATCGATTTCATTATTGCCCATGGCCTGCACCATCCCGGAAGGCGGAATGATGCGAATATCAACATCTTCAAGCGAGATCCCGCCCTGATGTAACCAGGCAGCAAGTTGATAATAATGGCAACTATAGGGAAATACGGTAGCAAAACACAACTTATCAACGCCTGTCGATTTTCTGTGTTCCACAATGGGCTTTAACATACTCGCTGACATGGGCTCTGAGAGCACGGTTTGTGCTTGGGCACTGTTGGCCGCCAATACTTCAGAAAACAGTTGCGTTGACAGCGTAATACCATTGCCGTTATAGCTTAACACCATAGGCACCGACATCCCTTCTGCAACATTACCCAAGCCCAAATGGATTGCCAGCGGCATGGGTGCCAGCATCTGAGCCATATCCAGATAGCCAGCCAATAACTTATCTCGCAATGTTGCCCAGGAATTTTGCCGTTCCAATTTGACTATAAGCCCTTGCCGTTCAAACAGACCAAGCTTCTGAGCCACCACCAGCGGCGCGCAATCACTTAATGGCATAAATCCGATGGTAACTTCTGTTTTATCTGGCTGCGCCATTGTTATTTCTGCCTGTACCATAGTTTCGCCTACATTGAGAGAGTGGTAATAATATCGATCATGTTTTTTGCGACTTGCTCCATGCGTTGGCCATTATCCATGGCCATTTTACGGATCATTTGATAGGCCTCGTTTTCAGAGAGATTTCGGGTTTCCATCAACAAAACCTTGGCTCTTTCAATCACCTTACGAGAGGCGAGTTCTTGTTGTGTTTCGTGCAACTGATTGCGCAATGATTGCATTTGCTGAAAGCGCGCGACCGCAGCATCCAGGATAGAGCGCACGCGGCTAGTATTCACTTCACGGGTAACATAGGCACTGACTCCGCAATGCACAGATTGATTAATGGTATTGGTGTCTTCCTGTTCAGAAAACATCACGATGGGCTTGGGATTAAAGCTATTCAGGGTGTGCAAAGAATCCAGGATGTCGCGACTGGGCGATTCAATATCGATGATGATCACATCCGGTTGTAACGCATCCACCTGCTTTAGCAATGACACATCAGCACCAATCATGTGCTCCACCAGATATCGGGATTTGTCCAAGGCGGCAGATAGCGCCACAGCGCGCTGTGGATCATCATCAATGAGCAGTACCCGTAAAGGTTGGTGCGATTCAGATTCGGACATGACTTAAAAGAGACAAATGAACAATTGCAAACACATCAGGTGTTTGCTTAAGCAACTCCTGAGCCATTCATTTTTATCTATTCAATTCAGTTACTTAAAGTAAGTTCAGGTTCAATGGTATAGCAGCAAGCGCACAATTTTGGGGCATACATTCATAAAACAGGTACAAGATTGAGGAGCACTAGCCTTTTAATGTTTGCAAACACTCTAGCCATTGTGCTGGGTTATTGGCGTTGTGAAATGCGCTTTGATGCTCAAATTCAATAGCCTGTGCCTTAACTGCATGCACCACTTTCCAGATTGAGGGATTTTCACCTGATCGCAGCAACTCGGTAGTGAAGTTGAGAGCCTGCTGTGGCTGATAAATTAACAGGGGCAAACATTGCTCAGAAAAATAAACACTGGATTGTCGAATGCTAGCCTCTGCAACCATCAGCTTTAGCATTTCTGCCGTCATCAGGGGCATATCAACAGGCAAGATCAACAAGGGGTAATTAACACATCGCTTGAGAGACCCTTGTATTCCCGATACCGGCCCGCGTCCAGGGAAGTCCTCTTTAAAACCAGTTCCTTGAGGTGCATCGGCATGATTGATAAATACCTGCTCAGCGCCTATAGAAGATAACAACTGCGCGGCATTTTGCATCAGGGTGTTGCCGTTTGGGAAAGTGAGCAGCGCTTTATCCTGTCCCATACGAGAGGATCGCCCTCCGGCTAAAACCAAACCATTAAATTTGTGTTCTATTGTCATACTTGAGGATTCTCGTATTAATCAATAAATCGGTACATGCCCGCACCGGTATTCTCTCCCGGACGAGTTATATAACCATAGCGACGATTAAATCCCTCTTTGTCTTTGGCTGCCAACAATCCAATGGTACTACCATAACTCACTTGTCTATTTAACCAGGTTTCAACTTCAATCATAAGAGAATGACCTATTCCTTGCCCCTGCATATCAGGATGGACCATCACATCCTGAATGTAAAAATACATACAGCCATCACCAATTACTCTGGCAAAGCCCTGCAGTTGTCCGTCGACTCTGGCGCACACAACATAAAGTGAATTATTCAGCGCCTGGGTAGTCTGCAGTTCTGTCATACAGCGCCATCCCTGCGCTGCCCTCAAAGCATTAAATTCAGAGGGATTTGGTATTTTGAAATCTAGTTGGATGTTCTGACAATTAAAAAAACTCATAAGAATTGGCGATTACGTCAAAAACGTGGTTAAAAAATCATACAAGTTTAATCACTTTAAACACATGAAAAAACACGCAGACTGCGTGTTTTTTCATCGTTGTAAGGTTCCGTTAATTGGGGATGCTTTACCTGTAAATATTGTCGAAGTTTCTTGACCTCCCAAAAACAGAAGTAACAAGAACAATTTTTAGAAAGGAACACCATTATTAATGGTAAACATTCCTCTACCGTAAGCACTGCTTCCTACCCAGTTATTTTCGAAGGTGACGATTAATGCATGAGGTAAACAAGTTTGTGAATTCCAAGTTATTTCACCATGCCCATACTTACTACTACCGCGATTAGTTAAAACAAAATTTCCAGCGGCTTTTGGTAACAAAAGAGCAGGGGAATCTGTTGGTTCAACTGGAAAGTTGCTAATCAAAATGTTATCTCCACTTTCAGATTGTTCCGTGTAAAGCGAACCATCATTATTGAACAGGTTTACCGTGACATAAACATCTGCATCTGAAACATTGCTTACCCAGAACCGTGTTTGATTAGCAGAATTTTTAAACCAATGAGGGATCAGCGCTGTTCCGGAGCTATTACAGGTTTCGGCGTAGACTGCTTTAACGGAGAGTAAGGAACATAAAAGTAGTAGAATAAAAGTATTAATTTTCATAAGAAGTAATCCAAGCAAAAATTCAGGTAAATATAGCTACCTGATTTAATAAATACAACAACCACCTAATATTCCATCAATGATACTATTGGTGTATTCAAGAGATATAAAATCATATACTCCTGGTCAGCTTCATTTCACTATATTGGTAGCAAAAGTTCTATGTTTTCCGATCTTGATACAGCCTGGCTGATTTGCGCTCTGGTATTGTTTTTAGGCTGTACCATTCAAGCCGCGGTTGGATTTGGCATGGCAATTGTTGCTGCGCCAGTGATAGTTATTCTCAAACCTGAATGGGTGCCCTACATTTTGGCAGTCTCAGCCTTTGTTGTGAGCTTGAGCGGTGCCTGGCAACAACGAGCAGCTATCCAATGGCGAGCCATGGCTCCTGCTTTTATCACCCGCCTGCCCGGTACAATCGCGGGTACCTGGTTGCTATTAATCATGTCAGTTAGCGTTCTGCAAATGACTGTCGCTGCCATGGTACTGCTTACGGTTATTGTGTCGCTGTGGTTAAAACCCTTTCCCGCCAACGCCACCAATTTGGGCATTGCAGGATTTGTCTCGGGTATAACCGGCACCACCACCAGTATTGGAGGTCCGCCGATGGCATTGGTAATGCAACATGGCAGTGCGGTTAGCGCCCGTGCAAACTTATCCGTTTATTTTGTTTATAGTTGTGTGATCAGTCTCATAGGCTATCAACTGGCTGGGTTGTTAAACGCCTCCACCTTGCTGGTCAGTTTAACTATGGTGCCAATCTCCCTTCTGGGCTTTTGGGCTGGTAAACAATTACAACACCTTGTTGATAACCGCTTTCGACCTATTCTATTAACCGTATGTAGTCTTTCAGCGGGTTTTGCCCTTATTAACGCCTTAAGCAAACAATTCTGAGTATGACAGAGTTCGAAGCGCAGCAAAAAATTAGTGCATGGTTACAGGCTGATCACTTTCGCATGCAGGTACTTCACGCCGTTCGAGCACTGGCTTTGCCTGAGTGCTACGTGGCAGCGGGTTTTTTACGCAATTTGGTGTGGGATAAACTACATCACAAAGCGTCATCAGAACTTAATGATATTGACATACTGTACTTCAATGCCGAGCACTCAGATGATGAAAAGAACGCCGAACGCAATTTGCTGCAACAATTTCCAGCAGTTTCTTGGGATGTAAAGAACCAGGCCAGAATGCATTTAAAACATCAACATGCGCCCTACTCAGGCTGTGCGGAGGCGATGTCTTGTTGGCCAGAAAAAGAGACCGCCGTGGGTGTTAGATTGGACTCAAAACAGCAGTGTGAATTCATCGCACCATGGGGACTCTGCTTTTTATTTGATTGCTGTATAACATGGAACAACAAAAGACCCTTGTCGCTTTTTCAACAACGAGTGGAAAGCAAACAATGGCTGGCGCGCTGGCCGCGCCTGACTTTACGGATAGACAATGACTAAGATCACAACCTCTGGCGCATGTCACTTTCAGTGTGAGGCCGTTACTGTACTGTTGGGTTACAAGAATTCGCCTGAAGGGCAATTGCACCCCATCATGCAGCAACGCGCCCGTAAAGGGCTAGAAACCGCGCAAAAATTTGGGACACCGATAGTGTGTACTGGCGGCTGGGGTCCAAGGTTCAATCAACATGTCTTCCCGCATGCTCTGCATGTACAAAAATGGCTGCAATCCAATGGTGTGACACCAGAACAGTTTTTACCTTACGCCGCCAGCCGTAATACCTATGAAGATGGCAAACTCTGTGCCGATATCATGCGTTTATTTAAGGCAAAAACCGTCTATCTGGTGACGTCTGATTTTCACATACAGCGAGGGTATTTGTGGTTACGGCATTTTAGCCCTCAAGTCAGCCTGATTCCCGCTCCCTCTGAGACATCGGTTCCTGACAAGGAAATGCAACAGCTACTCGCTCATGAACAACAGGCTATTGCCCGGTTTTATCAGGATTTCCCCGAAACACCTCCAATCGATACTTTGTACAATTGGAGTGAGCTTTCATTAAAACAACAGCAAACCTCATGAGCAAACTGAAATTCGCTGTATTTGATCGTTTTTGCCGACCACATTTAGACGGATGGTTGGAACATGGAGGTTAAAACTAATAGTCGTGTCCAGCTGGTCTTTTTTTGCTCCCTGCCAAAAAGACATTCACGCCATCCATGGCGCTCAAGCAGAACCTACAGGTATGTTTAGGTTCGATTGTAGGTTCGCATTTATGCGGACAACGGTGGTTGATTCAATTTATGCTGTCCAGCTAAAGCAGGACCTACACTACAGGGATGCAGTGAATGCCGTTTATGTCGGGCACATTTAAACGGCCAATCGGACAAATCAGATTTAAATGTGCCTTCGAAATAATTGAAGGTTACTGCACGTAACCTTCGTTAGCACTAATGGTTAACGGGTGATAGCCCACTTTCGCTACATCAAAGGCTTTTTTAGCGAAGGCTTTACCCTCTGGTGTTTTAGACAGAGCCGCATAAAGTGGTTTTACCAACTTATTACGCCCTATTGTGGTGAGATAGTCATAGAGCCTGTCCCAAGCCACTTTGTATTCATTATTAATCGCGTGCAACAACCAGCTATGAGCAATTTCATTGTTTTGATGACCAGTAAAATTAAACACTGCATCCAACTCAGACATTTGCTCAACCGTCATGGTCTCAGGCAGATTATCAACAAAATACTTCCACTGATGATAGTTCCAGTTGGCCGTATCGATATCTGCGGCCTTCACCTCACCCGACAACCAGGCTTTATGAGCACTATCCACTACCGTAAAGGCATCTGAGCTGGCAGTTGGTGCCCCTGCTGGAATGCCCGGCTCAAAGATCCATTCCAGAATTCGGGTTTTGTCCAGCTGCTGTGGATATTGCGCTAACAAGGTTTCATCCAGATAAGCGATAAACTGTTCTGTGGTAATACTCTGAAATGCAAAGTGTTCGAAATAATTCAGTAAGAACTGGTCGAAATTATCGCGACCAATTTTGCCTTCCAGTTCGCGTAAAAACAGCGCACCTTTTTCGTACGGGATGTTGCTAAATACATCGTCAGCATCACGACCGCGCAAATCAATGGCCAGGATTTGATCTTTCTCTGGCAGTCCGGAAATATCGGCAGCGAGGTCTTGCGCCCCCAACACTAACTCCATGTTGTAGCGATCAGTGCCATAAATGAATTCCATAATGCGATAAGTCAGATAGGTGGTAAATCCCTCGTTTAACCACAAATCACGCCAGGTGGCATTGGTGATAGTGTTGCCTGACCAAGAGTGAGCCAGCTCGTGAGCAATCAACGCTACCAGCGACTTATCCCCAGCAATAACCGTTGGTGTGATAAATGAAAGGCGCGGGTTTTCCATACCACCAAACGGAAATGAAGGTGGCAATATCAGCAAGTCGTAACGACCCCAGCTATATTCCCCATAGCGCTTTTCGGTTTCGATCAGCATGTTTTCGGTGTCTTCAAACTCAGCAGCAGCACGATCTAACCAGCTGGCTTCCGCATAGACGCCAGTGCGCTCCCCCATGGCCTGAAATTCAAGATCTCCCACGGCCAACGCGATTAAATACGAGGGGATAGGTTGCGGCATATTAAACTCATACACACCGTCTCGCTCGGTATCGGGATCGTTCGCTGCACTCATCACCGCCAGTAATTCTTTCGGCGTTCTGATCACGGCATCATAGGTCACACGCGCTTTTGGCGTATCTTGTAAAGGAATAAAGCTACGCGCATGAATCGCTTGCGCCTGAGTAAATAAAAATGGCTGCTGTTTGCCTGCGGTTTGCTGTGGTGTTAACCACTGCACGCCAGACGCATCAGGCGAGGTTTCATAGGCTACTGTCACTTTATTTACATCTTTAGGCACACTGATCAAAAGCGGCGTGCCCAAATAAGGATCCTCTTCTAACAGGGAAAAAGCCACGGTTTTATCACCAGCTGTAACCGACTTTATAGTCAAATCACGGGTATCCAAAACTAACCTTTTAACATTGGCTTTTATCTTTTCTACTGTTAACTCCGCAGTGCCCGCTAATACCTTACGCTCAAAATCCACAGTCAAATCCAATGACACATGAGTCACTTTGATTTCATCCGGATTAGATAGCGAATGGTAATCTTTGCCCACTTGAATATCGGTTTTAGCGGATTTTTGTTGTTCCACTTTTGCTGTTTCAGAGGATTGCGTGGTCAACGTCTCTGAGTTTTCATTCTTACTGCAGCCAGTGAGCGCCAGCAGTACAACTAAAGAAGCAAGTATTTGTTTTCTCATTATTTATCCTTAAGTCAGGTGAGACTCAAAAAAATTCAGGCCCAATAGTGCGCCATTGCTGTTTTTTGCTCAATAAAAATTTAACTCATACCCAAGCTACCTCAAGATGCTTGCTTCAGAGCTATCACAGCGCTTTCAGTACAAGGCGCACTTGAGAAGGAATGTCGGCTACCTTTCAAACAAGTGCAACACAGTAATGGAAGCGCTGTGAAGCTCCCGAAGGGCGAGGCTTAAAAGAATTTATGATGTGTTAAATTGGTTCGACGTGAGAACAACCATGCATTCTCCAATTTGCCTTGCCTAAATCCTTTTATTCTCCCGCTGAAGTCGAGTATTTTGAGATAGTTTGGGTATTAACCTTTAAATTCAACAAATAATCCACAACTATGGAGTAGTCAGTTTGTACAGGGGATTTATATGAAACTCGGTTTGGTTTTGGGAAGTGGTGCCGCCAGAGGCTGGGCCCATATTGGTATTATTAACCGCCTGAAAGAAATTGGGTTTGAGCCGGATATTGTCACTGGCAGTTCAATCGGTGCACTGGTTGGCGCGGCGCTGGCCAGTGGCAAACTCAATGAACTGCAAGAATGGGTACAAAGTCTCGATAACTGGCAAGTGTTCAGCCTGCTGGATTGGGGACTGGGCTATGGCGGGCTTATCAGCGGTGAAAAAGTCTTTGATAAAGTCACCGAAACCATTGGTGATGTTAACTTTGAAGATCTCAGCATGCCATTTGGTGCAGTCGCCACAGATCTCTTCACAGGACGAGAAACCTGGCTTACCCAGGGCTCGTTGAAACAAGCACTGCGCTGCTCTTGTGCTATTCCCGGCATTTTGGCTCCTTATGAATATGAGGGCCGCTGGATGGTGGATGGCGCTACCGTTAACCCTGTGCCAGTTTCGTTGTGTAAAGCCATGGGGGCAGATTTTGTAATCGCCATTGATCTCAACTCAGATAAATCCAACTTAGGTGCCAAAAACCAGGAAAAGGTACTGCCCAATGCAGAACCAGAAGCAGAGCTTGATATCCCCGAAAAGCCGCTGGATTACGTAGCCCAACCCGGCAATGAGATGAATCAGTTCGATAAATTATTGCTGTCCGGTAAAAACTACCTACAACAGATGAAAAACCGCAAACAGGAGAAGGCCAGAACGCCTGATGTATTTGCGGTGATGTCGGGCTGTATCGATATTATGCAAGACAGGATTACCCGTTCACAGTTGGCAGGCGATCCACCTGACCTTGTTATCCAACCCAAGCTATCAGACTACGGCATTATGGACTTCGACAAAGCAGAAGCCCTTATCAAAATTGGTGAAGAATGCGTGGATTTGTATCGTCCGATATTGCAATACAAACTGGAGCATATCAGTGTTTAGCAGGAATTGTCGGTTCAGTTCTCAGTGAATTCGCACATCATCTGCGGGGGCAGAATAGGCTGAAATAACTGCCACATCCATACCCCAAGCGGACGTTCCTAACGGGTCTTCAAACAATGTTTCGTTGAGCTTACCGGTGAATTGCCAAGCCACTTGCATATCGGGTAAGGGAATATAGTCTGGCAACTGCACATACACAATTTGATTGGGTGGCGGTGGTGGATAGTGCAGGCACGCCCCGTAATAGGGAACGATGAAAAAGCTTTTTACCCTACCCTCGTTCAGCTCAAGCGGCACCAAAAAACCGGGTAAACTGACATACTGCCCCACCACCTCAGCGTTGATTTGATACCCATCCAGTGATTGCCAGGTTTGCGCTGTTAAGGCTGAGGCTAATAGCTCAGATTCCATAGCGAGATCCGTACCTTGGGGAAACTGTTGCTTTAATTGAGTTTTCTTGTCACGTAGATTTTGAAGCAACTGTCGGTCAGTATTGCCGAGCAAAGACTGCCAGCTGATGGCGACCGAAACGACCGTCGAGTCGAAATCATCCGATTGATAAAGAGTATTATTATCCAGTGCAAACCAATCCCACGGTTTGTGAAGTGCGACCGTAAGGCCCATACCAAAAAACAACAAGACTACAACGAAGGTTGGTAATAAGCGCTTTAAAGAAACTGAATTATCAGAAAAAGGTGAAACCACAAGTAATACTCTTATTCAAACAATACGCTTTTGTCAGGCCACACAATAAAACAAAAGCACTGTATCTTTTCCAAGTAATTGTTACAATATCACATTATCCAAAACGAGTTCAGGTCATTGTGAAACAAGCCATCTCCTCCCCTATTCCTACCCATATCATTACTGGTTTTTTAGGATCAGGTAAAACCACCTTGATATGCCATTTAATGGCCCAAAAGCCTGAACATGAAATCTGGGCAATACTGGTTAATGAATTTGGTGAAATTGGTATTGATGGCAAATTACTTGGCTCTGAGAGTAACGAAGCGCAACAGGTCTTTATCAAAGAAATCCCCGGCGGCTGCATGTGTTGCACATCAGGACTGCCGATGCAAATTGCACTGGCACAGCTAATTAGTCGCAGTCGACCGCACCGTATCATCATTGAACCTACAGGGTTAGGTCACCCGGAAGAAGTCATCGCTGAGCTGCAAAGCGAGCACAATCGCGAGGTGATGCAACTGATGGCTGTGATGACCTTGTTTGATGCCCGTAAACTCAATCAAAAAAAGTATTACCAACATCCAGTTTTTAAGCAGCAATTGCAAATTGCAGATATTTTAGTGGCCAATAAAGCAGACTTGTACGTAGAAGACGATATATCTACCATGACGAATACCCTGCGAGAGCTGCACTTGAACGACAAAGAACTGCTGATTACTGAACAAGGCAAAATTGATTTTGCTCACCTTGCAAAGCCCACCGCTCGACAAGTACCACCACCATCGCATCACCATCATGGTCACAGCAGCTCTGCTACTCCAGCCTGGCAGGACAGCTTAGTCAAAGAGGGGGCGGCGTATACGCAGCATCAAAAAGATGGATTTATTACTGAGGGGTGGATCTATGATGGAAGCCACATCTTTGATTTTAATCTGGTATTTAGCCTGTTGAGTTCCGTTTCGGTAGAGCGCTTGAAAGGGGTATTTATTACTGAACGGGGTATCTTTGGTTTCAATAAAGCGGAAGACATACTAAGCTGCGTGGAAATAGATGAAAGCGATGACTCGCGATTAGAGCTGATCTATCCAGACACCTCTGAATTTGCACAACAGGGCAAGCTTGAACTCAGCACAACCCTGAAAACCAGATTAAGCTAAATACCCATCATGACTGAAACGGCAAAAGAACAACAAATCCGTATCGAAAATCTGTGTTTTCAATACGATAAGTCCAGGGATAACAAACTCATTGATATCCCCCTCTGGCGTATCGACGCAGGCCAAAAAGTGTTTCTTTATGGGCCTTCTGGTTCAGGTAAAAGTACCTTGTTAAATCTTTTAGCCGGCACCTTAAAACCCGATTCCGGAACAATCCATATACTCGGGCAAGAAGTGAGCGCTTTATCCTCCCGCAAAAGAGACAAGTTTCGCGCACAACACATTGGTGTGGTGTTTCAGCAGTTTAATTTGATCCCTTATTTGAGCGTCGAGCAAAACATTCGCGCTGCAGCCTGGTTAGGCAACAACATTAATAACCATATGGATAACAAAATTCAGTCTATTGTCACGCAACTGCAGCTTCCTCTTAGCGTATTATCACAGCAGGCCACCCAGCTAAGCGTTGGTCAGCAACAGCGAGTTGCCATCGCACGGGCGCTGATCAACCAGCCTGAGCTGATGATTGTGGATGAGCCCACATCAGCCTTGGACACCACAGCACGGGATAGCTTTATGCAGTTATTACTGGCCAGCTGTGAGCAGGCACAAAGTACTCTGATTTTTGTCAGCCATGATCCTGGCTTAAAGAGCTACTTCGATACCAGTGTGAGCTTAACTGAGATAAATCAGGCCGCATTAGCAGGAGCTAACGCATGATTTTCAGTATTGCCTCTTCAAGCCTGAAAAGCCGTAAAAGCTCGGTTATCTTGACCCTGCTATCACTACTGGTAAGTATCAGTCTATTGCTCAGCGTCGAACATATTCGCAAAGAAGCCAAAGACAGCTTCGGGCGCACGGTATCGGGTGTAGATCTCATTGTGGGTGCCAGAACCGGACAGCTCAACCTTTTGCTGTATTCGGTATTTCGCATTGGCAATGCCACCAATAATATCGATTGGGCCACCTATGAACGCATCCAGAAAGACAAACAGGTCAAATGGGCCATTCCCATTTCCTTGGGCGACTCCCACCGAGGTTACCGTGTGATGGGTACCAACACTGACTACTTTACTCATTTCCGCTACGGCAACAAACAAACACTAGAACTGCGAGATGGCGAGCCAAATATTGGCTTAACCGAAACCGTTCTGGGCGCTGAAGTCGCACAAAAACTGGGTTACAAGGTAGGCGATAAGATCACCATTGCTCACGGTGTGGGCAGCGTTAGTTTCAGCAACCATGACGATGCACCATTTGTGGTAACAGGCATTTTGAAAGCCACAGGCACTCCCGTAGATCAAACCGTGCACGTTAGCCTTGAATCACTGGAGCTAGTACACCTGTCAGGCCCCAAAATAGCAGCCATATTGGCCGATCCCGACAGCCCAGAAGCAATAGTGCAGCTGCAACCCAAGAGCATTACTGCTTTTTTACTGGGCTTAAATTCCAAATTTGCCACCTTTAGTGTGCAGCGCAGCATCAATAATTATCGCGTTGAACCGCTCTTAGCTATTTTACCTGGAGTCGCCTTATCAGAGCTTTGGCAGATGCTGGGCACCGTAGAAAATCTACTGCGCTTTATCTCCTTGCTGATTTTACTATCTTCGCTGTTTGGATTGACCACTATGCTACTTGCCTCAATGCGGGAGCGACACAAAGAAATCGCAGTATTGCGAGCCATAGGTGCTGGACCGGGACTGTTATTTTTGCTCATTCAAACAGAGGCTGTTTTGATATCTCTTTGTGCCACCCTAATGTCATTGGTATTGGTTTGGCTTACGCTGCATTTTTCCAGCGCATGGTTGAGCGAACACTACGGCTTATTTATCAGTAGCAATGTATGGAATAGCGATTCCTTGCTTATTGCAACGATAGTCATTGTGGCTACTTTCCTTGTTGCTTGTATTCCCGCCATCGGAGCCTATCGACGCGGCTTACATAGTGGTTTGAATCAATAATTCTATGTAAAAGAAACTGGCAATTTAGTTTCAGTGTACGACAATTTACTGATGTACCCTGGAGCCCATAGATGAAAAAACAGCTCTGTTTTTTGTTGCTATTTTCTTTTTTCTGCAAAGCGGAAACCCTTGTGGTAGCGACAGATGTGTGGCCTCCTTACACAACAGAGCAAAGTAATGGTCTATACGAAGCGCTGTTCAAAAAGGTGTACCCGGAATTAGAGGTGCAGTTTGTTTACAGTGATTACGCGCGCACTAAAGCGCTGTTAGTGCAAGGCAAAGCTGATCTGTGGTTAGGTGCCTATAAAGACGAAGAGGATTACGCTATTACTCCTCATGAGGCCATGGATGCCGACTTTGTCTATGCCATATACCTTACCAGCCGATACCCAAAGCAACCTCCCGAGTATCAAAATGCACCTGCAGTATGGCTTACAGATTACCTCTACGATCAGTATTTCCCGCAATACAATCTGCAAGGTTACGAAGTGAACGATGTTAAAACTGCCTTTCGCTTACTCAGGGCAGAAAAGATCCGCTTTATCCTCAGTGATGATTCGGAAATGCTGGATTTAATGGCTGCCGAGGGTATTAAAAATGAGGGTTTAAGCTGGATAAAATTTGGCGTTTTGTACCTGTATCCCGCCTTTGCGCGAACCCCTCGCAATGCAACCCTGATACAGCAATGGAACCAAAGATTAGCGCAACTCAAAAGCAACGGAGAGTTACTACGTATGTTTAAAGAGTTTGATTTATCAGACAGATATCCCTTTTAACAACATTAAGGTGTCATGGCTCGCCATACCTACCCGGCGCTATATAGGGTATAAACACCAATCAAAATAAAACCAACACCTGCAACATACTGCAAATACTTAGGATTGATGTATTCACTTAACAGCGTTCCTGCAAGCACGCCAATGGCAGAGGCGACAATTAATGCTGCAGAGGCGGCTAAAAATACAGTGTACTTGCTCACAGCTTTGTCAGCAGCAAACAGCATGGTGGCCAACTGAGTTTTATCCCCTAGCTCAGCAATAAACACTGATGCAAAAATAGTGAAGAAGATTTTCCAGTCCATGATTTTCCTGTCGATGGTAATTTCCATCACATGATACCTCATGAATCAGTCAATGTAGCAAACCAAAAACACTGTATATAAAATCAGTGAAATGTTGACTATCAGGGAATAATGTGTGATCTTAAATCACACGTTTGTCCCTTTTTGATGGTTTTCCATGCTTGACGATAAAGAACTAATTAATCAGTTACTTGATATTTATGATCAAAAATTCTTAGCCAACTTTCTGAAAGAAAATACAAAAAGTAACCTTTGCCGGGAAACCATCAATCGTTATGTCAAAGGGAAAGGGGAATTAAGCCTGACCGTTTCTGAATATGACGCTCTTCAATCTCTTTTACCGCAAGCAAAAGTTCAGCCAGAGAATGCTGATTTTACCTTTATCGATCTCTTCGCTGGGATCGGAGGGATCAGAAAAGGCTTTGAAGCTCAAAACGGCCTCTGTGTTTTTACCAGCGAATGGAACAAGTATGCGGTTCGAACCTATAAAGCAAACTACGGCAACAGCTCAACTCACAAGTTTAATGAGGATATTCGTTCAGTAACCCTGTCAGGTGATGAAACTGTTTCTGAAGAAGAGGCATACAAAAACATTCGAAACGAAATTCCAGAACATGATGTGCTGTTAGCGGGTTTTCCCTGCCAGCCATTTTCTATTGCCGGCGTTTCTAAAAAAAATGCCATGGGCAAAGCTCATGGCTTCGAATGTACCACTCAAGGCACATTGTTTTTTGATGTTGCCCGCATCATAGCGGCTCGCAAACCAAAGGCATTTGTTCTGGAAAATGTAAAAAACCTGAAGTCTCATGATAAGGGTAGAACCTTTAAAGTTATCATGAAAACATTGGATGAGCTGGGCTACGAAATAGCGGACAGTGACTATCAAGGCAATAAAGATCCAAAGATACTGGACGGTCAACATTTCACTCCGCAACATCGAGAACGAATTGTACTTGTAGGATTCAGAAGAGATTTACATGTCCACGAAGGATTTACCCTTAATAATATTTCACAATACTTCCCCGAACAGGGTCCGAAAATGGGAGATATTCTGGAAAACCATGTCGATCCCAAATATGTGCTCACCCCAAAGCTTTGGAAGTATTTGTTCGACTATGCCAAAAAACACAAAGCCAAAGGCAATGGCTTTGGATATGGATTAGTCAACGAGAACAGTATCGCCAGAACTTTATCTGCCCGATACTACAAAGATGGCTCCGAGATATTAGTCGACAGAGGTTGGGATTTCTCTCTGGAATTTGACGACCCTAAAAACGAACTTAATCGACCTCGTAGGCTAACACCATACGAGTGTGCGAGATTAATGGGCTTCGCTCAAAAGGGTAAAGATAAATTTGTCATTCCCGTTTCGGATACTCAAGCCTATAAACAATTTGGCAATTCAGTCGTCGTGCCGGTTTTTGAGGCGGTAGCCAGGTTGATGAAAGAGCGCATCATGAGAGCCATTGAGGTTGATGAAGGCTGCAATAACGCCGCGTAGATGCAATAGTCCAATTTAATAGGGATTTATGGAAATGGAATTTTCAGCTTGGTTAAATGACAAGAATTCACAGCTTCACTGGCTGTTTGTGAAAAGGTTATCTGCCAATGACACAGGCTTAACGGGTGGCCATCAGGTTGGTATTTACATTCCTAAAAGCTTGGCCAGCGCCATTCTCTCACCAATAACCCGAACGGATATAAAGAACCCCGATCTTTTTCTAACTGCCCAGATTGCCTCCCACAATACCGCAGAGCAAAGAATTAGGGCAATTTACTACAACTCCAAAAAGTCAGAGAAGAAACCAAAAGGAAGGGATGAGCAGCGCCTGACCCGTTGGAATTCGGACATCTCCAATAGTCCCCTGCAAGATGTCGAAAATACTGGGGCCCTCACCGTATTTGCTTTTGAATTGGATCCCGATACGAAAACCGCATGTCATATCAGTGTGTGGATATGTCGTGATGTGCAAGAGGAGAGCGTGTTGGAAGCCCACCAGGGAGAAGTCATTCCTGGTGAGTTTGTTGATGGTCAGGCAGACAAGTTACTCACTGGATACATCCCCCAGAAAAAAGCAGCCAAAACTACATTAACCATTCCACAAGCGTGGAAAAACAGCTTTCCCTCAGGCGAAGAAATCATTGACTACCTGATTAATAACTCTTCCTTCGGAACAGAGCATCCTGACAAGCAAATAATGAAGCGAAGAAGGGAAGAATATAAACTCTTTCTGGAAGTTGAAAGCCTCCACGTTTTAGAAAAAATACAAACAGGATTCGAATCCGTGGATGACTTTATTTTTTTGGCAAACTCAGTCAGTAATCGTCGCAAATCCCGATCTGGCCGTTCATTGGAAATCCATCTTGAAAGGATATTTCGAGAATCAGGAATAGCTGAATTTGGTACCCAGTGCACGACTGAAGGTAACAAGAAGCCAGACTTTATTTTCCCCTGCTGTGCTGCTTATAAAAAAGCGAGTTTTCCTGATTCAAAACTACGAATGTTAGCCGTAAAAACCACATGCAAAGATCGTTGGCGACAAATTTTGAATGAAGCAAACAGGGTCTCTCAAAAGCATTTATTCACGCTCCAGGAAGGCGTATCTGTAAATCAATTTAATGAGATGCAAGCAGAAGGCGTAACCTTGGTTGTCCCAGAGGAAATACACAGCAAGTTTCCCCTTGAGATACGACCTCAAATACTCACCTTAAATGAATTTATTTCAGAGGTTAAGAGCGTTTCGTATTAAGTCGAAAATAGGTTTTCTGTTTTACATATCCATTCACAGCCGCACTAATTGGTAGAAACTTGCCCTCAAAACCTACCGTTACATTATCACGTCACAAAAACACCTTGATCTGAACGTTATAATATAACATTATTTGCAGCCATCATTCGAAATACCCAACAATTAAGCAATCATAAGGTTAAACAAAACCATGAAAACTGGCTTGAGAACCACACTTTCACTCGTTGCGATGGCCTGCAGTTTGCCATCTATTGCTGCAACCGTTTCCGGCACAGTCACAGATACCAATGGCAATCCTGTCGCGGGTGCCACTGTTCTGGTTGAGGGCAGCTCCGTTAGGGCCACCACAGATGCTAATGGCCGTTACACACTCAATAATGTTTCCGATGCTCGTGCTCATGTGCATGTATATTCTTCTAAGCACGTTCACGGCGATCAAGAGATCCTGAATCCTGATGCCAGCCATACTGCGGATTTTGTATTACGCCCAGCCATTATAGAAAACGTTATTGTTACCGCGAATGCGCTAGAGCGCTCAGTGCTGGAATCCACTATGCCGGTATCGGTATTGGGTGGTGAAGAGTTAAAACGCAATCAGGCTGCAACATTGGGGGATACCCTGAAAAACCTGCCAGGCGTGCACAGTACGTATTTTGGTCCGGTATCTTCCAGCCCGGTGATCCGCGGTGCGGATGGTCCGAGAGTTAAAATTATCCAAAATGGTCTGGACAGCTCCGATGCTTCCCGTGTGGGTCCTGATCACAATGTTTCTGCAGATGGTACCAGTGCCACACAGATTGAAGTATTACGCGGCCCAGCCACATTACAATATGGTAATGGCGCAATTGGCGGCGTGATCAACGTAGTAGATAACCGTATCCCGCGTTATGTGCCAGACAGTGTCGAAGGGGAAGCCGAACTGCGTTACGACTCGGTATCTGACGAAGAGTTTGCCCGCATTGATTTAAATGCCGGAACCGGCAATGTTGCATTTCATTTTGACGCCTTTGATCGCCAAACGGATAACTATGATATTCCCGGTTATGCCGAAAGCGAACCCCATGAAGGCGAAGAACCAGGTACACTCCCTAATTCGTCCATCGATACCACGACTTATACCGCAGGCTTGTCTTGGGTGAATGAAAAGGGTTATGTGGGCTTTTCAGTGCAACAGCTAAATAATCTCTACGGCGTGCCGGGACACGCTCACGGTCACGAAGATGAACACGAGCACGAAGAAGAGCATGAAGACGATCACGCTGACGAGCACGGTGAAGAAGAAATCGTTAATCTCGACGTGGACATGCGCCGCTATCAAATCGCAGGTGAGTTCTTATCGCCCTTTGCAGGCGTTAGCAAAATCAAGTTTGCCAGCGGTTTTACTGATTATGAACACGTAGAAATTGAAGCTGGCGAAATCGGTACCACCTTTATCAATGAAACCGATGAGCATCGCATCAGCCTGGAGCACGAAGGTATTGCTGGCTGGCACGGTGTATTGGGTTTGCATTACAGTAACACTGATTATGCCGCCGTTGGCGCAGAAGCCTTTACACCGCCCAGTGAAACCGACAGCCTGGGGCTATTTCTAATCGAAGAGAAACAGTTCGGTGATGTCGCCGTGCAATTGGGTATGCGCTATGATCAAACCGATATCGACCCAATTGATTCCATCACCCTTGAAAACCTGCACGTCGAAGAAGAACATCACGACGAAGAGCATGAAGAGACCGTTACGCTAAATCTGTTTGAACAGTCTTATGAATCGTTATCTTTGTCTGCGGGTGCCAACTGGCAATATCAAGAAGGACGTACTGTGGCAATCTCTTTAAGCCACTCAGAGCGCGCCCCTAGTCATCAGGAGCTATTTTCCGCAGGTAATCACATTGCCACTCGCACCTTTGATGTAGGTACTCTTTATAGCATTGATGAAGATGGAGAGTTTGGTCCAGCCTTACAGCAAACTGAAGAAGAAGTTTCTACCAACCTGGACTTGACCTTCCGCAAATTTGATGGCGATTGGGGTTACACAGTTAGTTTGTTTTACAACCAGGTAGATGACTATCTGTATCAGGTGGAAACAGGACTGTTTGCCGAAGATGCTCACGATCATGAAGAAGAAGAGCATCACGAGGAAGAAGAACATGATGAGCACGATGATCATGAAGGTGACGACCATGATGACGATCACGGTGATGAGCACGATGAGGAAGAAGGCACGCCCGTGTTCGCATTCCAGCAGCAAGACGCGACGTTTTACGGTATCGAAGCCGAGCTACACAACAAGTTCAACGACAACCTGACGCTGAAAGTGTACGGTGATTACATTCGCGGCAGTTTAGATCACGCTGTAAACGGTTCCCGTGACTTACCGCGTATTCCACCCATGCGCATTGGTGCAGAACTGGATTTCGACTGGAACAATTGGTACGGCGATGTCGGCGTTACCTGGTATGACGACCAGACTCGTGTTTCTAATTTCGAAACAGCCACCGATGGCTACACTCTGCTTAACTTCAGTGTTAACTATCGCAAAGCCTGGCAAGGTGCTGATTGGGTATTTTACCTGCGCGGTAAAAACCTGACAGATGAAGAAGCCCGTGTGCATACTTCATTCTTGAAGGACCTTGCTCCACTACCTGGTCGCAGTTTCGCAGTAGGTGTTAGAGCGGAGTTTTAATATCGCTCAACTAAAAAACAGTGAAGCGCTTATTCCCTGGTGAGCGCGCCAGAGCGTGTTGAGTTCAACACGCTCTAAGGCACCAATATTCTGGTGCCTTTTTTATTTCCAGCCATCATTTCTGGTTTGTTGAAAAATACGCAATTCTCATCATCAAAATCTGCAGTTTCAAAGCATCATTTGCACAGTGTCTCAAAAAAAACTTGCATCTTTTGTTATGATATAACATTATTAATCCATTGCTTTGATAGCTCACTAAAGTACTCCCTGAGTGAGCCTGAGCCACCAGTTTTCTCATGTTGGGTATGGGGAAAACAAAGGCACCGGATAATCGCATTGATCTGGTGCCTTTTTTATTGTTCTAATAACAATTCCACTTATTTCAAAAAACCCAAATGCACCGAATCCAATACAGCACTCTCGGCTTTCTCCTGTCTCTACTACTCAGCTCCTGTACTCACACGGACCGCACGATGCTATTAAAGGCCGCACAAACAGGCGATATCCGTCAGGTGGCAGAATCTTACGCCAGGCAAAAAGCCGTTCAGTACCAGAACAATCCGCAAGCCCTCATTTACGATTTAAAAAACTTAAAAGAACTGCTGGATGAATTGCGTGGTAAGGCTAAAGATAAGTGGGGCGAACAAGATACTGAAATACCCGATAATGATACCTACGTTAAATACACCCAAGATTACCAGGCCAGAGCCATTATTGATTTTCGCGCAGGTTACGTGACGGTAGAAACCATCAATGCTGAGGACTATAAAACTCAACTCAGAGAAGCCATTATTACCACCCTGCTAACTACTGATGATCCCAATTCTACGGATATCTTCAGCGACGAAACACCGCAGTTTACAGGCGAACCCTTTTTACATGGCCAGGTGCTGGATCAAGAAGGGGTGGCGATTCGATTTCCCTGGCGGGCAGGCCGCTTTGCCGAGTACTTATTGGCTACCCAGCTAAAAACCGATACCACCGAAGCAGGTCTGCACCACTTTGTCACCTTTCCTCTGATATCTGACCATCACACTTTACGCAAAAAACAATATGCCAAATATGTGCTGGCGGCAGCGTCGCGCTACCAGGTACCCGCCGATTTAATCTACGCCATTATCGAAACAGAAAGCAGCTTTAACCCATTTGCGGTAAGTTCTGCCAATGCCTATGGCTTAATGCAAATTATTCCCGAGTCTGCCGGCAAAGATGTTTACACCCGCATCAAAAAACGCAATGACCAACCTACTCAGTCGGTGTTGTTTCGTCCTGAAGATAACATCGATATTGGCACCGCCTATCTACATATTTTGGATGATATTTATCTGAAGAACATCAGTAATACACTTAGCCGTGAATACGCCACCATCTCCGCTTATAATGGCGGCGCGGGCAATGTATTTAAAACCTTTAGCAGTCAGCGGGATCAGGCAACCAATGCCATCAACAAACTCAGCGCCAGCCAAGTGTACCAAAAGCTGCGCCATCAACACCCCAAAGCAGAGAGCCGCCGCTATATAGAGAAGGTACTGACATTTAAACGCCAGTATTAAGCTGTAAGCGCCACGTATTTAATGGCTAACTCATCAAGAGTTTCCTGATTATTCGGGTCCACGCCAATGCAACGTATCGGGCAAACACTGACACAGGTAGGTGCATCGTAATGACCAATGCATTCGGTGCACTTCGCCGGGTCGATTTCAAAAATTTCGGCCCCCATGCTTATAGCCTGATTGGGGCACTCTGGCATGCACATGTCGCAATTGATGCAGGTTTCTTTGATTTTTAATGCCATTTCACACCTCTACCAACGATTCGGATTTAAACGGGTTACGGGTATTCGTGCCTTCATCCAGATTTCGTAACAACAACGCAAAATCCAGCGGACCATCAACTGGCACCGGAATACGCACCTGATGGCCACTACCTGGCGCCACCGGCACTTCTGCACCAGATTTATCCAGTATCTTTTGCAAACAGAAGGTATGATTGCCTTGGGGTGTCATTAGCTCTAATGAGTGCCCCAGAGCGAACTTGTTTTTCACCTCAACAATGGCAAATCCCGTCTGCTCGCAGCGTCCGAAGATTTCCCCAACAAACTGCTGTTTGTCGCTAACAGAGCTGCCGGTGTGATAATTTTGATATTCACTATGGGTATGACGACGCAAAAAGCCTTCGGTGTAACCGCGGTGGGCTAAGGTTTCCAGGCTCGCCATCAGGGCATTATCGAAAGGCTTGCCCGCAATTGCATTATCAATAGCCTGACGATAAACCTGAGCCGTACGAGCACAGTAATAGTGGGATTTAGTGCGCCCTTCAATCTTTAGAGAATGTACCCCCATTTCCATCAGCCGGGGAACGTGCTGCACGGCTCTCAAATCTTTGCTGTTCATGATGTAAGTGCCGTGCTCATCTTCAAAGGCCGGCATAAACACACCCGGCTTTTCTTTTTCTTCCAACAGATACACCTCTTTTACAGGCTCGCCTGCACCCAGGGTAGGCTCTACAGCATCGGGCTTGTGTTGATGCACGATGTCGCCGCTTTCGGTTTCTTGCCCTGGCTGTACATCGTATTGCCAGCGGCACGCATTGGTGCAGGTGCCTTGATTGGGGTCACGCTTGTTCATATAACCGGAGAGCAAACAGCGCCCAGAATAAGCCATACACAGGGCACCATGAACGAATACTTCCAATTCAGTATCAGGCACTTTTTGTCGGATCTCAGCGATTTCTTCAAGGGATAATTCTCGAGACAGGATCACTCGCTCTATGCCTTGTTTGGCCCAAAACTGGACACTGGCATAGTTCACCGCATTGGCCTGCACCGAGAGATGAATGGCCATATCGGGAAACGCTTCGCGCACTAACATGATGAGGCCCGGATCAGACATGATCAACGCATCTGGCTGCATGGCAATGACAGGCTCAATGTCTTTCAGATAGCTCGCCACCTTGCTGTTGTGGGGCGCGATATTGCTCACCACATAAAACTTTTTACCTAAGTCGTGGGCTTCCTGAATGCCTAAGGCAAGATTCTGGGCATTGAATTCGTTATTGCGCACCCGAAGTGAGTAGCGGGGCTGACCGGCATACACCGCATCCGCGCCATAAGCAAAAGCATAACGCATGTTGCGCAAACTGCCCGCAGGCAACAATAATTCAGGAGAAAAAGAAGAACTTTGCAATGCAGAAATCCGCCCAAAAATTAAACAAGGGCGCGCATTTTAGGGAGTTCGCTTGTGGGGCTCAATGCCAGAGTGAGCAAAGTCTCACAAAGTTTGATCTGGATCATAAAAGCTCGCTCAACGTATCGAGCGAGCCGATTAAATAATCATATCAAGAAGCGGTAGCAGGCTCGGCGTTTGTGATGCTTTGTTGTTCTGCTTTACTTTTGCCCAACTGTAACAAGCTGGGTAAGAAGATCAGAGTAAAGAAAGTGCTAACACTCATACCGCCGACAATTACTGCAGCAATACCTCGATACAGCTCGGCACCCGCCCCAGGAATAAGCAGCAGCGGCAACATGCCGAATAAACTGGTAAGCGTACTCATCAAAATGGGACGCAAGCGCAAGCGTACCGCTTGTTCCACCGCGGCCACCCTGGCCATACCTTCCCGCTCCGCAACACGGGTTTGATATACCAGCAGGATAGCGTTGTTCACCACTAAACCTAACAGGATGATAAAGCCGATCATGGTGAGCAAGTCCAGTGGCTGGAAGCCGGTAAGCAGGTCCGTTAAACGCAGTGAGGCAATTCCACCTACCGTGGCCAGCGGGATGGTCATCACTACCAGCAAACTATCTTTGAAGGAACGGAACAAGGCTGACATTAACAAATACAGGATCACCAACGCCAGCAAGAAACTCTGACTCATGTTGGTAATGGCTTCGGTTAATGCCTCTGCAGTACCACGATAGGTTACGGCCCCTTCATCCCCTAATAGCGCCAACACTTTATCGTCTACCTCGGTTTTTAAGGTGGCAATGGCCTCTTCCAGCGACAAATCATCCGGTGGCGTTACCTGCAAGGTAATTGTGCGTTTTCTGTCGACGCGACGAATTTGCCCCGGACCAGCAGTACGGGTCACTTCTGCTAACGCCCCAACAGGCTGCACCCCACCTGTTGGCGTGAACAAAGGCATAGACGCCAACTCTTCTGGCGTACTCCACTCTTCAGCCCGCAAGAAAATATCCAAGCGTTTTTGGCCATCAAAATAGTCTCCGACATAAAGCCCATTGCCCAGGGAACGGCTTATTTGCGACATTTCCTTACGGCTCCAGCCAGATTCCGCCAGTTTGCGCTCGTAAGGCAATAAACGCAGCTCAGGCTCCGCCAGATTAAGCCCAGGCACGGGTTGCGCTTGCGCGCTTGGCAATGCCTGCATAACAGCACCAAAGCCCACTCGCGCGGCGGTAAGCAGTTGCTCTTCATCGTTGGCCTGAATATCAATATCGATGCGGCGACCACCACCCAAGCCCTGGAATATTTGCGATTGTTGGGCAAAGGCAATGGTATCGGGGAAGCCCGACAGAATTTCAGAGTTAAGAATACCCAGTAACTCCTGAATATCATCCGGATCTTCCGCGCGTCCGCCCATAAAACCAAAGGTACCAAATATGCCTAACCAGTCGTGGGCCACCTTGGGCTCTTTTTCCCCTGTGAGATAAGGATCCATGCGCTCATTGATGACATCCACCATCTCGTGTTTGCCCGCTTCAATGCTGAGGCCCGGAGGCGGCAACATAAAGGCACCAAACTGATTCTCGTTACCCTTAGGCAGATAATCCATTTTCGGGAATAACAGGTAACTGGCCACAATGGCAAATCCCAACAAACCAAAAACCCAGCCAAAGCGCTTGCGATTAGTACCGGTAAGACGCATCACGCCTTTGGTAATATTGTCCCACCAATGGTCGTGGGGATCCTCGGAATTAATGGTTTTGAGCAGCTTGGTAGAGGCTGCTGGGATCACCGATACCGCCACCAGTAAAGACGCCACCACCGCCACAGAAATCGCAATAGCCAGGTCGGCAAAAAGCTGTCCGGCCACATCTTCCAAAAAGGCAATCGGTAAGAAGATAGCTACAGTTGTTGTGGTGGAAGCCAATAATGCGCCCCACACTTGGGTGGTGCCTTTAAACGCAGCATCACCGGTTTTTGCGCCGTGCTCCCGCATACGCACAATGTTTTCCAGCACCACAATGGCTGCATCCAGTACCATGCCCACGGCAAAGGCCAGGCCCGCCATGGAGATGATATTTAAGCTGCGCCCCATAATATCCAGAGCCACAAAGGTGACGGTTAACGAGATAGGAATGGACAAGGCTACCGCCAACGTGGCTTTAAACTTGCGCAAAAACCACCACAAGATAGACACCGCCAGAATAAAGCCCAACAACAGGTTATTGCGCACAAGGGCCATGGAGTCTTCGATATAGATGGTTTGGTCGTACATCTGCACCATTTCCAGGCCAGCACGAGCAAGCGGCCCCTCATTGAGTTCTCTCAAGACCTCCTTAAGCCCTTCATCTACCTCCATGACATTTACGCCTACTTCCGCTTGAGCGTTCATGGCAATAGCGGGTACACCGTCCAGGGTGAGTACCCCAAAGCGCTCACCTAGCATGGCTTCAACCCTGGCGACATCACGCAATAAAATCGGGGTATCGCCTCGCCATTCGAGGATCATACCTTCCAGATCAGGAATGTCGTACTTGCCATCAAAACGCAGGGTGTATTTACGTCGACCTACGTTTTTAAAACCACCTGATGAATCGGTGTTACCGCCAACTTTAGCGGCGATTTCAGGAATATTAAGACCCAGAGCGGCCACCTTGTATGGGTCGAAGGTGACTCTTACTTCAGTGGGCAAACCACCAAAAGCATTGGTTTGAGAAACACCGGGCACTCGCTCTAGTCTGGACTGAATTACATCTTCCACAAAATCCTGATAGCTTTCGATGGGCCTGTCGTTGCCGGGTAATACGTGCAAACCAAACCAGGCAATCGCATCAAAAACCGAATCACCACCCACCGCCAAGATTGGCTCGTTGGCATCGGGAGGATAAAAAGGCACCTGATTAAGGGCATTCATAACATCAATCAATGCGCGGTTCAGATCGGTGCCGGTTTTATAGCGCAGTACAATGGTGCCATTACCTTGCGAGGCATTGGACTCCATGGTTACCACGCCCTGCAGACTCTTGAGCACATCCTCTTGGGGTTCAATGATCTCCGACTCAATCTCTTCCGGGGCCGACGCGCGCCAGCTGGTATTGATGACAATTTGAGGCTGTTCCACATCAGGCGTTAATTGGATAGGCAGACGCGTTAAGCTCAACACGCCAAACAAGAGTATTAATAATATCCCTACCACCACAGCGGTAGGGTTATGAAGGGAGGCTGCTGTTAATTTCATTGGCTAATCAAACTCGCATTGTTGTCTCGCACCATAACTTGTTGTCCTGGTTGCAAGCGTTCAGCGCCGCGAATAACTATCTTATCGCCTGGCTGAACGTCACCATTGATTTCAATCCACTGCTCAGTGGCAATACCGGTTTGAACCATCACTTGCTCGGCTTTATCTTCAGCGCCTATGCGAAACACGCGGGCACCATCGCGACGCAATACCAATGCATCCCGGCGCACTGCCAAGACTTCTTTTTCCGCACCCGAAGGCACCTTAACCGTAACATCCAGTCCCACTGGCCACTTGTCTTCCATCACTTCAGCGCGTACTTCCACCAGTCGGGTGCGATTGTCTGCCACTGGCACAGCGGTGCGCACTATGGCATTACCTGTACCCACAGAAGAGGTAAAGCTAATGGTTTTACCCGGCACCACATGGGCCAGTGACGCCACAGGAATGCGAGCGCTCACTTCAAGGTCAGTTGTTTGTACTAAACGCACCACTGCTGTGCCCGGTGCCACTAGTTCGCCCACATCCGCCAACCGTTCCATAATGATGCCATCGAATGGGGCCTGCATATTCTGATAGGACTGACTTAACTCAATGCCATCCAATAAGGCTTTGTTTTCTTCTACTTCGGCTTCCGCCTGATCACGGGAAGCGAGAGTGCGATCCAGCTCTGTTTTAGAGCTTAAATCTCGCTCTGCCAGTGAGCGAAGGCGTTTTACTTCACTGTTGAGGAAGGCCAGATTCGCTTGAGAAGATTTTAGTCGGGCCTGGTGCTCGGCGTGACGAAATACAAGTGAAGGGTCGCGTATCACAGCGAAGGTATCACCCACACTGACCTTAGTGCCCACTTTGGCCACTTCGATGAGTTGCCCGGCAACCCGAGCAGCCACCTGTGAGTCATTCTGGCTGACGATAGCCCCGGATACGGAGCTTAGTGGCGCCAGCATTCTCTGCTGTGCAGCTTCAACGTTTACAGGCGTAGGACCAAACTGCGCGTTGGATAGCGTACTGAAGATGATCAGACTCCCTGTGATAAATCCTATAACCAGGTGACGATGTAATGAGGTCCTCACGCGCTATCTCCTTGATAATTCATTGTTTGTGCTTGCTAAAGGGCAGGAAAACTTCCAGAGGCGCCATTCTACGCTGGCTTGCAACGTATGTGAAAAGCAATCTGTAACCTGTTGTTACTATTCAATCTGAGCGTGTTACTTTTTGTAGTACAACAAAGCGCAACACACTCTAGTATAGTAACGAATCACTGTGACAGAAATAGACAGGGGTAAAGCAATTATTATTGCTCGTTGTAACCCCATGGGGCTTCTGGCGGCTCTACTGGCTTGGTTAAATCAAAATCCACCTGAAACTCACGCGCTGGTCTTATCAGTCGATAGCTGAAGGTTTGTGGATAAATCATCATCTGCCAGGTGTTATCAATAGAAGCAGGTATACCTTGTTTTACGAAGAGTTCTTTAGAATAGGCATCCGCCGGAAAAGATTGCAGCTGCGGCCAACCGCTATCCACTGTATGGCCACCATACATGGTAGACGCATGGTAGCTACCATCCTTGTTGCGATGGTCGTGTTTTAACATCAATCCCGCTCCGGTATTGGTGATAATCCAGGTGCGAGAGGCATCTTCACCTATGTGAAACGGAATTTGAATCTCCGTATCACTGCATTTTCGCACATGCATCACCAGCTTCTGGCCAACGCCAAAGCCGTCATCTTCTGTCTCTTTGACTATTTTTCCCTCGAACGCCTTGCCACACAAAGCGCTCAGATTTTGCCAGTATGCGGCCTGATTCGCGGTGGACACCAGCGGTGCAGGGCTGGCAAAAACCGATGTTGAAAATGCCAAAAGGCCAGTGAAGATTAATGATTTCATGCGATTAATTCCGTTTATGAGTAAACCTATTTAACCAAGAAAGCCCCCATTTGCCAATTGAAGGCGTTTGAAATTGTCGACGCCCAAAACACAACACCAACGAAAATGTTAATACAACGATAGCCATGACAAGGGGAAGATAGAGCGCTTTATCCACCAAAAAACCCGCCACAAGCGTGCCCAGAGACGCCGCGCCGATTTTAGCAGCAGCCACCCACATATAGATTTGTGCTGCTCCTTTCTCCGGGGAATACTCGCTGCGCGCCGCCAAAGTAACCGCAAAAAATATCGAATTCACAACACCGCACAGTAAATAGCCCACCACAGCCCAAGTGAAGTTCTGACTTACTCCCACCACCAGCAAGGTTATCAGCAACATGACTCCCACTTTGAATAACAGCGACATGGCTTCATCTCGCAAGGGTTTGAGCATGATTAAGAGCCCGCCTAAAATGCACCCCACACCATAACAAGTTACCAGATAGGCACCGCTGGTGTGGCTTTGTTGCCAGGAGGCGGCAAAATAAATGGCAACGATGGGTAAAGCCGCAACACAAAATGCCGCCGAGGAGGTCATCAATAACGTGCGTTTCAGGGGGCCTGAAGAAAATACGATCCCCAGAATTTGACGAATTCCAGGATGCTCAGCTCCATGTTTCTCTATTACCTTTGTGCTGCGGGATAATCTCAAAATAATGAACGCGGTCACCAGTGGCAGAGCCATGATGACACCAATCACCAGCTGATAAGAATAATGGGCAGTTAACAGTGCGATAAAGAAGGGCCCCAAGGTGAGGCCAATACCATAGCTAAGCGTATCCCAGCTTTGTGCCCGTCGCCTGACAGTAAGTTGCTTATCGACAAGCGTTAACAACTGGGTGCTCAGTCCTCCCATTAGAAAAGAGCTGCAACAACCACAGACTAATAGAGCTATGAAAACCAGCCCACGCCACTGCCATTCAAACCCCCAAATGGCCAACTGAAAACAGCCACTAAATAGCACACAGGCAAGCCCTATAACGTGTAAGGGCCTGGGGGATTTTTCGATGGTTTTGCCATAAACAGGTCCTAAAAGATGGGGAGCCGTCAAGCACGCCGCCATTGCCCCAGCCATCATGCCCTGCTCCCCATAAGATCGCGCCAGCAGAATAATGGCCACCGCAGAGCCGCCCGTTGCCATGCGAGCCAATATGGCCGCAATCACATAACGAACCAAGCGACCCGATAACAGTCTGGCTGTTGGCTCTGTTTCCCGTAAAGCCATGAGTAACTCAGTCCAGCGCCAATTGTTTTAAAAGCTGTTCAAGCTCTGCGCGATCATGCTCCGCAAGGGGTTGCAGGGGCGCAGGTAAACAACTCCCTTCGCATAGCCCTAAAATATCCGCTGCCGTAGCCATGACGCGCAAACCGCCATTGTTTCTCTCAAAGAGCGACCACAAACCTTGCAGTTGCTGCGATTTTAACTGGGCTTCAGCACTATTGTTGGCATTCACCGAAGATATCAAACGCATCACCGTTTTTGGGAACAATCCCCCCACTACGGATAACCAAAGATCACAACCTGCCGCCATGCCCGCAATGCCAAACTTATCGCCACTGACACCAATTGCAGTACCTTCGGGTAACAATGTACGCAAGCTTTGCAGGCGCTCACTGCCTGATTGATCCGCAAATGGCGTTCCCGGAATTTTAACCGCAGCCACATTAGGCAGTCGAGCAATTGCCTGATACAGATCATCACTAAATGAAAATTGCGTTACTCTGGGGTTTTCATAGATACAAAGTGGTACCGAAAGGTTGTTACAGACGGTTTCATACAATGCATAAACTTCCTGCTCTTGTAATGGGTGATAAGAAACGGGTGCCAGCAAAACAGCCTTTACCCCTGCCAGTTGCATCGCTTCCGCATTTTTGAGTACATCAGCGGTACGCAAGGCACCAATGCCCGCCATAACAGGAATATCACCCGCTAGCTCCACTGTCGCTCTCGCCACAGAGCGCTTTTGTTCCAGAGAAAGATAAGAATACAAACCCGTCGATCCCATCGCACAGATTGAATCCACCTTCGCCTCAGTTAAGCGGGTAATAAGGCGTTCAAACGCGGTAAAATCAATACATTCACTTGTTAGTGAAGTATTTTTAAACGGGGTTAAGGGAAATGCCGACAGACCAGTAAACATTTGAACTCCTGTTAGATAGAATGGGATAAATAAATGGGGGCAACCCACATACCGGGCCGGGACTTTGTCCTAGACCATGATAAACATTGTCATAGGACAATAAATGAAAGTCAAGATATCAGGCGATTCAGCGCAAAGTATTTTCGAATCCGTTCGAGAATTAAGTCATCAGGGTGAGCTCAGACCGGGCGATAACCTGCCCTCTGTCAGGGAACTGGCAGAGCAATTAGGGGTTAATCGCAATACGGTCTCTGCGGCATACCAGCGGCTAACACAGGCGGGTATCGCCATTACTCAAGGCAGACTGGGAACCCGGATTTGCCAAACACCGGATGCTGGAGAGCAAGAGGGTAAAAGCGACACCGCCTTATTCGACCTTGCCGATGGCAGCCCATCCAGAGACTGGTTGCCGAACCTGAATGACGTTGCCCGTTTGTCCACCATAAACCAATATTTGTATGGTGAAGCCACCATTCTTCCGCAAATACAAGACTATGCACAGAGCTGGTTTGCAGGCAGTTGTCCTGAGGATTTTGCTATCACACTGTGTAATGGTGCCATTGATACTCTGGAGCGACTACTGGCGGCACACCTGGTACCAGGAGATAAAGTGGTGGTGGAGGATCCCTGTTATATCAGCTCCGCCAATGCCATTCGCCTGGCGGGCATGCAGGTCCTGGGCACCGCAGTGGATGAGCAGGGCATGTTACCCGATGCGCTGCAAGAAAAGTTACAACAAGGTGCACGCGCCGTTTTGTTTACCCCAAGAGCCCACAACCCCACGGGAGTATGTATTTCCGAGGAGCGTGCTACAGCACTCAAAGCCGTACTGAAAGATTATCCGGGCGTGCTGGTAATGGAAGATGACCATTTTGCCCTGATGGCGGCTACCCCCCACCACTCAGTAATACCAGACACCAGTAACCATTGGGCTATATTTCGCTCGGTATCCAAAGGATTGGGACCCGATCTGCGCATGGCTTTTGTAGCCGCCGATCACGAATCCATAAAGCGTATCAATACTCGTCTTGCCCCCGGCATGTCCTGGGTTAGCCGGGTATTGCAATCTTTAGTGATGACCTGCCTTACCCATGAAAAATTCACTTCGTTTTTGCATTCATCGAAACAGCAGTGTGCACAAAGACGTGAAACCTTGCTCAAAGCACTGGCTGAACACAACATCCAAACAGGCGCTATTAAAGACGGTTTGAATGTCTGGGTGCCGCTAGGCAGAGATTGCCAAAGTGTAACCTATGAACTGGCACGTAAAGGCTGGCTAGTACGACCCGGTCACAGTTTTGACATAACTGCAAAATCCAATGCCTTACGGGTTAGTATTCAGCATATTGATGAACAAAGTGCACAGGGTTTTGCGCAAGATTTGGCGGCGATACTCAGGCGCTGAGTAAACAACAAAAGAACCGAGAAATATCAAGGTTTAGCTTACTCGGATATTGCCCCTGGTAGTAACTGCATAACCACAGCCAACTGCGCTCGGAGATTTTTCGGCTGGCGCTGTTTAATCAACCCATGCAATGCGACATTGAGTTCTTTTTTCTGGTCTTTTGGCATGCTGCCTAAAGATTCCTGAAGGTCCCGGGATGACACATTGAGTGTTTTGCGATTGGCATGACTTAAGTTACACACCTGTCGGTAAAAGTAGATAAATCGCCCCATGATCACGTAAGGGAAGTTTTCGTTTTGAATCGGTCCATAGGCCGCTGTCCAGCCACCTGAAGAGACGCCTTTCACCTTTATCTTGGCAATTTTTTTGGGAAACAATACCGCGCTTGCCGCACCCACAGTACCACCTCCCAACGTGCCCACAAGCAAAGTACTTCCTCCAGTAAAGATATCCAACGAAGCTCCACCCATCGCACCCGTGAGACTGGCGGCAACGATAAGCTGACGCTTGTTCAAGCCCCAGAAATACCATTGTTCGGTGTCGAACAAGTCTGGTGGAAACATTAGCTCCTCACTCTCAAGCAAGGTTGTTTGATGTTTAAACACCTGCAACAACTCATCAAATGCCTGCTGCTCACGTTGCTGTACCCAATGTTCATACTGACGCTTTAACGGCTCTGATAACAACTGAGCTTGGGATTTTGACAATACTTTTTGGGATACTGAATAGCGGCAAACATCCTTCAATAACTGCTCTAATATCATCACCGAGTGTTCAAATTGTTTTTGTCTTAAAGCACTTAAATCCTCACAAAAACGATGTAGCTGTGCCTGCCATTTCTCATTGAGATGGGCAAAAGACCGGAACAATTCCTGCTGCTTTTCAAACTCGGCGGTAATGGGGTTGAATACTTTAACGGAGTTAAAATACTGATGCAGCGCATCTTGCCATTGCTCAACATAATCGCTGTTTTCAATGGGATTGATTATGGCCATTCTCGGTTGACCGCTCCAGCGCAAGATTTCCATTTCAAACTCATACTCTGGTCCATAGGGACGTGAACCATCTACCACATAAATAATGGCGGAGCCTGCCACAATGGGCCGCAGTAGCTTCACCTCATCAGGAAAGCGAGTTGCACATTCAGTAGAGGCAACAAACTGTTCTACCGCACCTTTACGTTGACTGGCATCCTTAACGTGGGATTTGAGCCAATCAAGGGCGCTGGAGGGTCGCTGAAACCCCGGCGTATCCACCAAAACAATCTTGCTGCTTGGCATGGCTATCTCATATTCCGTGGCGTTTTCAGTAGTGCCGCTTTGCTGACTAATATCGATTTGGTCTGTCTGAGTGAGAGTTGATACAATACTCGACTTGCCCTTGTTGGGGTGCCCGACAACAGTAAACCTTGGGAATGATGGATTACTCACAGTTTTCCTCCTCAACGTATACCGTCCAATCCTGCAGCGTCTCAGTAAATCGTTGCCATTCTTGCAGGTGATGAGACTTAGGCTTGCTCACCATTTCCCGTTGCAGTTCCACCGGATAGATCACCCCTTTGCACTGTTGCAAATAGTCCTTTAACTCCTGTAGTGGTGGCTCCCAGGCTTTCACCAGTACCAGATAATGGCTTGATGTATCCAAGCTGGATTGCTTTGATTGGTTGGAAGAAAATGGTCCGTTATTGATAACTGGATGATTTTTAATCACATCGTTTAGTTGCGTTAGCGTGGCTTCTGGGAAGCTTGCCCAGTTCAAAACCACGACCTTTTCAGGCAACTGGTGAGTGGTATTTGAAAACGTACTCTTTTTGGCTACATAGCGATTTCGCTTTGCTTCACGCTTGTTGCTCTTCTTAATTACTGCAGTGATACGCCAACGGATAATCGCCATCATCACCAGACGCAAAATAAAGCCATAACAAAGCTGACAGGCCATCACAAATGGCCACCATTTTTTGAAATCCAGGGCTCTGGCGGCATCAATCGTCAAACGCGAATCCTGAGTTGCTGTTAACAATTCCATTGTGGGTTGCGCTGACTGCCAAAAAAACCAAGGTAGCGACAGCGCTTGCAATACAGGCAATAGTAGTTGCGGCGTTAACAAGGTGCTTCGCCATACAAAATGCATATCGGTAAAAACCAGCAGCAACAGCAGCGCCACTACACTGCCTAGCCCAAATCCAACACCCGCATATTGACCGTGATAAAGCACACTAAGTTTGTCTAATCGCTCATTGGTATGATGGATGGGGCGTCCCCAGAAGGCAAATAGACGAGCTTTGAATTGCTGAACCGCCGACGGCTCCAAATTGACTAACGGCAATAGCGATAGCAGACCACCCAGTACCGGCACTCCCACAAATAGCCCCAGTAAAACCAGGATGTTCACCTGCCCATATTGGTCGCCACTGAGAAAGAAAATGCTGCCTAAAAAGCCCAGCACCAACCCCAAAAACAGCGGGATGTGACGTGTTTGCAAGGGAGCTGTCTCAAAGTTTGTCAATCGGTATCCTTGTGCATGTTTAACTGATTCAGAAAGTATAGAAAGCCTACGCTCATCATCTTTTACTTTCTCGTCTGCTTGTGCAAGAAATTGTACCAATTTATGTGGGTTAAAGTTGATTGTTCAACGAGTAACCGCCACCTATTGTAAAGCTAGCTTTTTAATCTGGGTGAATTGATAATCCTTCATCGACCCATAAAGAGAAGCATTTTTTGGCCAACTGACATGAAAAAAGATGAAAAGCTATAACGAGAAAGATTATTGGGGAAATACTAACTATGTGTATTGGGACAGGTCTCTTTTCGAAAATTCGGTGTTAGAAGATGAGGACATTTCTGCACTGTGTGATTTAGGAATCCCCAGCTGGGTGTCACCCAATATGCATTTTGAGTCAATGACTCCCTCAGGTAGTGTTCTTAAATTGGGAGAGGATAGAGATGATAGATCCATTTATGTATGCTTGTGCTCAGGCACCGTATATGTAGACAAAAGCATCTTTATGAACAGCAGCTTAAATGTAATGAGAAAATCTCTACAGCAATATGCATTGATGGTCGAAAAGGCGTTGTTGATTAATAAAAATGCCGTTGCTGAAAACAAAATACCGGGCAAATTAATTGAAGAGCTTAGAAATGAGCTTCTGAAAATTGATCCTGAAGCTGTTGCTGAAAATACATATTGGTCAAAAGAAATCCTTCGAATATCTATTTAAAGATCAATAAAGATATTTAGAGCCTCCGCGAAATGAAAAGCAATCATGATATAAAGATTACGATTAGCAGTGATTTAGATTTCGAAAACCTAATCGCAGAAATATTCATCGATAGTGACTTTATTGGCCTGATCACTAATGAGCCCAAAAAACCTATGAAGTTTGAAATACCAGAAGGACAGGTTACTGCTACCAGTATTGACGTGAACACTTTACTTAAGGCGATAAACATAGCAATCTCGGAATTGAAAACACATAGGTAAAGGTCTGGCGATCGACCAATGTGACTTGCCACGCCAAAACAAGGTTGTAAAAAAGTCTCGCAATGGAAGCTAATGTAAATATTAATCAAATAATACAGCTCTCAAGTTTACCTTTTTTGATAAAACTTTCGGAAGGATACGAAATCATTTTGGGGCTGGCTGAATATGGTGAAGAATATCGTGCGCTACCTGATTATATCGTCAAACAAATGGAAGGGAAGTTGATTGGCAAAAAGGTAACTATTGCCGATATTAATATCACTCCAAACGGTACCGAAATTATAGAAGAACAAGAAGGTTACTTCAGTATTAGTCTAATTCAAAAATTCATGACAAAAACCGGCCTCCATTCTTTTCTTTTAAGTTTTTGCAACGAAAATACGTTCATTATCGGTATTGAATTAGATTTTGTTTTGATCATTTCTCCCTGCACCGAAGGGTTCATATCTCAGTCAGGAGGTGAAGTTTATTACAATCAAATGTTGGAGAGTAAAAAGTCATCAGAGGCTATTGGCTTAGCTCCAGATGTATTGGCACAACTAGTTGAGGCTGTGAAAAAAGCTCAAAACTCAAAATTTTCAAATGTACATGATTAGATACAGCGATTTCGCCATCACAGAAAACGAAGACACTGGCGTTGCTGTAATTGTTCGGGACTTCGAGTTAGCAGATGAATTTGAAGATTACCTCACGGAACAACAGTTTGTACTCTTTAATATTAAAGAGAATAAATCCAGCTTTGAATTTCTGTTTGGGCAAGCTGCCTCTTTGGATAAGGTAGAACAATTAATCCAAAAATTTTTGGACGCGAACAGATAGAGGATTTGTCTAAATTGAGGCGTGCAACCACTAAAGACTAATAATTAGCCACAAATTCGGTGAAAAGCCTTGCGATATGACAGTATTGCTATTTTACAAAATATATATTTGGAAGACTCCTATGTAATTGACATAAACGAGTCAGAAAAATCTATTGAGTTCGAAATGGAATTAGTTGTTCTGGATGGACATCCTGAATATGTTCCCCCAAATCATGGGGAACAATATTGCTTTACCAATGGAATTTTAAGCTTCACTGACATCAAAAACTTGCGCTGGCTTAATAGATGCCCAATGACAAATACAGATAAAAACGGCGAAGAAGATATGGGCAATATCGATTCGTTTGTTATTGATATGCAAAAAATGCATCTCGCCGGGGATTGGGGTGAAGTTGAATTTGAATGCCAACCAGAGAACATTACCTTGAAAAAGTTCTGACTTACTGAGAAATAAGCCGTCTTATCACACGGCTTATTTACCCTTTGGTATGATACTTTATTTTTCAGTATGACACTTTAATACTAAGTATGAATCTTTATTCCTCTCTCACAAAAAAAGGCCTTTCGGCCTTTTTTCTATTCTACTGTTACGGACTTTGCCAGGTTTCTGGGTTGGTCTACGTCTGTGCCTTTGATGATGGCAACATGATAGGACAACAGCTGTAACGGTACTGTGTATACCAAAGGTGCGATGATTTCATCCACGTGGGGGACGTTGATCACTCGCATGGTGTCGTCGCTTTCGAAGTGGGCGTCTTTGTCGGCAAACACATACATAATGCCACCACGGGCGCGTACTTCAGCCACGTTGGACTTGAGTTTTTCCAACAATTCATCGTTAGGCGCTACAACAATCACCGGCATCTCGTCATCGATAAGGGCTAACGGGCCGTGTTTTAACTCGCCCGAAGCATAAGCTTCCGCGTGAATGTAGGAAATTTCTTTGAGTTTCAGGGCACCTTCCATCGCAATGGGGTAATGCTCGCCGCGTCCCAGGAACAAAGAGTGATGTTTATTGGCAAACTCAGGTGCGAGTTTTTCAATAATTTCATCCAGGTTCATGACCTCTTCTAGCTTGCTGGGCAATGTGTGCAGGGCCTGCACGATGGCTTTTTGTTTGTCAGCAGATAAACCATTTAACTGGCCAAGCTTCAAAGTAAACAATAACAAGGCGGTTAATTGGGTGGTAAAGGCTTTGGTGGAAGCAACGCCTATCTCTGCACCGGCTTTCGTCATGTAGGCCAGGTCAGATTCCCGCACCATTGAAGAGCCGGGCACGTTGCAGATAGTTAAACTGGTGAGGTAGCCCAATTCTTTTGATAAGCGCAACGCCGCCAAAGTGTCGGCAGTTTCACCTGACTGAGAAATAGTTAATAACAAACTATTTTCATGCACATGGGATTTGCGATAGCGGAACTCAGAGGCAATTTCTACGTTACAAGAAACGTTAGCCAACGCTTCCAGCCAATAGCGTGCAACCAAACCAGCGTGATAGCTGGTGCCGCAAGCAACGATTTGCACGTGTTTTACTTTCTGTAAAACATCATCGGCACGCTCACCAAAAACGCCCGGAGCAAGATCGCTTTCCAATAAACGACCTTCCAGCGCATTGCGGGTAACAATGGGTTGCTCGTAAATTTCTTTTAACATGTAGTGGCGGTAGCCACCTTTATCACCGGCATCATGTTCGATTTCAGAGTCGTGCACTTTGCGTTTTACCGGATTTCCGTCTTTGTCAAAAATGCTCACTTCTGTGCGGGAAACCTCAGCAACGTCACCTTCCTCAAGGAAGATAAAGCGACGAGTTACCGGTAACAGTGCTAATTGATCAGAAGCAATGAAGTTTTCTCCGATACCTAAACCGATAACCAGCGGGCTACCAGAACGGGCAACAACTAATTTGTTTGGATCTTCCTGGTCCATTACCACAGTACCGTAAGCCCCATGAAAACCTGCAACGCTTTCCTGCACAGCTTTGAGCAGATCGCTGCTCACCATCATTTTCTGATGGATAGTGTGAGCGATAGTTTCAGTATCGGTTTGGCTTTCGTAGTTATAGCCAGCAAGACTAAGCTGGCTTGAGAGCTTCTCGTAGTTCTCAATAATACCGTTGTGGACCACGGCAATTCGCCCGGTAGAAAAATGCGGGTGAGCGTTGTTTTCGGTAACTCCACCATGGGTAGCCCAGCGGGTATGGGCAATGCCGATTACACCTTTTACCGGCGATTCAGCAATCGCATCTTGCAAAGCCTTTACCTTGCCTACGCGTCGCACTCGAGCCAACTGCATCTGCTCATCCACAACGGCTACGCCCGCCGAGTCATAGCCTCTATACTCCAGACGCTGCAAGCCTTCCAATAAAATGGGAACGACATTCCTTTCTGCAATTGCTCCTACTATTCCGCACATAGTTTTATCTCTCGTCTATAAATTGGTTTAAATTGTTACTATTTCTACCGCAACGCCCATATCAGTGAGGGTCTTATGGGCAGACTCACTGATTTGATCATCGGTTATCAAAGTCGTGATCTGTTGCCATGAAAGCTCTAAGTTGGGCATCTTTCGCTGAAACTTTTCAGACTCTGCAAGCACCACGGTTTTTCTGGCTACTTTGGTCATGGCCAAGGTTAATTGGGTTAGTTCATTGAAGGTGGTGGTGCCTCTGGCCAAATCCAGGCCTGAAGCCCCAACAAAAGCCAAATCAAAATTATAGGAAGACACCATTTGTTCAGCCATCGCGCCCTGAAAAGACTGGCTGTGTACATCCCAGGTACCACCCGTCATCAACAGAGTTGGCTCAGGCTCCAGATCTAATACCTCTTGAGCTGTACTCAATGAGTTGGTCATTACCACCAAACCGCGTTTTGCTTTTAAAAAGGAAACCATTGCGTGAGTAGTACTACCGGAATCGATAAGGATGCGATCGTGGTCTTTTATTAATCCTGCAGCCGCTTGCGCAATGGCAAACTTTCGCTTTGAAACTTTTTCGATTATTTCTTTGCTTTCGCCAGGTGCCAGCATAGCACCGCCATGACGACGCAAAACCAATCCGTTCTGCTCAAGCGCAGCCAGATCTTTTCGAATTGTTACTTCAGAAGTGGTAAACTGATTGGCCAAAGACTCTACAGACTGTTCTCCATGAAGCTCCAAAATAGAGACAATCTGACGTCTACGTTGCTGGGTATTGCGTTTCAACTAGCCTTCCCTGAGTTAAGATATGAACTTAAGTTTCATTTTGAAACTTTATAATTCATAACGAAACTTAAGGCAAGTATTTATTTTTGTGTGGCAGGCGTGTTTTGTTCCGATAGCAGCCAACTGAACAGCACAAGGGCAAGTATCGCACCTGCCACCTGAGCCAGTACAAACCCGGTTACATGAGCAGGATCAATACCGGAGAAACTGGTGGTAAAACTGCGGGCAATAGTGACGGCAGGGTTAGCAAAACTGGTAGATGCGGTAAACCAGTAGGCCGCGGTGATGTACAGGCCAACACCCATTGCCACCGCGTTTTTATTAAATTTAACAAATCCCAAAATGGTTGCCACCAAGCCAAATGTCGCAACCGCTTCGGCAAACCATTGTGATGCGCCAGTGCGGGCTTTAATGCCCATTTCCAGTGCAGGCAAGTCAAACATCAGGTGGGCCACTAGCGTTCCCATGACCCCACCAAAGATCTGTGCTGCAATAAATAACACCAGTAAAAGATTGCTTAGTTCACCTTTCAAACGAAACACAATCGAAACCGCGGGATTAAAATGCGCACCGGAAACAGGGCCAAATACCGTGATCAACACATAGAGTATGGCACCGGTTGGAATGGTATTGCCCAGCAATGCAATAGCGACATTGCCATCAGCAAGCCGCTCAGCCATGATGCCAGAGCCCACCACAGTGCACACCAATAATAAGGTACCCAAAAACTCAGCGGTTAGCTGTTTCGCCAGTGTATTCATATTTACTTATTTTTACTTCTTCTGGGGTCGCTGCCACTCGGCAATATTGCGTTGTTTGCCTCGAGCAATGGCTAATTGTTCATCTTCTACCGTTTTGGTGACCACCGAACCCGCGCCAACCGTACTGTTGTTGCCAATGCTTACAGGAGCAACAAGCGAACTATTGGAACCAATAAAAGCCCCGGCGCCAATTTCGGTTTTAAACTTATTTACGCCATCGTAATTGCAGGTGATGGTGCCAGCACCAATATTGGCACCCGCGCCGACAATTGTGTCACCCAAATAGGTCAGATGATTTGCCTTGGCACCTTCACCCAATTCGGTTTTTTTCATTTCCACAAAATTACCAACTTTTGATTTCGCTTTCATGACAGAACCAGGACGCAAACGCGCATAAGGGCCTACAATGCATTCTGCACCAACATTCGCCTCTTCAACGGTGGAAAAGGGCTCTATCACTGCACCGTCGGCAATGACGCAATCTTTCAGGATACAGTTGGCGCCAATTTTTACCTGATTACCAATCTCAACTTTACCTTCCAATATCACATTCACGTCGATGCTCACATCAGAGCCTGTACTCACGTCACCGCGAATGTCTAAACGCGAGGGGTCTGCCAGTGATACTCCATTCAACATCAGTTTTTCGGCTTGCTGCAATTGATAGGCTCGTTCAATTTTCGCCAGTTGTACGCGATTGTTAATACCTTCCACTTCAATGGCACAGCTCGCTTGTGCGGCTTTGATCACCTTGCCTTCATTGGCTGCCATTTCGATAACATCCGTCAGATAGTATTCCTGCTGCGCATTGTCGTTCTTCAACGCCCCTAGCCAACGCTTCAGGTCAGAACCAGCCATCATCATGATGCCGGTATTGATCTCATTGATTTGTCGTTCCGCATCTGTGGCATCTTTGTGTTCAACAATGGCTTTAACTTGTTCGCCCTCGCGAATAATGCGTCCCATGCCTGTTGGGTCATCCACCACCACCGTTAACAACACCAGATCAGCCTGTTGCTTGGCAGAAATCATAGCTCGCAGTGTCTCAGTTTTTATCAGTGGCGCATCACCCACCAAAATCAGAACGTCATCCTGGTCTTGTATATTGGGTAACGCTTGCATTACAGCATGTCCAGTGCCCAGCTGCTCAGCTTGCAAACACCAGTTCAATGAATTGTTAACCAAAGCGCTTTGCAATTGCTCAGCACCATGACCATAGATCAGATTCACAGATTGAACTCCCACCTCACCCAACGTATCCAGAATGTGCTGTACCATGGATTTACCGGCTACAGGATGCAATACTTTGGGAAGGCTAGACTTCATACGTGTGCCTTTACCTGCGGCTAACACAACTGCTGAAACTGACATAATTAATCCTTATCTTGAAAACTGGCAGTATTGTATAGGATACAAACTCTCCTGCAATCAAAAGCGGAACTCAGTTTTGAGAAAGATTGTGTTTTGCGCCAGTTCCTGTAGCAGTCTAAACTTTGACAAAGTCAGACACTCTCAGCGGACTTCTTTTGAACTCATTTGCGTCTCTTCGAAAGCTGTTTATTGTTACCATGATCGCCTTTGTAGTGATAGTGACATGGACAGCCTGGTCCACCATAAACAAGGTGTTTATGGAGCACAGCAAAATTCAACAGGAGTCCATCTCTCCAGTATTTTCCCTGATTGTGGAAGAGCTGCTCAAACCCCTGCATATCGCTGAAACCATCTATAAAAGTGGCGAATTCACCCCATTTTTGGAAGACCAAAAGCTCGACGCTCAACAGCTGGTCACAGCCCTTAAAACCTATGAAGACAAGTTCAATTTGGTGTTCTTTGCTGCCAGCGACAAAAAACGCAAACAATATTTATCCAGCGGCCGGGAGATAGATCTTATCGAGGGTAAAGTTGAATGGTATTTTCAAGCGCTAGCACAGGAAAAAGACTTTTTGGCCGATTTGGGTGACATTAATAACGTGCATCTGTTTTTTGATTTCAAAGTCTACGATGAGCAAGGCCAGTTTCTGGGTATCGTAGGCGTTGGTAAAAGCATGCAGCATTTTTTGCGGCAATTCGAGCAATTTAAAACAGAGCATGGTTATGACTTTATTTTCGTCAACGAACAAAATGAGATCATGTTGTCTTCCAGAACGGCACTAATGCATCAGCGTGAGAATATTTTGCAACTTGAATCTCTCAGCTGGTATGAACAAGTATCAGAGCAAGCAGATGGCACATTAAACAGCTTGTTAATTGAAGAAAATCAACAAAGCTTTTTACTCTCAGAAGTGCGTTTGCAAAGCCTCAATTGGCGCATGATTCTGCTATTGCCACTGCAAGGTAAAATGGATCGCATCAGCCAACTGTTTTTGGGTAACTTCCTGGCGATATTAGTACTCATTATTTTATTTATTTTGGCCGTGTTTACACTGAGTCATTATGTCAGTCGCAAAATTGCGCAGCAGGCCAATATCGATCACCTTTCTCAACTCCCTAACAGGCGTTATGTGGAGAAACGATTTGAGCGACTGAAAAAACGCCAGATGCCCTTCAGTTTAATAGTATTGGATATCGATCACTTCAAATCGATTAATGATAACTTTGGCCACAACATTGGCGATGTGGTGATCCAACAGGTGAGCGACATGCTGAAAGACGCGGTTCGCACCAATGATGTCGCTGCTCGCTGGGGTGGCGAGGAATTTATTTTGTTATTGCCAGGAGCTTCCTTCCATATTGCGCAAGAGATTGCCGAAAGGCTGCGTAAAAACATGGAAAGGGCCACATTAAACGTAGAAGGAGAGCTATTGCGTATAACGTCCAGTTTCGGCGTCACCTACAGTGACGGCAGCAGGGAGCTACTGGATTTAGTGGCAATTGCAGATGAGGCACTTTATCAAGCCAAACAGGCTGGCCGCAATAAGGTGCAAAGCAAACTCCCCTAGCCAGCCAAACCTCAAGAATCCAGCCGCCCTTGTTTATTTGAAGTTAACGCCTGACGAGCAGATATCACCGCAGGAGCCTCGCCGTTGGCTGCGCCCACATCCAGATAAAGGGTATTGCCTATCAAA
Source organism: Planctobacterium sp. AWM4_229 (assembly GCF_056160305.1). NCBI lineage: Bacteria > Pseudomonadati > Pseudomonadota > Gammaproteobacteria > Alteromonadales > Alteromonadaceae > Planctobacterium > Planctobacterium sp. AWM4_229. The sequence goes on along the minus strand of NZ_JBSWWX010000008.1, from coordinate 113,430 downwards.
ACCGGCTGACGGCAATTCATGATGGTGTGACCCACCACCAATTTATCAATGCCCTCCACTCGATGCAGATTAGCATCAACCGAAGATAACTCACCTTGTTCAATAGCACGCGCTTTCAAGCCATTTTCGCGATTCCACAAAATGTGTTTTTGCGAGTCAGCATGAGATAACAAATTGATATCCAGCCAAATGTTACCCGGCACCGCAGCATGTACGATACCTACCCTGCCACACTCAGTCTCTAATTCGATAGCAATAGGCAGGGTTCGCACTTTTTCAAGCAGCGCAGCCACCTGCAACGCAGTATCAGATTTAGGTTGATACCAATCCCCACCATTAAAGGATTGCCAATTGAGAATATCCGCAACACTGCCCTCGCCTTGCATGGCCGCCAGACCTTTTAGTAACAATTGCTCATGATTCCCCATCACTGCATGGAACCAAGGCTTATTTAGCAATTGTAAGGTTTTAAGCGAATCAGGCCCTCTGTCGATTAAGTCGCCGACACTGAATAATCTATCACCAGCCTCGGGATCAAAGCCTTTTTGCTTTAATACCTGCAACAACAACTCGTACTGACCGTGAATATCACCCACGATCCAAGCCTTATCACTGGCAATAGTAACTTTTTTAAATAACGCAGCGGCCATGATACCGACACTCCAACCAAAATAATCAGAGCGTCGCTTGTCCTATTGTAGATTTATTTAACCCTTATTCTAGAACGATTCCACAATTTAGGAAACCAATGCCACTTCAACATACCTGTGGTCAAGGCTACACCCAGTAAAATGGTGGCAGCTCCAAGCATGATCGTTTGGGTAACTTGCTCATTGATAAACCACCAACCCCAGATAAAGGCAAATAGCGGCACCAGGTAAGTCACCGACAATGCCTTACTCACACCTTCTCGCGCCAGAATGCGAAAATACAGAATGTAGGCAATGCCAGTGCAAGCGATACCAAGCATTATCACATCTCGCCAGGCACTTATCGATGGCATCGTCTCCGGCCAGGTCATCACCCCCGGTATGATGAGCATAATACTGGCGGTGATCTGACTGCCGGTTGCCACCGCCAAAGGCTTCATTCCCGCAGCATAGAGTTTGGAATAACAGGCTGCAAAGCCATAACAGGTGGATGCCAGCAGCGCACCTAAAATGGGTAACAGCAGTAGAACATCCTCAGAAATTTTTTCCGACATCAGAATAAAGACACCGCCAAAACCTACGATTAATCCCAAAGCAGTGCCCGCTGCTATCTTATCTTTTAGCCACACCCAGGCCACCAAAGCACCGAACATAGGGGCAGTTGAATTCAATGTTGCCGTTAACCCTGCTTCCAGAGAGAGTGTTGCCCAAGCAAACAAGGTAAAGGGTATCGCAGTATTGGTGAGGCCCAGAATTAGCAAGTGTTTCCAGTGGGTTCGTATTTGCTGCATTTCATGACGGCGAATAAACAACATCAAAAGCACCAAAAAAATTGCAGCCACTGACGCTCTGATAAGAATCAAAGAAAAGGCACCAAATTCCGGTGAGCCGGTGCGCATAAACAGAAACGATGCGCCCCACAAGGCACCCAGAATAATAAGCTCCAGATAAGATTTAGCTTGCATAAAATGTCCTTTTTATTCTCAACCTGAGTAGTGATATTAATTTTCAGATGAGTTCAAATTGCGAAGGGCTATTGTGCCCTGATTCTAAATTCAGCAACCATGCTTTTCTGGACAGTCCACCAGCATAACCAGTCAATTTACCGTTTTTACCAATAACCCGGTGACAAGGCACCACAATGCTCAATGGATTTTTACCATTGGCGGCCCCCACCGCACGTACAGCATTTTTATCCCCCAATGTTTCCGCTATGTCCACATAGCTACAGGTTTGCCCATAATCGATGTTGAGCAGTGCCTGCCACACCTTGTTCTGAAACGCTGTGCCTTGTGGTGATAACGGTAAATCAAACGCCGTGCGGTTACCTTCAAAGTACTGCGATAATTGTTTTTTTGCTTCCTGTAATACAGGTTCTTCCGATTCATCCTGCTGAGCATCTTCAACAAACAGTATATGCTTCAAATGCGCCTGTTCAGCGGCGATTTCCAGTAAACCAATTGGTGTATGCAAATAGGTAAAGGTGGTGTTTTGTTGAGTTTCCATTTAGGCATGATCCCACAGTTGAAAGGTCAGATAACTACGCCATGGTGCAGCGGCATCAGTTTGTAATGAAAATTGCTCAATTTGCTTTTTGATCACCAGATCCGTTCCCAGCCAGATATCCGGCTCAGACAAGCCGCGCATTTTGGCATAAGCCACCGTCCAGGGGCCAATGCCTTTAATATCTAGCCAGGCATCGGGGTTGTTATCCTCTGGATGATCGTGAAGGTATTGTGCTAATGCCCGCAGCGCCCGTTTACGCGCCTCGGGCATTTTTAAAAATGCCAGTTCACTTTTTGCAACCGCTTCTGGTGAGGGAAACAAGTGCGTTAGTTGATGTTCTCCCGACAATGTTTCGCCCAATTCTTCAGTCAATTGCGCCACTTTATTCACCGCCGCTTTCACGGACACCTGCTGTCCTAAAATCGCGCGACACCCAGCTTCAAATAAGCTCCATACGCCTGGAATGCGTATCCCCGGCGTTAACTGTTCTGTTGTCAGTCCGGATTGCAGCAGTCCTTCTCTGACAACGCTGTAATCCGTCTCGATATCCAATACCCGCTTGATGTTTTGCAAAATAAAACGCAGATTTTGATAGTTTTGCAAACTCAAGGTAACTTTAAATCGAAAGCGTTCAGGCTCTATCTCAGCACTGAAATAACCTGTGTCGCCTTGCCAATTAAAACTGCGGGCATAAGCGTCCTCGGTAACGGTTTCCATGCCGGGCACCGCTCTGACTCGCCAGAAATCCCGTACCTGTCGCCAACAGTAGTCTGGCGTATAGGATAGATAAAGTTGCAGCTGCTTACCTTCCCGGCTTTGCTGTTGCCTGATTTGCGTCGGCGTTAGTTGCAGGGAGTCTTGCAGGTTTTGTTGCAACCGTCTGGCAGATTGAAAGCCAGCTGTCATAGCCACTTGCTCCACCGACAGGTTAGTTTCATGCAGGAGTTTTTTGGCAAATAAGAGCTGCTCACTTAACTGATATTGCTTTGGGGATACGCCTAAATGCTCGCGAAACAACTTGCGCAGATAGCCATCGGAAATCCCCAAGCGCTGTGCGATAGCATCCAGTCCAGATTCGGGATTATCCCGTAATAGCTTCATGGCCCGAACGACGGTAGTTTCCACCCCTAGCCAGGCATAGGAACTCGGGGCACTATCAGGGCGGCAACGCAAACAAGGGCGATAACCTTGCTCCAGTGCTTGTGCCGCATGAGCGTAATACTCTACGTTTTCTTCTTTAGGTAGATTGGCCGGGCAGATATTACGACAAAAAATGCCGGTGGTTTTCACCGCCACAAAAAAACGACCATCAAAGCGCCGATCCCGACTTAATCTGGCTTGTTGCCAGGTCTGGTAATTCATATTGTGCTCCTTGGAGTAATCGCTGAAAGGCAGTTTACGCTAAAAATACTAAACAGATGCGATGAATTCGGAACTCAATAATGATGCTTATTCTGTGCCATTCGCCTGGTTATTCAACAAGGCAACATTGCAAGGCAGACCGTTTATCAGGATAATGCAGCGCTTGGGTGTGCTTATTTTGACGCCCTTGGTTTTTGTAAATTGCGTTTAACGGGGTTGTTTTTGAGTTTTTTGCGTCTGCTTGTCATTGTTGTTTTGTTCAGTGCGCTCAATCCGACTAAAGGATTGGCAGATGAGCATTTCATCGACGCATTTTGGCAAGACACCCGCAGCAAAATCCAGGGCCAGAATATTCCCGGCTTCAGTATGGTATATATTGAACGCAACCGAGAGCCTCTTTATTTCAGCACTGGTGTAACAGAAAAAAATGGCCAGCCGGTTGATGAACAAACCCTATTTCGATTGGCTTCAGTATCCAAAACCTTTACCGGTGGCCTCACCGCCAAATTAGTGCACAAAGGCCAGTTGAACTGGCAACAACCCCTGCAAGAACTCGCTCCGGATTTCAATTTCAGCAGCAACAATCGCACTATTACGCTAGAGCATTTGCTCAGCCAGAGCAGCGGTTTAATGCGCAATGCCTACGATAACTTAATCGAAGCCAATTATTCCCTGCCGCGAATTATCGACGAATTAAAAGACTTAAAGCCCCTGTGCCAGCCAGGCAAATGCTACACCTATCAAAATGCCCTGTTCGGGGTACTGGAATATCATTTCCAGCAACAAAATACTTCTTATGGTCAGGTACTGGAGCAAGAGTTATTAACGCCACTGAATATGTACCATACCAGTGTGGGTAGTACTCCGCTGGTAAAAGCCGATGACTGGGCCAAGCCCCATGTGTTAACTCGGGCCAAAAACTGGAAAAAGACCCGCATCAACGAATCTTATTATCGCGTTTCTCCTGCAGCCGGTATCAATACTAATAGCCACGATATGGGCATCTGGTTAAAAGCCATGCTCGGTGAATATCCCGATGTGATTGAACCGGCCATTATCGAAGAAATCACCCAACCGCAAATCCGCACTACACGTGAACTGCGCCGCCGCGCCTGGCGAAAGCTACTGGACAACGCCCATTATGGTCTGGGCTGGCGGGTTTACGAAATTGATGGATTGCAAGTGGCCTACCACAGTGGCTGGGTTAAGGGCTATCGCGCAGAGGTTTCTTTCTGCTCTGAGCTGGGTATTGGCGTAGCCATGCTGATGAATGCCGAAGCCAACCTGATGAACGAACTAGGCGCAGATTTCTGGTCTGGCTATCTGGCCCGCCAGACTGACGCAGTGCGAGAAAACCTGCAGTTAACTGCGGGTAAATAATCCCTTAAAATTAGTCTACTATTCTATCCATTTAAGCTTTTCCAGTGGGTAGCCCAGATACCATTTGGTGCGCTCAAGAATGGTTTTCACTTTTATTTCTTTTACCTCCAGCTTGCTGTTGCCTGCAAAATCATCACATACCTGATTCAGTGCTTGCATATTGGGAAAGCAGCTAAACATCATGTAGTGGAATTCTCCTTCCACTCGCAAACAATCCATAAATTCGGGGATATCTTGTATCGCTTGTTCGAAGGGCTTTCTGGCTTGCGGCGTATTGGAGTGCAGTTTCACTTCGACATAGGCCAGCACGTGCTCACAGATCCGCTCAAGGTCCATTTCGGTGTGAAAATTAAAGAAATATCCTGCTTCCTTTAATGCCTTGGTGCGCTGGAAGCAAGCGCTGGGGGACAAACCTACCAACTCGGCTAACTCCTGATTAGACAGGTCTGCTTGCTTGTGAATCGTGGCAAGTATGCGTTTATTAATGGCATCCAGCTTAATGTTCTTCTTAGCCATATCGCCTCTGAACCTGTAAACAAAAGAAGATTTTGATCTGCGGGCAAATAAAAAACAATCTGTTTTTACCAGAGAGCACTTCAAACAATAATTTTTTCAGCTTGTTATAGACTGATAAAAAGTCATCACAATGAGCAAACCCAATGCCTGTACCAGAACTGGGAACAACAAATCTCCAGGAAACAACGTTGCCATCAAATAAAGAGTGGATAGCCTGGCCGCGTATTGCTGCGATCTCTGCCATGGTGGCCTTTTCTCTACCCACCTTTATCACCGGGCTGGAAGTGTCTCAATCCTTGAGCGCACAAAGTGCCTTAATCGCAATGCTTGTTGGCTGCGTTATTCTCACCTTAATAGGAGGTGCCATGGGCACTGTGGGTGTGCAAACCCGGATGAGCTCCTATCAGCTGGTGCGTATCGCCTTTGGAGATAAAGGGGCCGCGGCCATTAATCTGGCGTTTGCTTTGTCGCTATTAGGCTGGTTTGGGGTGAACATCGACTTGTTCTCTGGGGCAGTCGCTGAGTTATTCAAGCAGTATCAAGTGGAGATTATCTCAGGTTTTGCCATCGAATTAATCGCCGGAGCCCTGATGACAATGACCACCATCATAGGGTTTTCTGCCATCAATCGCATTGCATCCTGGATGGTGCCTGTTATCGCCTTGGTGACCTTGTTCATGCTCTACAATGCCTTGCAGATATTGCCCTTTAGTGAGTTTTTGCAATCGGGTAATAACGAAGACATCGCCATTAGTCAGGGGGTGAGTGCCATCGTGGGTGCTATTATCATCGGCGCGATTATTCTGCCTGACATTACCCGCTTTAGTCGACAAGCCAGAGGCGCCTGGCATACGGCTTTTTGGTCTTATCTGGTGGTACAGCTATTGGTGATGGTGGTAGCGGCCTGGTCGGGAGCGGCGACGGGCAATACCGATATTTTACAACTGATGCTGGCCATTGGTTTAGGCGTGATGGCGTTTGCCATCGTGATCTGCGGCAGTTGGGTACTCAATTCATTGAACCTCTACAGTACTTGTTTGAGTATCGGCGCTACCTGGCCTAAAGCGCAAAACCACCTGTTTACCGGATTATTGGGGCTTGTGGGTATCGTCGCAGCCTCCTTTGATATTCTGGATTACTTTATCGATTTTCTGGTGATCTTGTCCGCTATTTTTGTGCCCGTAGCTGGCGTGATCCTGATTGATTATTTTCTGTTGTACAAACCCTTTTATTGCGTCAAGACATTGAACCAAAGCATTCCCTTTTCCTGGGCTGCCGCAATTGCCTGGCTGGCGGGCGCTAGCTTAGCGGTGGCCGATATGTTTTACGCCGTACCTACGCTAACCGGCATCAATGTGCTGGATGCCATAGTGCTATGTGGCTTGGTTTATTGGGGCTGCGGCAAAATGTTTTTTAATAGTAATCCGCCACCGGGCTGAATTTAGCGCTTTAACTTAGAAGTGGCCCACTTTACCCATTTGTTTAACTTGTAACTAGAGAATCTGAGCAGGATTCAGGAGTAACCCCATGCGTATAGGTATCGATGTAGGAGGCACTCATACCGACGCCGTCTTAATGGACGGTGACAATTTGCTGGCCGCCACCAAAGCCCTCACCAGTCAGGATGTGATCTCTGGCATCGTTAATGCCCTGCGTACAATCATCAAAGAGTCTGCGGTTAAAGCTCATCAAATCCAGTCAGTAATGATTGGCACCACGCAATTTACCAATGCCGTGGTAGAGCGCCGGGAGCTTGCCCCTACCGCCATCATTCGATTGAGCATGCCTTCCGGTGAAGGACTACCACCGGGTTGTGACTGGCCTCAAGATCTGGTGCAGGCCATGCAACTGCAAAGCTATCAGGTTAACGGCGGTTATCTCTACGATGGCTGGCCTTTAAGCGAAATAAACCTTGAGCAGCTAGCGTCGGTGGTTAGCGATATCAAAGCCAAAGGCATTCGCAATATTGCCCTGGCTTCGGCGTTCTCTCCTATGAATCCTGAGCCAGAGTTCCACGCGGAACGTTATATTAAACAGCACATCCCCGATGCGCAGATAACCCTTTCTCACAAGATGGGCAAACTGGGCATTCTGGAGCGAGAAAATGCCGCGGCACTCAACGTGGCCCTGCTGCCTTTCGCCCAAAAAGTAGTAAGAGCGTTCTTACAAGCGTTGCAAAAAGAAGGTCTGCATTGCCCGATGTTTATCAGCCAAAACGACGGCACCTTGATGAACGCGGAATTTATAACAAAGTACCCGGCGCTGACCTTTTCTTCTGGCCCCACCAACTCTTTGCGCGGGGCCAGTAAGCTCACGGGAATTAAGGATGCCATTGTAGTGGATATCGGCGGTACCACGTCGGATATCGGTGTATTGCAGGATGGTTTCCCGCGGGAATCCAATGTGGTGATAGAAGTAGGCGGGGTGCGTACTAATTTTCGTATGCCGGATATTCAGGCGGTAGGCCTGGGCGGTGGCAGTATTGTACAAGACAACGGTAAACGCCTGGGGCCGCAATCCACAGGCCATAACCTGGTAAATGAAGGCTTAGTCTTTGGTGGCGATACCCTTACCGCAACAGACATTATTGTGGCCATGGGCAAAGCGGAAATTGGCGATGCCTCAAAACTGGCAGACTTGTCTCTCGACACCGTTAACAATGCCAGAGGGCAAATCAAGAGTATGCTGGATCAGCACATCGATATGATGAAGCCAGGCAGCAAACCCGTACCTGTCATTCTGGTGGGTGGCGGTGCCATTCTGGTGCAAGATGAGTTGCAATCGGCCTCACAGGTGATACGACCGGAAAACGCCGCCGTTGCCAATGCCATCGGCGCCTCAATTGCTCAGATCGGCGGTGAAGCCGAAGCTATGTTGAATTACCGTAGCCTGTCTCGAGAAGCCGCCATCCAACAAGTTAAACAACAAGCCGTTGAGAATGCCATTGCCGCAGGCGCCATCCCCGACAGCCTGAAACTGGCAGATATCGAAGAAACCAGTATCCCTTATATGGACGATGGCAATATTAAACTCAGAGTCAAAGTGATTGGTGATATCACATTGTCAGCAGCAAAAGGAGTATCAGCATGAAGATTACAGCAGCGCAGTTAGACGATCTCGCCTTAGGCGCGGTATTTTTGGCTACTGGCGGTGGCGGCGATCCTTATGTGCCCTTGTTACTGGCCAAACAGGCATTAGCCAAATACGGTGATGTTCGCTTAATACAACCACAAGAACTGGCATATGACGCTACGATTATCACCTTAGGGGGTGTTGGCGCACCAACGGTTAGCCTGGAGTTATTACCCTCGTTATCCGAGGCCGAAAATGCCTTGAACGCCTGGCAAGCCCATACTGGCAAAAAGGTAGATGCCATCGCCGCTTTTGAAATAGGCGGCGCGAATTCCCTCTTGCCGTTGATTGCCGCGGCCGCAACCGGCATTCCTATTGTGGACGGAGACGGCATGGGCCGCGCCTTGCCTGAAGCACAAATGATGAGCTACGCCATTGAAGGCGTATGCCCCTCCCCAGCTATCGCGTGTGATTACCAGGGCAATATCACCACCTTTAGTACCCCAGATACCGCAACATATGAGCGCCATATCCGGGCACTGACGATGGCTTCGGGTGGCATGCTCACCACCGCAGAGCACCCCATGACTGGCGCCCAGTTAAAACAATCTATCATTCCCGGTACCTTGAGTTTCGCCATTGAGCTAGGAAAGCTTTTGCGCAGCCAAAGAGCCAATGCCCAGCAACACTTGGCCGCTCTAAAAGCCCTGTTTCAAGACTCTTTGTATGGCAAATGTGAACTGCTTGGTTGCGGCAAGGTAGTAGACAAAAGTACGCAGATTGTGGGCGGCTATGACGTGGGTGAAGCCACCATCGTGGATTTTGCTGATGCCCAACGGGAAATTAAAATCAGTATCAAAAACGAGTACTTACTGGCCACAGAAAACGGCAAAGTACTGACCTCAGTACCCGATTTAATTGTGATCGTGGATTACGAATCCACCCAACCCATCAACGCTGAGCGACTGCGCTATGGCCAACGGGTGGCGATTTTCGCCATCGGCTGCCCAGATTTCTACCGCAGCGAAAAAGCCCTGGCAGCCGTCAGCCCACGCTGTTTTGGCTTTGATTTGGATTATGTGCCGTTGGAAAACCTGGCAGAATAAAAAACGAATGTGATAAAAACCAATACCGGGTTAACAACTGTGACCCGGTTTTGTTGGTTCTTGTTATTCTGAGCTGCGTTGTTGCCATAAAGCAGGATCTCTACTGGTATGGAGCACAGCTATAACCAGTATCTTATTGCCAATAATTTTGTAAAACACGCCAAATGGAAAGCGTTTGATAAATATACGGCGAAGAGAGTTGTGAGTTTCACGGTATAACTTTGGATTGGAAAGCATTTTTTCAAATGCGCTTTCTATTGATTCTATAAAATCGTTACCCAAGCCGACCCGGCACTGTTGATAATAAGTGTATGCTTCCCTGACATCATTTTCAGCTTCAGGTCGGACAAATAAAGAATAGGCCATTAGCCCACGATTCTATTTTTTACATCTTGCCAACTTGAGCCAAAGTCTCCATCTACTTCAAAGGCCCTTAGCCTGTCATCGAGTAGTTTCTTCTGCTGCTCTGTCAAACTAATCAAATCTTTCTCTGCGGCGAGAGAATCCCAAATTTGCTGAGCGAGTTCCACTTTCTCTATCGTTGAGAGGTTTTGGATTTTCATAAACAATCTCCTACACACTAACCAACAGTATAAGAATCCTGGTAACAAAAGACATACAAATTTTGAAAAACAGTGTGTATAGAAATGGTGCAAAATCAGCAAAAGGAGTTGCCAATGGATTTTTTCCAAGATTAATTTTTGTGTTAGCTCTCCAATCTGGATCGCTTGATCAAGTTAATGAGTAATCCCAAGAAAACTGAAAATATGTAAATTGAGTAGATCAAGAATTTAAATCGGCTCTGCCCCTAATTATTCAATTGCACCTGATTTTTATGCGTCTGCGCTTAACTTGGGGTTATTTTTTGATTTTGGTTCCCCTCCGACGACTATTCTCTGAAAGTTTTCAATATGGCTATCTTTAATTTTTCCGGTTTCATGCCAGTATTTTATTGTTTCTAAATCGAATCGAGGCTCTGCCAGTTGAATGAACCTTATTGAGTCATTATATGCAGTCAAAGAAAGCTCACTTGCAATTGAAATTTTCTGAATAACTTCAGCGTTGATTTTGTCTGAATGCATTTGTTTATATAAAGTGAGGCTTCCTTGCGTTTCACCGCCAGCATTGTTTGTAACTCTGTACAAATTCCATGCCACTGATCGAGTAACATCCTTAATGCGCTTCGCTTCTCTATTCTCATAAACAGCGTATGCCAAACCAGCAATACCTATTAAAGTACCTACGATCCCTACCATGAAACTTATTGTTTCTTTATCCATACATGTCCTTTTCTTAACTAAATTTGTCATAAAAGACACCATGTGCAATTTCCACAGCGTCAAAACAAGTTTTCATTCAGAATACTAAACCAACCTATATGTGAATGCTATATAACAGCTCATTTTCTAAATAACACAAAAAAGCCGGGCCCCCTAAGGTAGCCCGGCCTCCACTCTCGGAGCGTTGAGAGTTTAACTAGTTGTGGCTGTAGGCCTTCATGGACACCCCTGAATAGCGTTTGTGTCCGCGTAAACGGATCACCCATTTGCCTGCTTCGGGCGCTTCCACTGTGCAATGTTGCTCGGTGCCGGTTTTCCCGGAGCGACATTCAAAGCGCTTTTTGTTGGGTTTGCGATTGTGATTAAGCCACAGAGATAAATCACCTTCGCCACCTGAGGTGGTCACTTCCAGTACTTTTGAACCTTCTGGTAAATCAATGCGATAGGTTTTCCAGCCTCGTCGACCGCTGAGATCTGTCCAGTTTTGCTCGAATTCCACATAAGTATCCAGCTCGATGATCACAGGATCGTGATCGGAAGCGCGGTATGCATCCGGTGCATACAGGTTGGCTTGCTGATAATCGGATTGGTATTCAACGTTGTAATCCAGTGCAATAGGCTCATCGGCGTTGATGTGCCAGTCGGTAACGCTCTTCACTTTTTTGCTTAAGCTGGCTGAGGCAAAAGCGTGATCCAAACTACCAGACTCGCCGCGATAAATGTAAGAATGGTTGTGGCTCCCCAAGAACTCTTCTTTCAGGGCAGTTAAGCCATTGTCTTTAAAGGCAGTGATGGGATCTTCCATGCCATAAGCATTGATATCACCCAGGATCATGATATCCGATTCCGCTTTACCTGTTGGGTTGCCCGCTAACCAACCCATCAGTTCGTTTGCTGCTAAGACTCGGGTGGCATTCCAACAACCTTGACCATCACCTAGATCCTGATCATCGCCTTCGGCACTGCTACAACTGCCTTTGGAGCGAAGGTGTGTTACCACAAAAGTTAACTCGTCATTATTAGACAGGTCTTTAAAGGTTTGGGCCACTGGCGCACGGTTACCATAGTCAAACGGCATTTCAGTAGTGTGTGCAGCAATACCTGACTCTTCCACCATATCTTTGCGGTAGATGATGGCTGAAGTGATTTGGTCAGTTCCGATGTTATCGGCATTAAAATCAACGAATGCCCACTCGCCTTCTGAGGCACTGTCGTTCAAACCATTAACCAGATCCGCAATGGCGCTGAATTCACCAAAGCCATCGTTCTCAACTTCCAGTAAGCCAACAATGTGAGCGTCCATCGCCAGGATAGCGGCAATGGTTTTATCTCTCTGACGCACAAATTCTTCCATCGAATCAGCACCACGAGAAGTGGGGAAGCCTGCACCCTGGCCGTCGCCATTGAAGTAGTTAAGTACGTTGTAGCTGGCTACTCGCAGTTCACCTTCGTAGCTGTATTGTGGGTTTTCGCTACGCGGATTGGCATCAACAAAAGTGAGTGCCTCTGTAGGATGGATACGGTATTTGCTGAAACCGTAAGTGACTACCCCGGTCACGCCTTCAATTTCAGTACCGGCACGCAAGGTGTTGGCGGCGCTTAGCTCTGGCGCAGGATAAGGAATGGCATCCGGATTTTGCTGGGTGCTACCATCGTCGATAGTGATTTGATTCAGCGCGTTAGCTGCCGCTACAACATTGGCAGCATCACCTGGTGTTGCGATTTGCGTGGGATTGTATAAACGGCCATTAGAGACAATGATTTCGCCATAGCGGCTTAGGCTGTAGTTATCAGAAACCGTTAAGGTTTGAGACATGTTAACCAGCATACCTTCAACACTTTCCAATTCAGACGCACTGTCCACCGGCAAGGAAATCGTCGCTGGCGTTACGCTTGCACCACTGGCACACACTTCCAGCGCCTCAACGTTGCCTAATTGGGTTGCACCGTAGTATTCCTGAACTTCTGCCACCAAACGCACTGTATCGCCAACGTTGACAGTATTATTGCTGTCGTAAACAAAGATACCTTCTGAAGTATTAACATCGCTATCGTTATCAGCATCTTCTTCTTGCAGGAAATAACCTTTTAATTGGTCACTTTCCTGTAAATCGGCTGTTACGATAGCTTCTACGACAACTGTGTTGCCTTTTAATGGGCTTTCATCGCCCGCACCCTGTACGGCACTTAACAACGTTGCGGCATCAGAGCACAACCCCAGATCAACGTTATTGTTATCATCATCTGATCCGCCTGAATTGCCGAGATCATCAAAATTATCTTTTTCGAATACTTGCCATTCCGCATCTGGATAAAAGGCATCGAAGGGGTTCACATCACCACTTACAATGCCGCTGATACGGCGTAACGTGCGATCTTTGGTGGTTACCCCATTGCTTTCCCAACTAGAGCCTGGGTCTACACCCACCTGACCGATAGAATCGATAACTTCACCATTTTTAGTGAGCACAATGGCATCATCACCATTGTACCAGCTACCGCTCTTTACCTGGTTGGCCACATCTAAAATAGCTTGTGCCGAGCTACCGTGGGCGACCACGTGCAAAGTATCAACGTCCAAAGAGCCTTCAAGCGCTATGCTGTAACCCACTGTTGAGTTGCCATTGAAATAAAACTCGAGACTGTATTGAGATAAATCAACTGTAGCTCCTGTTGGATTATGCAACTCAATGGCTTTGTTATAGCTGCTGCCTTCGACGTATTCTGAAATGTAAATATCGTCAGCGACTGCGGTTGTCGCTGCCATTACTGCAGCGGTCACCAGGGAAAGTTTGGTCAACATGGATTTGTTCCTGTAATTATTCAGTAGGGTTTCACAGCGAGATTGGTCGCTGTGTGCGTCGTCATTCAGGTAATAACTTTGCCCGATTGAAACAAGACAGGAAGGACTTTTATAAAAACATAATATTCCATTAACAAAGCAATAAAATCAGTTACTTAGAATCTATTGAATAAGTTTACTTATACCATTGAGTAAGTTTTTACCATCGCCTGGTAGCAACAAATCAATATTCCTGCGGAATGCAAACCAGGTAAAATACATAACCGGCAGACGGATGTCGGTGTGGTGCTAAATGATAATTAACCCAAATACAAAAAAACCCGCCGTAAAGAGGCGGGTTCTTATATGCAATAAAAGCGATTGGCTTATAGAATAAAGCGACTTAAGTCTTCGTTCTCTACCAGTGATTCCAGGTGATCATCAACGTACTTAGCATCGATAACCACAGCTTCGCCATCCATTTCTGAGGCGTCATAAGAGATATCTTCCATCAAACGCTCCAGCACTGTGTGCAAACGACGGGCACCGATATTTTCTGTGGTTTCGTTAACCTGCCATGCGGCATGGGCGATACGGTCGATACCATCTTCAGAGAAAGTCAGGTTAACGCCTTCAGTTGCCATCAGAGCTTGATATTGCTCAGTAAGCGAAGCATTAGGTTCGGTTAAAATGCGTTTGAAATCGTCGGTGGTCAGTGCCGATAACTCCACACGAATAGGCAAACGCCCCTGCAGTTCCGGGATCAGATCACTAGGCTTGGCCATCTGGAACGCACCGGATGCAATAAACAGAATGTGGTCGGTTTTCACCATGCCGTGCTTGGTGCTCACGGTAGAGCCTTCTACCAAGGGTAATAAGTCCCGCTGCACACCTTCGCGAGAAACATCAGCGCTGCTGACATTTTCCCGCTTACAAATCTTGTCAATCTCGTCGATAAACACAATGCCATTTTGCTCAACGGCATCCAGCGCCTTTTCTTTCAGCTCTTCCTGGTTCACTAACTTGGCGGCTTCTTCTTCCACCAGCAGTTTCAGCGCGTCTTTAACCTTCAGCTTTTTCTTCTTCTTTTGCGAACCAGATAAGTTCTGGAACATGCCCTGCAGCTGGTTGGTCATCTCTTCCATGCCCGGAGGGGCCATGATTTCAACACCCACCTGAGGTAGAGACACGTCGATTTCGATTTCTTTATCGTCTAGCTGGCCTTCCCGTAATTTCTTGCGAAAGATTTGGCGCGAGCCTTTATCTTCAGTGGCTTCTTTCTCACCCCAGACATTTTCAGCCGGCGGTAACAATGCATCCAGAATTCGCTCTTCAGCCGCTTCTTCAGCGCGGTAGCGCACCTTGGCAAGCTCTTGCTCTTTGGTCATTTTCACTGCGATATCAGCTAAATCGCGGATGATGGTCTCAACTTCTTTGCCCACATACCCCACTTCAGTGAATTTAGTGGCTTCTACCTTGATGAAAGGCGCATTGGCAAGTTTTGCTAAACGACGGGCAATTTCGGTTTTACCCACACCTGTAGGCCCGATCATTAAGATGTTTTTCGGGGTAACTTCCTGGCGCAACTCCATGTCCAGTTGCATGCGACGCCAGCGATTGCGCAAGGCAATGGCCACTGCGCGCTTGGCGTTTTGCTGGCCGATAATATGATTGTCTAGTTCGTGGACAATTTCACGAGGGGTCATTTCAGACATATTTAATCCTGATCTAATAATCCAGTGTTTCCACAGTCTGGCTGTGATTGGTGAAGACGCAAATACTGCCGGCAATGAACAGGCTCTTCTCAGCGATATCTTTGGCAGACAGTTCAGTGTTTTCCAACAGCGCGGTTGCCGAAGCTTGAGCGTAGTTGCCACCTGAACCAATGGCAATTAAATCCATCTCCGGCTGAATCACATCACCGTTACCGGTAATAATTAGCGAGGCAGATTCATCAGCAACAGCCAATAACGCTTCTAAACGGCGCAACATACGGTCGGTACGCCAGTCTTTGGCTAATTCCACTGCGGCTTTGGTAAGGTGCCCTTGATGCATTTCCAGTTTGGATTCGAAGCGCTCAAATAAGGTAAAGGCATCGGCAGTACCACCAGCGAATCCAGCTAAAACCTTGTCGTTGTATAAACGACGTACTTTTTTGGCATTACCTTTCATCACGGTATTGCCCAATGAAACCTGACCATCACCGGCCATAACCACCTGATTGCCTCGGCGGACAGACACTATCGTTGTCATTTTGATTCCTGCGTTTTGTAGCGCGGCAAACCTATCCGGGCCGCACTTATTCAGACTATCTGCAGTTTGTGGGGGTGATTAGTTTGATTTCAAGCTTTTTGTGTGGGCAACTATCTTTCAAAGTGTAAGCGGATTTCTTCAGCGAGGCTTTCTGCTTGTTGTACTTCCTGCGGCTTCATGGTGGCGACGATGCGTTCGACAAACCAATTGGCATTGCCGTAGGTATTACTGTCATCAGTAATATCCTTAAGTGCTAAACCATAGGCAAGGGCCCTTATGTAATCCTGCCCTTGCGGTTGAGGTCCTTCATTTTTATAGCCGTACATTAACCACATCATGGCTTTTTCACTGCCTTTAACGGCGAGTGTTTCTGCTACCTGATATTTCTTCTGAGAGAGCCCGTAGCGTGCCTCAATCATCGCATCCCTGTCTGACAAATCTATATTCTGAAAACGATAAAATTCTTCATCACGTGTTGCCCAGAATTTTGTTAACGCCTGTTCAGAGCCGGCCAATGCCGCCTGCTCTAACAGTGCGACATAATCAATAGAGCGATCCACACCTTTACAGCGCTCGAATTGCGCCAGTTTTTCAGTGTTCAGGAAATGGCTTTCATTGTTTTGATTGGCATCGTCCAGCCAGGATTGCAATGCGGTATCATCAGGTAACGCGCGCTGGCAACCTTTTAACAAAGAGGCCTGCTGGTATAGAACTTCTGAGTCAATAACGGGGTCGTCGATAATTTGAACCTGGGTTTCAGGTTCTACAAATTTGGGCGAAGTATCAGTCGCCGAAGATAGCGGTGTATTGACCACATTTTCTGGTTTGCTCTGAGCTGCAGTATCAACCGAAGATTGTTGCGAACTATAGAATTGGTCTTGTGCCCATTGCTGCCAACCAAACCAAATCAGCAACAAAGCCAAAACAACAGCGCTAATTTTTACCAGATTCGGCACGTTGTAAAGCCGGCACGCTGTAGTGTATGGCGGTCTTTTTCAGCCATGCGCTTGCGCTCATACGGCCCCATCACCACTCGATACCAACGACCATTTTCGCCGTTACTTTCTTTGATATTAGATTCAATCCCCTGGAAAGCGATGCGGGCGCGCATACTTTCAGCCTGCTCTTGCTTGCGAAAAGAGCCGCATTGCAGAATATATTCCTGGGTAGAAGCTTGGGTTTCTTCCGGCAGGTCCACTTCAACTTCGTAATCGGGGTCCGTCAAAGTGGTCATAAATTCCCACTCTTCTTTAGGTGCTTCTGGCAATTCATCCTCTTTCTTAACTGGCGTTTCCTGCTTTTGCAGCGTGGCTTTATTGCCTTCAGAGGCATCCTTTATATTCCACAGGAAAATCCCAAAGCCTATAACCACAGCTAAGGTAAATACAATACGAAACCAAGGTGTTGCCTGGCCATTGCTGGCCTGCTGTGTCGCAGCAGGTGCAGCTGAGCCACCACTTTTTGCGCGCGGGGAAGACGCCCGTTTTTTGGGAGTAGGTTTTGCTTTTGTGGTTTTCTTTGGGGGAACTCTGTCCCTGGCCACGTAGTCTTTAGGTGCCATAGAATAATTAGTATTGTGTTTGTTTAGTTTTTAGCGCTGGCGGATCTTACCGCTTATAAACTGTGGTGAAAACCACTTCAAAGTTAAAAACTAAAGCCATTAGCGACTGATTGACATAAAGTTAATAAAAATCAGTAGGATCCACATCAATAGACCAGCGCACTTTGTGTTTTGTTGCAAGATTTTCCAATGTAGGTAAATGCTTATTTAATGCTCTATGTAGGGGTAAGCGCTGTAAATGAGACAGTAATAGCTGCATTCTGAAACGTCCCTGGCGTTTTTCCATTAACGAAGGAAACGGGCCAATCACTTTGAGTGCAGGCTCATTAAGTGATTGTTCCATATGGAACATTTTTGCCACCTGCAATAAAAACTGATGGCTGTCAGCAAGACTAATAGATTCCGACTTGAGCAATATCTGAAACTCAAAAGGCGGTAATTGCGCCGCTTGTCGTTCTTTTAATGTGGTACGGGCAAAGTGGCCGTAGCCATTGTGCAATAAATCCAACAACAAACCATTGTCGGGATGACAAGATTGCAGCCACATTTCGCCTTCGCTACCTGCTCGTCCGGTCCTACCAGCTACCTGAGTGATCAACTGTGCCAACTGCTCAGTGGCTCTGAAATCAGCACTGTACAGCGCCGCATCCACATCTAAAATTGCCACCATAGCAAGGTGTTTAAAATGATGCCCTTTAGCCAGAATTTGGGTGCCCACCAATATCTGATACTTGCGCTGGTTAATGGCTTCGAGCGTTTCATTTAAAGAGCGCTTGCCAGACATACTGTCGCTGTCTACTCTGGCTACCTGATAATTGGGAAACAGTCTCGACAGCGCTTCTTCCAATTGCTCAGTGCCTACGCCGCTGGCACTGACATTATTGCTACCACAGGATTGGCAGCCTGGTTGGCGTCTTTTTACAGAGCCGCAATGATGACAATGCAATTGTTGTGTGGATTTGTGCCAAGTGTAGGGTTTATCACAATGTTTGCAGCTATCCACATAACCGCAATCGGAGCACATTAAGGCAGGTGAATAACCGCGACGATTAATAAATATCATCACCTGCTGCTGTTGCCTGAGATGTAAGTTAATGCGCTCTATAAGATAAGGGCTTAGCCCGGCATCCAGATATTGCTCTCTAATATCCAACAATTGCTGAATAACCTTGCTGCCTTTCACCACCTTTTCACGCAAGTGCAAATGTCGATAGCGGGAAGTCAGGGCATTATTCAGTGTTTCCAATGACGGTGTGGCAGAACCCAACACTAACGGAATATCCAACTGCTTGGCGCGCATGATGGCCAGGTCTCGGGCGTGATAACGAAAGCCGTCTTGTTGTTTGAAAGAGCTATCATGCTCTTCATCCACCACTATCATGCCCGGCCATTTAAGAGGTAAAAACACCGCAGAACGAGTGCCGATAATAATCCCCACTTCGCCATCACGGGCTTTTTGCCATACAGCCAAACGCTCATTATCTGTAAGACCTGAGTGCCACACGCCAATATCGATTGCAAAACGCTCTTCGAAGCGGGCCAATGTCTGCGGTGTTAAGCTAATTTCAGGTACCAGTACAATCACCTGACGTTGTTGCTGTAGCTGACTCTCAATAGCCTGCAGATAAACTTCGGTCTTACCGCTACCTGTTACCCCTTCTATTAAAAAGGGCTGAAATCCTTGGGTGCTATTGATGGCACTGATAGCCAACGCCTGCTCGGTGCTGGCAAAAGGGCGCGATGCTACCTTTAGAGATTTAGTCCAGCTGTGATCGACTTTGCTAATGCGCTCTTCGCAGATGATCAAGTCTTGTTTGTGCAATGCGCGTAATACTGGCTTGTTGAATTGGCGCAAAAGCTCTGCTTCCGCGACTGGTCCATCTAATAGCACTTGCAATAACGCCTGCTGTTTTGGTGCTTTACGCAACTTTTCTAAGCT
Organism: Planctobacterium sp. AWM4_229; assembly: GCF_056160305.1. Lineage (NCBI taxonomy): Bacteria > Pseudomonadati > Pseudomonadota > Gammaproteobacteria > Alteromonadales > Alteromonadaceae > Planctobacterium > Planctobacterium sp. AWM4_229. The sequence goes on along the minus strand of NZ_JBSWWX010000008.1, from coordinate 94,023 downwards.
GTCTAAGCAAACATCATCTGCTGTGCGCCATAAACGTTCGGTGGCGCGGCTATCAGGCTCGCCCTTGCGCAATTTGGCGGGTATGGCGGTGAGCAAGACATCACCAATGGGGTGACAATAATAAGCGGCGGCCCAAAACAGTAGCTCAAGCATGCTTGCACTGAATAGCGGTGCCTCATCCGGGGCACTAAGTATGGGTTTGAGCTTTTCTATCGGCCACTGTGATTGCGCCTTTGTGTTAAGCACAATGCCAATTTTTTCACCATGTGCATAAGGCACTTTTACGCGCATACCGGGTAGTAGTTTACCTACCATTTCATCCGGTATTTGATAGTCGAAGGCCTGCCGTTTAGGTATCGCAAGCGCAATTTCTGCAATCTTATTGGTCATTTCAGCGCGGTTGAGTGGATTGATTCCAATGGGAGTTAAGGTGTCGCATAACAAATAATGCAACACCACGCTTAATTTTTAAGCATTTTTGCTTGATCCCCGAAAGGCGATACATTAATATGCGCGCCTCTTTGCCTCAAGGGGCAAATGGAGAAAGATTTTTTGTAATTAACATCGTATGGTGGCCAGCTTCGGGTTGGTTAGCGATACGGCCTTAATAATGAGGTGCCCCATGCAACAAGGTATTCACCCAGAATACAACGAAATCAACGCTAACTGCTCTTGCGGTAACAGCTTCAAGATCCGTTCTACTTTGAAAAAAGACCTGGCTCTTGACGTATGTTCAGCTTGCCACCCTTTCTACACTGGTAAGCAAAAGATCCTTGATACTGGTGGTCGCGTTGATCGCTTCAAGAAACGTTTCTCTGTACTGGGCAAAAAATAAGATTGTCCGTTACACAAGTTACGTGAAAAACCCGGCTGATGCCGGGTTTTTTGTTTTTGAAACACAGAATAACTGCCACAGATCATACCTCTGTACAAACTTCCAACCCTGCTCCGACTACCTAAATTTGCCATAGCTGTAACCCCACCTGTTATGTTACAGTTCTCAGCACAAAAAGAATTGTTTTAAACAATCACCCAATTATTTAAATAAGCTTTAAAAGCAGCAAGTACCGACGACGACATAACAAAACCTATTTATTAGATATTTTACTGAGGCCCTACAACTTTATGTCTGATCTACGTCAAAAGGCACTGGATTATCACGCCTTCCCGAAACCCGGAAAAATCAGTGTAGAACTTACCACGCAAGCTGAAACCGTTGAGCATTTAGCCCTGGCATACAGCCCAGGCGTAGCTGAACCCGTTAAAGAAATTGCCGCCGATCCGGAAAATGCTTACAAGTACACAGTTAAAGGTAACCTTGTTGCTGTTATTTCAAATGGTACAGCGATTTTAGGATTAGGAAATCTGGGACCTTTGGCTTCAAAACCCGTTATGGAGGGTAAATCCTTGCTGTTTAAGCGCTTCGCGGGTATCGACTCAATCGATATTGAAGTGCAGCACGATTCCGTACAGGAGTTTATTGATACTGTTGCCAATATCTCCATATCTTTTGGGGGTATCAATCTGGAAGATATCAAAGCACCCGAGTGCTTTGAAATTGAGCAAGCCCTCATCGAGCGCTGTGATATTCCAGTGTTTCACGATGATCAACACGGTACTGCTATTGTTACTGCAGCCGGCATGTTGAACGCGCTGGAAATTCAAGGCAAAACCCTGTCCGATGCTAAAATCGTATGTTTGGGCGCGGGCGCAGCCGCGGTGGCCTGTATGGATATGCTGGTAACCTGTGGTGCCAAACGACACAACATTTTCATGTTAGACAGCAAAGGCGTAATCCACTCCGAACGAGAAAACTTACCTGCTCACAAACAAAAATTCTCTAACGAAACAGACAAGCGTACCTTAGAGGATGCCATTGACGGCGCTGATGCCTTTTTGGGTGTGTCTGGCGCTAATCTGTTAAGTGTTGAAGCCTTGCGCAAAATGGCTCCCAACCCGGTAGTATTTGCCTGTGCGAATCCGGATCCGGAAATCAAACCGGCACTCGCAAAAGAGGAGCGCGAGGATCTTATAATCGCTACCGGCCGCTCAGATTATCCCAACCAGGTGAATAACGTGCTGTGCTTTCCCTTTATTTTCAGGGGGGCATTGGATGTACGCGCCACGGTTATCAACGATGCAATGAAAGTGGCTGCAGTTGAAGCTATTCGTCAACTAGCCAAGGAAGAAGTCCCCCATGAGGTACTCGCTGCGGCCCATGTAAATCATCTGGAATTCGGCAAGGACTACATTATTCCCAAGCCGATGGATCCCAGATTATGTCGCAGAGTGGCAACAGCTGTAGCTCAAGCCGCTGTTGATTCGGGGGTGTCAAAAATAAATTGCCTTCCCGTCAATTATCTGGCAGAGTTACCCGCGTAAATTACGAATGGTAATTTTGCTGACCAAAGGTTAGTAGTAATGCAAGGATAATGAGCAAATTCGTGGGCCAGATTATGTAGTACAGGGCCGCCTAAATAATAACAATAATATAATCAGTGAAATGACATTTTCGTACTGTAAATTATAAATACAAGAGTTCGAAAAATGACAACCCCTGACACAACGCGCCAGCCCAAACGGCAAGAGCTGACGCAAGAGCTTCTGGAACACTATCAGTGTCAACCGAAGCTTTCAAAAATGAAAGAGGCACAGCCCAGGCTGGAAGCCCAATTTCAATTTCCCAAAGCAGTATGGGAAAAATTAAGAGCCAAGAATTAAAAGTTAGTAAATTAAATACTCTTAATTCAAGGCAAAAAAAGAGTCGCTATAGCGACTCTTTTTGTATCTGCAGCAAGGCTTTCCGTTAGCCTGTATTACGCATTCCCACAGCAATACCTGTAATGGTCACCATCATGGCTTTTTCCAGCGTTCTGTCTTCCTGGGTATCATCCAACACCCTGATGCGCTGTAACAGCTCCATTTGCAAATAATGTAGCGGTTGTAAATAATCCGCGCGAATAGACATAGACTGTTTGCCCTTCGGATCAGACTCCATCACTGCTTGTTGTCCTAACAATTTCAACAACAAGGCAATACTGTCGCTTAACTCGGCGCGAAGTTTATCGCCAAAATGCTGCAATTCCGCAGGAACGAGTTTGTCATCATAAGCCTTACCCACTCGGGTATCGGCCTTGTAAAATACCATGTCCAGCATGGACAAACGCGAGCGGAAAAATGGCCAACTGGCCAACATATCCTGCAATAATGGCTCATTGCCCTTATCTAACGCTTTTTGTACGGCTGGCATCACACCGAGCCAGGAAGGCAATACCATCCGGGTTTGGGCCCAGGCGAAAATCCAGGGAATAGCGCGCAAACTCTCAATACCACCTGTGGGTTTGCGTTTTGCAGGGCGACTACCCAAAGGCAACTTGCCTAACTCTTGCTCTGGTGTGGCCACGCGGAAATAAGGTACAAAATCCGCATCGTGGCGCACCACTTTACGATAATTGTCTCTGGCATCGGCCGCCATATCTGTGATCGCTTGACGCCACTCAGGTTTTGGCTCGGGAGGCGGTAAAATAAAGGCTTCCAGGATAGCACTGGCGTATAAGTTCAGACTGCGCTTGGCCAGCGCCGGCATGCCAAACTTATAGCGAATGGTCTCGCCTTGCTCGGTAACCCTGAAGCCACCATCCAGTGACCCCGGAGGCTGAGACAAGATAGCGGAATGTGCTGGCAAGCCGCCACGTCCTATTGTGCCACCGCGACCGTGGAACAAGGTGAGCTTGATATCGTTTTCTTGTGCTATCGCCACCAGCGCTTCTTGCGACTCGTATTGCGCCCAACCTGCGGCCAGTGCCCCAGCATCTTTGGCAGAATCGGAATATCCAATCATCACATATTGCTGGCCTTTGATGTAACCGCGATACCAGTCAATGGCCAACAAATCACTCATCACTTTAGGCGCATTGTTCAAATCGTCCAGGGTTTCAAACAAAGGCGCTACAGGCATAGCCCAGCCTACATTCATTTCCTGCAGCAACAACTGCACTGCCATCACATCAGAGGGCAAACTAGCCATGGAAATAATGTAAATACCAAAGGCCTCGCGATTGTTTTGCGCAATAACTTTACAGGTATCAATCACCTCTTTGACTTCCGCGCTGGGCTGCCAATTAGTGGGGAACAATGGGCGCTTGGAATTTAATTCGTGCAATAAAAACGCTTGCTTGTCGGCTTCTGTCCACTGGTTATAGTCGCCGATACCCAAATGGCGGGTGAGCTCACCAAACACATTAGCGTGGCGCTCGGAGTCTTGTCTAACGTCCAGGCGTAACAGGTGCACGCCAAAACAATGAGCCCGTCGAATGGTATCCAGCAACAAACTGTCGGCAACGTTACTCATGCCACAGGCGTATAATGAGTTGTAACAAGCCATCAGTGGCGCCAGAATCTCTTCATCTGACTGGATCCAGTCTTCCTGATCTACCGGAAACCCTTCCAGGTGGCTGGCAATACCATCACGCGTCAGGATCAGTTGATCCCACACCGGGCGTAACAAGGCGCGATACGGCTCAAGGGCATCGTCACCGACAATACTGCGCACATAGTCATCGCAATCGGTCATGGATAGTTCCACCACTAAACGCTCAATGTCATCTGCGAATAATCGCGCAGCGCGCTTTCTGGCCAATAGTAAGACTTTTTGAGTAACCTTAGCGGTAACGTTAGGGTTACCATCCCGGTCGCCCCCCATCCAGCTACTAAAGTGCACCGGTGAAGCATCCAGCGGTAAACTCTGAGCAAACTGGGCTTGCAGTTTGCCATCTAATTCTCGAATAAAATCGGGGACAGCCTCCCAAAGGGAGTTTTCAATGACCGCAAAACCCCATTGCGCTTCATCTACAGGAGTTGGACGCACCGCGCGCACTTCTTCCGAGTGCCAGGCCTGAGTGATAAGATCAGCAATGCGCAGTTCCAGCGATCTGCGCTGTACGGCACTGAGTTCATCACTACGCAAGCGTTTTACGCATTGAGTTAATTCAGAATACTTATGAATAAAGGTACGACGATAGACTTCAGTGGGGTGCGCAGTGAGTACCAAATCAATGTCTAATTTTGCGACCGTATCGGCAAATGAGCTTTGTGAGAAATCCATGTCTTGTAATCGCGCTAACAAGGCTTCCATGGGATCGTCTATCTGAGCATGACTATTGTGTTCTTGCTCTACAATATTGGCTAAATTTAGAAATTGGGTAAAAGCGCGTGCGACCGTGAGTAACTGCTCGTTTTCCAGTTCAGAAAAAAGCGCTTGAAGCTGTTCTGTTGCTTCTTGCTCGCCTTGGTTAGACTTGCGACCCGCTTTACGGATAGTTTCGATGCGCTCTAGCCATGCTTCACCCAACTGATCTTTGATGGTGGTGCCCAAGGTGCTGCCCAATTGACGAACAGTATCCCTTAGCTGATTTTCCATAGCGTCTGACATAGGTTCTCCGAATTTAATAAAATTTCAGTTTTTGCGGAATTTCACCACAGAAAGCCGTTAAACTTACCTCATTTTGTAATTAAATTACAAGAATTTGCTAAATTGTCTGCATTTCTCGGCAAAAATACAATCTGTCGCTTTATGCTGTATGCTGGTTTTGAACGTCCTGAAGGATCTTATTGATTTTATAATTTGTGCTGTTGTTGATACTTTCTACCTTAAAAACCCCTTCAATGGCAAATGACAAACCTGTTAATGTGGAAAGTGGTTATCCAAATATGAAGCAAAATCCAACCATTCTGGCATTGGCCAGTGAATTTAAAGGCGCTGAATTTATCCGCGAATGCAAACGCCAGGGCTGTGAAATCTTTGTTATCGCCAATGAGCGCTTCAAAGATCATCCTTGGCCATGGGACTGCATAGACCGCTTCCACACCATGCAAGACTTGCGGATACAGCCGGACCTTACTCACACCGTTGCCTGGTTGATGCGTCATCATCAAATTGACCGCATTGTAGCGTTGGATGATTATGACGTAGAGCACAGCGCCGACCTCAGAGAGCACACGCGTTTACCTGGCATGAAGCACACAAGCGCCCGGCTGTTTAGAGATAAACTGGCCATGCGGGATGCCGCGCTGCAACACCAATTACCACAACCGCGCTTCACCGGTATTCTCAACCATCATCAGGTTTACGAGTTTATGGAATCGGTACCTGTCCCCTGGATTCTCAAGCCACGCACTTTGGCGGGCTCAGAAGGGATTGAAAAGTTTTACCAACAAGAAGACCTTTGGCAAAAACTTGAGGCATTGGGTGACCGCCAGTCGTATTTTTTGCTGGAAGAGTTTGTCAGTGGTGATGTCTATCACGTAGATTCACTGTGCTGGAAAGGAGAAGTGATCTTTGCGCAAGTCAGCCGCTATGGCGCGCCACCACTCACCATGCTGCAGGGACAAGGCATTTTCTCCACCAGAGTTTTACCGCGAGACAGCGAAGACAGCCTGAAACTCATCGAACACAATCGTCAATTATTATCTGCCTTCGGACGAGAATACGGTCCAAGCCACAGTGAATTCATCAAAGGCGAAGACGGTGAATTCCGCTTCCTGGAAACTTCCGCTCGTGTGGCGGGTGGTAACATTGAACATACCATCGAATGTGCTTCTAACCTGAAAATCTGGCAGGAAGCCGCCAAAATGGAGTTGGCTGATTTTCGCAATGAACACTATAGCTTGCCGGATTTGCGCAACGACTATGCAGGCTTGGTGGCTTGCCCCTGGCACGAAGCTCAACCCGACATCGACAGCTTTGCTGAAGACGAGATTAAATATCGATATCAAGCTGATGGCTACGCCAGCCTGGTAGTGCAATCCGAAGACAGTGAAAGAGTCGAGTGGTTATTGCAGGATTTGGCCAAAAGACTATTGGCCTGATATTGGCTTTAAAGCACAACAAAACTATACTTGCAGCAATAATTTTATGTGAATAAACGAAGTGCTCCCCATCGGAGCACTTTCGCATTGAGAGACAACGAATTTGAACAACTGGACTATTGAAGATGCCGAAGAGCTTTACCGGGTAAAGCGCTGGGGTGCGGGTTACTTTGAAATTGGTGAAAACGGTAATCTAAAGATCACGCCTTCGCAGAATAACGAAAGTCTGCGCATTGATTTCAAATCCGTCATTGATGAGATTCGGGCCGAAGGTATTCAGTTTCCAGTGGTTGTGCGCTTCCACGACATTTTGCGCGCGCAAGTAGCCAAACTCAATCAGGTATTCAGAGACACCATTTCAGCTGCGGAATATCAAGGCAACTATATGGGCGTGTATCCGGTTAAAGTCAACCAGATGCGTGAAGTCGTCGAAGAAGTTGTGGATGCTGGTGAACCCTTTCAATTTGGCCTTGAGGCAGGTTCAAAAGCAGAGCTTTTAACCGTTATGGCGTACAACACCAATCCCGGCGCCTTAACGATTCTCAACGGCTACAAAGACGAAGAATTTATGCGTCTTGCCTTTATGGGTTTGTTGATGGGCCGCCGCATCATTATCGTTGTGGAGAAGTTCAGCGAATTGTATACCATTGCTAAATTGGCTAAAGAGTTAGGCATCAGTCCGGAAATCGGCTTAAGAGCTAAAATGTCGGTTAAGGGCCGAGGCAAATGGGCAGGTTCCGCAGGCGACCGAGCCAAGTTTGGTTTATCCACTTCAGAGTTGGTGGCTGCGGTAAAATACCTGAAAGACGAAGGTTTAGATGAACGCCTGAAGTTGCTGCACTTTCACATTGGTAGTCAGCTAACTGATATTCGCGCCATCAAGGATGCCATTACCGAAGGTGCGCGCATCTACGCCGAACTGCGCCATCTCGGCGCGAATCTGGAATTTGTGGATGTGGGCGGTGGCTTGGGCATTGACTATGACGGTAGTGCCTCCACCAACGAATCCTCCCGCAACTACAGCATCAAAGAATACGTGGGCGACATTGTTTATGGTATGCAGGAAATCTGCGACGCCGAAGAAGTGCCGCACCCGAACTTGGTCAGCGAAAGCGGTCGCGCCCTGACCGCTCATCACAGCTGCGTGGTGACTGAAGTCGTCAGTGAAATCAAACCACAAGGCAGCCAGGCGATTCATACCAGTGATCCCGATGAGCACTTCATCGTCAGCAATATGCGGGAATTGTCAGAAAATCTGGAAAAGTACCCTAACTCGCAAGAAGTCTACAACGATGCGGGAGACTGGAAAGAGCAAGCACTTAATGCTTTTAAATTGGGGGTGCTCAACCTTGAACAGCTGGCTACCGTCGAAACTCTCTATTGGCAAATCATGCAGGTGATTCAAACTCGCCTGGAAAAAGACGAGTTTGTCCCGGAAGAACTGAAAGAAATCGAATTACAAATGGCCTCTCAGTACCTGGGGAATTTTTCGGTGTTTCAATCGGCAGCCGATACCTGGGCTATCGATCAGATACTGCCAGTGGTGCCTATTACTCGTATGAACGAAAAACCCACTATCACCTGCTCTATCGCAGATATTACCTGTGATAGTGACGGCAAGATTGACAACTTTATCGGTGAAGACGGTATTTCCCCCACGATTAAGATGCATCCGTTAAAGCCCAACGAGCATTATTATGTGGGCTTATTCCTGACCGGGGCTTATCAAGATGTTATGGGAGACATGCACAACCTGTTCGGTCGCCTTAACGAAGTACACATCTTCAGTTACGATGACGACCCGGAAGACTTTTACATTGAAGAAATTGTCCGTGGTTCTTCGGTAGAACATGTCCTGAATATCATGCAATACCATCCCAAATCCATGGCCCAGGATGTAAAACGCGTAATCGATAAAAAGATTGCCGATGGTGAGCTCAAACCCCGCGACGGCGTTAAGCTCATCGACTTTTATGAGGCTTGTCTGGAAGGTTACACCTATTTAAAAACCACAAGCTGATCTCGCAAAAACGCAATTTGATGGCGCTCTAATGAGCGTCATTTCTATAAACTCACTCTTGAATTAGCAAACCTAAAAAGAGAATTGGCCCATCAAAAACCTTATTATTGCCCTTCTTGCCACGCTATTACTGGCCTGCTCTGATGAGCCGGTAGATCCTCATCAACAAAAACTAGATGCTTTATTCAACGCTCAGCCCAAACAGGACGCTAAGCAAACGATTGAAAACGGAGATTTTCGCTTTATCGCCGTGCACAATCATCACCTTATCTTACCCTTAAATGTGCCTGGATGCCTTGTAGAACAATTTGGTTATCGCACCCTGTCTAATGAGTCACTGCCCTACATGGGCTACTCATTTCAACTTTATGGCGCGCTTTCCCAAACTTATGCAAACTGGTACAACTATGATCTATTGGCAGAGATCGAAACTCAGCTTCCTGATCAATTCGACTGCGCCTCTGATTGAGGTATGGGGAGTTTTAAATCATAGGACTTTTGCCCGGGGTTTAAACAACGGGAATAGCGCCGAAAGTTTATTGCACGCAAATACTCTGCTGACAAGATTTGCAAAACCTGTTGCGCATTATCAGCATTCATAACTTCCAGGTTAGAGTGCATAAGTAATCCTCTATCGTCCTTAAAATCCATTCCTGACAGATAATCAAACAATAGAACAAGGGCCCAACCCGCCTCCATAAAATGACCGCCTAAACTCGCCTGCAGCCTGCCTGATTCAAGCATTTCAATATTCACTGGGGCCCAGTCAAAACTACCTGACTTTGTACGGGCAGATTGTTTTGAAAAAATGCGATCAACCCCCACTGCGATATCAGGGCCCGCTGTCCACAGAATATCGACCTCTGCAACTCTCCTTAACAGGGTTGTAGCCGCTTGTTCAGCAATGCCTGAACTCCAATCTGTATAGATAGCGGGAATAATATCCAAACCTAACTGCTCTGCTTTTTGTATAGCCCCCTTAAGGCGATGTGCATTGACTCTGGAGCTTGATGAGCCAGAAACGAAGGCAATTCGGTTGCCTGCTCGGCTTTCATGGAGTATCTGCACAAGCTGAGCACCAGCACTGACTTCATCGGGTGACATATGACCTAGCCAATTTTGAAAAAGATTTCTGGGCTTAGAAGTTAATTTGAGTACCTTTTCTTCAAGGCTCACGTTAATGGTGAATAGCGGTATATTGTACTTATCAAACTTTGCTATTTGGGCGTATTCTCGTGCCCCATATAACACGCTAACAATGGCATCAGGTGGGTCTTGTCGCTTTAAAATAGCTTCTATCTGATTATCAAAGCTATTCCACTGCTCATTGCTATCATTGATGGTGACGATTTCCAGCGATATCGACAGGTCCTCAGCAACGGCATAGGCAAACTTATCCGCTTGCATCCAAAAGTTGTTTCTTTTGGCATCAGGTCTGAAAAATACCACCTTGTAATTCGAAGCGGTACACAACTCGTGAACAACAGCGTCTGCTGCGCTACACTGAACAGTCCACAAAAATAGTACAAGACCCATGAAATGAGTGGGGCTTGCAAAGGATTGTTTGAATGAAAACACGCGAAACATCCTTTAAGTTTAGAAACAAGTAGCAGAAGAGCAATTGCTTCTTGATTAGTTATTTGCGTAAATGTCTAAAAAGATTGAAGGAAGGACAACCTATGTCAGCTAATAACTTTGCCGAAGTTTCCCCCTGCGATTATGCGGATGGACTGCCACGAGAGCAGTTTATGGATTTTTATATCAAGCCGTTATGGCAGGGTATCCCCCGAATTGCTGGCCCTGCATTTACCGTGAAATGCGCCCCAGGAGATCACCTGATGTTGCACGCTGCGATTTATGAAGCGAATCCTGGCGATGTGATTGTCTGCCAGGCAGATGAGCGCTTTGCTGTGAGTGGCGGTAACGTCTGTGCCATTGCGCAAAAACGCGGCATTGCGGGCATGATAGTTGACGGTGTCATCCGGGATGTCGCCGAAGTACGGGAAGCGAAGTTTCCGGTATTTGCTAAAGGCGTTTGCCCGAAGCCCGGTGCCAAAAAAGTCAAATCACCACTCAACCAAACCATTCAGTGTGGCGGGGTTACCGTACATCCCGGCGACATTGTGGTGGCCGATGAGGAAGGCATTGCTGTTATCCCCAAAGCGCTAGCATCAGAGGTCTACGAAATTGGTAAAAAACGCCGGGATAAAGATGCCGCTCTGACTTTAGAGCAATGGCAAGCCAATCACGAACAACTCATCAAAGAAAAGCTAGCCTCGCTCTAACAATTTCGCCAGTGTCGGGTTACCAAAGCTGACCATCAGTACCGCAAAACACTGGCTAATAAACAACAAGATAGCGGAGCAACCTAACAAGGCATTTTGCTCCGCAACCCCGGCTTCGAAATAATAGTAACTGCCCATAAAACTACACAACAGCAGCGCCGAGCACACAATACAGACAGCCGTGATCTGCCCCAAAGTGAATTGATAAACTAATCGGAACATCATCCATGATTCCCTTGAAGTTATTCGGTCAGTCAATTTAAACGGATAAGTGGGCAATGTGAAACTGTACTAAGGTACAGTTTATTCACCTGCTTAATGTCATAGTAAAACAACCTGATCGCACCCACTATTATATCGAATATTTCGAAATACCATATTAATCACTCTTTGTATATCAGCAAAGAAATAGCACTCAAAAAAGATATGCATATACTTTTTTCGATATATAAACGCTTAATCTTCGAATATACCAGGTTGAAATTTAAGGCTATAAATTCAACATCACAGGTGTCTTGCAATGCAACAGGCGAATTTGTCGGGCACTCAACATCTTGTTATGTCAGGAGAACGTTATGAGACTCATCGTCAAATCTGCAAACTTAAACCTGCAAGAAGCTCACAGAGAAACGGTTAAAAAACGCGTGAGCAGTGTTTTTCATCGCACCGTAGACGCCATTCAATCACTCACCATCACCCTCAGTGATGTCAATGGACCAAAAGGCGGCCCGGATAAACAAGTGAAGGTAAAACTGAAATCCGACAACATGCCGCTGATCGTAGTTATCGATAAAAAGAGTAATTGGATTGCCGCTGTGAATTCCGCTTTAAATCGCGTCAACAATAGCTTTATCAGGAAACTCAAGCGCAAAAAACAGGTAAATGCGAAAGTCAAAAACCTGGTTTTAACCAGTGATTTGGTTGCCAGTTAACCTGGTTTTAATGAAGTATTCAAGGCTCCGGTGAGAGCCTTGTAATCATTGCGGGTAGTAAACTTATTGCGCTACTCTGGCCAGTAAAAACTCGGTGGTATCTTCCACCGACAAAGGACGGCTAAAATAATAACCTTGGATCATGTCACAGCCCATATCCTTCAACTGAGAAGCCTGCTGTTGGTTTTCCACGCACTCTGCAATCAGACTCAATCCTAAGCTCTTGCCCAAGGTGATGATTGACTGAATGATACCGTCGTTAATATTGTCCACTCCCATCTGACGCACGAAACTACCATCGATTTTTAAGGTACCCACAGGTAAATCCCGAAGGTAACTCATACTGGAATATCCTGTACCAAAATCGTCCACCGCGATATTGATCCCCATTTGACGCAACTGTTCTAAAACCCGGATGGCGTGTTCGGTGTTGGAGATAAAGGTATTTTCAGTGATCTCAATTTCCAGACTCTTTGCTGATAAGCCGGTTTTCTCCAAGATTTGAGTGATTTGCTCAACAGCATTGGGGTGCATGATAAAAGAAGCAGGCAAATTAACCGCCACACGAGTCTGCTCACAACCTAGTGCTTGCCAACTGGCATTCTGGCCACACGCCTCTTCCAACACCCAAAGACTCAAAGAATGCATGAGCCCCACATCTTCAGCCACGGGCAAAAACTGCACAGGATTGAGTAAGCCTAGCTCATCATCTTGCCAGCGAATAAGGGCTTCAATGCCACAAACCCGGCCAGTTTCAGTGCAAATTTGCGGTTGATACACCAGATGAAAGCTCTTGTTTTCCAGCGCTAAACGCAATTTGTGCTCAAGAGTCAGTCGTTCCAGTGAGCCATCAATCATGTCGTGTTCAAAGAAGCAATACTGACTCAAGCCCTTCTCTTTGGCCCGATACATGGCAACGTCAGCATGACGCAGCAAAGTAGAGGCATCAGTGCCATCATCCGGGAAGCGCGCAATACCGATACTGGTGGAAATATGTAACTGGTTGCCGGACAGTTCAATAGGCTCACTGAGAGTAAAAATGATTTGTTCAGCCAGCGGGATGATGTCTTCTTTACTGTGCAAATGCTCCAACAAAATAATAAATTCATCACCGCCCCAACGACACACGGAATCGGCTTTTCGCACCACAGACGAGAGCTTTTCTGCCACCTGAACCAGTAAGTCATCACCAACTGCATGACCAAGGTTATCATTGACGTACTTAAACCTGTCCAGGTCCAGAAACATCAATGCCATTTGCGAGTTTTCGCGGCTGGCGTTATCGATACCATGATTAAGTCGGTCCACCAATAAATGGCGATTGGGCAATTGTGTCAGGGCATCGTAATTGGCGCGGTTAAACAGTTGTTCCGTACGCAAGGCCACTAAAGATTCCAATCTTTCGCTATGGGCATGCAGTTGCTTCTCATGCTCTTCAATCGTATCCAGCATGCTATTTACGCCGGTAATCAATGTGCCCAGCTCATCACTGCCTTTTAGCCTGACACGACGGTTATAACGGCGATTCCGGGCCACATAGCCTACCAGTTCCACCAGCTTGTTCATGGGGGCCGCCAGGAAAGCCTGCAATCGCCAATGTAAGAAAAAAGACACCGACAGACTGACAATAAATACCAGTGCGAGAATCAATAAATAATTGCCTCGTTGATCCGACAAAGCATCACTATCGGATTCCATGATCACATAGCCAATCACTTCATTGTCCATGCGTACAGGGTGGTGCACCGTCAGGTAAGTGCTGCTATCAAGCTTGTTTTGCAACTCCTGATAATCCGGCAGACGCTTTTCAGGATCCCGCTGATAACTGGCAAACAGGTTATTGTCCTTATCCAGTAACATTGCATATTGGGTAGCCGGAAAGGATTTCAGTGAGGATAAAACTTCACTGGCAGCTTGCGTATCACCAAACAACAATGCCGAACGAGAGGTCGCTGCCATAAGTTGTGCTTTACCGTAGAGGTTTTCTAACAAGCGGGTTTTGTGATCAGAAACATATTTGCCATAAAGTAACACTGAGGCCAACGCCAGGGTAATGCTGGTAACGACAGTCGCCACTAAGAGCTGCTTCTTAAAAAAAGAGAGCTGCTCGTATTTGGCAATTAGCTTTTTCATGTTTTCTTGATTCGGGCCAGTTTTAATAACTCTGAGCTGATTTCCAGCTCCAGGGCATTTAATCGTTGCATGTCTATTTCAAAGCGTAGCCGTTTTCCTTCTTCATAAAAAGAAAAAGTGGCGACATTTTGAAAAATAGAAGTATCTGAGGAAACAATTAATACTTCTTTCAAGACATCCAGAATCGGTTGCTGTGCTTTGCTTAAATAGGCGAGATCGCAGCGATTATTGTAAGCTATGAGTTTAACCTCAACGCGCAGCTGCTGTTCGCCAACTGTGCGATTTGCAACCAAGGCTTGCAAAAAACCCAATAGTGGGTCGTCTTCAGCCAGGCATACCACAACCGTTTCTCTGGGGGTACGTGTATCTAAGTCCTGCCAACTAATAAACTTAGTGAAGTTGAAAATATATGCAGCTTTTAACTTATCAAGTCGAGTGAGCTGTGGGTAATCCTGAGACTGAGCATAGCTACCACTGACTGCCAAACCCAACATCATAGTCAGTAACACCCGATTTAAATATCGAGAGCGAAAAGACTTTGATAAAGTTTGCAACAACACCGGATTAATTCCCTACATCGAACTGGAAAAAGCGATACCAGCTCGCCAGTTTTCTTTGGGTTGTGGACCATTTAAATACTGATACAAAGGCTTGGCCATCTCTAATCCAAGACTGTATGTATCACTAAAGCGCCATCGAATTCCAATACTGGCCAGTAACTTTTTACCACCGTATAAATCTGGATTAGTGATACTCGCGGGATAGGGATTAGTTTGCGCCACCAGCAGCGCTGTATCTGCCCCCTGTATGGATTGAGAATGCACATATTCAAGTCCCAAGATGGTATCCAATGACTCACTGTTTTGGTATCTATATTTACCCTTAACACTGTACCGATTTCCCAATCGATAATCCCTGTCGTTTTTACCGGTGCGAATAGTGGCAGATAAATCTACTTCGAGCTGATGCTCTCCGGGCGATTGATAGCTCAATGTCAGTGGTATATCCCAGGTGCCCGAACCTAATTGCATCGTGTAAGGAAGCTGCTGATCGCCCGGTGCTCTTGGGGTATCGCCCCGCTCGTCAATAGAGCCAGTGGGTATACTCAGCTTAACCTGCAAGGCCCATTGATGTGATAACTGTTGTGCTAGTACATACCTTGCTCCCAGAGATAAGTCACCGGGTCCATGACTTTTTAACAAAAACGTCTCATAGCCAGGTACAGCAGAAATATGATCGGTTTCCTGCTGGATATAAGGCAGTACCAGATTAAATTGCCACTCTGGACGCCATTGATATTGAATGCCTAGAATTGACGCTCGCTGCTTAATGACGGTTGGCACCACGGGAAAGTTACTGTCAGTGCGCGGTTCTGCCCCAGGAGTGAACAACACCTCGTCCAGCGAGAGTTTATCGGACCCTTTGAGATAACCATCAAATTCGGCTTGCTGATAACGCAGCGACCAGGTCCAATTTTGACTATTCGGCTTTGCGTCTTCCGTTGATGCACTAAATAACTCTTGCAGACTCATCTCGGCAAATTCAGCGGGAGTGGACTGGGCAATAGCTTGTGAAGATATAAATGCGCAAACCATACAGGATAGTGTTTTGGTAATCGCACAACGGCGTGATCTGAACAAACGCGTACCTCTCAGGAAATATCAAGTTACCATCCGAGGTCATTTTATCCATTGACTCCTAGCGTAACCCAAATGTCGCTAAATACGCAGCAAATTTTACCGATGTTCCCGTTATTTAGTAGCAAATAGAAGATAATTAACCGAAGTGTCTCTACTGGTGCGCCAACTATTAGTGAAAGGATTGAAACTCATTCCTGAAATCGCACCTGTACTCAGTCCATTTTCGGTGATCATACCCTGTAGCTCTGCGGGTTTTACAAACGCTTTCCAGCTGTGAGTGCCCACAGGAAGCAAGCGCAGAACATACTCCGCACCAATGATGCCAAACAAAAACGACTTAAAGGTGCGATTCAGTGTTGCTAGCACCAGTAATCCACCGGGCTTTAACAATGCACAACATTCCGCGATTAACTGTGCTTGATCCGGGACATGTTCTATCACTTCGGTATTCATTACGATATCAAACTGGCGTGACTCATCCACTAACACCTCAGACAAACAGTGTCGATAGTTAATGCTCAAACCATACGATTTAGCGTGACGCTGAGCCACCTTAATACTCATTTCACTGGCATCAATTCCAGTAACCGTAACGCCCAATTGCGCTAGCGGCTCACATAAAAGACCACCACCACAACCAACGTCCAGGGCACTTAATTCAGACAAGGCTTTTTCCTTAAAGTGCTGCCGGATTTGCTGCTCTATGACGTGCCAGCGACAGGCATTAAACTCCAATACACGTCGATATTGACCGTTGGGATCCCACCAGGCCTCAGCGAGCGCATCAAATCGCGCGATTTCTTCCTCACTAGTGTTAGCGCTTTTGCTGTATTGGAGCGCACTTTTATCCAACATAAAATCAATACCTCTACTACCCATTAGCAATAACTTGCGGAAACAAAAAAGGCGACACAATGTCGCCTTTTCAAGTTTCTTTGCTTCGATTAAGCAGCAGGTTTGTGCTCAACTTCAGCAGGAACTTCATCAGTCAGTAGATTCAAATCAAAATCATATTCATCTACTCGAACTGCTACACGACGCTTAGCATCATAATCTAATACTGCGTCTGCTTCAGTCTGGTTCAATACACCGCGCTTCTGCATTTCGGTTACGATCCCGGCGAAGTCAGTTGCAGGTGCAACAGGCTGTGCACGCAACGCTTTCTGGATTTTGCGCAACATAGGCATTACTGCGTGTTTCGCTACAAATGCCTGATAGTTGATGTCGTAGCCATCGCCTGGCTTGGTTTCTACCAGATGAGTGATCTCTTTGCGGAACGCATTGTTCTGCAAACTCACTTCTGATAATTCACGCACCAGGTCATCAGAAATAGCGTGAGTGCTATTGCTGTAAGTTGCGGTTAGCAAGCGCATCAATCCACGAACAGCAGTGTTCGGGAAGTTCGCCACAAAGGCTTTCTGTGCTTGCTCAGCTTGCTGTAACGCCCACTGAATACCGTACTCAAAATAAGGCTTAGCATCAACGCGATTGGTTTCACTCACCTTTTGCTCGTAAAAGCGGATTGCCGCCATCGACATGTAACCGTAGCTCATCATGTCACCTAAACGGGCAGATAACATTTCAGCTTTCTTCAGGTCACCACCCAACACCAACAGTGCCAAGTCCGCCATAGTAGCCAGATTAGAGGCAACTTTGTTCAGGCGCTTCTCGTACTTTCTAACCTCAGGTAGTTTACTGGAACTACCGCGCGTGAAAGGTAAATAACTCTTACCTAAGCTGCGGAAAGCGTTAGCAACACTGAAGCCAATAGTCTTGCGCAACAGAGAATTGAACTTGGCATCAGCACCTTTTTCATTGCTGTGAATCTGTTCAACCAACTCTTTCATATAAGGGTGGCAACGCATCGTACCTTGTCCAAAAATCATCAAGCTACGAGTCAGGATGTTGGCACCTTCTACCGTGATAGCAATAGGCTGGGCTTTGTAACCATTTGCCATAGTATTTTGCGGACCTTGCTGGATAGCTTTACCCGCAGTGATGTCCATACCGTGTTGCAAAACTTCACGGCCGAGTTCAGTCATGTGGTATTTAGCCATAGCCGTCACAACTGAAGGCTTCAGACCTAATCCTAGACCTTCTGTGGTCAACTGACGCATCGCTTCTAGCAAATAGGTTTTACCTGCCATATCTGCTAATTTTTCCTGAATACCTTCGAAGCGACCGATTGGCACACCGAACTGTTCACGTACGAAAGAGTACTCAGTAGCCGCCTTGAACGCCGACTGCGCTGAAGAGGTTCCCAGAGCGGGTAGGGATATACCACGACCGGCCCCTAAACAGCTCACCAGCATCTGCCAGCCACGTCCGATGTTCTTTTGTCCACCGATGATGAAATCCATCGGAATAAACACATCCTTACCACGCGTGGTACCGTTGTAAAAACGCATGCCCATTGGGTCATGACGGTTACCCAACTGCACGCCAGGGTGAGATTTAGGGATCAAGGCACAGGTAATACCCAGCTCTACTTTGTCACCCAACAAACCATCTGGATCTAAACACTTAAACGCCAAACCCAATACAGTAGCAATCGGTGCAAGGGTGATATAACGCTTGTCCCAAGTTACGGAAAGACCTAAAACTTCTTTGCCTTCCCATGTACCTTTGGTCACCACACCTACATCAGGGATAGCACCCGCATCAGAGCCAGCGTCTGGACCTGTTAAAGCAAAACAAGGCATGTCTTGACCAACAGCCAATTTCGGCAACCACTGCTCTTGCTGTGCTTTAGTACCATAGTGCATTAACAGCTCACCCGGACCCAGTGAGTTAGGTACCATAACGGTTACCGCTACCGCACAGCTACGAGAAGCAATTTTTGATACGATAGTCGAATTTGCGTAGGGGCTGAACTCCAGACCACCGTATGCTTTTGGAATAATCAAAGCGAAGAATTTGTTCTTGCCTAAGAAATCCAGAATTTCTTGTGGTACATGCACACCGTCTTCTTGCAGACGGTAGTCATCTACCATTTCAATTAGTTCGCGCAGCGGGCCATCGATAAAGGCTTGCTCATCTGCACTTAATGTTGCTTTTGGCACATTTCTCAATGCCGCCATATCAGGTACACCGCGATACACTGAAGCTTCCAGCCAAACATCGCCAGCATCCAGCGCTTCCTGCTCTGTAACAGAAATTGGGGGTAAAACTTTCTTAAAGGTTGTACGTATACTCATAATATTCACTCATCTGACATCCGACCAGTTGAATGAATTATGAGTGAAAACTATTTTTGGATCAAAGTTTTTTAACAAAATTTTTAAAAAACTGTTGTATTTTTATACGATCCGATTGACCTTGTGGTCAGGTTAAACATTTGATTTACAATTATTTTTGATTATTTGGCGTAAAATTAGAAAATGGCACCTGGCGATTTTTTAAGGTGCTATTGGCAAGCGATTTGGGGTAGTTATTGTGGCAAAAATTGCAAATCCTCAGGGAAAAGGCGGTCATTTATTGAGCACGCTTTGGTTTCCTGCTATCGAGCTTAATTCAAAATCCAATGTCGAAATTATCAGCGATTATGCCTTATCTATGCTGGTGCTAAGCGCCGAGTTTGCTTTCAAACCCGTAACAGGGAACGAATATTTCTTGTACTTATGGAAAGGGCAATTAAGGCTCAGTTTAATACCTGAAGAAAAATGCCAAATTAGGGATGTGGAATGTATCGCCGTTTGCGCACTACAAGAGGATCTCACTTGGCAAGTAGCACTCAAAACACGAGAAAACCTGAGCAATCATGCGCTGACATGGCTGCATGATTTCGTTAATGCACTGCAAACCAAAGTAGATGGCGCCAGCTCGTTTGCCGAATTATTACCTTACTATGAAGAAACCCTGCCCTTTTACCGGCGATTGTATGCAGCGGGACTTGCAAAAAGCTTGTCTTTATCGGCCGGTAAAAGTGGTTTGCTGCACAGCAAACCAAACCTGCAACTACATCAGCTAACCTCAGGCGGGTAAGGTCATATCCTGTCCAAGTTTTTTCAGACGTCCGTTTTTAATACTGTAGATAAAGCTGTGTACTTGAATATCCTGTCCGGCAGATTTGGCCGATTTAACTACAGAAGTGCGCAGTACATTCAGGGCTTGCTCGCGTACATTGAGCTCACACATGCGATCATCTTTCGCTTCGCCTTCCAGGCCTTCAAGTTCATCGGCATACTTCACCGCAACATCCTGAATATGGCCAAGCCAATTGTCTATCAGTCCCAGCGGTTCGCCTTTTAAAGCCGCTGTTATGCCTCCACAACCATAATGGCCGCAAACAATGATGTGTTTTACTTTCAGGACATCAACTGCAAATTGTAAAACCGATAAACAATTCAGATCGGTGTGGACCACCATGTTAGCTACATTGCGGTGCACAAAGAGTTCACCCGGTAGCAGCCCCACAATTTCATTTGCAGGTACGCGACTGTCAGCACAACCAATCCAGAGGTACTTGGGTTTTTGCTGTTTCGACAACTTATCGAAAAAATCGGGTTTTTCTTCATCAATCTGTTCTGCCCATTTAACATTATTGTCGAGCAGTAATTGGATTTCTGGCATAGTTTAATTGTCGTTGTAGCTACTGATTAACGGCAGTATACCTGACAAGCAGCCGCAACAAAGCTCTGATCTGTCAGAACCTGTTGAGCTTTGTTTGTAATTGATTAAGAAAAAGTCACTACGCTTCAATCATTGGCAATGGTTCGGTCCACTTGTGCCTCCAGGACAGTCAGCGGCAAGGCACCATTATCCAGTACCAAGTCATGAAAGGCCCTGATATCAAAACTGTCGCCCTGCGCCTCTCGCATGCGCTCGCGCAGTTCTACTATCTTTAACATGCCAGTCATATAGGCCGTGGCCTGCCCGGTATAGATGCTATACCGGGCAATGTTACCCAAAGCACTGTTGTTACTTACTCCGACGTTTTCTTCAAACCAGGCTACCGCCCTTGTTTGACTCCAGCCAAATGCGTGAATGCCGGTATCTACAACCAGTCGCGCCGCTCTCAACGCTTCAAAATTAAGCCGGCCGATATCGCCATAGATATCATTGGCATACCAGTTGTAATCCCCCGCCAGACGCTCTGCATACAACCCCCAGCCTTCGATATAACCGGTAGCCGGAAAGTTACGACGAAAATCTGGCAAAGCTGTTTCCTGGGCAAGCGCAATTTGCATGTGATGACCAGGCATCGCCTCGTGATAGGCCAGGGTGGGCATAATAAAATACGCTTCTGAATTGACATTCTGAGCAAAAAACGCCCCATCGCGAGAACCATCCAACGACCCTCTGACGTAAAAACCACCCGTTGGTCCGCCCACCACTCTCACTTGTTGTACCGGAAAACGATTGAATAGCGGCACCATCCTGGTCTCTGCGTCGGCAATTAGCTGTTCATAGGTATTGATGATCTGAGAAGGTGCAATAAAACCGCCATCTTGTGCTACGCGCGAAAAGAGCTGCTGTAGCGATTCGGTAGCCGGATAGCCCAGCTCATCAAATCGCTGCCGCAATTCGCTGTGAATTCTCTCTATCTCCTGCAGTCCCAGTTCGTGAATTTCCAGTGCAGTTAAATCAGTAGTGGTGTGATAACGCAAGCGTTGCTGATAATAAGCATCACCGCCGGGAAATTGCCCTACACCAATCTGCTGGGGTGCGCGATTGCGTTGTGCTTGCAGAAAACTCACAAGCTGGTTGTAGGCTGGCACAATCTCATCTCTGATGGTGGCTCTGGCGGTATCGCGAAAGCTCTCTTTTTGAGTGTTGGTTAAACTGCTGATGTCATCCAGTTTACTGCTGAAGTTGGCGAAATACGCCGACCCATCAATATTACTGACGGCATTGCCGTGCACATTAATTGAAACATCTAATGTAAATAGCGGCTCAACAACACCGAAGGCCTCCATTTCCTGTAAGTTAGTAATAAGTTGGGTGAACTTTTCATCTACGAAAGTCAGTCGCGTTAAATAATCTTGCACATCGGATTCTGTTTGCAAGGGATGCAGATCAGAAAAAAACAATTGCGTACCGCTGGGAACGCCCGTGAGAAAATAAGTGGCCTGATAATCAAAATAGATAAAATCCCGCATTTCAGCATTGCGCTGAGCAAGCCAAAAAAGGCTATCGTAATTAACTTGCTGTGCCGTATCTAAACTATCTCTGTCGATTACCTGTAATCGCTCAAAAAGTGCCTGCCACATGGCAATGGTAGTCACCTGATAAGGAAAGTCGATAGGCGTCAGCGACAACGTATCTAGTTGGTACGCTTCAGCTAGGCCTAAGCCTAAAACACTTTCCGGATCTCGCAGTGACAGTATCGGCCACGCCGTATCCAGAATGGCATTTAAATCCATATCCTGAATCAAGTCTGCAAATTCGCTGGCCGCTATGCCAGGCTCTGGTGGTGTTGGGGCGCCAGGAGTAGTAGGTGTGGTAGGCGTTGAAGGAGTACCGGGCGTATTGCTGGTTGTGGTGGAAGAGCCGCCGCCGCAACTGGTCACACCCAGCGCAGTGACAACTAAGAGTACAAAACCAAAAACAGAGGTTTTTTGTAGCTTATTCATAACCATTTCCAAAGGAAGACATTCCCCAAGCTTAATCAATCGGGAATATTTCGCCGCTCTCAGACATCAATGGTTACAAAAATTTGTTTACAATTTGAACTGATAGTCACTCTCAAAAGAATAGGGCAGCCGATTGGCTGCCTTGTAAAAGCGATTAATAGCTTTGTGGATTAATGCTTGTTCATATAATCCATGGTGAGGTTCGTCAGTAATTTAACCCCTAGATTCATACCTTCATCATCCACGTAAAACTCTGGTGTATGGTGAGCTGGGGCTTCGCTGTCTGGTACGTCTTTGGGTTTGCCCCCCAGGAATAGATACAGACCAGGAATTTCTTTCTGGAAGAAGGAGAAATCTTCCGCGCCTGTAGTGGGTTTGCGGCTGATCACATTATCTTTACCTGCAGTACGCACTAGCGTGTCCAGCATCTCGCCCATCAATTCAGGATCGTTGTAAGTCACCGGATAATTGTAATCCAGTGGCAAGGTCACCTCAGCTGTCGCCCCCATGCTTTCGGCAATGGCTTTTACCTTGCGCGGTAACGACTCATAAATATGCTCTCGAGCTGCATCGTTTAAAGTGCGAATGGTACCCACCATTTCCACTTCGTTGGGAATGATATTAGAGCGAACTCCGCCCTGGATTTTACCTACAGTGACCACTGCGCCATCTTCAACCAGCTCTAGTTCGCGGCTGACAATAGTTTGCAGGCCCATAATAATTTGAGCTGAAGTCACCACGGGGTCAACACTCATCCAGGGGTAAGCACCGTGTGCCTGTTTACCTTTAACCACCACTTTGAAGGGGTCCACCGCGGCCATGATGCCTCCAGCGCGATACGCCACGGTATCCACTTCCAGGCCAGCCCAGATGTGCAAACCAAAAATCACATCCACATCAGGATTTTTTAGCACACCCTCTTCTACCATCACTTCTGCGCCACCGCGCTCACCGGCAGGGGCACCTTCTTCAGCAGGCTGAAAGATAAACTTCACTTTGCCTTTTAATTTATCTTTGTTTTGCGCCAATAATGTTGCTGCACCCATCAACATGGCCATGTGGGTATCGTGGCCACAAGCATGACTCACGGGGACGTCGTTGCCGTTGTACTCGCCACGGGCGGTGGACTTCCAGGATAAATCGTTAACTTCCTGCACTGGCAGGGCATCCATATCGGCTCGAAGCCCCACAACCGGACCGGGTTTGCCGCTATCTAACACAGCGACAACACCAGTAATTGCTACACCAGTTTGTACCTCAAAGCCCAGTTCTCGCATATAGCTAGCAATATACTTTGCTGTTTCAAACTCGCGGTTGGATAACTCCGGGTTTTGATGGAAATGACGACGCCATTCAACCGTTTTTGGCTCTAATTTTTCCGCCTGAATGGCGATGTCTGCCGTGGCATGAACCGCAAAGATCGCGCTAAGCGCCAATGTGAGTTTTCTTATCATTATCGTTCCTGTTGGGTTGGAATAGTTTCGCTTCGCATTGCATTGAGCTCCGATACTACCCGTGTACCCCCAACATTCTCAACCGATTTTCAATGGCAAACATCTGATCGAGGGTCTCACCAGCGATAATGCCGTAGATATGCGTCTTCAATTTTTTATCTTCGATATACTCATTGGCAGACACAATCACAAAGTCTTTGTGCTCCAGATCCCGATGTAAACGCACCATGGCCTCATCCAGACTGCAATCCACCGAATAGCCGGTGGAAAACTTAGCGTACTCTTTCTTTTCCTGCTGAAGATTGCGGCGCAAAACGCATAAAGGCGTTGAGCCATTAATGCGTATGTTGGCATCAATCACAAACATTTCGCCTTCGGCATTTTCCAATACGTCTACGCCCACTACACCAAAATAACCGTGTTTATGCAGGAATCGACTGAGTACAGCTATTTTGTGCTGAAACTTATCCATCGTATCGCTATAACGGATCACACCACCGATCATTTCACCGTCTTCGGTGACCATCTGATTAGTTGCACCTAATAGTGTGGCTTTGCCCTCTCGATCCACATAAAACTGGACACAGTAGTTACCCACTTCGTTGAGTACAAATTCCGATACCAATACCGTGCGCACCAGACCCGCTTTAATGTACTGACGGATATCGATTGAGCAAAAATCCAGGTCTTCCTGGTTGCGAATGATATAAGTGCCTTCACCCGCCAGGCCATGAGACACCTTCACCAAAAACGGATATTCATCGGGCACTTTCACCTGACTGATATCCACCTGGGTTAAATCGTAGTGAGTAAATTTGGGATAATGCACTCCCATCTCAGCCAGTGTTACTTTGCTCAATAATCGATAGTGTTCATCGGGGTCGATAGCGTGCTTTTCTTTTTTGAGATGATCAAAGGGAAACAACGACAGGATCTTGTCATATTTATCTGACTCGTTCAGTTCATTAAATATGTTTTGGTGAGGATAAACATCCAGATTGTCGTACTTAAAACCAAAATGCTCCCGCCAGTAAGTCAAAAGGGGATCGGAGGGCTTTTCCATCAAGATAGCGGGAATGCCATCCCCCATCACCGACAATACCCGCCAGGGTTCCATCTGGGCCGTTTTATTGTAGGGGACTTTGCTCTCTTCAGAGTTGCCATCCTGGATCAGGTACTTCTGATCATTGGGAAAATGACTCCAACCCGCGGTACTGGGATAAGACACATAATAGCCGTATTTTCCGTCCTGAATGTCATTGGCGAATAACTCCGAAAAGGAATTACCCGAAAAAAGCTTAAAGTCCTGCTCGATGCTCATGAAACCCTCTGTGTAAGACAATGTGCGCTACTCCTTTTTTAGCCTAGTTCAGGAAAAAACGATTGCCACCAGACTAGGGGCTTTTTATGGCTAAATTATTTCGATTGCATAGTTATTCAACAATTTTTCTGCAATCGCTCTCATATCACTGAATTGCAATGATTTACGCATAAGATTTCACAGCTTATGAATGGCTATTTACGGGATAAAAATTGGTAATTTTTCCTTTATTGCTATGCTTAAAGACATTTGATAGCTTGAACCAGACAGGGTTCAAATTTGCGCAATCCAATACTCAGCTAATACGCTATAGGACAACCTCATGACTGACTTCGTGGCAGAACAAACTTCTCGAACAAATGCGAAAGACTCAGACGCATTTGATGTATTTAATTTACGTCACTATGTTGGGCCCAACCCGGATTTGTCCTGCGAAGCGTTGGCGTTTGATTTTGCCTTTACTGGTCACCCCAAACCTGCGCCGTTGAACGACATCCATTCGGCGGTGGCAGAGCGTTTACCAGAACTGGCCAAGGTAGAGTGTGAAAACTACGCACAACTGTTTGGCCATACGGTGTCTGTGGTTAACCGCCTGGATCTCAACCTGCACATGGAAAAATGGGAAGTACAGGAAAAAGAACACGGTGCCCGTATCGCCTTTCAGGTGATCCACAAAACCACGTCCTGGAAAGTGGTTTATTTTGTCTGGGATTGGTTTGAATACATCTGCGATCCAGACA
Organism: Planctobacterium sp. AWM4_229; assembly: GCF_056160305.1. Classification (NCBI taxonomy): domain Bacteria; kingdom Pseudomonadati; phylum Pseudomonadota; class Gammaproteobacteria; order Alteromonadales; family Alteromonadaceae; genus Planctobacterium; species Planctobacterium sp. AWM4_229. The sequence goes on along the minus strand of NZ_JBSWWX010000008.1, from coordinate 68,056 downwards.
ACAACGAATTTGATTACGATGCCCAGTTTGCGGAATTGCAGGAGTCCTTCAATCGTTCGGTATTTGGCGGCCCTACTTCCTATAGCCTGCTTAAAGCTGCCGCCAAAAAACACGTACCCGTCACCTATTTATGGGACGAAGGCCTGTTTCAATACGGCTATGGCAAAAGCATGATCCGCGGTATCGCCACAACCTTTGATGTGGATAGCCACGTCGACTCTGACTTCACCTGTCGCAAAGACGATTGCAAAGCCTTTCTGGCGGAATATGGCTTCCCGGTACCCGAAGGCGAAGTGGTATATGAACTAGAAGAAGCTATTGAAGTTGCCGAAGATATCGGCTACCCGGTGGTGTGCAAACCGGTAGTGGGACACAAGGGTATTGGTGTTACGGCCAATATTGAAAACGAAGATCAGCTGCGCAAAGCCTTTATTAATGCCGTAGCCGCAGTGCCAGAAGGCGAACCGCAGTCTATTATTGTGGAAACCTTCGTTACCGGTAACGACCATCGTATTTTATGTGTAGATGGCGAGTTTGTGGCAGCCTTAAAACGAGAAGCGGCCTATGTAATTGGCGATGGTGAGTCCACCATCATGGAGCTAATTAATATCGAAAACGGCAAAGAAATTCGCGCCGATACAGCCACCTCACCACTAGGTAAAATCCTGACAGATGATGTGATGGATAATACGTTAAGTGATGCGGGCTTGACCCGTGACTCAGTATTAGAGCGCGGCGAAAAAGTCCATCTGCGCAAAGTGGCCAACCTGTCGTTGGGCGGAGTGAGCGAAGATGTAACAGATATCGTACACCCCGAAATCATCGCCATGAGTCGTGCTATAGCACAACATTTTAAACTGACGGTTTTCGCCCTGGATGTGATCACCGATGATATCGCTAACGACTGGAAACCAGTAAAAGGCCAAAAACGCGCCAACTTCGGTATCATCGAGATCAACGCGGCACCGGGCATTTATATGCACTTAAAACCCGCCTATGGACGTTCCATCGATGTACCCACCCGCATCATCGAAACCTTCTTTGATGAAAGCCTGGATGCCCGCATTCCTATCCTGACCTTCAATAAACTCAGCAAACCAGGCATGAAGCGCATTATCGATTACATCATGCACCACGATATCTGTCGTTACCCGGCAGGCGTCTGTACTGACGGTATGTTCCTGAAAAAGCACGAGTTTCCAGTAAATCCTGATTACAACGCCAATATGCGCAACGTGCTGAGAAATCCCAGAGTAGAAATGTTGATGGCTGAAATGCCATTAGCGGTCTACGAAACGGAAGGAATGTATTACAATAGCTCGGATTTATTGGTGCTCGAAGATCCCAACGAGACAGAAATGATTCTGGCAGAAGATATGGAACCCGGCGCCATAGTGATGATCCGTAAAGGCAACGATGTAGAAATTCGCCGCGGCGATGCTGAGCCTGAAACCATGCAAGTAGAATTCGAGGATGAATTCTTTTCCCTGGTACTACACGAAATCAAAGCCCACTTTGGCAAAAAAATCATCTTACAACCGGCAACCCTTTAAGGACCGCCAGATCCTTAGCAGTATAGGTAGAAAAATTGGTGTTTAACGTAATGCATAATAACAAAGGTACTTTAACCCTAATCGGAGGCGCAGAAGATAGAAACAGCAACAGTGGCGTGCTCCGAAACCTGGTAGACAAAACCAAAGCCCGTTATGTGGCTGTGGTACCTACCGCCTCCATGTATGGCTACGAGCTGGGCGATGAATACAAAGACACCTTTCGTCGCCTGGGTGTAGAAAAAATCGAAATTCTGGATATTAAAGAACGCCGCGATACCGAAAACGAGCGTTTTCTGGAAATCGCCAAAGAGGCCGATCTGATCTTCTTTACTGGTGGCGACCAGGTAAAACTGGCCCATGTGTTCTTACATACAGAATTATTAAAGATCATCAAAAACCGTCACTTCTTATCGGGCCTGCATTTAGCCGGTACAAGCGCTGGCGCCATGGTAATGAGCGACCCGCTGATTTATGAAGGCGACGGCAAAGACTTCCAAAAAGGCGCAGTATTCTTTGAACCGGGTTTTGGCATCACCGCCAGTACCACGGTCGATACCCACTTTATGGAGCGCGGCCGCATCCCACGTATTTGTGCCTTTATGGCCTCAGGTTACAGCAAACGCGGCATCGGAGTGGGTGAAGATACCGCCGCTTTTATTACCCCAGATGACAAACTGGAAGTGTTTGGTTCCGGCATTGTAGTGATGTTCAACGCCGACAAAATGCGTTACTCCAACTTCCACAACATTAAAGAAGACGAACTTATCGATATGGATAACGTGGCCATGTCTTTCCTTGTGCACGGCTCCCGCTTTGATATGAACAAATGGGCCCAAATCAAACCTTCGAAGCGCAAGAAAATTATTGCAGCTTCGTAACTACTGAAAAGACGAACCCGACCACTCTGGGTTCGTCATCTTAAAGCTCCTTAATAACGATTCTTCCGTGTAAGTATTTACCCTTCAACGCGAAATGGTTGATGTAATCCACATCACATCCCACTTACCCAATTTATTGAACATGTTAATGCGCGATAAGCGTGATTTTCCAAGAACTTTGTCTACATTAATTAAAACACGCGGATTCAACTTGATGTACCCACTTGATTGGACAGAAAGAGAATTGCAAGGGAATTACATGGGAGAAATATGTGAACAAGGTGGTATTGATAGTTGATGATGAACCAGCAAACATCGAACTGATAAAGGGCCTGTTACCCAATAACTGTAAATGCAAAGCCGCAATTAACGGCCAAATTGCATTGAAGCAACTGCAAAAAAGTAAACCCGATTTAGTTATTCTTGATCTCGTCATGCCAGGCATGGATGGCTTCCAAACATTACGCGAAATTCGAAATGATCCTAAATTAACTGCGCTCCCAGTGATTATCGTTTCAGGAGAAACAGATCCAAATCAAATCGAATCACTAAAAGAACTAGGAATTCTTGCTTTTGTAAAAAAGCCTATCGAAAGCCAGTTACTTTTATCTGAGATTGAAACAATTATAGGGGGAGCTCAAGATGGTCAGCAGTAATAAGGCCAGCATATTGGTGGTAGATGATACGCCTGAAAACATTGATGTCCTCACTGGCATCCTGAGCCAAGACTATAAAGTACAAGCCGCTTTAAACGGTCGCCTCGCCTTAAAAATTGCTATGGGGAATAAGCCCCCAGATTTAATTCTGCTAGATGTAATGATGCCTGAAATGGATGGTTACGAGGTTTGTGAACGCTTGAAATCTGACCCATACGCCGCCAAAATTCCAGTGATTTTCGTCACCGCCAAATCAGAAGTGGAAGACGAAAAAAAAGGCTTTCTCTTAGGTGCCGTGGACTACATAACCAAGCCGGTTAGTCCGCCTCTGGTATTGGCTCGGGTTAGAACCCAACTAGCTTTATACGATCAATCACGCCATCTTGAACAATTAGTGATACAACGTACCAAAGAGCTGCACGACACCCGTGTAGAGATAATTCGTCGCTTGGGTAGAGCTGCGGAATTCAAAGACAATGAAACCGGTATGCATGTTATTCGCATGAGTTGGTTTAGTCGCTTTTTGGCAGAAGAGATAGGTGAACCAGAAGACTGGTGTGAATTACTATACAACGCAGCACCAATGCATGATATCGGTAAAATCGGTATCCCTGATCGCATCCTGCTAAAACCGGGAAAGCTAGATGAGCAAGAATGGCTTGTTATGCAAAAACATGCCGAATATGGCGGAGAGATTATTGGTGATCACCCTTCACCACTGCTGCAATTAGCAAGAGAAGTGGCCCTCTTCCACCATGAGAAATGGAATGGAAAAGGTTATCCCAATGGTTTAGAGGGTTATGATATTCCGCTATCAGCGCGTATTGTCGCCATTGCGGATGTCTTCGACGCGCTAACTAGCGAAAGACCCTACAAAAAAGCTTGGCCAGAAGAAAAAGTTATCCAACTACTGGAAGAAGAAGCTGGCGAGCACTTTGATCCCCATTTAGTACCGCTCTTTATCCAGTGCCTGCCCAGAATCCGTAAAATTCAACAACAATATTCCGATATGGCTGAACAAGGAGATTAATGACAATGAGTTTGTATAAGTTTCTCAATCCTCGTTCATTTTCAGGCCGGATGTTTGTATTGCTCGTAATGCCATTGGTGACCATTGTTGTTGCGATGGTAGCATACAATGGCTGGGTGAATTATCACCATTCCTTGTCTGAATCGAAACGTCATTTACAGCTGCTAGCGAAAAAATTGGGTGAAAAGATTGAGAAGGAAAATCAAGAAGCCGTGTTAGCAGCAAAGATGATGGCCCTGACTCAGGAAGAGATAATGTTTGGTTATCGCCTAAAATCAGTCGATCTGGCGCGTCGCATATTACAGGAAAATCCAACGTTTACCGGTGTCTATTTTGGCTACGAGCCAAACGCAGATGGCAAGGATTTAATGCCATCGGTTGTTCCGAGCAGTATTGACCAAGATGGCCGGTTTTTACCTTATTGGTATCGCAGTATTGAAGACGATCAGCAATTGTTACTGGAGCCACTGAAAGACATGGAGTCAAGCCTCTATTATGGAGGTCAAAAAAAGCAATATCTGGCCACTCAAACACCACAATTTATGATCACAGAGCCCTACACATATCAGGGTAAACTAATTGTCGAATATACCTGGCCAATTGTCATCGATAATCAATTTAAAGGCATTGCAGGCGTAGACAGATCACTCGACAGCTTGGAGAGTCTGATCGCGGAAATAGCCGAAGAAAAAAATGTCGAAATAATCCTTCTGAGTCGCCAAGACAATGTTATCGCATCTACTCTTGAAAGCACCGATATCAAAACCAAATCGATAAACGATACTGACTATGCTGCCATCAAATCCAAGCTTACCGAAGAATTGCAAATCATTGATGATGTTGATCCACAGACTGAGCAACCACACTTTTACATCAAATCTCGCATTCCCACCGGTAGTTGGAAAATAATCATCAGCGTTTCACATGAAACGGTGCTCAGCAACCCCATCAATAATATTCGTAACAGTATGCTGCTTGCTTTCTTTGGTGTACTGGCTATCGTATTTTTAATTGCATCATTTTCATCACGTTTAGTCTCCCAAATTACCCGAGTCGTGGAATCAGCAAAAGCCTTAGCATTGGGCAAACACCATGATGCACAACCAGATGGTAAGTTGATCATTTCTGAATTTCGCGAGTTAATGCAAGCCCACCAGCAAGTCTCTAATGCCTTTAGCAGTATTGCAGATGTCTGCGGTGCAATTGCAAAAGGCGACTTTTCCAAACAAGTAAAAAGTCGTTGCGAACAGGATATGCTTGCCCAATCAATTAATCTGATGACGCAAAAACGTCAAGAAGCGGAACAAGCACTAAAAGATTCTGAAGAGCGTTATGATTATGCCGTAGATGTATCAGGCGATATTATTTGGGATTGGGATCTCAGCACTGACCAAATCCAATTAAACCAAAACTGGTTAAGCTTCCAAGAAAACCGAGATGCTAGTCTCCTTATCAAAATGTCAGAGTTTGCCGAGGCAGTGCATGATGACGATAAACTAAGGGTGCATGAAAAAATTATCAGTAGTCTGAAAGAAGACACCCCTTATAGAAGCACCCACCGTATCATCTCACCTTTAGGCAAGGAGTACTGGGTAGAAGATAGAGGCAGGGTAATAAAACGTGACAAACAAGGTAAAGCTCTGAGATTTATTGGATGCGCAGCGGATGTCACTTCCTTAAAACAGACGGAGCAGTTGTTGAAGGATGCGCAAGAACGTTCTAATAAACTTCTGGAAGCCACTCCAGACCCCATCTTGGTGGTCAATGATAAAGGCATTATTGTTGAGCTCAACGAAGCCACATGCCGGGTATTTGGATACAGCTACAAAGAAGTTTTAAATCAGCCGGTTGAGCTGTTTATTCCACAAGACTATCACCAAGGACATCAGCATCACATAAGCAGCTTTATGCACAGCCCGAAACGCATGGACATGTCTCAGCGCAGAGATATTGAAGCAGTTACAAAATCCGGCCAACGGTTGTGGGTAGAAATCAATCTGAGTCCGATTCACGTGGATGAGCAGCTCTTTGTCATTGCTGGAATACGGGATGTAACACGGCAACGACATATAGAAAATGATTTAATTAAATCTGAGCGCGCAGCCGAAGCAGCAAATCAGGCAAAGTCAGATTTTCTGGCCAATATGAGTCATGAAATTCGCACTCCCATGAATGCCATTATTGGCATGAGCCACTTGGCACTTCAGACAGACCTCACCAAGAAACAGAAGAATTACATTGAAAAAGTACACAGAAGCGCAGAATCTTTACTCGGTATTATTAACGATATTCTGGACTTTTCCAAAATCGAAGCCGGCAAATTAGACATTGAATTTATTCCCTTCCGACTCGAGGATGTGATGGATAACCTGGCCAATCTGGTGGGTTTAAAGGCGGAAGAAAAAGGTATTGAGTTGCACTACGATATCGACCCTCAAGCCCCGATGGCGTTAATTGGCGATCCGCTTCGATTGGGCCAAATACTGATAAACCTGGGTAACAACGCAGTTAAATTTACGGAATCAGGTGGTGAAGTCATTATCAGAGTCACAAGTAAAGGAGTTGAATCCGACAAGGTGACTTTGCAATTTGATGTGCAAGACACCGGGATTGGCATGACGCCGGAACAACAAGCCAAACTGTTTCAATCATTTTCTCAGGCAGACAGTTCAACCACGCGTAAATATGGCGGCACCGGATTGGGTCTCACCATTTCCCGCAAACTGACTGAAATGATGCAGGGTGAAATTTGGGTAGAGAGCGAAAAAGACATTGGAAGTACCTTTTCCTTCACCATCACAACTGAGGTGCAATCGGGAGAAGTATCGAAACGTCGTCCTGCCGTCAGTGATCTTGGAGTTCTTCGAATTTTGGTGGTCGACGACAACAGCACAGCGCGAGAGATCTTATCGCAAATGATTGCACAATTTGGCTTTCGCGTTGATCAGGCCGCCAGTGGTGATGAAGCTATTGCCATGGTGAACGAAGCTGACAATAGCGACCCATTCCAACTGGTGTTGATGGACTGGAAAATGCCGGGAAAAGACGGTGTACGCACTGCACAAGAGATTCAGGAAAATGACTCTACGGCACACCCCCCTACCATTATTATGGTGACGGCTTACGGTAGGGAAGAGGCAGCCGGTGCCTCTGAAGGCGTTGAAATAAAAGGCTTTTTAACCAAACCTGTCACCCCTTCCCACATGCTAGATGGGATATTGATGGCGATGGGCAAGGATGTGGTAAATCACCGCAATGAAGACAAATCGGACAAACGCGCTGAAGACGCCGTCAACAATCTAGCTGGCGCTGATATTTTATTGGTGGAAGATAACCAGATGAATCAGGAGCTCGCCACCGAATTACTCACGCTGAACAATATTAAAGTGACCTTAGCTGAGAATGGTCAAGAGGCGATTGATACGCTTACGACTTATCACCGTGAAGGCAAAGCCTTTGACGGGATATTGATGGACTGTCAGATGCCAGTGATGGACGGCTACAGTGCCACCAAGGCCATCAGGCAACAACCCGAATTCCAGTCGCTCCCGATACTTGCCATGACAGCCAATGCCATGGCAGGAGACCGGGAAAAAGTATTGGATGTAGGTATGAACGACCATATCGCCAAACCCATATCAGTAAACGACATGTTTATCACTATGGCGAAGTGGATAACTCCAGCCAACCCGATACATCCGAAATCGATAGAAAAGACGCAAACAAATGAAGATGTCCACATCCCAGAGCTAAATGGCATTGACATCAAAGCGGGTCTGGCTACTACACAGAATAACAAACCTCTGTATCTAAAATTATTACGTCGTTTTAATAGTTCAAATGAATGCTTTGTTAATGACTTTAATCAGGCAATAGAAACTCAAGACCAGGAACTGGCCGTGCGTTTGGCTCATACATTAAAAGGCACCGCAGGTAACATAGGAGCAACCCAGGTATTTGAATTAGCAAGGGAACTGGAGATAAAAGCAAAGAATAGCCTGACAGGATTAGACAATGTTTTAGGGGAGTTGACCATTAGCCTCTCTGAAATACTGAGTGTACTCAGCACGTTGCAAGAACCCGAGTGCGAATCAACCAGTTTTGATGCAACGCAAGTTGTCTTATTACTGGAAAAATTAAGCGAACAGGTGGATGAATTTGATACTGATGCAGCAGAAACCATTGAAGCGTTAGCAGCGCTGCTCAAAAACACATCCTTAAATGATCAGTTAAAACCATTGAGTGAGGCAATTTTTGCTTATGACTTTGAAGATGCCGAAGTAAAAGTAAAAGAGCTGACAGAAGCATTTCAAAATTTAGAGCTTTAAGCTGAGCGCAGGGAGACAAGAAAATGAACCCTTTAACCCCATCTGTTACAGACAACACGCAATTCAAAAGCATGTGTGTTTTAGTTGTGGACAACATGGACAGTTTGCGTTCAACGGTCGTAACCATGTTGATTGAAATGGGCTTTAAAAAAGTAGTGCAAGCTACAAATGGCGAAGAGGCCCTGAATATAATTCAAAAACACTCTATTCAACTGATTCTTTCTGAATCACAACTCCCCAAAATGGATGGTGTGGAATTACTGCGTAAAGTGCGGTTAGATCCGAAAAACAAAAAAACGCCCTTTGTTATGACCTCCGCTACCATTGAACAAAATGAAGTGATCAGGGCCATAAAAAACGGGGTATCAGAATATGTGGTAAAGCCATTTTCGGCCAAAATTCTGACCCAACGCATTAAAAAGGCCATCTTAAATCCCATCAAACATACCGCCAGTTATGTGAAAGCCCAAACTGGTGTGCAAGATTCAGAAAAAACAGAAAAACTGAAAGTCCTGGTCGTGGATGATATTCCCGATAACATTGAAGTGATCAGCGAATTGCTGAAAGCAGACTACAAAGTAAAAGCAGCCACTAACGGTGAACTAGCGCTGAAAATATGCGCTTCAGAACAGGCTCCAGATTTAGTCCTTTTGGATATTATGATGCCAAAAATGGACGGAATTGAAGTGTGTAAACGCTTAAAATCCAGTAGTAAAACTCAACATATTACCGTGATTTTTTTAACCGCATTAGACCAAACTCAAGACATTGTTAAAGGCTTAGAATTAGGTGCCGTAGACTACATCACAAAACCCATTCAACCCGCCATTGTGAAGGCCCGCGTTAAGACTCACAGCAAAGTAATCGAAGCCAATAAACAAATGCGAGATCAGGTAGACACCCTAATGGAAATGGCGCGATTAAAAGAAGAGTTTGACCGAGTCGCGAAAAACGATTTAAAGCTGCCGCTGGATGAAATATCTCAATGCTTGGTTTTTATAGAAAGACACTTACGCGATCCAGGCAGAGTCAAACAATCCACAGGCGCAATAAAAGCGTCGGTATCGCAGCTAGCGCAGATGGTAGATAACATGCTTACCTTGGGTAAAATCGAGGAAGGCTCATATCAATTAAAACCGATTACGCTCGAGCTGAACTCCTTGGTAGATGATGTACTTACAATGTTCACCACTTCTTATGGTCGTAAAAAGCTTGAAATACACAATGAATTACATGAAAAATTGCAAATTGATGGCGAAGAACTATTAACCATCTCGTTAATTTCGAACTTATTTAAGAATGCTGTAGAAGCCGCGCCGAGAGGTTCTGCTATAAAAATATCAGTACATAGCACTGAACAATTCCACACTCTAGCGATCCATAACTTTGGTGCAGTACCAGAGGACATCATGACTTCATTTTTTGATAAATATGTCACCTCCGGCAAAAAACACGGTACAGGCATTGGCACCTATGCAGCCAAAATGATGGCCGAAGTACAAAAAGGTAAAATTGACTTCGAAAGCTCTGAAGAGACGGGTACAACCCTGTTTATAAGTTTGCCGAAAGCCTAACGGATACCTGTATGTGAGAGCAGATTTTTACAGAGCTATTCAAACAACCTGCTAAAACCACAATCGATAACCACTTGATGGAACGCGGACGTGTCCAGTGCATATGATTTAGGTATTGTGGTCATGTTCAACGCCCAAAAATGCGTTACTCCAACTTCCACAATATCAAAGAAGACGAGCTTATCGATATGGATAACGTGGCCATGTCTTTCCTTGTGCACGGCTCCCGCTTTGATATGAACAAATGGGCCCAAATCAAACCCTCGAAACGCAAAAAGATTATTGCGGCGTCGTAAACAAGCCCGCCCGACTAAAGTCGAGCCTACATTCGGATTTTACCACTTCTGTAGGTTCTGCTTGAGCACCGTGGATGGTGTGAATGTCTTTTTAGCAGGGAGCAATAAAAGACCAGCTGGACGAAGTTGTTTGAATATGAACTGATGTCCGCTTAAAAGCGAACCTACATTCTCAACTTACCACTTATGTAGGTTCTGCTTTAGCTGGACAAGTTATTGCGCATAAAAGGGAATCTTAGTTCCGTGGTTTGAATTGGCCACTTCGTTTGCATTTCAGTTCTAAATGATTTACCAATATGCGTCACTAAAATCACTTTCAAAGAATTATTTCATGTCAAAAAATGGATACCAAAAGCTAGGACAGCTGCTTCGTCACGCTAAAGACAACAATGAACGCTTCTACTTTTTTATTGGCGCAGGCTGCTCAAAAACGGCGGGTATCCCTCTGGCTAAGGAATTTGTACAAGAAATAAATGATGATCAGGGATTTGAATATGACCTGGAAGATTTGGATGATAAATCTAAAAAAGATTATGGCCGCTGTATGGAGGCTATCCACAAACAAGGCAGAAAGTCTTTAATAAAAAAATACGTCGATAACAGTAAAGTCAATTGGGGACACATTGCTCTATCACTGTTAATGCAACAAGGCTACGCACAGCGGGTACTCAGTTTTAATTTTGACAATGTACTTACCAGAGCCTGTTCTTTGTTGGGTTTCCATCCAGCGGTTTATGACTTCACTGGTGCCGATCCAAAGTTTCACAATATGATTGCCGATCCCTGTATAGTGCACTTACATGGACAAAGTGATGGCTTTGAGCAGCTACATACACCACTTGAGACACAAAATAGCGCCGAAAAGCAAAGAGTGTTTGTGCGTGAAATGTTTAATCAAGCCCATTGTGTCTTTATTGGCTACAGTGGCCTTGCAGATAGCTTTTTCGATGTCATTAAAACCGAATATCGAGCCGAAAACCGTTTATTCTGGGTGGACCTGAATGACGATACCCCAAAACATGTCAAAGACCATCTTGAATCAAAATATAGCGTCGCTAAATACATTAAGTGTAAAAACTCCGACCATTTTTTAGTGGAACTCACAAAAGAACTTAAAATTCATCTGCCTCCCTTTTTAGATAATCCCTATCAACACCTTTTGGGTGAACTGGAACAAATCACAGATTACCCGGGCAAATGGCAAGATGATATGGATGTAATGGCCAGTGTAAAATCACAGCTTGAGAGTGATGCAGTAAATCACAATAATCGCGTGAATATTGAATCACTTTGGGTAGATGAAAACTATGACGCGATTATTGCTATATTAGAGAAAAATCCGCCAAAATCTGATAAGGAATTACACTACCTTTATTGGGCATATCAAAGCAAAGCATTCGAAGTAGAAGATATTAAAAATTATTCATCAGAAGAGCTAAACAAAGCCTTTTCGTATTATGAAAAAGCGATAGCAGTTAAATCTAATGGGTACGAAGCTCATTATAATTGGGCTATTGCGCTAAAGACACTGGCAACACGCACTGAGTCCATTTCTGAAGCCAAACCGCTATTTGAAAAAGCATTTGGGCACTATGAGCAAGCTATTAAAATTAAACCCGATTATCATTATGCACTAAATAATTGGGGTCTCGCACTAAAGGGATTGGCGACACGCACAGCCTCTATTACTGAAGCTAAGCCGCTATTTGAGAAAGCAATTAAGCGTTATCAACAGGCCATTAAGATTAAACCCGATTTTGATGAAGCACTGAATAATCTGGGTGTCGCACTAATGGAATTTGCAGAGCACACTGAAAGCATCGCTCAAACCAGACCGATTTTTGAACAAGCAATTGAACACTATAAACGAGCTTACGAGATTAAACCGGACAGGATTGAAGCAATAAATAACCACATAGATACTTTGACAACACTTGCCAACAGAGTAGATGATGCAGAAAAACCTGCTCTGTACGAGGAAGCGTTGCTACTTGCCCAAAAAGTTGAATCCATTAATCCTGACGAGGTCTATAACTATGCCTGTTTGCTATCACTTACAGACGATTTTGATGGCGCGAAGGAAAAACTCCTACGTTGTGAAAAAGCGGGGACATTGCCCGATAAAAAGCATCTTAAATCAGACCCCGATTTAAAAAACTTACAAGAGCTAGACTGGTTTAAAGAATTACTTGAACGCACTGATTAGTCGCGCAGGAGTATCACCCTGTTGCAGGTTTGTTGTTATACTGGCTAACAATCAACTCTGATATTGAATTAACGCCATGGACAAAAACATTCAAGACCTGCTTAACCAACCTGCGGAGCAGCGTTATAACTACCTGATCAATCAGGTGAAACAACAGCAACAAATCTGGATCCTTGCCGATGATATAGGTGCGGTGATGTTTAACAGTGAACAGGAAGATTGTATCGGTATCTGGCCCGATGAAGCCATGGCGCAGTTGTGGTGCACTGATGATTGGGATCATTGTAAACCCATGCCAATCACTATCGATAAGTGGCTTAAAGACTGGGTACCGGGACTGGAAGAGGATGAAGTGTCGATTCTGGTGATGCCTGATAGTAACGATGAAGGCGTAGTGGTTGAACCATGGGAATTGGCCGAGCGTCTTAAATAAGATATTTATCTTGCCATTAAATCCTTAACTGTTTTCTGATCTGCCGAGGGCTCATTCCGAGCCCTTTTTTAATGGCATCGCTAAAATGGGCCGGGGAAGCAAAACCTAATACCATGGCGATGTCGGTAATAGAGGTATTTGTAGTTAACTGTTCTATGCCCAAATTAAGCCGTAGCAGCTTGCGGTATTGATGCACACTGATGCCCATCACCGTTTTAAACACCCGACACAGATGAAATTCAGAAGTATGCAACGCTTTGGCTAGCTCACTGATGCTTAGATTTTTTTCTGGCTGTTTGGCAATAACGGTCTGGGCTGCTTCCGCCAAAGCTCGCCAACGCTTGCGCTTATTTACTTGCTGAACTTCATGTTTATCTGGCACAGCACTGTTAAACAGGGTTGCCAGAAAAATAAGGATTTGTTCAAAGCCAGCTTCCTTGGATAACCGCTGCCATTTTAAGTGCTGCAGCAATCGGTAAAACATCATATTAATGCCCGGATTGCTCAGCAGTTGATCTAATCTGAGCTCCTTGTCCGATGCTCTAAAGTGCTTCAGTGGATGCGCTTCTATAGCATTGAAAAACACCCTGCTATCTAACTCCAGCCAATGGCAGTGATCACCCCGGGGGTCGCACACCTGGCGTTCGTAACTAGTGCTACCATCGTAGATATTGATTTTGCTGGCATCCGATAAAAAGCGACCACCACTGCTTTTGCAGATGTAAGTTGGCGTTGCAGGGAACACCAAGGTGGGTAAGGTAATGGCACCAGCACTGGCAAAATCATCACTGGATGCAGGACAGGAAAAACGCCCTACCCTGACCTTGGCGTGATCCAGGTACAGTTGACTGTATTGCGAGCAATGGGCTGATTCAGGCATTTTGAGCAAGAATTTGAAAGTTTTTATCTGTCCTGACCACTAAGATAGCAGGTACTGAGGAAAAACAGGTAATACGAGTTATGAAAGCCCTTCTCTGTTTGTTTTTGTTAAGCACATTGAGTTTGACTGCATGTGCCCAAAATAGCCCGCCTGATTGCCAATCAGAACCCCACCGACAGTTTGATTTTTGGGTAGGTGATTGGGTGGTATCAGATAAAAACGGTAATCTGCAAGGTCACAATACCATTGAGTTGTTATTGAATGACTGTACCCTGCAGGAAAACTGGCGTGGTGCCAAAGGTAGTAGCGGCAAGAGTTTTAACTTTTACGACCGCCAAACCAAACAGTGGCATCAAACCTGGATAGATGCCAACGGCGGTATTTTATATCTTGATGGCACCTTACAAGATGAGGTTATGGTGTTAGAAGGAGAACGCTTAGGCCGGGATGGCAAACCAGTAACTCACAGGATTAGCTATACGCCCTTAGAAGACGGTCAGGTAAAGCAACACTGGCAAGTGAGCAGAGATAGTGGAAAAACCTGGCAGGATGCGTTTCTGGGCTTCTACAAGCGAAAATCCAGTACAAAGGCCATGTAATGCGCTCGCTCATTTTTTGTTTATTTCTTTGTGGGGTCGTTTCAGCAAAAGCTGACATCAATGAAATTGATAAAATAAACCCCAATGCCCCAAAAGAAACCCAACAATTTGAACCCTTGCTGGGCCACTGGGCAATCACCGATTTTAATCTCACAGCAGATGGCAGTTGGCAAAAAGGCCAAGGCGCCGACTGGCATTGGTACACCATACTTGATGGCCACGCCATTCAGGACGACTGGATTGCGCCACCATTAAACCAAGATATACCAGATAGTGAACGTCAATTCGGCACCAATATCCGCATCTTTAATCCGAAAAAGCACCAATGGGAACTGGCCTGGATGTCCAAAAAAGGACAGCAGCTGAATACCTTCACGGCCAATATGATAAACAACGAGATTGTGATGCGCGGTACTTTTTCCGGTAACGAGTCCAAAATTACCTTTTACGATATTCAAGCTAATCGATTTCACTGGAAACTAGAGATAAAAACCGACACAGACTGGAAAGAGGTATATCGCATTATCGCATCTCGTAAAATGTAGCGCTATTTGAGTATTTTCTTTCACCTGGCTACACTGATTTTCACAGTTAAAGACAAGTCAGTTCGGTGTGATGGAAGAAAAGCAAATAAAACAATTTCAGGAAGATGGCTATTGTTTAATAGAAAACGTGCTATCAGAGGATCTATTGCAAAGGTGGCGAACTCTATCCGAGGAGTTGGAATGCAAAGCGGTAAAGAGCCATAAAGAACAAAGCCATTTGCACGGTGCTGTCGTTGTAGAAGATAAGCCAGGCCCCCGTCTTATGCGCTTTGACGACATAATTGCACAAGATCCAGATTTGATATTAGAAACCCTGGCCTTACCCGCAGTTTTAGAGATGACTAAAATCTTGTGTGGTAGAGGCAGTGTACCAGTACAAATGGACGTTCTTTTCAAACAACAACACCCACACCCGGTTATCAAATGGCATCAAGGTGCTCAACACAGTCGTCACTATCCGTATCTCAACGTAGGAATTTACCTTGATGATGCTCCGGCGGGTGATGGCTGTTTGCGTTATGTACCCGGAACGCAACACGAACTTCAAGACATTGAGGCCTTGTCTAAAGAGCATGGTTGGGAAATACCAGGGGTAATTGAACAACCTGCGAAAGCGAGAGATATGCTGGTTCAAGATATGATGGTGTTACACGGCTCGCAACCGAAACGCTCTGCGGGTGTCAGACGCACCATCTACATTGAGTTGCGACCGTGGCAATCTATTGTTGAGTCAAAATCACAATCTGAACATTGGGCAGACCTCAGAAAACAATGGATGAGTTTGGTTCTGCAAAAAGATACCGCCGCCATTTGGCCACAACCATGGCGGGCAGATTATCCTGATGTGCCAGAGCCACAGCAATTGGTTAACGAAATATTAGAACTAAGGGAACCGCCTCAACCAGCTGTGTGGGGAATTTTCCCGGTAGAGTCAAAAAACTATCCGGTTCCAGAAGATATGCTGGACTGGTAGATGTATGAGTCTTAAAAAAAAGTATCAAAATGAAGGTTACTGTGTGGTTAAAAACGCCATTCCTTCTACTTTGTTGGCCCGCCTGGACAACATGGCCAAAGCCCTGGAGACTGCTGCTTTAGAGCAATCAGCAGAGCTGGATATGCCGCAAGTGTCACTGGACAGCATTGAGGTTCCCTCAGTGGTATTTAGAATTGATCACATTTACCGTAGTCATTCAGCAATAGTCAATGAGCTATTGAGTTCGCCTATGGTTTACCAGTCAATACTCGAGCTTGCAGGTAATGATGTTATCCCGCTTGGGGTTGATATTCTTTATAAGAGTTCTCATGACGCTTCCGTAGTTCCATGGCATCAAGACTCTATTCACAATGGCTCAGTGCCTTATTTTGCCATGGGCGTTTATCTGGATGACGCTGATGAAGATGATGGCTGTCTGCGCTATCTACCGGGCTCCCATAAACACAAACAAGATGTTCATCAGCTAGCATCTCAACACGGTTGGAATATTCCTCAGTGCCAACAAGTGCCAGTTAATGCAGGGGATTTATTGTTTCACGATGTAATGACATTACACGGTTCAACACCTAAAATCAGCCCGGGCACAAGAAGAACCATTTATATCGAATTCCGCCCTACCACCGAGATACTGGCCACAGGTTCTCAAAGTGAAAACTGGGTAAATTTGAGAAAGCGTTGGATGGCGCTGCTGCATGCCAAGGCCAACAAAACGAACGATTCAAATAGGGTAGATCACTCCCCAATCGAAGAATTACCCTCAGAGTTTTACCAACAGTTATATGCCAACAGGGAAAGTCCAACGCCCTCTAACTGGGCATTTCCCCCGGTTAAGCGGGAAGACTACCCATAAAACAAAAAACCCGGCTTATGCCGGGTTTTTTAAAACTTAGAATCAACTTACTTCCGCATGGAGCGAATAACTCGCAATTGCGCAATAGCTTGTGCTAATTCATGTGCCGCTTCGGCATAGTCAAAGTCAGTGCCTGGATTAGCAATGTGCTCTTCAGCACGACGCTTAGCTTCCAGGGCTGATTGTTCGTCAAGCTCTTCACCGCGGACAGCCACATCAGCAAGAACAGTTACCGTACCTGGTTGGATTTCCAGAACGCCACCGTTGATGTAAATGTGTGCTTCTTCGCCATGTTGCTTCACTAAACGAACCATGCCGGGCTGTAAGGTTGTCAGCAATGGAGCGTGACCTGGGTGGATACCCAATTCACCTTCACTACCTGTCACCTGAATGTGCTCAACGCGACCAGAGAACAAGCTCTGCTCGGCACTTACTACATCCAGATGTGTTGTCATAGCTGCCATATCCCCCTCCTAAGGTGGACCCGGAACCAGGCGTATTGATGACTCAATACGCCCGACCAATTACATGTTCTTCGCTTTTTCTACAGCTTCTTCGATAGAGCCAACCATGTAGAAGGCTTGCTCTGGAAGGCTATCGTATTCACCCGCAAGAATTCCTTTGAATCCTGCGATAGTATCTTTCAAAGATACATACTTACCTGGTGAACCGGTAAATACTTCGGCTACGAAGAAAGGCTGAGATAAGAAACGCTGAATCTTACGAGCACGTGATACCACTTGCTTGTCTTCATCAGATAGTTCGTCCATACCCAAGATAGCGATGATGTCTTTCAGCTCTTTATAGCGCTGTAAAACAGTCTGAACGCCACGTGCAGTTTCGTAATGCTCTACACCGATTACCAGTGGATCCAGCTGACGTGAAGTAGAGTCAAGCGGGTCAACCGCAGGGTAGATACCCAAAGAAGCGATATCACGCGACAATACTACCGTTGCATCCAAGTGAGCAAAGGTGGTAGCTGGTGAAGGGTCAGTCAAGTCATCTGCAGGTACATATACCGCCTGGATTGAAGTGATTGAACCAGTTTTAGTAGACGCGATACGCTCCTGCAGTACACCCATTTCTTCAGCAAGAGTAGGCTGATAACCTACCGCTGATGGCATACGACCCAGAAGTGCAGATACCTCAGTACCAGCAAGTGTGTAACGGTAGATGTTATCTACGAAGAACAGAACGTCACGACCTTCGTCACGGAATTTTTCCGCCATGGTCAAACCGGTCAATGCTACGCGCAGACGGTTACCCGGTGGCTCGTTCATCTGACCGTATACCAACGATACTTTATCTAGTACGTTAGATTCGTTCATTTCGTGATAGAAATCGTTACCCTCACGAGTACGCTCACCAACACCGGCGAATACAGAGTAACCACTGTGCTCGATAGCGATGTTACGGATCAATTCCATCATGTTTACGGTTTTACCAACACCGGCACCACCGAACAGACCAACTTTACCACCCTTAGCGAAAGGACATACAAGGTCGATTACCTTGATACCTGTCTCTAACAGCTCAACCGAGCTTGACTGGTCTTCGTAAGAAGGGGCTTCACGGTGAATAGACATACGCTCTTCTTCGCCGATAGGACCTGCTTCATCAATTGGATTACCCAATACGTCCATGATACGGCCAAGTGTGGCAGTACCTACTGGAACCTGAATTGGATTATTTGTGTTTTGTACTTCGATACCACGACGCAGACCGTCAGTAGTACCCAATGCAATAGCACGTACAACACCGCCACCAAGCTGTTGCTGAACTTCAAGGGTCAAACCTTCAAGATCACCAGCTGTGATTTTAAGTGCGTCGTACACTGCTGGTACTGCATCTTGTGGAAATTCAATATCCACAACAGCACCGATAATTTGGACGACTTTACCCAGACTCATATTTAGTCTCCGTTAATTTATTAACCTTTGCCTACACCGCAGCAGCACCACCAACAATCTCACTAATTTCTTGTGTGATCGCGGCTTGACGTGCTTTGTTGTATATCAGTTGTAATTCATCGATAAGATTACCAGCGTTATCCGTAGCCGCTTTCATGGCTACCATACGCGCAGCTTGTTCTGATGCTGCATTTTCTACAACGCCCTGATATACCTGAGATTCAATGTAACGAACCAACAATGTATCCAAAATAGGTTTTGGATCGGGCTCGTATATGTAATCCCAGCGATGTGTTAAATCATCTTCATCAGATTTTGGCAAAGGCAGCAATTGCTCAACTTCAGGAACTTGTGACATGGTGTTTTCAAAACGATTGTTAACCAGGAAAATCTTATCCAGTTTACCTTCGTTGAAATGTTCCAACATCACCTGAACCAAACCTATAACATCTTTGGCAGAAGGCGCTTCACCTAAACCAGATTCAGCAGCTAAGACGTTGCCACCGAATCGATTAAAGAAAGCGCAGGCCTTTGAGCCCAGTGCAGCGAAGTCTACTTCGACGCCCTTGTCTTGCCATTCTTTAACTTCTTTGGATACGACCTTAAATTCGTTGGTATTCAATCCACCGCACAAACCACGGTCGGTAGAAATTACGATAAAACCAACGCGTTTAACGTCACGCTCTTCCAAATAAGGATGTTTGTATTCCAGGTTACCATGAGCAATGTGGCCGATAACCTTACGCATACTTGTTGCATAAGGACGACTGGCAAGCATGCGATCTTGCGCTTTTTTCATCTTTGAAGCCGCTACCATCTCCATTGCACTGGTGATTTTTTGCGTATTCTTGATGCTGCCGATTTTGCCTTTTATCTCTTTACCGTTTGCCATCATACTCTCCTGTGATTACAAGGAATGAAGCTCGCGCTTCATTCCTTCGGGTTTATCACCACGTTTGTGTTGACTTGAATTTCTCAATGGCAGCTGCCAGAGCACCTTCAATGTCTTTATTGTAATCACCAGAAGCGTTGATGTTGTTCATCAGCTCAGAATGCTCGCTGTTCATGTAAGAATGCAAAGCTGCTTCGAAATCCAGAATTTTGTTCAATTCGATGTCTTTCAAATAGCCTTTTTCTACTGCGAACAGAGATACACCCATATCAGCGATGGACAGAGGCGCATACTGCTTCTGCTTCATCAGCTCGGTAACGCGCTCACCATGCTCAAGCTGAGCACGTGTGGCTTCATCAAGGTCAGATGCGAACTGCGAGAATGCCGCCAATTCACGATACTGAGCCAATGCCAAACGGATACCACCGCCCAGCTTCTTGATGATTTTAGTCTGAGCTGCACCACCAACACGAGAAACTGAGATACCCGCGTTAACAGCAGGACGAATACCAGCGTTAAACAGGTTAGTTTCAAGGAAGATCTGACCATCTGTGATGGAGATTACGTTGGTAGGTACGAAGGCAGATACGTCACCCGCTTGCGTTTCAATGATAGGTAACGCAGTTAGTGAACCAGTTTTGCCTTTTACTTCACCGTTAGTGTAGCGCTCTACGTAAACTGGGTTTACACGTGCAGCACGCTCTAGCAGACGGGAGTGCAAATAGAAAACGTCACCTGGGTAAGCTTCACGACCTGGCGGACGACGTAGCAACAATGAGATTTGACGATAAGCAACAGCTTGCTTAGACAAGTCATCATAGATGATCAGTGCATCTTCACCGCGGTCACGGAAGAATTCACCCATAGTACAACCAGAGTAAGGAGCAAGGTATTGCAGTGCCGCAGATTCTGAAGCAGATGCCGCAACAACAATGGTGTGATCCATTGCGCCGTGCTCTTCCAGCTTGCGTACTACGTTAGCGATAGTAGAAGCCTTCTGGCCTACTGCAACGTAGATACACTTAATGCCGGTACCTTTCTGGTTAATGATGGCATCAACAGCTAATGCTGTTTTACCTGTCTGACGGTCACCGATAACCAACTCACGCTGGCCACGACCGATTGGAATCATAGAGTCAACAGACTTGTAACCTGTTTGTACAGGCTGGTCTACTGATTGACGGTCGATAACACCAGGTGCGATTTTCTCAACAGGCTCGAAACCTTCTGCGTCGATAGAACCTTTACCATCGATAGGCTCACCCAAAGTGTTAACAACACGGCCTAAAAGTGCACGACCTACTGGTACTTCAAGGATACGACCAGTGGAGTTTACTTTAGTGCCTTCTTTTAAGTCTGCGTATGGACCCATGACAACTGCACCAACAGAGTCACGTTCCAGGTTCAAAGCAATCGCGTAGCGATTGCCAGGAAGCTCGATCATCTCGCCTTGCATTACGTCTGCAAGACCGTGTACACGAATGATACCGTCAGTAACACTAACAATAGTACCTTCGTTGCGAGCTTCACTTACTACTTCAAACTGCTCAATACGTTTTTTGATCAGTTCTGCAATTTCAGTGGAATTAAGTTGCATGCCCTTTTTCCTCGTTATGCTTGTAACGCGTCCGTAAGACGGTTGAGTTTACTCTTAATGGAGCCGTCGATAACCATGTCGCCTGCCTGGATTACAAAGCCAGCGATCAATTCAGGATCCACGTTACAATTCAGCTTAACTTTTCGTGCAAGGCGTTTTTCCAAAGATTGGCTGATTTCCTGTTGTTGCGCGTCAGAAAGATCGGTTGCTGATGTCACATCAACATCGATTTCTTTCTCGTATTCCGCTTTCAACTCAGTAAACAACACTAAAATCTCAGGTAAGGCCTGTAAGCGCTTGTTTTCAGCCAAAACCTTAATAAAGTTTTGGCCATTCTCATTCAATTGTTCACCGCAAAGATTGATAAACAAATCAGCTAGTGTATCTGCCGCGGTAGAACCGCTTAAGATTTCTTTTACCGATTCATTTTTTGCAACTTCAGCAGCAAAATGCAGCATTTCAAGCCAGTTATTCACAGCTTGCTTTTCTACTGCGTAATCAAATGCAGCATTCGCATAGGGACGAGCAACGGTTGTCAATTCAGACATAGCTCAGTCTCCCTTATAGCTCGGTGACAAGTTTTTCAACAATGTCACTATGTGCTGCTGAATCAATTTCACGAGCTAAGATACGCTCCGCGCCCACAACTGCCAGAGTTGCAACCTGTTTGCGAAGTTCTTCTTTAACACGATTACGTTCAGCTTCGACTTCGGCTTTACCTTGATCAATGATTTTGGCACGCTCGTCGTGACCGCGTTGAGTTTCCTCATCAACGATCTGCGTAGCACGCTTTTTCGCTTGTTCAATAATGTCAGCCGCCTGTGCTTTTGCTTCTTTTAATTGCTCAGTTGCTTTTTTCTGAGCTAATTCGAGGTCTTTTTCAGCGCGATCAGACGCGGCAAGACCATCAGCAATTTTCTTTTGGCGCTCTTCAATTGCACCCAACAAATGTGGCCATACGTATTTCATACAGAAAAGTACGAACACGATGAATGCAAGTGATTGTCCAAGTAGAGTAGCGTTGATATTCACAACCCCATCTCCTCTGTTCGTTAAAATCTAAGTCGTTTGTTTATACGAATTTCGGACCTTCAACGAACAGAATATAAAGTGCAATAGCTACACCGATCATCGCGATCGCATCGATAAGACCTGCAACGATGAACATACGAGTTTGTAAAGCTGGAGCCAGTTCAGGCTGACGAGCAGAAGACTCAAGGAACTTACCACCCAAAATACCGAAACCGATAGCTGGACCCAAGGCGCAAAGACCGATCAGGATGCCAACAGCAATGTACAAATTACCTAAGATTTCCATGTTTAATTTACCTTTTAGTTAAAGTTTAAGTTTAAGTTTTAAAATCTTCAGCAGCGTTATCGCAAGGGATAACGCTGCCGTTGAATCTAGTGTTTTTCGTGCGCCATGCTTAGGTACACAATACTCAGCATCATGAAAATGAATGCTTGTAATGGAATTACCAGAATGTGGAACGTCGCCCAAATGAAGTGCAGTGGCAACTGGAACAAGCCCACCATTGCAATCAAAATGAAGATCAATTCTGCTGCATACAGGTTACCGAACAAACGCAGCGCCAGTGACAGAGGCTTAGCAAACAAAGTTACCAGCTCCAGCACCAGGTTTACCGGGATGAACGCCCAGTGATTGAAAGGGTTCATGGACAATTCTTTAACAAAGCCAAACCCTTTGATCTTGAATGAGTAGTAGATCATCAGGACAAAGACGCCCAATGACAACGCAAAGGTCAGGTTCAAGTCAGTGGTGGGAACCACTTTCATGTAGACATCGTGTGAATCCATACCGAAGAAAGACGAACCGATTAGTCCCGCAGTTGCTGGTAACCAGTCGATAGGAATGATATCCATGATGTTCATCAACAGTACCCAAACAAAAATGGTCAATGCCAGAGGGGCAATCACCGCATTTTTGCCGTGGAAGGTGCTGTTAACCGTGTCGTTAACAAACTCAATGATCATTTCAATGAAACATTGGAATTTGCCAGGTACGCCAGTATCTGCCTTTTTTGCAGCGCTTCTGAAAACTGCTAAAAACAAAATACCCAAAGCGATCGACCAACCCAAGGTATCAATATGCCAAACCCAAAATCCACTATCAGCACATGCTTTGTTGAATGCCAGACCCGCGTCGGTCGAGCACATCTTTGCATTGGTCAAGTGGTGCAAAATATATTGTGAACCTGTCAGTTCACCGCCAGATGCAGCCATTTTCTATCCTAATTGTCAAAGTTTAAAAAACGTTTCAGGCACCCTGTGCTTTGCTCACACGGTGCAAAATAATCAGTATCGGATATTGCAGCAGTAACATGCTACAAAACCCTAAAATCACTATCGCTTTATCGAGAAAGGGCAGTTGGTAAATCACCATGAAAGCCAACAACACCAGCAACAATTTATATTTGTTCCCTTTCTTCATGCTGTTTACGATTTCTTTGGTTTTACTGGCACCGGAAAAACGGAACACATAAAACGAAAAAACAGCATTAGTTAATACGCTCAGGGTTCCACCTGTGACTACGGAAATTGCGGAGGAGAGGTCACTCAACAGGTAAAATAGTACACCTGCTGCCATGACTATCGCAAATTGCAAGACTAGCATCTGTTTGGCTAACCTTTTACCGGCTTTGGCCAAATCCATAAGCTAAGAGTTCCTCATAGGGTCACACAGAAACTTAAAGCGCGAAAAGTATACTGCTTTAAAACCAGTTTTCAAGCCAAACCGCGTCAAGTCTGAAAGATCCGGTTACATTATCAACACGAAAACGGATTGTGGTGAATTTTTTATGAATTCTTCTCAATATGAGCCAGAATTCCATCCAATTGCTCAAGGTTAGCAAAGTTAATCACCAATTTACCTTTACCTTTGGCATTGTGGGAAATAGCCACGGTAGTCCCGAGGTTTTCACCTAGCCGGTTCTCCAGGCTTTTCACATCTGGATCCTCTTCAGGCTTGGTTTTCTCTGGCTTGGGCTGCATAATTTTACGCACCAAAGACTCCGTATCTCTTACCGTTAATCCTTTGTTAGCCACTGTTTGAGCTGCTTCACTTTGCTTGTCACCCTCTAAGGTGAGAAGGGCACGCGCATGGCCCATTTCGATATCACCATGTTCCAGCAAGGTTTTGACATCGTCGTTCAAATTATTCAAACGTAAAAGATTCGTTACAGTGGTGCGAGATTTACCGACAGCTTCGGCCACTTCCTGATGAGTTAACTCAAATTCCAGAATTAAACGCTCCAGCGCTTGCGCTTCTTCCATGGCGTTTAAATCTTCCCGTTGAATGTTTTCAATCAGGGCTATGGCAACCGCCACTTCGTCTGGTACATCTTTAACCAGACAAGGTACCACGTCCAGTTCAGCCAACTGCGCGGCCCGCCAGCGACGTTCCCCAGCAATAATTTCGTATTTATTATCAGCAACTTGACGAACAACGATAGGCTGGATGATACCTTGTGAGCGGATAGAAGAAGCCAGCTCTTCTAGCGCTTCCGGAGACATGTCTTTGCGCGGCTGATAGCGACCAGGTTGTAAAAACTCTACCGGTAATTTTTGCAGCTCACCTTTGGCCTGTTCGGTTTCGGGTACCTCATCAATTTTCACTTCGCGCTGTGACTGACTGGTGGCCAACAGGGCATCTAAGCCTCGTCCTAATCCTCGTTTTTTCGCTGACATAGTACTCTCTTTGAAGAAGCTCGCAATTACCTGATAGGTAATCAGTTTTTTTCGAAATAGTTAAGTTTTCTTACCACGACGCAGAATTTCCCCCGCTAGTGCAAGATACGCTTTAGCCCCGGTAGAGGACTTTTCGTAATACATGGCTGGTGCACCAAAACTCGGGGCTTCTGCCAAACGCACGTTACGCGGTATCACAGTACGATACACCTGCTCACCAAAATGGCGCTTGAGTTGTTCGGAGACATCATTGGCCAGGCGATTTCTCGGATCGTACATAGTGCGCAGTACACCTTCAATTTTCAGCTCCGGATTCACCACGGAAGCCAGTTTTTGAATGGTGTCCAAAAGTGCAGTTAACCCTTCCAAGGCATAATATTCACACTGCATCGGAACGAGCACAGAATCTGCGGCGGCCATGGCATTGACCGTAAGCTGGCTGAGGGAAGGTGGACAGTCGATGAAAATGAAATCGTATTGATCCCGCACAGGTTGAATGGCATTGCGCAAGCGCAATTCACGGGCAAACACTTCCATCAATTTAATTTCAGCAGCAGTGACATCACCATTCGCGGCAATTAAGTGATATTTGCCAGTAGTCGCCTGCACAACCACTTCCTGAATCGGTTTTTCTTCGATCAGCAACTCATAAGCGGTGGACTCCACTTCGTATTTGTCCACGCCACTGCCCATCGTAGCATTACCTTGAGGGTCTAGATCAATCAAAAGCACTTTACGCTTTGTGGCTGCCATCGATGCAGCAACGTTCACCGCGGTAGTGGTTTTTCCGACACCACCTTTTTGATTAGCTATTGCTATTACCTTTCCCAAAATTATCCTTCCACTTGTGTTCTTTTCACGGTAATCAGATAACGGTCTGCATCCAGCCCGGGCACAATTAACTCGTCTGCCGAGGTCATTACAAAACCGTCCGGCAAATCAGCGAGTTCTTGTTCCGGGTATTGACCTTTTAGCGCTAAAAACGCGCCCTTTTCGTCGGTCAGGTGTTGGCACCAGGACAGCATATCTGAGATGGAAGCAAAAGCCCGGCTTAATACACCATCAAATGCTGTTTCAGGTTGATAATCTTCAACTCTGGATTGCACAGGCTCTATATTAGTGAGAGATAATTCATATGCAACTTGTTTGATAAAACGAATGCGTTTTCCCAAGCTATCGAGCAATGTAAATTGCTTTTCCGGAAACATGATAGCCAGCGGTATGCCAGGTAATCCAGGGCCAGTGCCAACATCGATATAGGTATTTTTGCTCAGTAGTGGCGCCACTGCTATCGAATCCAGAATGTGCACATACAGCATTTGTTCCGGATCCCGAACAGAAGTGAGGTTATAGGCTTTGTTCCACTTGTGCAGCAACTGCAGGAAATCCAGCAATTTTTGTTTCTGCTGTGCGGTAACAGACACACCGAGTTGCTGCACTGCATTGTCAAAATCCAGTGCAATTTTTTCCATGGGGAAGTTCATCAGGCTGATTTACGCAATAAACCGTGTTTTTTCAGATAAACCAATAATAACGAAATCGCCGCCGGCGTGATACCGGAAATTCGAGACGCCTGGCCAATTGTTTCAGGTCTGGCATCGCTTAACTTGGCCACTACTTCGTTTGATAACCCAGAAATCACTGAAAAATCCATATCAGCTGGAATTTTCGTATTTTCATTGCGTTTAGTTCGCTCGATTTCGTCCAGCTGTCTGGCGATATAGCCGGCATACTTAATCTGGATCTCCACCTGCTCAGCGGCCAGTTCGTTTTGCTGTATCAATCCCGAATCCAATTCAGGCAAAGACATCAAGGTGGCATACGTCATTTCCGGACGACGAATGAGTTCTTCCAGAGAATGCTCACGTGTCACCGGGTTTTTCAAAATTTTGTTCAGTTCCGGTACCACCGGATGATTAGGGTGTACCCAGTTAGCGCGCAAACGCTGTTTTTCCTGCTCAACCGCTTCCTGTTTAGCATTAAATGCCTGCCAGCGATGCTCATCCACCAAACCGACTTTGTAACCCAATTCCGTCAAGCGGATATCGGCATTGTCTTCACGCAATAACAAACGATACTCGGCACGGCTGGTAAACATGCGGTAAGGCTCTTTGGTACCAAGCGTGGCCAGATCATCAATCAATACCCCGAGGTAGGCTTGTTCACGGCCCAGGATTAATGGCTCTTTACCCAACGATTGCAAAGCAGCATTGGCTCCCGCCATTAACCCTTGCGCACCGGCTTCTTCATACCCAGTGGTACCGTTGATTTGACCTGCGAAAAATAGCCCCTGAATGTATTTGGTTTCCAGAGACTGTTTTAAATCCCGCGGGTCAAAGAAATCGTATTCGATAGCATAGCCGGGACGGATGATATGGGCATTTTCAAAGCCACGTATAGAGTGAATAAGCTCCACTTGTACATCAAAGGGCAGACTGGTGGAAATGCCATTGGGATACACTTCAATGGAATTTAAGCCTTCCGGCTCTACAAAAATCTGGTGAGTGTCCTTGTCCGCAAAACGCATGATTTTGTCTTCGATAGACGGGCAGTAGCGCGGTCCAATACCTTCGATAACTCCGGTATACATGGGAGATCTATCCAGGCCACTGCGGATAATATCGTGGGTTTTACTGTTGGTATGGGTGATGTAGCAAGAGATTTGGCGTGGATGCTGTGCCCGATTGCCAAGATAAGAAAATACCGGCAAAGGCGTATCACCGGGCTGCTCTTGCATCACCGAATAATCTAAGGTTCTGGCGTCTAAACGGGCAGGAGTACCGGTTTTTAATCGGTCTACGCGAAATGGCAAGGCGCGTAATCTTTGAGCCAGGGCATTTGAAGGTGCATCTCCGGCTCGACCACCTTGATGATTCTCAAGACCAATGTGTATTACACCACCAAGGAAAGTTCCGGCAGTTAATACCACCGTTTTGGCCATGAATTTTACACCCATTTGGGTAACGACGCCCACGATCCTGTCGTTTTCAATAATAAAATCATCACAGGATTGCTGAAAAATGGTGAGATTTTCTTGGTTTTCCAGCTTTTGACGAATGTGGGTTCGGTATAAAGCGCGATCAGCCTGAGCACGTGTGGCTCTGACAGCAGGCCCTTTACTGGCATTCAGGGTTCGAAATTGGATACCCGCATGATCAATGGCCACCGCCATTTCTCCACCTAAGGCATCAATTTCTTTGACAAGATGACCTTTACCAATCCCACCAATTGCTGGATTACAGGACATTTGTCCAAGGGTTTCCATATTTTGCGTTAACAGAAGCGTACGTACACCCATACGCGCTGCTGCTAAAGCAGCTTCGGTACCAGCGTGTCCACCACCGACGACGATAACATTATATTGTTGTGCGTAAACCATCAATAGCCTCTGTTAAAAAAATGGGGCGCTTATTCTATACACAAATAAGGTTTTGTAAACTGTTTATATTTTAGTCAATGCACGGTTTTTATGGAAATGCCGCAAAGTTAAAAAAAATAAAGAAATGAATAGATCTTTTATTATTTTTATTATTAAGCAGCCGTTTTTCTGTGGAAAACCTTGTTTTTACTATATATATCAATTGTTTATAGACTTAATAAGTTGTCATTTAATGCTGTATTTCTTGCCTTAAACTCGGTGATAACTTGCCAGTTTATCCACAGGTGGATTTTACCTGAAAAGTTACTCAAGGATCTTTTGACCATGATCTCACGGCTTATTCCTCATTTTATCCACAGGTGTGATCAAAATACGATCTAGCTGTGGGTAAATTGTGATCTGTGCCGTTTTTCGGCTTTTCTCGTGTGTGCATAACTTTTGATCAATAAATTCAAGATAGTTGCAAAATAATCGCTTTAACTATTTTAATGTTCATAAACCAGGCAAAACTTGCGGGGATTTTGTGTTTTTCAGCTGAAAAACTTCTAAATTTAATCGCCTGGGTGCGGTAAATAGCGAGTTATTAACAAGGTTTTTACTGTTGAAGGTTTGATTTGAACTACACATATGTAGTGAATACTGATTTTACAGGGAGCAAAAATGCGCGAAGCGGACAGCATTACACACTCGTGTCTGCTCTATTAACAAGCAAATTGACTCTACTTCAAGTCTTATTCAAAAAACTAATGAAATACAATTGGAAGTCCTAACGTCTCCAGCCGAACGAGAGATAAGCGAAAAGGGCAGATTACACCTGAAGGTATGCAATAAGGATGTTGCACTAATCGAAATTGTAGGTTCGCCTTCAGGCGGACACTTTCGTAAATATTGTTTTAGCCAGTACTATTTTCTGCCTGGCCGATTTTTGCCCGAGCAAATTCAGCATTCACCGCTATCCTGCTCGTCTTTTTTTGCTCCCTGCAAAAAAGACATACACACCATCCATGGTGCTAAAGCAAGACCTACATAGGTTAAATCGAGGCTGTGGATAGCAGAAGCGGGCTTATTTCACCTGATTAGGTCGATATCCGGTATTGTTATCAGTGTAGCCGCTGTATTCATCTGAGAGGCTGTCACGTCGACTGGGGCCACTGAACTTCACCTTGTAGGTATCGTACTCTTTGATAGATTCAAAGCAGTACTGGCCTAGTGCGTTTTGTAGTTGCGGTAAACCGTGATTAGTAATGAGAATACAATTCTTTTTGTTTGCCAGACGTTGTCTTAACAGGTTACCTAACCAGCTTTGTGAATTTTTATTGAGTTGCGTTTCATTGACGCAAACCTCGTCCAGGATGAGCAAATCTACTTCAATCAGATCTTTGTTTATTTCACGGAATTTTTCGCCGACGTTATCTTGTGCTTTGTAGTCCCAGGAAAAGGTGCGCAATTCCAATAAACTAGAGAGTTGTCGATAGAGCACGGTGATCTCGTGTTCATTGATGAGCTCATGAGCAATGGCCCCGGCAATGTGAGACTTTCCGCGACCGTAGTCGCCGTAAAACAACATCAAGTGAGATCCGCTTTCGCGCCAGCTAGTGTCCTGGTGGGCGGCAATGAAACTCTTTGCGATGCTGACAGCTTCCACTACATCTGGACTATCCAGCTGCAGGTTTTCGAAACGCCATTTTGGATTGAGATCGGATTTACCCTGTAATGTCGCTACGCGATCCACACGGGCTTTTTGCTGATCCAGTTGGATATCTTG
This sequence comes from Planctobacterium sp. AWM4_229, assembly GCF_056160305.1. Taxonomy (NCBI): domain Bacteria; kingdom Pseudomonadati; phylum Pseudomonadota; class Gammaproteobacteria; order Alteromonadales; family Alteromonadaceae; genus Planctobacterium; species Planctobacterium sp. AWM4_229. The sequence continues at coordinate 37,983 of NZ_JBSWWX010000008.1, read as the reverse complement.
ATTTGCCTGTAACTCATAAACTTTGCGCAAAGACTGATAATCCATCGCTGGACCAGAATCCAGTTTTTTGCCCAAGGTCTCTGAAAATTTTCTGAGTTTGTCGTTAAGATTTTCCATGATATCTGTCTATGAGTTTCTTGGTGTTTTCGTCAATTACCACTTCAGGTTGTTTCTCTACCTGTTGGTAGCCGATGATGGAATCTGGATTATAGCCTTTTATTTGTCTGGATTTGCGAATATGCAGCACAAATTTTTGTGTCCATTGCCATTCTGAAAAGCTTTGTTCAGGACGACCAAGCCAGTAAGCAATAAACTCGCCTAATTCAGAATCTGAATAGTCTTTTTGTATCACGCCAACCAGTTGTGCTATTTCTTCAAAGGTTTTGTCGTTGGGGCGCCAGTCTTTGTTTATTCTGTTGCGTTGTGATAACGCTGCACTTTGGGTTTGCAGCATTTGTGGCAGCCGGAACTGCACACCCGACAAGGAATCACTGTCATTGATTGTGGTTAAGGGCTCCAACAGCTCTTCGGCAATGAGTTCCAATATAAACTCGTTGATTTCCCTACCCAGGGTTATATTAGCGCCACCGCTATTAAGTAATTCTTGAATAGCTTTGTAGTTGAGAGGAGGGCAGTTTCCAGTTTGTGGATTCGCTGAAGGGCGAAAATACAACAGGTATAACACCCTGGAATTGTTGTGCAGTGGTTTCGTTAAGGATTGCAGCTCAGTTTGATTCAAGCAATCCTCCTGCTAATTGATTTGCAAACCATTGGCCTGCAACTTCTTCGGGCATAGGGTGCTGTAACACATCAATGCAAAATATTTCAGAAAGAGATTTCGCTCCAGAGTTGCACATAAGTTCATACAGGGTTTTACCCGCCTGACAAAAAGTATCGTAGCTAGAATCACCCAAAGCAATAACAATGAATTTAACCCGGCTTAAATCTAAGTCGGGCAGGGCTTTTGCAAAAGCTTGAATGTTATCTGGCAAGTCGCCTGCGCCATGAGTTGAGCTGCATATAATCCAGGTACCTGATTGCCTTATCTGAGCAATATCGGGTTGAAAGTGCAACTCAGCTTTAAAACCGGCTTGTTGCAGTTCAGTTTGCACTTGTTCAGCGACATATTCAGTGGCACCTAACATGGAGCCAGTAATAATCTCTATCTGATCGGTCATTATTTACCTATGCAAAAAGAGGAAAAAATCCGGCCCAGCAAATCATCAGAGCTGAATTCGCCGGTTATTTCGTTCAAAAACTGTTGTGCAATACGTAACTCTTCAGCCAGTAGTTCGCCGGCTCGGAATTCAGTGAGTTGCTCGTAGCCATTGTTAATGTGTTGCTGTGCTGCCTGTAGCGCTTTAACGTGTCGGGCACGGGCACTGAATTGACCTTCTGTGGTTTGCTGAAACCCCATGCACTCTTTAAGGTGTTGTTTTAATAAATTAACACCGTCTCCCGTGTTGGCAGAAAGGGAGAGCACAGGATGTGGAGCTTCGCTCATACCAGTGACTTCGCCACTGAGATCGGCTTTGTTGCGCACTATGGTGATTTTGTTTTGGTCGGGTAATTGAGCGTGAAATTCTGGCCATAAAGTGGCGGGGTCTGTGGCGTCAGACTCAGTGCTATCCACAAGCAGCAGGATGCGATCCGCCTGATTTATTTCCTGCCAGGCACGCTCAATACCGATTTGTTCTACCTTGTCGGGACTCTCCCGCAAACCGGCGGTATCGATTATGTGTAGTGGCATGCCATCAATGTGGATATGCTCTTTTAATACGTCGCGGGTGGTGCCTGCGATATCTGTCACTATCGCCGATTCTTTACCGGCAAGTTGGTTTAAGAGACTGGATTTACCCGCATTGGGTCTACCGGCGATAACTACCTTCATGCCGTCTCGCAAAATACTGCCTTGTTTGGCTTGTGCCAGGGTACTTTGCATTTTGTTTTTAAGAGCATCAACACCGTTGATCACCGTGGCATCAGCCAGAAAATCGATTTCTTCTTCTGGAAAGTCAATGGCGGCTTCAACGTACATGCGCAGATGAATAACTTGTTCTACCAGCTCATGAATATGCCTGGAAAACTCACCTTGCAATGAGCGCATGGCACTTTCAACTGCTTGAGAGGAAGACGCATCAATAATATCAGCGATAGCTTCAGCTTGAGTAAGGTCAAGCTTGTCGTTGAGAAAAGCCCGTTGACTGAATTCTCCCGGGTTTGCAAAGCGCACTCCGTCAATTTTGACGATTTCGTCCATCAACATGGAAAGTAATACCTGTCCACCATGTCCTTGTAATTCCAGAACATCTTCACCGGTAAAAGAGTGGGGGGCTTTGAAATAGAGGGCGATACCCTGATCGAGAATTTGTTTATCGAGATTATAAAAGGGCAAGTATTCAGCGGCTCTTATAGCAGGTGTTTTACCCAATAAGTGTTGCGCTACAGTCTCGGCCAGTTTTCCCGATACGCGAATAATGCCGACACCGCCTTTGCCGGGCGCTGTAGCTTGGGCAACTATGGTATCCTGGTCACTGGCCAACATGATGTGAGATCTTAATCTCTGAAGTTTTTGTACTGAAACGCTTGCTCTAATTCTGCACCTTTGATCAGTGCAATGGCCTGCTGTAAGTCGTCTCGCTTTTTGCCGGTAACTCTCAACTCTTCACCCTGAATAGCGGTTTGTACTTTGATTTTGGAATCTTTAATGAGTTTTACCAGTTTCTTCGCGGTTTCTTTATCAATACCTTGTTTAAACTCAATGTCCTGTTTACAGGTTTTTCCGGTTTTATTTACATCTTTGAGATCTAACGAACGAGTGTCGATATTTCGCTTAACACATTTGTCGCGCAAAATACTTTGCATTTGTTGTAGCTGGAAGTCGCCTTCGGCGCTCATGCTTACAATGTTTTCATTTCTGCTAAACGTGGCCTCTACGCCTCTGAAGTCAAAACGGGTAGAAATCTCTCGATTGGCATTATCTACCGCATTTTGCAGTTCGGACAATTCGATTTCTGATACTACGTCAAATGAGGGCATGGTGAATACTCCTGATATTATCTGTGCCGGTAAGCACAAGGCCCTGAGTAAACAGGGCCTGAAAAAATTAGTTAACTTTTATGCCTTTCTTTTCCATTGAGGCATAAATTAATTTTGCCTGGACCAGGGTAATGACGTTACTGATCAACCAATAAAGTACCAATCCGGCCGGGAACCACAAGAAGAAGACACTCATAGCAACAGGCATCCATTGCATGATCTTTTGTTGCATAGGGTCGGTTACTGTCACCGGATTCAACCTCTGTAACAGATACATACTGGCACCCGTTAATACGGGTAATACAAAGTAAGGATCCATTACCGATAAATCTTCAATCCAGAAGATGAAACCAGCATGGCGCAATTCAACAGATTCTAACAATACCCAGTAAAGTGCCAGGAATATTGGCATTTGTAACAGCAGCGGGAAGCAACCACCCATGGGGTTGGTTTTTTCCTTTTTGTACAATTCCATCATGCCTTGTGACATTTTCTGACGGTCATCGCCATAGCGATCTTTAAGTGCCTGGATCTTAGGGGCTAAAGCGCGCATTTTGGCCATGGATTCGTATTGCGCTTTTGTGAGCGGATACATTAAACCTTTCACGATAATAGTGATGATGATAATGGCGGCACCCCAGTTAATAACGATGCCCTGAATGAAGCTCAACAAACTGAACAGGGGCTGTGCTAACCACCATAAAAAACCGTAGTCCACTGTCAGGTCCAGTCCACGAGCGATTGCAGCCAGGGTATCTTGGTCTTTCGGACCAATGTACAAAATACTATTAACTGTAGCTTTATCACCTGCGGCTATTGTAACTGGTGAGCTGGTATAGCCAATAACCGCCTGATTTTGATTAACGGTTCTGGAATACAGGTTGGTATTTTGCTCTTGAGGTGGTACCCATGAAGATACGAAATAGTGTTCCAGCATCGCTACCCAACCGCCTTGTGTGGTCTCTTTCAGGTTTTCGTCGGCGATATCGGAGAAATCATATTTTTTGTAGCGTTCTTCAGAGGTGGAGTAAGCTGCGCCGCGATAGGTAGGCATGAACATGCTGCCGCCTTGTCTGCCGGTAACTTGTTTTAGCTGCGCATACTGTTGGAAACTGATGCTGCTGTCGGTGCTGTTCAGCACTTCAAACTTAACATCAATGGCGTGGCTATCTCGGGCAAAGGTGAATATCTTTTGATAAGTAATACCTTCGGCCGATACAAATGTCAGGGGAACGACCAAGGTGTCTCCTGTCATTTCGAAAGAATCTGACGAGCTGCTGTAAACAGGGCGGCCATCCGGATTGGAATCAGGTCCATGGCTGCCAACTAAACCACTTTGTGCAACATACAACAGGTTGCTGTCGGGGTTTAAGATCTGGATAGGTTCAGATTTGTCTATTTCCAGTGGAAATTTAAGTAGTTTCGCAGAAACAACATCACCGCCTTTTGTGTCAATTAGCAATTCGTGAGTATCTGTTGTGACACTAATTAGCTTTTGATTTGATGCACTGGTGACGCCCGGAAGCATTTGCTGTCCTTCAGGCACATCCATTGCAGTGGTACCTGAACTAGCTGTGGGGACCGATTCTTGTAATTCTGGTGTGACTTTTGTCTCAACAGGTTTTGGACCATAGTCGATTTGCCATTGGTTCCATAATAAAAACGTTACCAAAGCGAGTCCGATAACGAGAAAGCTACGTTGCGATTCCATAATAATGTCAGTTCTTTTTTGTTTTCTGCGGAATGGGGTCGTATCCACCGGGATTCAATGGGTGACACCGGATAATTCTACGAATTGTTAGCCAGAGTCCTTTAATGACTCCGAAATGTTCGATAGCCGTAATGCTATACTGAGAACACGTAGGATGAAAGCGACAATTTCCACCTAGCAGTGGAGAGATAAAACGTTGGTAAAGCTTTACCAAAAAAATCAATCCACGGCGCAGCGCTTTATCAATTTTTTCCATAGCTTTTCCAGTAACAGGTTGAGTTCTTGATTGCTCAAATCAGCAATGCCCGTTTTTGCAATAATGACAATATCAATATTGGGTAAGCGGTGTTGTTGCAGTCTGAAACTTTCCCGGATAATCCGTTTAATACGATTACGTCCCACGGCTTTCTTTACCCGTTTTTTAGGCACAGTAATACCTAGTCGAGGATTAGTCAGATTATTTTTTCGAGCGAGAGCTGTAACTTGTGGGGATACTGCTGGGGTAGCGTCTGAAAAGACATGCTCAAAGTGAGCTGGTTTTAACAACCTAAACTCTTTGGAAAAATCCTGAGAACTCACTTTGAGATCATATCAAACACTTAAGCTGATAAGCGGGCACGGCCTTTAGCGCGACGTGCGGCAAGAACTTTACGTCCATTTTTAGTAGCCATACGTGCACGGAATCCATGACTGCGCTTACGCTTCAGATTGCTGGGTTGAAAAGTTCTTTTCATCTTAATATCTGCCGCAGTTGGTTAGTCTAAGGGGGTTACCCCTGATTTAAGGACGCGCAATTCTAAAGAGTTTCCATGTATGCGTCAACATTAAATAGCAATAAGATCAAAAAATAAGCCTCTTTTTGGGCTAAAAATAAAAATGAGAACAAATAATCCAAAGTATATACACAGTTTATCCACAGATGAGTGATAGCATCCTTTTTTTAAGGTGTCATTTTGCTTTTTATCGTCGTCGGTTTAGTGCTATTTGGTGTGCTTAAAATAGTTAAAATTGCTTACAATACATGGGGCTGGAAACGTATAAGCGATAATGCTTGAAATGCGTTGTACATTTATTCACAGTTATACGATAATTCGCTGCTAACCTCAAAAAAATAAAAAATTAAACGACAGAGTACTTTATCTATTATGCAAATTTGGCAAAGTTGCCTGAAACGACTTCAGGAAGATCTCCCGGCGCAACAGTACAGCATGTGGTTGAGACCATTAGAGCCTGAAGTAGAAGGGAATTGCTTGACGCTATTTGCGCCTAACCGATTTGTATTAGACTGGGTCAGAGATAAATATTTGGGGCAAATCAGTGACCTCATCGCAGAATATTCAGATAATGCCGATCTCACACTTAGATTTGACGTAATATCTAATAAACAGCAGAGTGCGCCTGCTGCTCCACCTTCACCAGCGGTTCAATTTGCACCTCAGGCACCTGTTGCAACGCCAGCGAAGGTAGAGACGCCAAAACCTGTACAAAACACTATAGCACCTGCAGAAGTAAAGCCCGCTGCGCAGAAAAGTAATATTAATAAAACCTATCAATTTGACAATTTCGTAGAGGGTAAAAGTAACCAGTTAGCCAGGGCAGCAGCTCAGCAAGTGGCTGACAATCCCGGTGGATCTTACAACCCGCTGTTCATATATGGTGGTACTGGTTTGGGTAAAACCCACCTGCTGCACGCCGTGGGCAATGGCATTCTCAATAAGAAAAAAGATGCCAATGTGGTTTACATGCACTCTGAACGCTTTGTACAGGACATGGTTAAAGCGTTACAGAATAACGCCATCGAAGAGTTTAAGCGTTATTATCGTTCCGTAGACGCCTTATTAATTGATGATATTCAGTTTTTCGCCAATAAAGAACGCTCTCAAGAAGAGTTTTTTCATACTTTCAATGCCTTACTTGAAGAAAATCAGCAGGTTATATTAACTTCTGACCGTTATCCAAAAGAGATAGATGGTGTTGATGACCGTTTGAAATCGCGTTTTGGCTGGGGTTTAACGATAATTATCGAGCCCCCTGAACTGGAAACACGTGTTGCTATTTTAATGAAAAAAGCAGCTGAGAATCGTGTCAATTTGCCCAACGAAGTCGCATTTTTTATTGCTAAAAGGTTGCGTACTAATGTTCGTGAATTGGAAGGAGCATTAAATCGCGTTATTGCTAATGCAAATTTCACTGGAAAGCCTATTACAATTGAATTTGTTCGAGATGCATTAAGAGATTTACTTGCACTTCAGGATAAACTTGTAACAATAGACAACATACAAAAGACAACGGCTGAATACTACAAAATTAAAGTATCTGACCTGTTATCTAAACGCCGTAGCAGAAGTGTAGCAAGACCAAGACAAATTGCTATGGCGTTAGCTAAAGAACTCACCAACCATAGTTTACCTGAAATAGGAGATGCGTTTGGTGGCCGTGATCACACTACTGTTTTACATGCATGTAGAAAAGTTAAAGAGCTGAAAGACGAAAATCACAGCGTGAAAGAAGACTTTCAGAATTTAATCCGAACCTTGTCGTCATAAAGAGAATAAAAATGAGATTTTCGATAGCGCGCGAAGACTTTCTGACACCTTTACAACTTGTTTCTGGGGCGGTAGAAAAAAGACATACACTGCCCATTTTGTCTAATGTATTGATAAAAGTTGAAGAAGGTTCTCTTTGGCTTACAGGTACCGATTTAGAAGTAGAACTGATTTCAAGTACGGTATTAAGCGGAGATGTAGTGGACGGTGAAGTAACTGTACCAGCAAGAAAACTATTTGATATCTGCCGTAGCCTGGCTGCTGAAGCTAAAATTGAAATCTCAGTTGATGGTAGCAAAGTATTAGTAAAAAGTGGTCGTAGTCGCTACACACTATCAACATTACCCGCAGACGACTATCCAAATCTTGAAGACTGGGAAGGTGAAATTGAATTTGAAATTTCACAAAAGAACTTACGTTCTTTAATTGAGAAAACACATTTCTCTATGGCCCAGCAAGATGTACGTTATTATCTGAATGGATTGTCGCTAGAACTGGAAGGGGATCTTATTCGTTCTGTGGCTACCGATGGTCATAGACTCGCTTTAAGTAAGCACATTCTGGACGGCGCTTCGTTTCCCACTAGCCAGGTTATTATTCCAAGAAAAGGTGTGATGGAAATTCTACGCTTGATTGGTGAAGAAGATAGTTCACTCAAGATACAGATTGGTTCCAATCACATTCGTTTATATTCAGCTGAATTTATTTTTACCAGTAAACTGGTTGATGGAAGGTTTCCTGATTATCGTCGAGTTTTACCGAGAGACGGTGATAAAACCGTGCTTGCTAATAAATCATTATTAAAAGACGCGTTAACTCGTGCTTCTATCCTGTCAAACGAAAAGTTTCGTGGTATCCGCTTAGATTTGAGTAGTGGTGAATTACAGATAACAGCAAACAACCCAGAACAAGAAGAAGCCGTTGAAGTTATCGACGTTGATTACCAAGGCGATTCATTAGAAATCGGGTTTAATGTTGCCTACCTGATCGATGTTCTCGGCGCTGTGGATGACGAAACCATCAAGATTACCTTGGCTGATTCGAATAGTAGTGCGTTAGTTGAAGCGCAGTCTACAGATAAATGCCTCTATGTTGTTATGCCCATGAGACTTTAATAAAGTTTTTATGATTCTTAAACATTTGATGTTATCCGATTTTAGAAACATCAAAGAAACAGATTTAGCATTTTCTGAAGGCTGTAATGTTATTTGTGGCGAAAATGGATCTGGTAAAACTTCGTTGTTAGAGGCTATCTATTTGTTTTGGAATGGTCGTTCTTTTCGAAGTTCCAGGATTCAGGACACAGTTAATGTTGAAAGTAACAAGGTGCTTATTCGAGGCAATGCGCAACAAGATGAACAGCTTTTTCCTTTCGGCTTTCAATATTCCAAACAGGATAAAGGTCGTCTTTACAGATTTAATAGCGAGACCATTAAAAGAAGTTCAGATTTAGCTACACTGTTACCTGTTTATTATTTTTCTCCGCAAACTGATAATTTGGTTTCCGGGGCTGCAGGTTCGCGAAGGAGCTTGTTGTTTTGGTACTTGTTTCACGTGGAACCTGCCTTTAAAGAACGATTTTCTTCGCTGCAAAAAGCGGTCAAACATCGTAATCAGTTGTTGAGATCTGGAGGCGATGAATCTGAATTTCTTTTTTGGGAAAAGAAAATAACTGATTACTCTGACGATCTGAAAATAACCACAGAGCTCTGCATGAAAGAGCTTCAAGAACAGTTTGAACATGAATGCCAGGAAGTAAAATCTTCGGAGGGCAACATTGAAGATTTGGTCAGCAGGATTCGTGGCATAAACGTCAAGTATTCATGGAACGAAAAAGAAGAGCTGGAACTGGCTTTAGTTGAAAAAAGGTCTTACGAGTGCAAATTAGGTTACACCACTTTAGGTTTTCAAAAGTGTGATTTTTGTTTTGATACCAAATACAATAAAAGAAATTTCAGTCGAGGTGAAGAAAAAACACTTACACTAATTCTGATGATTGCTATTTTAAAAACGGTATACGCTAAAACAGATAAAAGTATTCTTTTTTTGATAGATGATTTGTCTGCAGAGCTAGATAGCAAGTTTATCCAAATGCTTTTAAAGAAATTGGCATCTTTGCCATTACAACTATTTATAACGACACTAACTAAAGACTCACTCTTTGATTTCGTCAGTGAACACTTTACGAAATTCAAAATGTTTCACGTGAAACAAGGTGAAGTCGTTGAGGAACAAAATGTCTGAAGAAAATAACAATTATGACTCTTCGAGTATTAAAGTATTAAAAGGCCTTGATGCTGTAAGAAAACGTCCCGGCATGTATATTGGTGATACCGATGATGGAACCGGTCTGCATCACATGGTATTTGAGGTGGTGGATAATTCAATTGACGAAGCCTTAGCTGGCCACTGCTCTGACATTATAGTTAAAATACATCTCGATGGCTCAGTGTCTGTTCAAGATGATGGTCGTGGTATCCCCACTGAAATACACCCGGAAGAGGGCGTATCTGCAGCCGAAGTTATCCTTACCGTTCTGCATGCTGGCGGAAAATTTGATGATAATTCTTACAAGGTATCCGGCGGATTACACGGAGTAGGTGTCTCAGTAGTTAACGCACTTTCCAAGAAATTGATGCTTCGGATCCGTCGTAATGGTGAAATATTCGAGCAAGAATACACTCATGGCGAGCCAGACTATCCACTAAAATCTGTGGGTAACTGTCAGGACAACGGAACTACTATTCATTTTTGGCCTAGTGAAGATACATTCACCAATACAGAATATCATTACGATATTCTGGCAAAACGTTTACGTGAGCTATCATTTCTTAATTCAGGGGTGTCGATTCGCTTAATTGATGAGCGTGATGGTAAAGAAGACCACTTTATGTATGAAGGTGGTATTAAGGCATTTGTTGAGTACCTAAATCAAAACAAAACCGCTATTCACCCAAGCGTTTTTCATTTTGTTACAGAGAGAGATGACGGTGTAACCGTTGAAGTTGCAATGCAATGGAATGATTCTTTCCAGGAAAACATTTTTTGTTTTACGAACAACATACCACAACGTGATGGTGGTACCCATTTGGCAGGATTTAGAGGGGCACTTACCAGAACGTTAAACAACTATATGGAGAGTGAAGGTCTTAATAAAAAGGCCAAAGCAAATGCCACCACTACTGGTGACGATGCCAGAGAAGGTCTTACAGCTGTAGTATCTGTCAAAGTGCCTGATCCAAAGTTCTCTTCGCAAACCAAAGACAAACTCGTTTCTTCTGAAGTTAAATCAGCTGTTGAAACAACAATGGGTGAAAAACTCAGTGAATTCTTACTAGAAAACCCAACTGATGCTAAGACGGTAGCAAATAAAATTATTGATGCTGCAAGAGCCCGTGAGGCTGCTCGTAAAGCTCGTGAAATGACACGTAGAAAAGGGGCATTAGACCTAGCAGGTTTACCCGGTAAATTGGCGGATTGTCAGGAAAAAGATCCTGCTTTATCCGAACTATACATAGTGGAGGGTGATTCCGCCGGTGGTTCTGCCAAACAAGGTAGAAATCGTAAGAACCAAGCTATTCTTCCTCTTAAAGGTAAAATACTGAATGTCGAGAAGGCACGATTTGACAAGATGCTTTCTTCTCAAGAGGTGGCCACTCTTATTACTGCATTGGGTTGTGGCATAGGGCGTGACGAATATGACCCAGAAAAACTGCGCTATCACAATATCATCATTATGACGGATGCTGATGTTGATGGTTCTCATATCAGAACTTTACTGCTTACCTTTTTCTATCGTCAAATGCCAGAGATTATTGAAAGAGGGCACATCTATATCGCACAGCCTCCTTTGTACAAAACGAAAAAAGGTAAGCAAGAGCAATATTTAAAAGATGATGAAGCTTTGGAAGGATTCCTTATCAATATAGCGTTAGATAGTGCTTCAGTTCACGTAAACGAAAATGCTCCTCCCATTCAAGGCGGCGGTTTAGAGACACTTGTTAAACAATATACAACCACTACTAAGTTAATAAAACGTATGTCCAGGTTCTATCCTAAACATATCCTAAATAATTTAGTATATTCCGATGTAATGGATGTTGAATTGTTGCAAGATGCCTCAAAAGCTGAAAATTTTGCTAAAAGCTTTGAAACACAACTTACCGAGTCAGAAAAAGATGGTGCAACCTATACTGTAACGGCTGAGCATGATGAAGAGCACAATTGTCAAAAGATAGTTGTTGTTGTCCGTCAGCACGGTGTTGATACTACATTCAAATTTAATAACGATTTTGTTAAATCTGGTGAACTACAACAAATTACAGCATTGAATAAAGCTATCAATAACCTCTTTGAAGAAGGCGGTTATGTTAAACGCGGTGAAAAGGTGCATCAGGTGGCTAATTTTGCAGAGGCATTTGATTGGCTTATGGCAGAGTCTAAAAAGGGCCAATACATACAGCGATACAAAGGTCTTGGCGAGATGAATCCTGAACAGTTGTGGGAGACCACTATGGATCCTGAAACCAGGCGTATGCTACAAGTATCCATCGAAGATGCTATTGGTGCTGACCAATTGTTTACTACTCTGATGGGAGATAACGTAGAGCCACGTAAGCTATTCATTCAAGAAAATGCACTTAAAGTGACCAATCTTGATGTATAGATTATTGCAATAAACATAAAAAAGGCTCCGTATGGAGCCTTTTTTTTACATCTTAAATACAGATACCTTAGGATCTAGCCAGCCACTAAAATCTATTTGAAATATATACTTCCCGGAATCTTCGGGTATGAAAATAAAGTTATCTACCGGTGTGTTGCAATTAGCACTGACTGTTTTATCTAAAGCTAAATACTCGTCTGAGTCTTTATCTTTATATCCACAACTTAATCCTTCAGACCATGCTTTATCTGCAAATTTGAAATCATAAGGTTGTCCGTCTGCCACTAGTTCTACAACTACTCTATAAATGCTTTCATCAAATTTAACGACCTTATAGGCTTCATCAGCTTCCCACCAGGTAAAACTACCTCGAAGGTAAAGTTCATCATAAGAGGGTTTGTCATTATCTAAACCGTCTACAAAAGTCTTAGTTGAACTACAACCAGTTAGTGTGGCGGCTATTAAAAATGTGCTGAATAGGGACTTTAACTTCAAAATCTTATCCCTGTAATAATGAAATATCGGCAATTGACAAAAATTTATTTCTGATTGTCGCAATTAAAGCAAAACGATTTTGCTTAATTGCATCATCATCTGCATTTACCATCACATTATCAAAAAATTCAGCTATTGGATCTCTCAATGAAGCTAACTCTTTTAATTGAGCCGAATAACCTTGTGAAGAAAGCTTTTCTTCTGATTCTTTACTAATTTCATTTAGCGCCTGCCATAATACTTTCTCTTGCTCTTCTACAAATAATGACGGTTCTACATCTGTAGCAGTTACATTATTCTTTGCGAGGATATTAGCGATTCGCTTATTGGATTCGGATAGTATTGCCATGGTATCGCGATTTGTATCAATAAAGTTAGTGAGTGCTTCTAAGCGGTATTTCACTGTCTCGATTGAGTTACCAGACACTTCAATAACTGAGCGCACTGTATTAACTTGATGGCCTTGTTCTATGAAGAAGTTTTCAAGACGGCCATTGAAAAACTGAAGTAGTTGATCTTGCCAATCTTGATTGCTCAAAGTGCCTTCAGAGTAGAAGCCCGCGGACATATTAAGCAGGGTTTTGAAATCAAGATTAATATTATTTTCTAAGACCACCTTAATAATACCCAATGTGGCTCTACGAAGTGCGAATGGATCCTTATCGCCTTTGGGTAACATACCAATGCCAAAAATGCCCGTCAGTGTGTCCAACCGTTCTGCTATAGATACAATTTTAGCAGTATCACTAGTAGGTAGGGAATCAGATGCTGAGCGAGGCTTGTAGTGGTCAGCAATCGCCGTAGCTACTTCTGCATCTTCGCCGTCGTTTAAGGCATAGTATTGACCCATATAGCCTTGTACATCAGGAAATTCATAAACAACTTTCGAGGTTAAATCTGATTTTGCTAAAAGGCCTGCACGATAGCACTTTTGTGGCTCACCAATTTGCAACTGCTCTGATAGAGCACGACTCAAGTTAGCAACTCTTTGTGATTTTTCAAATAAAGTGCCTAGTTGTTTCTGATAAACAATAGATTTAAGACTATCTAGTCTTGATTCCGTGGATACAGATAAATCGTATTCATAAAAGAACTTTGCGTCAGCGAGGCGTGGTCTAACGACCTTTTCATTTCCACTAACTACAGTGTTGGGGTTATTACTGGCAATATTTGTAACAAACAAAAAGCGATTGAGTAACTTACCATCGTTGTTAGATAATAAAGGGAAGTAACGTTGATCATCTTTCATTGTATAAATGAGAGGTTCTTTGGGAACTTTGAGAAAGCTTTCATCAAACTGAGCACTCAACACTACAGGGTATTCAACTAAACTTGTCACTTCCTCTACGAGGTCGTCATCCTCAACTACAGCGCCATTTAGCTCAATTGCCGCTTTATTCAAAGACTGAATAATAGAGTCTTTACGTTTTTCAAAATCGGCGATTACATTGAGACTATTTAACTGGCTTTCATAGTTTTCTGCGCTATGCAGCTCATGCAGACCGGGAGAATGAAAACGATGCCCCATAACCAAGTTGTTGGCCTTTTTACCAAAAAGCTCTACAGGCATTACTTTGTCATTAAAGAGACAGCACAGGTTGTGTACGGGCCTTACAAATTGATGTTCACTGTGGCCCCAGCGCATTACTTTGGGTACAGGAAGTTTTGAAGCCGACGAATCCAGGATATCTTGCAAACAAGAACTAATATTCTTACCTTTTTCCTGGATCGTAACTTGTAGCCATTCACCTTTCGGTGTTTCGACAACCGTAGCTTCTTCTAAAGTAATGTTATTTGACTTGGCCCAACCCAAAGCTGCTTTTGTAGGCTCACCTGAAGCATCATAAGCACTTTTAACTGGAGGCCCTTTTTTTACCAACTCAATATCTTCCTGTTTTTCAGATAAACCTGTTACCAGTACTGAAAGTCGTCTTGGTGTTGCGAACCATTGTGTAGATTGAAAAGCAAATCTGGATTGTTTTAAGCCATCAACGATATTGGACTTAAAAGTCTGACCTAAGGCTCTGAGTGCCTTGGGTGGCAACTCTTCGCAAGCCAGCTCTATAACTAAATTATTACTCACGTTCTGTTAATCCTTAAAACTAATTATTTAGTGGTGCACATGGGGAAGCCAAGTTCTTCTCGCGCTTTGTAAAAGGCTTCTGCGCAGGCTTTTGCGAGCGTTCGTACACGTAAAATATAACGTTGTCTTTCTGTCACTGAGATAGCCTGACGTGCATCTAACAAATTGAAATAATGTGATGCTTTCATTACTTGTTCGTAAGCGGGAAGAGGTAGTGACTGTTCAATTAACAATTGGCTTTGTTTTTCAGCTTCGTCAAAGTAGCGGAACATGTTTTCTACATCCGCAAGTTCAAAGTTGTACTTCGATTGCTCTACTTCGTTTTGATGGAAAATATCACCGTAGGTGACTTTGCCAAATGGCCCATTTGCCCACACCAAATCATAAATAGAATCCACGCCTTGCACATACATTGCAAGTCGTTCCAGACCGTAGGTGATTTCTCCGGTTACCGGCTTACACTCAAGACCACCAACCTGCTGAAAGTAAGTAAATTGGGTGACTTCCATCCCGTTGAGCCATACTTCCCAACCAAGCCCCCAGGCTCCCAGGGTAGGAGATTCCCAGTTATCTTCCACAAATCGAATATCGTGCTCCAGCGGATCAAAGCCCATTTCTTTTAGAGAGCCCAAATACAATTCCTGAATATTCTCTGGAGAAGGTTTAAGCATTACCTGAAACTGGTAATAATGCTGTAATCGATTGGGGTTTTCGCCGTAACGCCCATCTGTAGGTCTTCTGCAAGGTTGCACGTAAGCACTACTAATTGGCTCAGGACCAATTGCGCGCAGAAAAGTCATGGGGTGGAAGGTGCCTGCACCTACTTCTAGATCCAGAGGTTGCACAATGACACAACCCTGCCTGGCCCAATAATCCTGTAGGCTTAAGATGAGCCCTTGAAAGGTTTTTAAATCGTAATTCGCCATATAACTGTCAATTCAACCAAAATGGGCGAAGTATAACTCTTGTAATGCTTATTATGTAGCCCAAAAGCTTTGGGAACGGGTTATTTATGGAATATTATGCGGAATATTAAAGAGGTACATCAAAATACCATGGTAAAACAACTGAGAAAGAAAGTTATGGCTTGCAACAATTAAGAATTTTGCTGCAGTACCACTATAAACTGCTCCAGTTCTTTCAATATTCGCTGCTCCCATTGTGCTTCGAGCTCTTCTCTTTCAGCATCTAATTTTAGCAACTTAAGTTTATTAACTTTTTTTCTTGCTGAAAGTATAGGGTGATGTTGTATTTTGAGATAAAACTGTGCCGAGTGGGGCAGCAATTGCTGGAAATTAAGTTCTCTCACAGCTAATGCGTCTAAAAGCCCTCTGAGCCTGATAACTGCCTCGCTGATACCACATTGCTGTTGCAAAGTGGCTCTTGCGATAACGTCGAGGCTCTCTGTTATGTCTTTAAGTCTGGCATCGTTGATATTTTTGACACGCGCTTTCTGCTGATGCAGTTTGTACATCAAGTGGCTGGCGTAACCAGCCAGAACCAGAACAATGGCTCCTGCAATAAAACTGATAGTAAGCAAATGCGTTTCAATAAAGCTCATCAGAAAAACTTACCCGGAGACTTATCAAGCATATCAAGCAAATCGTCAGAATCATGTTCTGCTTGAGTTTCTTCTTTTACGTCATCGTCGACACTGATGCCCAATAATTCGCACAGAACTTTGTGTCTAGCTAACAGCTGTTCTACATAAAGCTCATCTGTTTTATCAACACTCTGGCCATCATCCATTTTATCCATTAGCGCCTGTAATCGAGTATCGGTTTCGATGTAGTTTAGCTCTTCCTGGGGCGTTTTGAATTTGGGAATAAGCCGCTTGTTACCGGACTCTGCCTTTTCATTTGGCAACAAAGAAATCTTCTTTTTGCTACCAAAGCGTCGATCTTTGTTGTCACTAGCGTTACCAGTTTGGTTTCCACCTGGGTTACCGTCTTTCAGGCTATTTCGATTTCCAGGTGCATTGCCCTTTAACTTTTTATTTCTTTTAGGCGCATTTTCAGTTGGTCTGACTTTAGGCCTGGGAGCAGATTGAGTGACCTTTCGAGTTTTTTTAACACGAGGCATAGAATTTATTCTCTGATGAATGAAGGGGATTTAATTAGGTGAATTATAGGATATTTATTGAGAGACAAAAACAAGAAACGGTGCAGATGCACCGTTGTTTCTAAAACAGGTTATAGAGAAACCATGATCCCTTCAGTAACCAATCTTGTTGTAATCCCGTGTTTGTTATTTTTATTCGGGACTTTTTTATTTTATGTCATCGTGACACTTATTATTTCTTCCTTGTTCCCAAGAAGTAGGTTGGTAGGGGGAAATTATTATTCCCTGCTCAACCTTGGGACGTAAGAATACACGATGTTAAAAATTTTACAACTTATTTACAAAAACAAAATTAATGCAATCCGGAAACATACAGTGACAGTATTCGGATATCTTCGTCTGTTAACTTTTTAGCGATATCACGCATCATGCCATTGAGGTCATTGGCACGCTGACCGCTTCTGAACTGTTCAAGTTGAGATTTGGTATAATCGCTGTGCTGACCACTAATGTCTGGGAATTTGGCCAATTCCATGCCGTTTCCTCTGGGGCCGTGACAAGCGATACAAGCGGTGATGCCACGCTCAAGATCACCACCAGTGTATAGTGCTTTACCCGCTTCAATAACATCTTCTGGTGTTTCACCTTTACTCATAGTTTGACTAGCAAACCATGCAGATAAATCGGCGATATCCTGGTCCGATAAACCGGCCGCCATGCCATTCATAACGGCGTTATTTCTGCCTTCTGCACCACCAGTTTGTGAGGCTAGTCTAAAGTCCATTAACTGTTTAACCAGGTAACCTTCATGTTGACCCGCGATTTTTGGATTCATCGGGATCATGCTATTTCCGTCATTGCCATGACATGCAGCACAGGTGCCCGCTTTTGATTTACCAGCCTCGGCATCACCCTCAGCAAACGCCATTTGACCAAAACCCGCAGCCAGTCCAAGCAATAAAAGCCATTTTTTCATAGTGGTTCTCAAGTAATTCTTGTTAAAATCGTTTAGTAATCAGGTATTTTACACACTTTGAAACACAGGAAAACAGCATAAAAGATATTCTGAGTAATTATCTGTTGTTGTTTTGCAGTTTCCAATGCAAAAACTTTAGCAGAATTTACAGAGAAAACAGTTACCGTGAGCATTTATTCTAAAGCAACATTTACTATTAGCGCCCCTGATATAAGGCATTTAAAGGTCGATGAAGGCATTGAAGTCGCTTTTGCCGGACGCTCCAATGCCGGTAAGTCTAGTGCCTTAAATGCGTTGACGCGTCAAAAAAGCCTGGCGCGTACCAGTAAAACCCCAGGTCGAACTCAGCAGATTAACGTATTTGAAATTGCCGAAGATAAAAGACTGATCGATCTCCCCGGTTATGGATTTGCCCAGGTTCCAAAGGCAATGAAAGAAAAGTGGCAAAGAGCATTGGGTGAGTATCTTGAAAAACGACAGAGTTTAAAAGGCTTAGTGGTTTTAATGGACATCAGACACCCCTTAAAGGATCTCGATCAGCAATTGATTAGCTGGGCGGTGGCCAGTGAGATCCCGGTACTGGCGCTATTAACTAAAGCAGACAAACTCAAATCGGGGAAACGAAAAGCCCAGGTGGCTATGGCTCAAGAGGCTGCTATGGCATTTTGTGGCGATGTTGAAGTCGCAGCATTCTCTTCCACCAGTAAAATTGGACTGCCTATACTGGAAAATAAATTGAATCATTGGTTTGGGTTTGATAACAAAACTGATGAATCAGTTTGAATATTTAGGCGCAGATAAAAGAAACCCCTCCAGAGGAGGGGCTATTTAACAGAGAAAACACACACAACTATATACATAGACCGAGCTAATTCTGATTAGTTCACAAATAAATAAATTTTTTTAATTATTTTTATTCTTCACTTTTTCCACGTCAGTTTCTCAATGCCTACAAGCTAATCCAGGTCACTAAGTTGGTAACATTTCAATAATTCCAGAAAACGACCCGGTAAACGGATATTACCTTTATAACAACAAAACGATTTTTAAGAACTTCAATACAAGAAAATATGAAAGGGAATTGTTGAGAGCGAGCAGACATAAAAAAACCCCGGTAAAACTACCGGGGTTAAAGCAAAGGTTTGAAAGATAGAACATCTTACCTCTGTACCCTACGAGAGAGACTATAGTCCTGGCTTAATTGAAAGTCAATAACAATAATGTAATTAAATTACATTTATTTTAATTGTTAATGAGCTTCTTCCCAGTTGTCTCCTTCACCACATTCAACTATTAATGGTATCTCTAAGCTATTTTCTGCTTCCATGAGGGCTTTGATTTCAGCTGAGTACTCTTTAAGTTTTTGTTCTTTTATTTCAAAAACTAGTTCATCGTGTACTTGCATGATCATTTTTATATCATCGTTGTCTTGATGACTAAGCCAGTTGTCGACCCGTAACATAGCCATCTTAATAATATCAGCTGCGGTACCTTGCATGGGCGCGTTGATGGCAGCGCGTTCTGCTGCTTTTCTTCGGGCACCATTTCTGGCGTTTATCTCAGGCAAATAGAGCCTGCGCCCGTATACTGTCTCGACATAGCCCTTTTCAGCAGCAAAGGCCCTGGTTTCTTCCATATAACGCAGTACGCCTGGATAGCGTTCAAAGTATAAGTCCATGTACTTCTGTGCTTCATTTCTGGGAATGTTTAATTGTCTGGCAAGACCAAAGGCTGACATGCCATAAATCAGTCCAAAATTAATGGCTTTAGCGCTTCTTCGCTGATCTGCCGTGACTTCTTCTAACGGCACATCAAAAACCTCTGCTGCAGTGGATTTGTGAATATCCAGTCCCATCTTGAAGGCATTAATCAGGCCTTCATCTCCGGATAGATGCGCCATAATGCGCAGTTCTATCTGAGAATAATCCGCGGCCATTATTTTATAGCCTGCAGGTGCAACAAACGCCTTTCTTATGCTTCGACCAGCTTCGTTACGGATGGGAATATTCTGTAAATTTGGCTCAGTAGAAGACAGTCTTCCAGTAACTGCAACAGCTTGATGATAACTGGTGTGTACCCGTCCGGTTTTGTTGTCCACCATCTTGGGCAGCTTATCGGTGTAGGTATTGCGCAGTTTAGTCAGGCCCCGATACTCCATAATGAGGCGCGGGATAGGGTAATCCAATGCCAGCTCCTGAAGTACTTCTTCAGATGTAGAAGGGGCGCCTTTTGGCGTTTTTTTCAGTATCGGTAGCGAAAGTTTGTTGAACAGGATTTCTTGCAACTGTTTGGTGGAGCTTAAATTAAAGGTTTCCCCAGCTTCAGCGTGCACTTGTTGCTCAATCTCAGCTGCGCGGATGGCAAAACTGTTGGACAGCTCCTGCATCTTTTGTACGTCGATATAAACCCCATTTTGTTCAACGCGTGATAGCGCAGAAGCCAAGGGTAGTTCTATTTCTTGCAAAATCTTCATAAGCGAAGGGGTATTGGCTAACTGCTTATTGAGTTCGTTGTGCAGACGCAGTGTAATATCGGCATCTTCCGCCGCATAATGGGCGGCTTTGTCCAGATCAATTTGGTTAAAGGTGAGTTGCTTAACACCTTTGCCGGCAATATCTTCAAAAGATACTGTTGATGTTTGTAAGTATCGCTGCGCCAGGCTATCCATATCGTGTTTACCGGCGACACTGTTGAGGACATAGGAGGCCAGCATAGTGTCGTTACCAATTCCGTTAATCTTAATGCCGTAATGACTTAACACATTTTGATCGTATTTAAGGTGCTGCCCCACTTTTTTAATGTCGCTATTTTCAAGAATAGTTTTTAACTTCGCTAATGTGTCTTCAAAAGGTAGTTGTTCAGGGGCGCCGGGATAATCGTGCCTCAAAGGTAAATAAGCAGCTTTGTGCTCTTCTGTGGCGAAAGACATCCCAACCAGCTCAGCTTGCATGTAATTCAGGCTTGTGGTTTCAGTATCCACCGCAAAACATGTGGCTGAAGACAACTTCTCTAACCAGCTTTGCAATTGTTGTTCAGTCAAAATAGTTTCGTATTCCACTGGCATTGCGGTATTAGCACTTTGACTCGTTTCATCAGGTTGCGTTGTTTCAATGTTGGCTGGTGAAAAAGCATCAGACGCGTTAAGCAGTTCCTGATGCCAACGTTTAAATTCCAGATCGCCAAAAAACTCAATAAGCTTGTTATTGTCTGCTGGCTTTATTTTAAGATCTGCAGGAGAGGCGTCTAATGGAACGTCCAGTTTAATGGTGGCAAGTTCGTAAGATAGTTTTGCTTGCTGTTCAAAATCACGGATTTTGTTGGCAAAATTTTTAGCACCTCTGAACTCCAGGGAGGCAATTTCATCAAGCCTTGCATAGATCTCATCCACTCCGCCTATGCCATTCAACAGACTGGTAGCGCTTTTATCTCCCACACCAGGCACGCCCGGTATGTTGTCAACTTTGTCACCCTTTAACGCCAGATAATCAATGATTAATTCTGGCCCAACACCAAATTTTTCTTTGACGGTTGGTACATCCATCAGAGTGTTTGTCATGGTGTTAATCAGTTCGACTTTGTCATTTACCAACTGAGCCATATCTTTGTCACCCGTGCTGATAAGAGTTTTCATCCCAGAGTCTGATGCTTGTTTAGCAAGTGTTCCTATGACATCGTCGGCTTCGACACCTTCAATAACCAATAGGGGTAAGCCCATAGCGGCCACAATTTCGTGCAAAGGTTTTATTTGCTCCCTTAATTCGTCGGGCATGGGGGGACGATTGGCTTTGTATTCGGGATAAATGTCATCGCGAAAGGTTTTACCTTTTGCGTCAAAAATAACCGCCATCAATTCTGGATTGTATTGTTTTATTAAGCTCTTTAGCATGTTTATCACACCATAAATGGCGCCGGTAGCCATGCCTTTAGAGTTGGTAAGCGGTGGAAGTCCGTGAAAGGCTCTGAATAAGTAGGATGAGCCATCCACCAAGATAAAAGGTGCGTTGTTCTTTGCAGTCATTAACAAATATCCGAAGCATGTTTTGCGGGTTTTAAAGTTATCGCTTCATGATAACGAATTACACATGAAATGCAGGTCTTTATCCTTGATAACATGCAAAATCCTGTGGATAACTTTGTGAGCATAATTTTTCAGAAACACGAGAAACCGTAATTAAACGGCATGGTTTACGAAAATTTATTTTAATTTCAACAACTTATAATAAGAAGAGACTGTGAGTATTAATTCTTATTTTAGTTTTTTTTGTGGATAACCTTTTGGAAGAACTTCAAAACCACAGTGGATTTTTTAATCGTTTTTCGTCAAGGGGGTGAGACTTTACCACGTTCAAAGATTTTTAATAGTATTAATTAACGATTTCTTTATAGAGTTTTTTTATTAGTAAACAGCCAAACGAACTAATGATAGATTTGACAACTTTCAACCTCAGTTTAAAGCAATGAATACACTAGCTTTTTTGGGTTTCAGAAGTTTTGATGTTAAAAACGGCTCTCTATTCCAGCGTAGTAAAATCGACCATTGAAACCGAAAGGAGCGGCTCTTCTGGAATAGGTAAATACGCCGGCCGAGTTCACCACCACATCACCTGTATTGGTTTCTATTCGACCTTCTCGACTTTGACCGATTAAATTAGTGTCTGGATAGGTATTTGTCAGATTATTTACCCCGAAATGTATCAAGATGGTTTCACTGAGAGAGTAACCCACTCGAACGTCTGCCAGCCACTTGCTGGAAAACTGCTGACTTTGTTGTGCATCAATAACGCGATATTTTCCGTAGCGATTTAGATTAAAGTCTATTTGCCAATCTTCGTGGGTGTAGTTAGCAGAAAAAATGGCGTGCGACTCAGGTTGCCAATCTTCGATGATGGATCTGGCTTGCTCACCAAACAAATCCAGGTCGTTAAGTTCGGACAAACTGCCACTGGCGTTGATGCTTGTGACTTCGGTGTCGGTAATATTTAAAGCGGCAGTGAGTTCCAGGTCGCCTACTGATATTTCCGGGAACCAGGAAACCACTAAATCCAGTCCTTTGGTTTCAGTTTCCGCGGCATTAATAAAAAATTGAGCACTTTGTACGCCGTTTTGCATTAAGGCCTGATCGAGCTGAAGGCTACCTAATCCTTGCGTTAATTGTTCGCTAATAACGATTCTGTCATCGATATGGATGAGATAAAAATCCAGTGTTGCTGTGACATTGTGATTATTGTAAAGCAAGCCTGCATTAAAACTGACAGATTGTTCCTCTTGCAATTCCCGGATGCCAATTTGCTGAGCCAGATCGCTGTCATTGCGAAAAGTGCCTACTTGCGCTGCGCTGCCAAAGTTAAATTGGGTGCTGATATTGTTGAAATAGAGCTGCTGCATTGAGGGCGCGCGAAATCCTGTATTAATAGAGCTTCGAATGGCAAGTGTTGGGGAGAAATCAAAGCGACCCGCCAGTTTTGCGTTGAGAGTACCGCCAAAACCTTGATAGTGGTCATAACGAAGCGCCCCACTCACAAGGCTTTTAGTGGTGACGTCCCATTCAGCGTCAAAATAGGCAGAATAAACAAAGCGCGTTTCATTGACTTCATTTTCTGGTGTAAATCCCGGAAATACTTGAATGCCAGCAGCACCACCACCTTCTATACCATCGTAATCAAACCAGGCGTATTCGTCGCCTTGTTTAATTTCATACTGATCCAATCGTAGCTCTAGTCCCCATGCGTAATTCTTTCTTATGCGTTCACTGACAAAGTCCAGATTAACTGTCCCCAGAGATGTGGCCAACTCTCCTGCATAGGCATGAGTAGGGGTATTGGCTATGATTTGTTGGGCGTTCAAACCACTATTCACTTGTTCTTGCACAAAAGAAGCATTGACGGAATTATTCACATCAAATTGCATTTGATTACGACCAAAAGTGAAAGATACATCCATATTGATATTGCTTTCTAACAATGTGGAATAACCGGCATTGACTGAAAAGTCTAATAGCTGAGAATCAATTTCGGGTAGAAAGCCATCAGGGTAAAAACTTTGAGTACCGTCTACAAGTGGGTTTTTTTCCAGTTCATTGGCTCTTCTGAAGAATCCCCTGGAGAGGGTTTCTCGCAATGAAAAGGTGGCGAAACCATAATATTCACCATCAAGGGTTTCGCGATAGCCATTTAGAGCACCTGACAACTGTTTGACATCGGCGTCGCCTATCTGGAAGTTGGTCCTGGGAAACGCAATTTCTCTTGGGTCACTGGTTTCAAATATGCCGTCATTATTCATATCTGAACAAGATAGTAAGTACTGGCACACTCCAGATTGTCCAGCGCGATTGGTAGACCCACGGTCTCTATATTCAAGCGTCGCGTTTATTGTGCCCAATTCTGACTCAATAGAGTGGTTAACTGAAATTAGCGCTGAATTGCCATCACCTTCGTGATGCAAGCCATAGCTGCCATATACAGAGGAATAATCCACGTCATCTTTAAGAATGATATTGATGACACCCGCAATGGCATCAGAGCCGTATTGCGCTGCGGCTCCATCCCGTAATATTTCTATGCGTTTAATAGCGCCAGCCGGTATTGCATTGAGGTCTGTTCCAGAGGTTCCTCTGCCTACTGAGGTGTTGATATGCACCAGTGCAGCAGTATGCCGTCGTTTGTTGTTAATCAATACCAGTGTCTGATCCGGGCCCAATCCTCTCAGGGTGGCGGGTCGTATAGCATCGGTGCCATCACTGATAGCTGAGCTGGAAAAGTTGAAAGAGGGCGCAGTATTCTGCAACATTCTGCCCACTTCAAAATGACCGCTGCTACGCAATCTTTGTGCATCTATAGTGTCAACAGCAACTGGCAATTGCGCACTGCTGCGCCCAAAGTTACGAGTACCAATAACTCGCACTTGCTCGATTTCTTCATCCTCAAAATCTTCTGCAGAATCCAGGCTAATAGTTGTTTGCGCTAAGGTGATCGCTGAAGGGGGTAATACCAACAACAAGGAGATGCAGTATTGTAGATAGTTTTTGCGCGTTTTTACTTTAGCCAAACCGGAATAATTCTTTGAAATGAGTTATTTGCCGTAAGTATAGAATGAATTCTGAGGAATACACATACATCTAAAGTTGTATTTTTTTGAGAAGTAGCTTGCGTTATTGTCTAAAAAATAAACCAAAATTTGTATTTTTAAGGTATTACGTCCATATTTAAATTCGGGACAAAGGTTAAAGTGTCATGTCGATGGTTTGGCAAGTGTATTTGGCTGGAGAAATCCACACACAGTGGCGTGCTGAAATTACGGGGTTGAGTGAGACTCTGGGGATTAATGCAGCCTATTGTAGCCCAATCACTGACCACCAACTGAGTGATGATATTGGCCAGCAAATCTCAGGTGCAGAGCAAAAAGCCTTTTGGAACGATTTTAAAAGCGCCAGGTTAAACCAAGCTCGCAACAAAGTATTGTTAGAAAAGTCCGATATTGTAGTTGTTCGCTTCGGTGAGCATTACAGACAATGGAACTCCGCCTTTGATGCTGGATATGCCGTTGCCCATGGCAAGCAGTTAATTTCCTGGCACGATGAATCCCTCGACCACGCGCTTAAAGACATTGATGCCGCTGCTGTAACCGTAGCCAACGATGTGGATCAAGTTGTAAAAGCACTGGCTTATATTTGCAGTTAGCCAGTAGTAGTTCCTATTTCCAGGTATTTCTTATTCAGTGCATCTATTTATCCTTGAGTATCTGGCCCATTACTTTTAAAGTGCGCTATTCTTTGGCTAGCTAATTTCTTTTATTTCTCATATACATGCAATATCGCTCCATCGTCAGGATCTTGGGTTTACTGGTGGCAATGTTCAGTGTCACCATGGTGCCGCCTGCTCTGGTATCTCTGATCTTTCAAGATGGCGGTGGCCTTCCATTTTTACTGGCTTTCTTTTTGTGTTTAATCACCGGCGTAGCAATTTGGTACCCCAACAAGGATGCACGAGATGATCTGCGTGCTAAAGAGGGCTTTTTAATTGTTGCTTTGTTTTGGGCCGTACTAGCCAGTTTCGGGGCGTTGCCATTAATTTTGATGGAACAGCCTCAGATGTCAGTAACCGATGCTTTTTTTGAGTCCTTTTCTGGTTTAACCACTACGGGTGCCACCGTTATTCAGGGCATCGAGTTCCTGCCCAAAGCGGTACAGTTTTATCGACAACAGTTACAGTGGTTGGGCGGTATGGGGATTATCGTTTTGGCTGTTGCTATTTTACCTATCCTTGGTGTAGGTGGCATGCAGCTATACCGGGCGGAAACACCGGGCCCGGTGAAAGACTCCAAGATGACGCCGAGAATTGCCGATACCGCAAAACACTTGTGGTATATCTATCTCTCATTAACCATTGCTTGTACTGTAGCTTACTGGTTGGCAGGTATGAGCTGGTTTGATGCAATATGTCATGCTTTCTCAACCATAGCTATTGGCGGCTTTTCCACTTATGACGCCAGTTTAGGCCATTTTGACTCCACCCTGATCAATTTAGTGTGTGTTGTCTTTTTGTGGATTGCGGCGCTCAACTTTGCTTTGCACTATGCAGCCGCTACCGGCAGATCATTAAAAACCTATTTTTCAGATCCTGAACTCAAAGCTTTTTTCTCCATTCAATTTACTTTGGTATTAATTACTTTTTTGGTGTTGGTGTATTACGAGTTATACGATAATGCAGAGCAGGCGTTTGATCAGGCGTTATTGCAAGCCGTTTCTATCAGCACCACTGCAGGCTTTGCCACAACGGATTTTTCTGCCTGGCCTATTTTTCTGCCAATAGTCTTGATCTTTGCCAGCTTTATCGGTGGTTGCGCAGGTTCAACGGGAGGGGGCCTGAAGGTGATAAGGGTATTATTGCTTTATCTACAAGGTAAGCGGGAGGTGGATCGTTTGATACACCCCAAAGCAATTTACTCTGTAAAGCTCGGAGATAGAGCGTTACCCAGTCGCGTGGTAGATGCGGTTTGGGGATTTTTCTCCGCTTATGCTTTGGTCTTCGTGATTATTATGATCTGTCTGATTGCCACCGGCCTGGACAACCTGACTGCGTTTTCCGCAACGGCAGCCATGCTTAACAATCTTGGTCCAGGCTTGGGTGAAGTGGCAGCAAGTTATTCTACAGTCAGCGATGCGGGGAAATGGTTTCTAATACTGGCTATGCTGTTTGGACGACTTGAAGTCTTTTCCTTGCTTGTGTTGTTTTCACCAACTTTTTGGCGTAGTTAAGCGCTGTTATAGCAATTATTACTGCCTCAATTTAGAAGAAGAACGCACTGGGCTGGAACAGTTTTTCTACATCAGAAATAAATTTCTTATCCACTAAAAACATGATCACGTGGTCGTCAGCTTCGATAACGGTATCGCTATGAGCAATGATCACTTCTTCTTTGCGTACTATGGCACCTATTGTCGTACCCGGAGGTAGCCGGATTTCAGAAATCATTCTGCCCACTACCTTTGAAGTGTTTTCATCGCCATGAGCAATGGCTTCTATTGCTTCAGCGGCACCGCGGCGAAGTGAGTAAACATTAACGATATCGCCTCGACGGATATGGGTCAGTAGTGCAGAGATAGTCGCTTGTTGTGGGGAGAAGGCGATGTCGATTTCACCACCTTGCACCAGATCCACATAAGCACCACGCTGAATCAGCACCATGGCTTTTTTGGCACCAAGTCGTTTGGCTAACATGGCAGACATAATATTGGCTTCATCGTCATTGGTAACGGCGATAAAGGCATCTATTTGTTCCACCTGCTCTTCTTGAAGTAATTCCTGATCTGAGGCGTCGCCTACAAATACGATGGTTTTATCCAGTGTTGTAGACAGGTATTTAGCCCGGTCGTAACTGTATTCAATCAGTTTTACATGGTGATCGTGTTCCAGTTGTCTGGCCAACCCTGCACCGATCAATCCACCACCGGCAATCATTATACGTTTGTAGCTGCCCTCGAGTTTCTGCAACTCACTCATAACGGCACGAATATGCTTAGTAGCAGCGATGAAAAAGACTTCGTCATCCGCTTCAATAACTGTTGTGCCCAGTGGACGGATGGGTTTTCCACGGCGATAAATTGCTGCTACGCGCGTCTCTACGTTGGGCATATGTTCTTTTAATGCGGATAAAGCATGGCCTACCAGTAACCCCCCATAATAGGCTTTTACCGCCACGAGACTGGCTCTTCCCTCTGCGAACTCTACAACCTGCAACGTACCTGGGTAGTCGATAAGGCGCTTTATTGATTGAGTCACGAGTTGCTCAGGGGCTATTAAGTGATCTACAGGTACATCTTGATGTTTGAATAATTGCTTTTGGTAATGGATATATTGTTCTGAGCGAACCCGCGCAATTTTGGTGGGGGTTTTAAACAAGCTGTAGGCAACCTGACAAGCCATCATGTTGCTTTCATCGCTGTTAGTTACGGCCACCAACATGTCGGCATCTTCTGCACCGGCTTTTTGCAATACGTCGGGATGGGAGCCGATACCGTGCACCACTTGCAAGTCTAGCCTGTCTTGCAGTGCCCGAATTTTATCTGCGTCATAATCGATAACGGTAATGTCGTTTTTTTCGCCCACCAGATTTTCTGCCAGGGTGGCACCAACCTGACCGGCGCCCAATATTATGATTTTCATGTTGGAGCGTAACGACCCTCAATTATTGTTGTTTTTGTTCACTCAGTGACTGCTTTTTGCAGTTTAGCGTAATAAAAACCATCCATACCAGACTCACCGGGCAATATTTGTCTTTCCGTTGCGCTAATACTTTCATGTAGCGACATAGCTGATGCATCCGGGGTTCTGCTGAGGAATTCAACAATTTGTTGGCTATTCTCCTCAGGCAAAATAGAGCAAGTGGCGTAAAGCAAAACACCACCAGGTTTTAAACAGGTCCACATCGAATCCAGAATTTGTGCCTGCAAACCAGACAATTGTTCAATATCCGGACCCTTGCGCAACCACATTATGTCTGGGTGTCTGCGGATAATACCAGTGGCAGAGCAGGGGGCATCTAACAATATTTTATCGAACAATTGGCCAGTTGGATTCCAGCTGGTTATGTCATTGGCGTCGGCAACTCTGATGTCGGTGTTGCTCAGTCCTAAACGTTCGGTATTTTCTGCAATATTTTTAGCCCGTACGGCATCCAACTCCAGAGCGATGCATGTTTGCAGTTGCGGTTGCGCTTCAAGAATATGGCAATACTTTCCGCCGGGGGCGGCACAGGCATCCAGAATTACATCATTGGGCTGCGCGGCAAGATAGTGAGCAGCCTGCTGTGCCGCTTTGTCCTGGACACTAAACCATCCCTCGTTGAAGCCGGGAAGGGTTTGGATATTGATGTTGTTCACTAATTTGATCGTTTCAGGCAACTGCTCTTCCTGGCTACATTCGATACCCGCTTGTGAACAGGCTGCTAAAAAGGTATCGACTGTGGTTTTGGTTTGATTGATTCGCAACCAGATTGGTGGTTTAGCGCTTTGATTACAAGCAATGTCGCGATACTGTTCGGGATAAGCTTGCTTGATTTTTTTGTAGTACCACTTTGGAAGATTGAGTTGAATACGTTCTTCTTTGGGCATTAGTCTGGCCGTTTCTTTTCGTACAAAATTGCGTAAAACGGCGTTTACCAGTTTTTTTAAATGAGGTTGCTTTAAGTTATCGCAGGCACTCACTGTTTCTGAAACGGCAGCGTATTCTGATACTCGAGAAAAATGCAGCTGATAAACTCCCAAATACAGAAGATGCTCAACGACTCTGCTGTCGGGTTTGATGGGGGACTGCAGTAATCTATTGAGCCAAAATTGTAAGGTGGGCAAATTGCGCAAAACACCATAAAGCATTTCATGCAGCCAAGCTTTGTCTTGCTCTTTGACTTTTTCCAGGGTTTTGGGCAGCACTTCTTGCAGCGACTTACGCTGTTCCAATACTCCATAGATTGCTTGTGCGGCTATGGCTCTTAGATTGTATTGTTTGGCAATACTAATGAGCGGCTCCTAAACATTTTCCTGTCGTAAACCATTCTGGACGGGCATTGAGTATGTCTGCTACTGATTGGGCTTTTTTTCCGGGGATTTGCAGCTGCAGCAAGTTTAATACGCCGTTACCGGTTTGTACCTGAATACCATTTTTATCAGCGGCCAATACAGTACCGGGCACCTTACCTGAATCATCATTTAGCCATTGAGATTGCCAGACCTTAATATTTTGCTCATCCAGTTCAAACCAGGTACCTGGCCAGGGATTGAAAGCACGGATATTCCTTTCCAGCTGTTGTCCATCTTGGCTCCAGTCAATAAGTCCTTCGGACTTTTCCAGTTTTTGAGCATAGGTGGCTAGCTGTTCATCCTGTTTCACTGGGGTCAGTTGCTCAATGTTGTTCAATGCTTCCACCAAGGTTACGGGCCCGGATTCGGCCAGTTTTTCATAGAGACTGGCGCTGGTATCATTCGCTTCTATGGCTAGTTCTGATGTCAACAACATGTCACCAGTATCCAGGCCGACGTCCATATTCATAATGGTGACGCCAGTAATCTCGTCTCCTGCCCAGATGGCACGTTGTATCGGAGCTGCACCTCGCCATTTTGGCAACAACGAACCATGAACATTGATACAACCCAGTTCAGGAATATCCAGTACCACTTTCGGTAAGATCAATCCATAAGCTACCACTACCATGATGTCGAACTCGATGTCTCGTAGTTCCGCTTGTGCATCTTCCGCTTTTAATGTCGCGGGCTGGTAAACCGGCAAGTTGCTTTCCAAGGCAAGCTGTTTTACCGGGCTTGCCTGTAATTTTTTACCTCTACCGGCGGGTCTGTCAGGTTGCGTATAAACAGCAACCACTTGATGCTCTGAGTTAAGCAGTGCCTGTAAATGCTTGGCAGCAAAATCCGGTGTACCCGCAAATACTATCTTTAGCTTTCTCTTAATGGTGCTCTGTGACACGGCGATGGTTATCCTTTTGCCGCTAAACGGGCTTCTTTTTCCAGCTTGGCTTTGATGCGTTGGCGTTTCAATGGCGACAAATAGTCTACGAATAACTTGCCTTCTAAGTGGTCCATTTCATGCTGAATACACACTGCCAGCAACCCTTCAGCACTTAAGGTAAATTCTTCGCCGTTTTCATCCAGTGCCTTAACCGTGATTTCTTCAGCACGTTCTACCTTGGCATAGTTGTTAGGTACTGAAAGACAGCCTTCCTCATTGATCATTTTGCCTTGCTGTTCAATGATTTCTGGATTGATGAATACCCGTGGTTCATTTTGTTCGTCCGACACATCCATAACGATAACGCGTTTGTGTACGTTAACCTGGGTTGCAGCCAGACCAATGCCGCGTTCCTCGCGCATGGTTTCGAACATATCTTTGACCAAGGTTTTGATGGAAGCATCAATGTCAGTCACTGTTTCAGCTACTGTTCTGAGTCTTTCATCGGGAAATCTTAAAACGTCTAATACTGCCATAACTCTTCTCTGTAAAACCGTTACAGGGTATCGGCTTACATACATTTATTTGATTAAAAATTACGATCAATTGCTTTTAACCCGCTATTCTAACTGATAACGTCGGGCTAATAACAGTAGCTTGAGCAACTAATCACTGGTGGAGATGGGTTTGAAATTCCGTATTTTTAGTTTGGTTCTGTTGTTTCTGATAAGTTTTAGCGCGCTATCAGTGGAGATTAAAGCCTCGGCCCCGGATGTCTACGTTGTAAAAAAAGGCGATACGCTGTGGCAAATTGCTGGCATGTACCTGGACAAGCCCTGGAATTGGCCGCTGTTATGGCAGAAAAATACCCAGATTGTTAATCCACATCTGATTTATCCCGGTGATAAGTTAATGTTAGTGCGCAATGAGCATGGGCAGCCTGAACTCACCATGGTGAGAAATGAAAAGCGTCAAGTCAGTTTATCTCCTAAAGCCATTCGACAGCTGAAAAAACCAGACCCAATTCCCACTCTTTCCTGGTCAATCATTGAAACCCATATTCGCAATGATCTGGTAATGGAAAAAGCCGTTTATGATGCACAGCCTTATTTGTTGGGTGATCGTGAAGGTGCAGTGCGTTTCGCCCATACCGACATTGTGCTTGGCAAAAAAGGGGGCTTTCAACCGGAAACATTTCAAGTGGTGAGAGCACACAGTGAATTGCTCTCTATGGAGGGGGAGAGCTTGGGCTTTTTGGTCAAGCATGTGGCGACGGCTGAACCAATAGAAACACAACTGGATACGGAGATGTTAGTGCGCATCAAGGGTGCAGATCAGGAAATTAAACAAGGTGACCGGCTAATTCCGCTTGAGCACCGCGCCCAAGATTTGCAGGTGGAAATGAGCCCAGCAGTATCTCAAAAGGGAAATATAATTACCAGTTTACAAGATCGTTCTTTATTGGGAAAATATGATACCGTCGTGGTGGATTTGGGCTACGACGATGTACAAGCAGGCACCGTAATGGGAGTTTATTTACAAGGACCAGACATTATTGATGCTGAGCCTTTAAGTTACGACGAAGATGAAGTGTCGTTACTCACTTTCCACAACGAATCTGGCCGCATACAGCAGCCTGCTGTTAAGGTAGGAGAAATGGTGATATTCAAAACATTTGCCAAAGTCAGTTATGGCTTAATCACCTCATCCACCAGTGTGATTCGAAAAGGAGCGATAGTGGCGAAGCCCTAGAACGGAAATTTAAATAACATCGCCGAACAAGGAGTTCGGGAGTAGGGAGATGATGGACGAATATTCCCACACAGAGGAGCGCAACCTCTTTAAATATGCGCCAGAACAATCAATAGATTATTGGCTATTACTACACAACACACCTGGGTTGGGGTTTCAGAAAGTAAAACAACTATCCATGTTGTGCGATGGTCGTCTGGAAAACCTTCCGGAAGTCAGTTCCACAGCTTTAAAGCAGTTGAATTTCTCTGAGCCCTCAATCGCAACGGCGTTAAAGTCTAACGCGGCCTATATTGAAAAGGTAAAAAGTTGGCTTACTGACTCAAAATCACATAGGGTACTCACCTTTAATCATCCTGATTATCCTGATCCACTGCGTGAAATTTCATCCCCACCTTTGGTTCTTTTTTGTGTTGGGGAGCATCAAATCCTGCAGTTGCCTCAAATAGCTATTGTAGGGGCGAGAAAACAAACCCCGACTGGCGCTAAACTCGGCCGTACTCTGTCTTCTGAACTTGTGCAATGCGGCTGGGTAGTAACCAGTGGTTTGGCAATGGGCATGGACACTGAAGCGCATCGAGGGGCATTGCATAATAATGGTAAAACCATTGCCGTGATGGCTACTGGCGCTGATGCTGTTTACCCTCAAAGAAACAGACAGCTCGCACAGGAAATCGTGGCCAATGGTGGCTGTTTGGTCACTGAGTTTGCACTGGGAAGTGCACCGAAAAAAGATCATTTTCCAAGACGCAATAGAATCATTAGTGGCTTATCTAAAGGAGTTTTGGTGGTGGAGGCGGCCATTAAAAGTGGTTCTTTGATCACGGCTCGCTATGCCATTGAACAAAATCGAGAAGTCTTCGCTGTGCCGGGAAGTGTTTATAATTCAAACAGTCGAGGTTGCCACTATCTGATTAAGCAGGGAGCTAAGCTTGTAGAGCAAGTCTCTGACATCAATGAAGAATTCCTGAACCTGAAACAAATAGCGCAATTAACTGAAACAAAAAAGCCAGAAAAAAAGTGCAAATTACCCTTGGCAACCGACAGATTGTTAGCTAGTGTTGGGTTTGAAGCAACATCAATAGATGTTGTAGCGCAACGTAGCGGTCTGCCAGTGACGGCGGTGATGTCAGAATTATTAGAATATGAGCTACGTGGTTTGGTAGCCACTGTTCCAGGTGGTTACATTAGATTGGGGGAATAATAAAAATGTTCGATATCCTCATGTATCTTTTCGAAAATCTTGTTCATAGCGAGTCTGAATTTCGCGTCGACCAAGATGAACTCACCGAAGAGCTTATCCGAGCGGGTTTTCATCACGATGAAATCTACAAAGCCTTAGCTTGGTTGGAAAAATTAGCTGCTCTGCAAGACAGTGACATCAACCCCTATTTGTCTTCTGCTAATAGTCACGCGGTTGCGCGTGTGTTTACGGCTGAAGAAGAGGTGCGTCTTGATGTTGAATGTCGCGGCTTTTTAATGTTCCTTGAGCAAATTAATGTGTTAGATGCCTGCACACGTGAGATGGTGATAGATAGAGTCATGGAAATTGATGCCAATGACTTCTGCCTTGAAGATCTCAAATGGGTAGTATTAATGGTGCTGTTTAATGTGCCTGGCAAAGAAAACGCTTATGCTCAAATGGAAGATTTGCTGTTCGAAGAGCCTGAAGGTCCGTTACACTAAACGACCCTTGCACAAACAATGTTCTCGATAGCGAACTATGAATCATATTGATCACTCCTTATTTGACCACAGTAAAGAGTCAATCAGGCATGCCTATGGCGACTGCCCACAGTGCCAGTCTGAATTGCGTATCCGCAACGGCAAAAGTGGCAAATTTCTTGGGTGTTCTGCTTACCCCGAGTGTGACTATGCCCAACCTTTGGGGAAAACCCACGGTGTTGAAACCTTAAAGGTGATGGAAAACTCCGACTGCCCGCAATGTCATTCGTTACTGGCGGTTAAAAAAGGGCGGTTTGGTATGTTTATCGGCTGCACAAATTTTCCAGAGTGCCACTTTATCCAGCATGATGAGCCAAAAACCGAAACTGAGACAGTCGTGTCTTGCCCAAAGTGTAAAGTGGGTGAGCTAGTCAAACGCGCCAACAAATCCGGTAAACCCTTTTATTCTTGCAATCAATATCCAGGGTGCAAGTATATTCTTAACGAGCAGCCTGTTGCTGAAACCTGTCCTGTGTGCCAGTGGCCAGTTCTCATTAAAAAGTCTGAAACACAACTTCAATGCCCGCAAAAAGACTGTCAAACCAAAGTCGACGTCTAAATCTCTGGTGTAACGCGTTGCTTTTACGTTTTTAAGCTATACATTAGCCTTAAAGTTTTAAGGTAACAGGTAAGCCATGGCACAACAAAATTCCGCAAATGACAATGTTGATCCGATATTAGAGGCGTTTAATGCGGGCAAGATATTTGTTTATCCCACAGAAGGCGTTATCGGCATTGGATGCGATCCCGATAATGAAGATGCCGTTAAACAAGTGTGTGCATTGAAACAACGCCCACTGCACAAAGGTGTTATTTTGATTGCGGATAACTATTCTCAACTGGTTAAGTATGTGGATGACAGTGCCATACCGATGGACAAGCGCACCGAGATCTTTTCCAGTTGGCCAGGAGCCAATACCTGGCTTTTACCTAAATCTAAATATGCCCCCTCATGGATTACAGGTGAGCATAATTCTATCGCGGTAAGAGTGACGGCTCATAAGGGCGTAAAAGCACTTTGTCAGAAATTAAATAGTGCCCTGGTGTCAACCAGCGCTAATCTGGCAGGGCAGGAAGCTTGCCGAACCATCACTGAAGCAAAAGCCGTTTTTGGCGATTCGGTGGTATACATAGAAGGCGAAACGGATGGCAATGCTAATCCAAGTACTATAAGAGATGCCATTACCGGTCAAATCATTCGGGGTTAACTGTGTCGACACAACAGATTGAAGAAGTTAAAGCGTTTTTATTAAAGCTGCAAGATGATATTTGCCAGACATTAGAATTAAGTGATGGGAAAGGCACATTTAAAGAAGATAACTGGCAGCGAGAACAAGGAGGTGGCGGTCGCACACGAGTGCTCACAGGTGGTGATGTTATTGAGCAGGGCGGGGTAAATTTCTCCCATGTTTTTGGTGGAGAGCTGCCAGCCTCAGCAACAGCTGCTCGACCTGAGCTGGCCGGCCGAAGTTTTCAGGCGCTAGGCGTTTCATTGGTCATTCACCCCCACAATCCTTTTATCCCTACCTCTCATGCTAACGTGCGATTCTTTATCGCGGAAAAACCTGGAGAAGAGCCTGTCTGGTGGTTTGGTGGCGGTTTTGACTTAACCCCATTCTATCCATTTTTTGATGATGTTCAGCATTGGCATCAAACAGCTAAAAGTATATGTGAACCTTTTGGCGAAGAGGTTTATCAGGAATATAAAAGCTGGTGTGATAAATATTTTTATTTGAAGCATAGGAAAGAAACGCGTGGTGTGGGCGGCTTGTTTTTTGATGATTTGAATCAATGGGGCTTTGATAAGAGCTTTGAGTTTATGCGCAAGGTCGGCGAAGGATACTTGTCTGCCTACATTCCAATTGTTGAAAAACGCAAAGCCACCCGTTTTGATGAGCAGGAAAGGCAATTCCAGTTGTATAGACGTGGGCGTTACACCGAGTTTAATTTGCTGTTCGACAGAGGAACCCTTTTCGGCATCCAAAGTGGTGGGCGCACTGAGTCCATATTAATGTCGATGCCACCACTGGCAAGATGGGAATATGCCTATTCTCCTAAGCCAGGCTCAAAAGAAGCAGAACTATACGACTATTATTTAAAACCGCAGGATTGGTTGAATATCACCGAGCAGGAGTTGCGCGCTTGAAAAAGTTTATGGTGTTTGGAAATCCTATTGCGCACAGCAGGTCTCCAGAAATACATAAAATGTTTGCGCAACAATTTGGCGAGCAACTGTCCTATGAAAGGCAGCTTTCTACCGAGTCAGACTTTGTAAAAGATGTAAAAGCGCTCCAGCTTGAAGGATTTGTTGGCTGTAATGTAACCTTGCCTTTTAAAGAGCTGGCTTTTCAGCTGGCTGATGAGGTATCTCATAGGGCTCGCATTGCCGGAGCTGCCAATACCCTCAGTTTATTCAAAGATAAAATAGTGGCTGACAATACCGATGGACAAGGATTGGTGGGAGATCTCAGTTTGTCTGTTAATCTGACCGCAAAACATGTGTTGCTATTAGGCGCTGGTGGAGCCGCACGGGGCTGTATTTATCCATTACTTCAAGCTGGTGTGGAAAAGATAAGCATCTGGAATCGCACCCATGAAAAGGCAACCGTTTTGGCTAATGAGTTATGCGCTTTTGGCAATGTTTCTGCCGTTAGCAGCGAAGAGCTGGACTATGTCAAAGCTGTTATTATTGTCAATTCAACTTCTTCAAGCGTCAGTGGTCGTGTTCCTGATATCACACCTGATGTATTCAAAGAGGCGGAATTGGTCTACGACATGTTTTATCAGCAAGGGTTAACCAGCTTTCTAGAGTTTGCTGAAAAATACAATAATAAAACGCAGCTAAAAGATGGTCTTGGTATGCTGGTGGGACAGGCTGCTGAAAGTTACCGTATATGGCACGGTCAACAACCTGATATTACTAGTGTGGTAGATGTATTGCGCAAGGGCTGAAACCTTGGAGTTATTGCTCAACTATTTCTTCCAGATATTCATCCTTCAATAAAACATAATTCTCTGCCGACTGTTTTAGAAAGGCTCGCTCTGCGTCGTTAAGGGGACGAGCTTGCTTGCAGGGCTGGCCCACATATAGATAACCGGATTTTAATGTTTTGTTGGGTGGCACCAATGCTCCGGCACCAATAAACACATCATCTTCTATAACGGCACCGTCCATAATAATAGCGCCCATCCCCACTAGAATTCGATTCCCTAATTTACAACCGTGCAACATACAATGATGACCGACCGTCACATCATCCCCAATAATTAGTGGATGCCCTTCAGGATTCCCTGCGCTTTTGCGGGTGACATGCAGTATTGTGCCATCCTGAATATTGGTATTGCGGCCGATCGTCATACTGTTCACGTCACCACGGGCAGCAACTAATGGCCAGATACTGGAATGGGAACCTATAGTAATATCACCCACTAATATTGATGATTCATCTACATAAACCCCTTCAGCTAATTTGGGCGTTATTCCTTTATAAGATCGAATTGGCATTACTGTCTCATTTAATAGCGTTAAATATTCCAGGACTTTAGCAAAGATCAGCCTGTAATTTAGGCTTTTTGAACTATATTGATTAATAATTCATCGCTTGAACCTTTTTTGTCAAAATTTTGCAATAAAGTGTTGACGGTGAAGATGATGTCTGTAGAATGCGCGCTCGCTTCAGGGGGGAAACGTTCTTTCCTAGTAAAGAGACAACTCAGAAGCAGCTTCTAAAGGCACAAAAACTGAATTGCGTAAAAACTCTACAGGCCTTTAGTTAAGCGGACTTCAACAAGTCACTTGAAAAAATAAATTCAAATAAAATGTTGACAGTCACAAAGGGAAGTGTAGAATGCGCATCCCGCTTGAGGAGAGACTCAAGCAAGCGTTCTTTAACAATTAGCAATAAGACAATCTGTGTGGGCATCGATTGATTTTGATGTCGACCCAAAAAATTTATATTTTCGATTTTAATTG
>NZ_JBSWWX010000007.1:0-390410 GCF_056160305.1 Planctobacterium sp. AWM4_229 | reverse complement strand
TTCCTCGACTTCCATATCTGAAGCTTCTTCATCCAGATTTTCTGAGGCAGCAAGTTCAATGACTGAGGTACTATTATTGGCCATGAGTGAAGTCTCCTGTCATGGATTATCAGTTATACCTTTCCCACGTCATTTATTTTTATTGTTATTCTGTATTATCTTTTGGGTAAGTAACGTAGTGGGTCCACCGATTTACCTCTGTATCTTATCTCAAAGTGTAAGATTACCTGGCCGGTGTCGTCACTTCCCATTCTGGCTATCTGCTGTCCTGCTGATACCCATTGTTGTTCCTTAACTAACAATGCATCATTGTGAGCGTACGCACTGAGGTAAGCATCGGTATGTTTGATGATGATCAAATTACCGTATCCTCTCAACGCCTTGCCGGTATATACCACTTTACCGTCTGCCGCTGCCTTAATAATGGCCCCGCGCTTGTTGCTGATGTCGATGCCTTTGTTTCCAACTTCGCTAAGTGAAAATTTGCCAACTAATCGACCGTAAGTTGGCCACACCCATTTCTTTACCGTCTTTGGAAAGGAATCAGGTGTTAACTTCTCCTTAACATAATGTCCACCATACGCCTCCTTTTTTTGAGGGTCAACTGATTGATTTGCAGGGTTTTTTGAGGTCTGACCAGTTGTTTCGGAAGATTTTTTGGCTTG
Organism: Planctobacterium sp. AWM4_229; assembly: GCF_056160305.1. Lineage (NCBI taxonomy): Bacteria > Pseudomonadati > Pseudomonadota > Gammaproteobacteria > Alteromonadales > Alteromonadaceae > Planctobacterium > Planctobacterium sp. AWM4_229. The sequence goes on along the minus strand of NZ_JBSWWX010000007.1, from coordinate 389,745 downwards.
TCGATTTTTTGACGCTGCCAGGGTTAATTGCTGTCCAGGGTATATGTTATAAGGGGAGGGGATATTATTGAGGTGAGCGAGTTCGCGAAAATCTTTTCCCGCCTGGAAAGCAATGGAATATAAGGTGTCCCCTTTTTTGACTATATAATTTTTTGCTTTAAGAGTTCCTCTGTTTATATCGCTATAATCTTTCTGTGTGTTGAGTTGAACAACAGGGGCAGGAACATGGTTGGAGCTGCACGCTGTCAGGATGACAGAGCAGATGAAAATGCAGAGGATCAGGTTAAAACGAGACACTCTGCACCACCATTATCGGAAAATAAAATAGGCGATAACAGCCAGCACAATGACAGTCCAGCCAATGGTGTCTACATGTTGTCTGAGTTTTTGCTCAAAGGGGGCACCGCCCCAATACATTAAAGCTGCCACTAGAAAGAAACGCGCTCCTCGACCGATGGCTGATGCTATCACAAACGGAATAAACGCCATGTGTAACGCACCTGCGCTGATGGTAAACACTTTGTAGGGAATAGGTGTGAAACCCGCCAAGAATACCACCCAAATACCATAATCTGAGAACCATTGCATAGCGTGATCTAGCTTAGCTTGATAGCCCCACTGTTCTACCAGCGGCTGAATCAATCCCTCAAAGGCAAACCAGCCCAGAATAAAACCCAAAATACCACCGAGAACTGAGCCCGCAGTGGTGATGAAAGCGTAGTACCAAGCTTTCTGAGGTTTAGATAAGGCCATGGGGGCCAGCATAACATCCGGTGGAATTGGGAAGAATACTGATTCCGCAAAACTCATTCCGCCCAAATACCATTGGGCGTGACGATGTTTCGCCCAGTGCATGGTAGTGTCGTAACACCATTCAAAGATTTTCACAGTAAATCTCCGGGAACCAGAGGCACGAAACGCACTTGTTCTATGAGCTGTTCGGTAATGCCTGCTTCTTCACGACGATAAACCTTCAAGGTTTGCTGTTCGGTGCCCACCGGGATCACCAACTGTCCGCCTGGAGCGATTTGTGATAGTAACGCTTGGGGTAGTGAACTGGCAGCAGCGGTGACGATAATGGCATCGTAGGGTCCTTTGCTGGACCAGCCTTCCCAGCCATCGCCGTGCTTCATTTTGATATTGTGCAAATCCAGTTTTTGCATGCGGCGCTTAGCCTGAAATTGCAAAGACTTGATGCGCTCAACCGAATAAACCTCAGGGAACAATTGTGCCAAAATAGCGCATTGGTAGCCTGAGCCGGTACCGATTTCCAGCACTTTGTGAGCAGGATTGGCGCCAGTCAGCAAAATTTCTGTCATTTTGGCCACAATATAGGGCTGCGAAATAGTCTGACCCTGACCGATAGGCAAGGCGGTGTTCTGATAAGCTTTGTGTTGTAACGCTTCAGGTAAAAATAATTCTCTCGGCGTATTGGCAATGGCCTGCAATACTTTTTGCTCGCGAATGCCTTCTTGATAGAGCAATTGTGCGAGGTTCTCACCTCGGCGGTTGATGGTTTTGGTTGCCTGTATCATTGTTATAGTTTTTCTATCCAGTCTTTCATATTGTCGAGGCTCTGGTAAGCCGTCATGTCTACACTAATTGGTGTGACGGAACAGTAGTTATTGGCAACGGCGTGAAAGTCAGTACCTTCACCCGCGTCTTGTTCTTGCCCTACTGCACCATACCAATAAATTTCACGACCAAATGCATCTTCTGATTTCACCATGGACTCGGAGCGATGACGCCTTCCTTGTCGGGTGACTTGCAGCCCTTTTAATTCTGCATAGGGCACATCTGGTACATTAATATTTAGAATTTGATCGGCGGGTAATGGATGCTCCGCCAGGTGGTTGATGATTTGCAATACCACAAGTGCTGCGGTTTCAAAGTGCTTACCATCTTTGTTAGCCAAAGAAACAGCAATCGCAGGTAACCCCATATAACGCCCTTCAGTTGCAGCGGCTACTGTACCTGAATAAATAACGTCATCACCGAGATTTGCGCCGTGATTGATGCCCGAAACCACCAATTGCGGATCTTCCTCTAAAAATCGATTTACCGCAAGGTGTACACAATCAGAAGGCGTGCCATTTACCATGAAAAAGCCGTTGTCCATTTCCTGAATACGCAAAGGTTGCAACAAGGACAGAGCATTGCTGGCACCACTGCAATTTCGATCCGGTGCAACCACGACACATTCGTGTTGCTGAGAAAGGTGTTCGTACAACACTCTCAGTCCTTTGGCAAATACACTGTCGTCGTTACTCAGCAGGATTCTCATAGCAGCTCCATGTTATGGGTTTAGGCGTAGCAATTCTCTTATGACTGACGTAGCAAAACAACCCGAAGGTAAGGAAAAATTTAACAACAGTTGTTGTTCATGTAATTGATGACTGAAATCCTTGGGATACAGTAGAAGCTTTCGCCTTTCCTGCTTTAATCCGAGCGCTGCCAGGGTGCGACAAATCTCCGGGAAACGCTCTGTCAGCGAATTTTCAAGCTCCCCGGGTATTCCTTGTGAAGCTAGCTTTCCCGTTCCCCATAGCGGCCCTGAAAGATGGATATCTGCGCTTTCCAGTCGGGTCAAAATTTCTGAGTCGATAGTTTTAGCCACAAAAAAGCTGTTACTGCCAGCAAGGCTAAAAACGTCGCCGTTTTCAGGCGTTGTGCCGAGTTTTGTCAAACGTTCACTAACTGCCTGATTAAAAAGCCAGGAGCGCAGAGCTGAAACCGCCATATTGCGTTTCTCACGCTTTTTGATGACTTCGCCATCGATAAGTAGCCGGGCCATGGCCAGGTTACCAGCAACGCCATCAGAGTTAATATTGCCAAAGCGCTGTGGACCAAAATAGTTTGGTACGCCAGCGTACTTTATCTTGGCAATTCGCTCTTCGAGATCCGTGTCTTTTTCAAGGTCAGTTAAGGTAATTTGAAATTCATTATGAGACAAATTGCCGGTGCGAATCTTCTTGTTGTGCCAGCTTTGCTGCAAGACATCACAACCTTCATGAAGGAATTGCTTCACTGGTAAAGCATTGGCTCCCGGTAACCAGACACTGAACCACTGAGTGGTTACGGCGTGTTTGTCTTTGCGTCCGGCATAGCCTACGTCTCGCTCTTTTACACCGTAAAAGCGGGCCAGATGTTGTGCTACGAAGCCTGTATTTAAGCCGGTTTTTTGAATCTGAAGGAATAAGTGTTCACCCTCGCCACTTGGCTCGAAAGGCAAGACTTCATTGACCCTGAAATGTTCAGGAATGGCTTTCAGAGTGGCTGTGCTTTTAGGTTTGCCATGCAGGTAGTGCCAGTGTTCAGTACCAGGGAACAAGGTCATAGTTCAGACTGCCGTGGCAGGTTGCAGTAACACTACAGCATGACAAGCAATGCCTTCTTTACGGCCAGTGTATCCCAGTTTTTCGGTGGTGGTGGCTTTGACATTAATTTGCCCAAGAGCGCAATCAAGATCTTCTGCCAGGTTGGCTTTCATGGCGTTTATATGTGGCGCCATTTTAGGGGCTTGGGCAATAATTGTGCTGTCCAGATTGGCAATTTGGTATCCCAGTTCAGTGGCTTGATTAAACACTGACTTGAGCAACCCCCGGCTATCTGCGCCTGCGTATTGGGCGTCTGTATCAGGAAAGTGATGACCTATATCACCCAGTCCTAATGCGCCCAGGATAGCGTCACAAACTGCATGCAGCAGAACATCGCCATCTGAGTGAGCTACTAAGCCTTGCTCAAACGGAATTTTTTCACCGCCAAGCGTGATGGGGCCTGCACCGCCAAATTTGTGTACGTCAAAGCCGTGACCTATTCGCATATTTCACCTGTATTGTTGCGTTCTTGCTGTTCCAGAAAATACTGTACCAGAGCCAGATCTTCTGGATGCGTGATCTTGATATTGTCATGGGCACCAGCCACTAGTTGAACGGAGCCACCGGATTGTTCTATTGCCGATGCTTCGTCAGTCACTGCGATACCCTGTTGCACACACCACTGTAGCCCCGCGATGAGCTCTTTGCGTGGAAAAAATTGTGGGGTTAAGGCTTGCCAGATTTGGGTTCTGGGTATACTGCGCTCCACCATGCTATTTGAGTTGCAACCACTCTTTTGGGCTAATTTGATGGTGTCGGTAGCTTGTTTTGCCAGAATTCCACCTGAGCCTGTCCCGGCAAGTTTCAATAGTGCGCTGATATCTTCATGCCTGACACAGGGCCTGGCGGCATCGTGCACTAAAACCCAATTATCATCACAAGCCTGCAAGCCATTTAGGACTGAATCTGAGCGCTCCTTGCCACCCATTACAACCTGTAACCAAGAGGCTTGAGATATTGGCAGCTCTTGCAGGTAATCATCTTCGCGGCTTATCACCAGCACAATTTTATTGATATTGGGGTGGCTGATCAGTCGATTGAGTGTGCGTTCTAAAACCGTGCGCCCGGCCAGTTCCAGATACTGTTTGGGTTTGTCTGCTGCCATACGACTTCCCACTCCAGCGGCGGGAACTATGGCAGTAAATTGTTCATTATTCATAGATGGTGCAGAAACTAAGTAAGTCCGGATTTGTGCAGCAATATTAATCTGTTGGCAAGATGCGGTAAAAGGTTTCGCCGGGTTTAATTAAGCCAAGTTCATTTCTGGCGCGCTCTTCGATTGATTCCAACCCCATTTTCAAATCCTGGATATCGGCAATCAGCAAGCTGTTGCGCTGCCGCAGATTCTGGTTGTGCTGTAACTGCGCTGCCAGTTCCTGTTCCATGTTGAGGTAATCAGGAATACTGTGCTTACCGAACCACAGTCGATACTGCAGTGCCAGTAGCAGAATAAACAACAGGCCTGTTACGATTTTTCCCATGATTCTGATTGTCGTTCTATATTAAGCAGATGATAGCTAACCTGGATCCGCTTAGCAAAGGGTTTAGCGGTCCTATTTCAGTGCTTCTTGCGCACCCAACCAGGTGCCCAAGCCCAATAACATTGAACCAGATAGTTTATCCTGGTAATGAAGCAGTTTCGGATGTTGTTTCATGGCGTGCCCTAATTTGCCGGACAAGGCTGCGACAAACAAATCGCAACACAAGGCGATAAACGCGTAAGTACTTCCCAGTAAAATAAATTGCAGCGTAACGTTGCCGTATTCTGGATTGACAAATTGCGGCAAAAAAGCGAGGAAAAACAGGGCCGTTTTAGGGTTGGTTAACTCAACGATGATACTCTGATTAAATATGCTCCACAGACTGCGTTTGTCCACCACCTTGGTTTCACTTGGGGTGGTTGGTTTAGCTCTGAGGTAACTAATGCCCAAATAAATGAGGTATAGCGCTCCTGCTATTTTTAACAGGGTATAAGCCAACGGAGCATAGGTAAATACCGCTGCCAGTCCCAAAGCTGAAGCCAATACGTAGATAAAAGAACCCATCGCCATGCCACTGGCCGCCGCAGCGCCACCTATGAAGCCTTGATGAATGCTGCGAGCCATTATGTAAAGATTAGATGGGCCCGGAGATATGCTCAGCAAGAAGGCCGCGAGACTAAAGGCCAGAAATGTTTCTACAGGTAGCATAAGGGGCATCCGATAATTTCAAAGGCACAGTCTATCCTTAATGTCGGTTTTTTAAAAGCGCAGACACATTTACTTTTGGCCGCATCAGGTTAAGCTTAATGGAAACAACAAATAAGAATTAACCTTTATGAAAAAATCCCTCCAGTGCTTTAAATGGTCGCTTTTGGCTTTGTCAGTGGGGCTTTCCAGTGGTGTAGCCGCCGAGGATAAAACATACGTGATGCAGTTTCTAGAGGCCGTAACCTTACCCGAAAACGGCATAGGTGCCAGAGAGGCTGGTACTGAGAAGGAGCAAAGCACTGCTGATTATGTGGTGCAGCAGTTCAAAGCCATGGGTTATGCGCCTCAAGTACACGAATTTCGACATCCTGTGCTCAACAAGAAAGGGGTTTTTCTGGATTCCAGTAATATCATTGCTGATGTGAAAGGGCAGTCGGATAAAATGCTGGTGCTGGGTGCGCATTTTGACTCGACGGGATCTAAAAAGGGCTCTCAAGGAGCTATGGATAATGGCGCAGGTTTATCCGTAATGTTGACGGTTGCCAAAAAGATGAGTCAGGAAAAGAGCTTGCCTTATTCCATTCGTTTTATTGCCTTTGGTGCTGAAGAGATCGGTAAGGTAGGATCGCGCGCCTACGTGGAAATGTTGCAAGAAGAGAAACCTGAAGAGCTCGCTAAGATAGTGGGTATGGTGAATCTCGATACTGTAGCTGGCGGAGACTTTCTGTACGTGCATAGCGCACACACCACCCCCTACAAGTGCGGTGGTAATAACGAAAATTACTCCTCAGATACACAGATGCGCAAAGCGGTATTAATGGCTTCAAAAGAGCAGCTTGGCAATGACGCTCACAAGATTCACCCGGAGTTTCCCGGTTATCCTGAAGGGGTTACGGGAGATTGGTCCGATCATGAATCGTTTGCCTGTAATGGTATCCCCATTGCTTACATTGAAACCACGAATTTTCAAATTAATGGCAAGGACGGTTACGATGGCTATTCACAGTCAGTCAACCCGGGATTATGGGATTGTTTTGATGCGGAAAATGTCACTGCCTGCGACCGTGAAAAAGAAACTCAATGGGGACGTATCTGGCACTCCGGTAATGACCAACTCAAGCATCTTGAATCTGTTTTTCCGGGACGTATTGAGTCTCAGCTCAATGCCAACGTGAAAGTATTAAATGCCTTTTTTAGTCAGGCTGATAAATATTTGAAAGTAGATTAGTTTTCACGCCTCAATAGCCCGATTTCTGCTGTGTCAGCTATCGTCTGCTGCGCAGAGTCGGGCTACATGAACGCTTTAAATGTGGCAACGTCGCCATGCTCGCATCAACCCATAGCCACTGATAAGCAACCATGCACCTTCAAGGGTGATAGCGGCATAATTGTTAGAGCCTACAAGCGATAGCAACACCAATCCCGCACCCACCAGATTGAGCAAAGAATAACTCATTGATAGGCTGTGCAGATATTCGCTTTGCACTGCAAAATAGGCGGATAGAATCAACCCAACGCCAAGCAGCCCCAATATTTCCATGAGCATTAAAAAACCTTCTTTTGTTGTGTGAGATTGAGCAACGCAGACAGGGCTTTTTGAGCGTCTCTTTGTGGCAGCAGAATATGATCGTGGTGATAGGCCGCAACCACATTGGCACTGATGTTGTGTTCTTTCAGACATTGGCTCACCGCCGCAGTTAAACCAACCGCTTCTAAACTGGAATACACCTGCAGCTCAATACGCTGAAATGGCTCTACATCAACAAAACCCAGTTTTGTAGCTTGCTCCACAGTGGTGATCAAGGTGATGGATTCGGACTCTTGGATAAGGGCGAAGCTTTGAGTGATGAGTTCTAGCGTAATATCTGATGCTTCGATTGTGCAGTACACCCATAATTCAGGGTGCAGTATTGGATTCATTTCAGATATTAATTGCTGTAGGTCGGAGATGGTTTGCATGTTGAGTTGTCTATTTCTGATGGATGTCTTGTTATTATGTCCAGGACTGTTACTTTAATAAATATGAAATAAGTTAAGTTAATTTTCGTATTTGGAAAGTATGGGTGACATTGAGTTAAAACAAATACAGGTGTTTATCGCCGTTGTTCAAAGTGGTGGCTTAACGGCGGCACAGGCGCGTTTGGGAATGGGCTGCCCCGCGATAAGCAAACACTTATCGGATTTAGAAGCCCGTACTCACTTAGACCTCTGCTCAAGAGGTCGCTCTGGCTTTCAACTCACTGAAGCGGGTGAGCACTTCTATCGAGCCTCGTTAAATTTACAAGACACCTGGCAGGCGTTTAAACGAGATGTTGGCACTTTGTCGGTTACCAGAGCACCTAAGTTGCGAGTGGCCACTGTGGATGCCACGCTGTCTGACATCGCTAATCCACTTCCCTCCGCTCTTAATCGCCTGAAACGTGAGTTTGCCGATGTGCAAGTATCCATTCGGCTTATGACACCCGACAAGATCGCAGACGGTGTCTTAAATCAACAACTGGATGTAGGCGTGAGCTTTCGACCTGAAAACAAGTTGCCATTGTACTCTGAAGTGATGTATCAGGAACGCCTTTGCCTTGTGGCTTCAATAGATTTACTGGAAAAAACTACGCACACCAAGGTCTGGTTAGAGGTTGCTCATCAACATGGTTTGAGCAGTTTTAAAAGCACTCATCAGTTACATAGCCAGAACGCAACCACTGAACTAATCAAGCGCATCCCGGACCAGGTCTGTTGTGACAGCGTTGAAGAAATACTGTGGCAGGTTCTGGTATCGAATCGAGTAGGCCTGGTACCAATTCACGTGTTGACGCAATACAATTTGGCTTCTTTGGAATTGGCGGTTCTGGAGTTTGATGAACTCCGCTCTGATATTTATGCTGTGCACCGCAAAGAGAAAACACAGCCTGATATCGTTCGTCGATTCTTGCAACTGCTCAAAGAGACTTAGGCAGGGACACGATGTAATGCTGTTTATGCACCAGCCATTTTGTATAACAACCAACCTAACCCGAAAAACAGCAGCACAGCGATGGTTGTCATCACCTGCAGCGTTTTGGACTTTTTTAAAGACTGCCAGAACGCAAATTCAGTTAATAGCCCCGTCATTATTAGTGCATTGTCTCTGGCTTCTTCTTGTTTGTTTTTATTCATCAGGCTCGTTCTATGAAATTATATGCTTTGTCTTTTTAGCAGCAAGGTGGCCGGTGAGTACAGCAACAAAAACAACACCAGCATTGCTCCAATAAAGTGAGTACTCAAATGGGTAATAGAGTATGAGTAAGTAAGCTACGAAAGTGAGGCCAACGCTTATCCAGAATACAGCAGTAAAAAAGAGTGAAAAGACAAAACTAAAAAGTATAGCTGCCGCCCCAAAACTCATGCATTGCACCACCAAAATGTCCCATCCAAACATTATGAGTGGATGTGCGAAAGACCGGGGCATGGTAATCGCCGCAGTATAACCCGCCAGGTAACTACCTATCCTGGCAACTGCAAAGGCAGTGAATATGGCAATAGCAATCAATATCAATTTATTCACTGTTATTTTCCGTCTTGTTTTGAAAAGTCGCCCAGGTGTATGTCTCTTCATCAGTCTAATTAACTATCTCTAGTTTACTCCAACTGTTTATTCAACGCTTGGTTTCAAGGCTAGGCTTGAGGGGAGCTAACAACATATAAAAAACCCAGGCAAACCAGGAAATAAATATCACCGCCAAAAGCCATGCTATTTTTTCACCACCATTGGTTTTTTTAGAAGTGCTGATGACTAAGATTGGCAACAGCCAGAGGGTCAGCAGGATCAATAAACTCACTAATGAAATTCCCATTTTCACTCCGTTGAATTTGGCATAACAGCTTGTCTTAGCGCGCCAACCGCTTGCGAAACTGCTTAAGGTTTGGTTGTTTTATTACCCAGTGTAAGTTATCAAACCGAAAGTAAATTTACCAGCGGGTCTCCAGTATGTCGTGGCAGTTCTAAAAAGTGTGTTTTTAAGTTTTGAGATGGAAGGGGGGGCTTCTGAGAATATTGGAACCTCAGGGCATTCAGAATCATTTTTTTGATGTAATAAAAAAAGCCAGCAACTGGTGCTGGCTTCTGTAGTTCTCAAATGGGCTTAATATCTGTCGTACAAGGCGTCAGAGCGTTTCTTTCTGCGTAGCAGTAAGGTTAATAATATGCCTAGCAATAACCCGCTGCCGGCTACAATCGCACCGCGGTAAAACATTTCTTTTTCTGCATCTGTGGTTTGCAGTGACATTTGCTGCTCAAACTGTGCTGCTCTTTGTACTTGTTCTTCCAGTTGCTGTCCCAATTCAATGTTTTCTTGCTCCGCGGCGCGCAACTGACTTTCCAGTCGCAGGATTGTATCAGATTGGTCCTGGGTGGAAGATTGGGCTGCATCTAGTTGGTCTTGTAACTCTTTGAGTTCATAACGGATAGAGTTGTCAGAGACGAATTCAGATTTTACCCATCCAGTGCGGTCGCGTTCATCACTAATCTCTGTAAAACCAGCGTCATCGTCAGTGTTCAATACGGAAATAGCGCTACCCGCCGTTACTGAGCCCAAAATCCGGTAATTGGTACCTGGACCAGAGTGCATGTAAACGAAAAGGTCATCAGAGATATAGGCACTAATAGTGTCCGAAGCAGCGTCATCAGAGCTGTCAGTTTCGCTCACTTCTTGCGCCTGAAGTGAGAAATGCATTGTGAGTGCCAAAAGGAAAATTAGTCTTTTTATCATGTTTTTACACTGCTTCCTGTGTGATACAGAAATATTAGGTTCTTGAAATAATATTGCAACCGTTAATATGCTGTATCTCGCTCTGGCTGGGCGCTCAATGTTCATGATGGGATGAAAATCATGCATTTTACTGTAATTGTCTGGCCAGGGCGGGCATTGGAAAAAAGCCACCTCAGTGCCATACTGGCCTTAATCTGATGAAAAACAAACATAATAAACAATGCGTCACACATTCACTTTGTCGACTCTTCTGCTCTTTCTTTGCGCTTTTTCGGTAATAGCTGAGGGGCCATGGCCCGATACCATTTATGATCAGAAAACGCCCACCCTTAAATCCCTTTACAGTTATCATAGTGGTGAGGCGATGAGCGATACTTCGCAGATAGAAGGCTATTTAAAGGCCTTGCAAAATGCGCATCCTGACAAGTTACAATTATTGACTTACGGCAAGTCCTGGCAGGGGCGCAATCTCAACTATGCCGTGATCAGCTCACCGGAAAACCTGGCCAACTTGCAGTCTATTCGTGAGGCGTATATTCAGTTTTCGGATCCCAGGCGCACTAATCAACGCACCATGCAAGCCAAACTAGCTGAGCTTCCGGCGATAGTGTGGCTGGGTTATGGCGTACACGGAAACGAGGTATCTTCACCGGATGCGTCATTGCAGGTGGCTTATCATTTACTGGCCGCTAAAGATGACGCAATGGTATCTGCGATCCTGGATAATGTAATTTTGTTGTTGGATCCGGTGCAGAATCCAGACGGTCGGGAAAAGTTCATTCATCACTTTAATAATAATACTGGCCCAACACCCAACGGTTATCCTTTCGCGACAGAAAGGCGCGAGGGCTGGAACAACGGCCGCACCAATCATTACATTTTCGATTTAAACCGAGATTGGGCCGCTATGACCCAACCAGAAACCCAAGGAAGAGTGGATTTACTCAGTGAATGGTTACCCTTGATTGCAGTGGATTTACATGAGTTTGGCACGGATTACACCTACTATTTTACCCCAGAAGCAGACCCATTTAATCCCTACATCACCGACACCCAAAAGCAAGGTCTTGAAATCATAGGGAAAAACAATGCAAAGTATTTTGATCAGCATGGCTGGCGCTATTTTACTCGCGAAATCTACGATGCGTTTTTCCCGGGTTATGGTGCTGGTTGGCCGGTGTTTTATGGCGCCCTGGGCATGACCTATGAACAAGCCTCCCCAAGAGGGTTAAAGGCCACCAACAAGTTAGGTGAGACATTTACTTATGCTGATGCCGTGCAACATCACTTTGTTGCTTCCATTGCGACCCTTGAAACGGCTGCAAAACACAAAGCGCTGTTTTTGGAGCGCTTTTGGGAATATCGCGACAACGCCATTAAACTCGGTAAATCGGGAGACGTGCGGCAAGTGGTTTTGGCCCGTTCCAGTGATCCTTTTAATACTGACAGGTTAGCGCGTTTACTGGCTCGCCAGGGCATTGAAATTGACGTGGCTGATAAGGCTTTTACAGCCTGTTCAGTGCAGTACCAAAAAGGTGATTATGTCATCGATATGGCGCAGCCGAATTATCGCATGATCCGCAATTACCTCGATACACATATCCCGATGGAGCCGGATTTTATTGCTCTGCAGGAAAACCTGCGCCGCCAGCACAAAAGTCATGTTTTATATGACGTCACTGCCTGGTCAAAACGCCTGACCCACAATGTTGATGTGGCGTATTGTAGTAAGCAAGCCAATGTCGCTCGCAAGCCATTGGATACAGAAGTATCACCTCCGTTGCAACAGTCTGGCGAGGGGGAGTTGGCTTGGTTAGTGGATTGGCAACACACGGGAAGTGCGATGTTTTTAATTGATGCCTTGCGAGCTGGGCTGGTTATCTATAGTAGCGATAAAAGCTTTACCCAGAAAGGACGAAAATTGGCGAAAGGGTCATTGATCATCTATAAAAAGCAAGCGCTTGAAGATGCTGCGCAAGTGGTACAGGCATTGGCACAGAAGTATCAAGTGGAGCTGATCAATACCGATACCAGTTGGGTTGAAGATGGCGTTAATTTTGGTAGCCAACACGTGGTGAAAATGAAATCACCCAATATCGCGTTACTCTGGGACAGACCCACATCTTCCTACCTCGCCGGAGCCACTCGTTATGTGTTTGAGCGTCAATTAGGACATTCTGTTAATACCATTGCGGCACGCTACATCAATAATCTGGACCTGTTTGATTTTGATGTATTAATTATGCCCGGTGGGGATTACTCTGATTTGTTAAGCAGCAGCGGTACCGAAAAACTCAACACCTGGGTGCGTCAAGGCGGCGTTTTGGTGGCGCTTAGCAGCAGTGTCGACTTTTTGGTGAAACAACAACTCAGCGCATTGCAGCGGGAAAGCAATCAAATTGATTCACAAAAGGCGATGGCGGCGACAGACGAGAACTTAATCGGCGATGCTCAGCAATATGAAGCTATACAGGTGGATCCTCAGCGGGGCATGGAATCATTTCCCGGTAATATCTTAAAGGTAATGCCTAATCAGGAACACTGGATGACAGTAGGTATTGACAGGCCCATATACAGTTTTGCTTCAGGTAACGGCACTTATCAACCTTTGCATCGTGGACAAGGGGTTAATGTTGCTCACTTTGCTGGCGCAGATGAAGTCCTTGCAAGTGGTTATTTATGGCAGGATTATCAAAAGCAACTGGCGTTTAAACCTTTTCTTACCGTTGAGGATATGGGAGAGGGCATGATCTTGAGTTTTCCCGAAAGCCCGACATTCCGTGGTCAGCAACCAGGTTTACACATGCTCTGGATAAACGCTATTTGGCGTGGTGTGGCCCACACCAAAGCCAATATACGCAATGGTCGCTAATAAAACCGTATTTGTATCTTGTTACCAACAGTGAGTCCGGGTGAAATTTTTTTGAGTAATTTTGCCCGGGATCGGTTATATTAAACTCAGTAGCAACGAGCCCGGTCTGACTGACCCGGTTCGTTTTTTCATCTAATAAAGGGTGTTTTTTCTCCTCCATGGATAGCGAAATAGAGCTTAAGTTACTTGTTACTACGGATGCCGAAAGCAAGATTCGAGAGCAATTTCTACCACAACTCAAGGCCAGCATCGAGCATGAATCGGTGCAGTTGTACAACTCCTATTACGATACGCCAGAACATGCTTTAAGGCAGCATGGTATGGGGCTGCGAGTGCGCGGTAACAATGGCGATTACGAGCAAACCATTAAGAGCAAAGACGGTTCTGTGGGAGGGTTGCATAAACGCGCTGAACACAATGTAGACATTCCCTCTAATCAATTGGATATCGCTCTTTTTCCCGATGATATCTGGCCCGAATCCCTCAATGTCGAAGAGTTAAAACAACAACTCACCACTTTGTTCAGCACCCACTTCAGGCGTGAGCAATATCAAATTCGATTGCCGGATAGCAGTCATGTGGAAATGGTATTCGACTCCGGCGAAATTGAAACAGATAAGTATCATACACCCGTTTGTGAGGTGGAGTTGGAGTTGAAAAAAGGCCCATCAGATGTGCTGTTTCAACTGGCACGGCAACTGCTCGATATTATTCCCTTTAGGTTGGGATACAAAAGTAAAGCGCAACGCGGTTATGAGTTGTTTCTCGGAGAAGAAGCCCAGATGGCCCACAAGCGGCCTGAGTTCAAGTTGGGCAAAGACGATAGCTTACAAGACGCCTTTATTATATTGATGTCTGAGTTGGTGCAGTATTGGCAATACTACGAACAGCGCTTTGTTGAGTTGGGCAAGGTACGTGATATCGTCGAGCTGGTGGCTATCATGCGGTTGATGAAACGCAACCTCAAACTATTTGAAAAACATCTGTCCTGCGCTGAGTTTTCTGAGTTGTCGCTGCAATTAAAAGCACAGCTCACGCATTGGGACTGGGTTGACGAGCTTGCTGACATAAAAGAGCTGTTATCCAAGAAGGGCTTTTATCGCAAAAAGCTGCAAAAGCAGGAAGTCGTTATGCGTCACTTACAGGCGCGTCAGACTGAACTGTTGGAGGAGCATCAACCTTTACAACTACTGCATCAATCGGGCTATGCTAGATTGCAGCTCAATATTCTCGAAATGCTGACTCACAAGCCCTGGACCAGCGCACCATTATGGCAAGAAGAGTCCATCAATCGCCTCGCCAAAAAAGCGATAAGAGATGAGCTCAAAATCATCTATAGTTTGTTCCACTTCGAAACCAAAGAATCAGTAAAAGCCTATCTCAAAAATCTGCCTGCTTTGAACAAAGTGGTGGAGATACAAAAACTCCTTGCTGGAGCGGTGGGTAATCGCACGGGGCAAAGCTTAAAGACCTGGACAGACTTGTTAGATGGTGCTGAAGAGCTTAAAGTGCTGCACACTTTGGAAAAGAACTTGAGAAAGTTATTTTCTGAGGGGGAAGACAGTTTGGTCCACTGGTGTGTGGCGAAACAAGAGTGTTTGTTGGAAGTGATGGAGTTGAGCCGCGAAGCCGCATTGCTGGCACAAACTGAATCGCTTTAAGATTGGCTCAGTATTCAAGGAATTTTGTTAGTTTCCGATAAGTTACACATTATCTGCGGTCATTTGTGGTGTACATTGCCTCAAACCATAACAAGAGTGATATAACAGCACCATGCTAAGCTTAGGATTTATACTTTGGCTCATTCCTCTGGTCCTTATCTGGGTCAGATATGACAATATGCCTCATGCATCCAATGTGCTGTTCGCTATTTTGCTTTTACCCCTTGTTATGTTGGATGAAATTCTGCGTTTTTCCGGGTTATTGCCGGAATTCCCGTTTCTGATAGGTGTATTCCAGTTTATTCCTGTATTGTTGGCTGCTCAGGTCTATCTGGCTATGCACAGTATGTTGATCGAGAAGCCAGTGCACAATAAGTGGGTGCACAAAGCCGTCGCTGTATTTTTCTTCGTGGCGCAAGTGCCATTTTTATTGTTCTCTGATGAAGCTAAAGTCGCTTTATTTAGCAATCCGCCGATTGGTGGTATTGCTGATAACTGGCCTTTTTATGTTTTTTATATGTTCATTAATTTCGCCATATTAATTTATGCTTTAAAAATTGATGATATGGTGAAAGAGTACGATTTCCATCTGTCCGACCAGGTGGTGGATATCACACAGTACGAGTTGCCTGAAACCATGAAGCTGTTCACTGGCCTGGTCAGTATCTCGTTTGGTGCTATTTTACTGGTGATCGTAACGGCCCTGAATTTAATCCAGTTTAGTTATTGGCAAGGCATTATCTCATTACTTCATTTTGGCATTTTCTATGTGATTATATTGTTGCTATTACAGCGCCGCCGTTATTCACCTTGCCCAATTGACGCTGAAGATCTCAGTGACAGAACCTATTCAGAAGAAGAAATGCGTCTAACATTGGCCAAAGCGGAGCGGGCTATTATTCGCAATAAGTTATACAAGGCATTGGGCTTAAGGTTGCGCACTTTGGCAGATTTAGCGGAGATAGAACCCAAGGATTTAGCGGTAGCTACTCGTAGTATTTTAAATCGCAACTTTCGTGCTTATATGTACCACTATCGCCTTGAGTACGCGAAAAAGATTATTCTTCGTTCCGACATCAAGATTTCAGCTATTGCTAAACGCCTTGGTTTTACCTCGGAAAAGGTATTGAGCGAAATGTTTGTTAAATACGTGCAGAACATGGCATCTGATGATGCCTTGTCGCAAGAAGAGCACGACCGCCTGGTGCATCGCAAGAATTAGTTTGCTTTAGCAGTCAAACGCGCTATCAATAATTTCCTGAGTAAAGGCTTTGCGTAAATAAAAGCCTCTTGGGCGAGTTTTAATCTTTTGCCCGTCTGTCCCTGTTGCATCCGTTACCACAGAACCGTCTGCTGCTTTGGGCCGCAGTTGCAGCACATCGCCGGCCTTAGCGCTTAATGACTCAATATTGCCCAATGCTATGTTGTCCATGTGTTCTTCCCAGTCATGTTGCAATCGTTGTTCCTGAAGCGCATTGGGACGCCAGAAAATACCCGTACCAATTTGACGTAGTGCAGGAGAAATATTGCGTTCCCCAATAACCGGTAACCACAAGACATGCTGCAGTTTGTTGCGGACATTACAGTTTTGCCAGTTGATCCCGGTATTGCCGGTGAGGTGGGCATAACATACGTAGGTGGTTTCTAATACTTTACCTGTTGTGGTGATAGGTAAGGTTTTTAGTTCAATACCCAGATTGACAAAGTCTTGTTCCGGTTTTGAGCCCGCACTGGCGCCGAGCCACAACTCTATCAGTTGTCCTGTCCAACCTTTTTCCTTTTTAAAATTTGCTGGCACTTTAATGTTGGCGCTGTGGGCCAGGTCACCCAAGTTTAACCCTGCAATAGCGTTAACCCGGTGTTGTAATTCCTCAATGGTATCGGGTGGGGTGGATGGCGGTGTCATGCTCTCCCTTATCTAAAAATAATTGTTATGTTTTTGTGACTAAAAGGAACTAGGCAATTATGACACTTTGTGGAAGAATGGGGAACATAACAATATTTGTGCCCGGGAGTCTAAGTGATTGACACAGAAGGATTCCGCGCAAATGTGGGCATAGTGATTTGTAATCGCAACGGTCAGGTATTTTGGGCCAGAAGATTTGGACAGCATTCCTGGCAGTTTCCACAAGGCGGTATCGATGAAGGCGAGTCGGCTGAAGAAGCCATGTTCAGAGAACTACACGAGGA
The DNA here is from genome assembly GCF_056160305.1 of Planctobacterium sp. AWM4_229. Taxonomy (NCBI): domain Bacteria; kingdom Pseudomonadati; phylum Pseudomonadota; class Gammaproteobacteria; order Alteromonadales; family Alteromonadaceae; genus Planctobacterium; species Planctobacterium sp. AWM4_229. Next base: position 372,711 of record NZ_JBSWWX010000007.1, on the reverse strand, counting down.
GGTAGGACTAAAATCACATCAGGTTAAAATATTACGGGTGACTAAAAACTGGATCCGCTATCGTTTACCGAAGCGATTGATTCGACAAGATTCGAATCCAGTGTGCATTGGACAAAAACAAAAGTGGTTTTTGTTACAGTTGACCTGTGCCGATGAAGATGTGAACTTGTTGCACTCGGGCCATCCTGAGTTTGATGACTGGCGATGGGTCAGTTATTGGTATCCGATAAGAAACGTGGTTTCGTTTAAACGAGATGTTTATCGAAGAGTGATGAAGGAATTTGTTTCAGTGGCCATGAATCTGAACAAAAATCCCTCTGAACAAAAACGCAAAAAGCGACGACGAAGATAACGGTACCCTATGCTGAGCACGCTGAGACAGATAGTTGAAGAGATTGGGCATATTCCGGTGCTGGAAGAGGCCCTGCAACGTGTCAGTTATCTGTTGCAACAGGCCATGCAAGTGGATTGTTGTGCTATTTATCTGGCTGATACTGATAACCAATGTTTTGTGCTGGTGGCCACCGAAGGACTGGCTAAAGAAGCTATAGGTGAAACCCGAATTGGATTCTCCGAGGGGATTATCGGCTGGATTGGGCAACGTGAAGAACCCATTAATATCGCTGATGCCCAGTCTCATCCTCGCTTTAAACACTACCCAGATGTAAAAGAAGAAAGTTATCACGCGTTCTTAGGGGCGCCTATCATTCACCAACGTAAAGTTTTAGGTGTTATTTCTCTACAGCAAAAGTCCCGACGCCGCTTTGCCGAAGAGGAAGAGTCTTTATTGATTACCCTTGCGGCACAAATGGCTTTAGAAGTGGCCAATGCCGAGGCGCGAGGTGCCGTAAAACTATCGGGGGTAGATGGCATTCAGCTTTGGCAAAAAGCCTTGTACGGGCGCCCTGGCTCTTCAGGACTTGCGCTTGGGGTTGGGTACCAGCCCAATAAAAAGGCTCGCTTGTCAGACTATCTCGCCACTCGTTGCGAGAAGTTCGAACAGGAAATCGCCCGCTATCGCAGAGCAGTTAAACGCACCAAAGCCGATATTCGAAAGCTAACCCTGCAAGTAAGTCAAAACGTTCCTCAAGATGTTGCCAATATTTTCCAGACTTATGATTTCCTTCTGGACGCAGCCAGTTTAGGCAAGGAAGTTGAAGCGAAAATTCGCGATGGTTGGGATGCCGCCACCTCTTTGAAACAAGTGGTGGATAGCTACGCCAGGCAGTTCTCTCAGATGCAAGATATTTACATGCAGGAGCGCGCTGTCGATGTCATTGATTTAGGTGACCGGGTGTTAGGACGGCTGGTAGACGACAAGCGCAAAGCGGCGCCAATCCCAGACAAAGCCATTTTGGTAGCGGAGGAAATTACCGCCACCATGTTAGCGGAAATCCCGCTTAAAAAATTGCAGGGCATCATCGCCATGCGGGGCTCAGTCAATTCGCATGCTGCAATATTGGCTAGAGCAATGGGGATTCCGGCCGTCCTCGGCGTCACCGAATTGCATGTTAGTCACCTGGCTGGCAAAGAAGTGTTGTTAGATGGTTACTCTGGTGAGATTACCGTTGCTCCAGAGACACAGAAACGCCTGAGCTTTGAAGTGCTGGTTAAAGAAGAAAAAGAGCTTAATAAAATTGTCTCGGCGGAAGAAGAAGCCGAGGCCATTACACAAGATGGCCAGGCCATTGGTTTATATCTCAATGTGGGATTATCCCAAGAGCTGGAAAACCAATCTTGTGCCTTGGCTGATGGCGTTGGACTGTATCGCAGCGAAATGCCATTTATGGCGAGGGACCGTTTTCCTGGAGAAGAGGAGCAGCGCTTATTATATCGCTCCTTATTGGATAAGTACGCGCCCCGTCCGGTAACTATGCGAACTCTTGATGTGGGCGGTGATAAGCCGCTACCTTATTTTCCTTTTCAGGAAGAAAATCCGTTTTTGGGCTGGCGTGGCATCCGCATGACTCTGGACCATCCAGAGATCTTTTTGGTGCAGGTCAGGGCCATGATCAAAGCCAGTATCGGATTACACAATCTGCAAATTATGTTGCCCATGATCACCTCTGTGGAAGAAGTGAAAGAAGCCAAGCGGCTCATCAGGCAAGCGTTTTATGAGGTGCGTGAAGAGGCAAATCGCGAAGGGCTGGAAATTCGAAAGCCCAAAATTGGCGTGATGTTGGAAGTACCTTCGGTGCTTTGGCAACTGCAGGAGTTAGCTGAGCTGGTGGACTTTTTCTCAGTAGGCAGTAACGATTTAACTCAATACCTGTTAGCAGTAGACCGCAACAATCCCAGAGTATCAGACCTGTATCAAAGTTATCATCCAGCGGTATTGCGAGCGCTTTATCAAATTGCACAAGTGTCAAATCGACACGACATACCTGTTACTGTTTGTGGCGAATTGGCTGCAGAGCCAGCTGGTGTGATGTTGTTGCTGGCAATGGGCTATAGCAAATTAAGCATCAACGGCCATGCCATTGCGCGAGTGAAGTGGGTTATCCGACGTCAAACCGAGGCAAAGATGCAAGACGTATTGCAAAAGGCACTAGCTCTGATGGAAGCATCTGAAATACGGGATTTTCTTAATATGGAATTAGAATACTTAGGATTGGGTGGCCTTGTCAGAGCGGGTAAATAATGATTCATCAAGCTGTCTTACAAATAGGCTACCATCCTGCTAACATGCCGCCTGCAAATTTGAATTCTTAAACGATAGAACTTATGTCCGACAATTTTATTACTTTCCCCGCGATTGATCCTGTTATTTTCAGTATTGGGCCCGTAAGCCTTAGATGGTATGGCATGATGTACCTGATTGGTTTTGTCGCTGCATTCATGTTGGCCAATCGACGTTTACATCGCACTCCCTGGAGTAAGGATGAATTGAGTGACATGCTTTTCTACGGCTTCCTTGGGGTGATAGTAGGGGGCCGTGTTGGCTATGTGTTGTTTTATCAGTTTGATTTATTTCTCTCGGATCCGCTGTATCTGTTTAAGATCTGGACCGGTGGAATGTCTTTCCACGGTGGCTTATTAGGCGTTGTTGCCGCGTTATTTTGGTTTGCCAGGAAAAAGCAAACCAGTTTGTTCTATGTCGGCGATTTTGTCGCTCCCTTGGTTCCCATTGGTTTAGGTGCTGGCCGGATTGGCAACTTTATCAATGCCGAGTTGTGGGGCCGAACCACTGATGTACCTTGGGGCGTGGTTTTCCCCAATGCTGGTGCGTTGCCACGTCACCCATCACAGCTGTATGAGTTTTTTCTGGAAGGCTTAGTGCTGTTCTTAATTTTGTGGTTCTACTCTAAAAAAGAACGTCCGGTGGGGGCTGTTGGCGGTTTGTTCCTGGTGGGCTATGGCGCGTTTCGCTTTATCGTTGAGTACTTCCGTGAACCCGATGCCCATCTTGGCTTATACGGCGGTCTTATTTCTCAAGGGCAAGTCCTGTCGCTACCCATGGTGATTGTTGGCGCCGTTATCATGTTGCGAGCTTACAAAAAGGCTGCAGCACAGCCAGCAAAATAAGCACAGGTTTGGGTTATGAAATTCAGAGTCGCGACGTCAGATGATATTCCTGAACTGCTGGAGTTAGAGCAGGCCGTTGTAGAGGCTGAACGCTCCTTCAATAGCCAGATAAAGTCAGGTCGTCCTAAATACTACGATCTGCCAGCACTCATTGAGCAAGCACATAGTTATTTGCTGGTGGCTGAAGTCAATAATGAGATTGTGGCTACAGGTTACGTTAAACTGCGTGACTCAAAGTCATCTTTAAACCATGCCCGAGATGGCTATCTGGGGTTTATGTACGTATCACCAGATTATCGCGGGCAAGGTTTAAATCAAAAACTCATTAGCCATCTTATAGATTGGGCCAAAGAGCACGGTGTCCATGATTTTTATCTGGATGTGTATACCCAGAACCAGGCAGCTATTAATGCGTATGAAAAATTGGGCTTTGAGCCTTCGCTACTGGAAATGAAATTACAGGTGCGTTAAATCACCTGTACATCGAATCACCTGAACATCGAATCAACTGAAAATCAGCAAAAATTACACCGAGGCAAAAATTACACCGAAAACGGATACTGAATAGCCGGATGATACTGATAGCCTTCTAATTCAAAATCATCCATGGTGACCCAGGTTTCGATATCCTTCAGCGTTTTAATATCGGGATTGATCTTTAATGTTGGCGAAGGGAAGGGCTCGCGTTTTAACTGGATATCTCGCATCGGTGCTAGTTGGTCTTCGTAAATGTGGCAATTCACTAGTTTGTGATAGGCCTTACCCGGCTTAAGCCCGGTAATTTGCGCCATCAGAGCCAGCAATACATAGACTTGCACCATATTGAAATTCAGTCCCAATGGCACGTCACAGGAGCGCTGAGTACTGTTGAGATACAAGGTGTCTCCCAATATGGAAAAGTGATGGCTGTACATGCAAGGTCTTAAACAGCCCAAATGAAACGCGCCAGGGTGATAAAAAGTCAAGATTTCACCGCGATTATCTTTGCCTTGAGAAAGGTCATCGACAATTTGTTTTAACAAATCCAACGAACCGCCGTCAGGCTTGGGGAAATTTCTGGCCACTTTGCCGTAAATAAAGCCGCAATCGTCTTCGCCTTTGCGGTGTGGATTATTCAACCAAGCCTCATTCTGATTGGCATTGGCATCCCAGGTTTTCGTGCCGATAGAACGAAAGTCTGCTGCGTTATCGTAACCGCGCAAATATCCTATGATTTCGGCAATCGCCGCTTTCCAGAAACTTTTTCGCGTCGTAACTAGTGGAAACTCGCCAGCGCCGACGTCATAGCTAAGATCATGGTTGATCACGGTTAAACAACGTTTACCGGTACGTTCGTTATTCACCCAAACACCTTCATCAATGATGCGCTGACACAATTTAAGATACTGATCCATAAGCCACTCTGCTATCTAGTTTGGGGTATTTTAACAGTCCCGCTCAAAATCCCAATCCTGGAAACAGATAATTTTTTAAAGTCCCCTGCGATACTGCTAAATAACAACTCATTTAATGCACTAAATGATTGAAAAATGAACAAATATGTAAAGTTTATTGTGCTTGTTAGACTTAAGTTTATATTGAGATATTGGTCAGCCTTCACTATGCTGAGGTATATTGTGCACATGTTTTCAAAATGGGTGACAGCAACGGCAAATTGCGACACCAGAAAGAACGATAAAACTTGTACCGAATAAGCAAGAGATTTACTGCTCGAATTAAATATCAAGGTAATTTAATTAAATAATGACGACACCCATTTTAATTTGTGACGACTCAGGTTTTGCCAGAAAACAAATGGCACGCTCTATCCCGGAGCAATGGGATGTCAGTATCAGTTATGCCAGTAATGGCCAGGAAGCGCTCGATGCGATTCAGACTGGCCATGTGGAGTTGATGTTTTTAGATCTCAATATGCCAGTGCTTGATGGCTATCAAACTATGCTGCGAATTCAGCAGCAACAATTGCCGGTAAAAGTTATTGTGGTTTCTGGTGATGTGCAACCGGAAGCGCGTAAGAGAATGATGGCAATGGGAGCTTTGGAGTTTATTCGCAAGCCCATTGATAACGTCAAGCTGTATGAAATTTTATCCGGGTGTGGGATTTATTCCGGCAGTGCCTCACCTTCAAAGCCCGAAGCCATCACCACTCCTGAAAATGCCATCGATAAGCTGGATGCCTATCGCGAAATGGCCAACGTAGCGATGGGGCAAGCAGGCGAAAAGCTGGCGCAACTATTGGATGTGTTTATTGAATTACCGATCCCCAATGTCAATATCATTGAATCGACCGAATTGCACATGGCCATCGCCGAAATCCAGCAAAGCGATTCAATATCTGCCATTTCGCAGGGCTTTATTTCAGCCGGGATCAATGGTGAGGCGTTACTTTTATTCAATGATTCCAATTTTGCCAACATGGTGCGGTTACTGAAATACGACCAAGCGAAAGTCACGGAGCAGATAGAACTGGAAGCGTTGATGGATATTTCAAATATTCTCATTGGCGCTTGTTTACATGCCTTATCAGAGCAGTTACACGTAAAATTTGGTCAAAACCACCCTATGATACTGGGACGGCATTGTGATTTAGAAGGGCTGCTCAATAACAGTGTCAGTCGCTGGAACAAGGTAGTGGCCATAGAGATCGCCTATTCGATTGAGAATCAGGATATCCATTTTGATTTGATGTTGTTGTTTCCAGACAAGGCGATGGAAATTATTTTTAAGAAACTGGTTAATTTGGTGGAGTTGTAAGTCATGTCTAATGTAATGGCAGAGTTAGAAGATCTGCATTTGAAGCACGACTTATTGGGTTCCATTGAAGTGGGGATCGCTGTTGTGGACAGGGATTTCAATATTGAAATTTGGAATCAATTTATGGAAAGCCACAGTGGTATGTCTCCGGCTCGTGTGCGCGGCAAACCCCTATTTGAAATGTTCCCCGAGATTGATGCGGAATGGTTCCGACGCAAAACCGATCCGGTATTCAAGCTTAAAAGCCCCGCATTTATTATCTGGGAGCAGCGGCCACACCTGTTTAAATTCGAAGCTTATCGTCCCATTACTTCAGCCACCGAGTTGATGTATCAAAACATCACGATTTTCCCTTTGACTTCCCTGAACGGCGAAGTGAATCAAATCTGTATCGTGGTGTACGATGTCACCGACGAAGCTATCAGTAAACAGCGTTTTGAAGCAGCCAATAAACAACTGGAAAAGATAAGTCGTATTGATGGGCTAACCGGGCTTTTTAATCGACGTTACTGGGAAGAGATGTGCGACGCGGAATTTAAACGCGCCATGCGTACCGGACGTCTGGGCACTATGATGATTCTGGATATCGATCACTTTAAAAAAGTCAATGATACTTATGGTCATCCCGCTGGTGATAAAACCATTAAAATGCTGGCTAAAATTATTGCTAAAGCCATTCGGGAAACGGATATTGCCGGTCGTTACGGTGGTGAAGAGTTCACCATTATCTTGCCTGATACTGAGGTAGCCAGCGCAAAAATTGTCGCCGAGCGCATCCGTAAATTAGCCGAGCATTTACCAGTGGAATATGAAGGTCAAACCATCGAGTTTACAGTGAGTATTGGCCTGGCTGAATTCCACAGCTCATTTGGTGAGTACATGGCGTGGATTGAAAAAGCCGATCAGGGCTTATATGAAGCCAAAGAGTCCGGACGAAACCGGGTTATTGTCAGCCAATAATGAGACGGTTCTGGTAAGTAAAATTTAGTTAGGCTAGCACTACAAACCGTAATGTGGATACGTTGCGCATTTGTGATTAAATGTCAGCAGTTTCTCTCAATAATACTGCAAATTGTGTTTTCTATTGTATCTCATCACTGGTTTACAGCCCGCGTTTATTGCTGCATTTTCGCACTCTGGCATTTTCATGTTTTTGCCTCTGAGCAACAACAAGGTCAATTTTCTGAAGTTGATATCACATTGTCGATATTAGCTCCGGCAGCTAATGCTGTTTTACCTGATGAGGTAAAAGTGCAACTTTTGGCTAGTGACATTGGGTGGGGAGAAGGGCCACTGTGGCTAAAAAAGCAAAATGCATTGTTGTTCTCAGACATTAAAAATAATCAGATACTTAAATGGCAGGCGCGGTCTGGATTGAGTGTTTTTATTTCACCGTCGGGACATGAACCCGATGGCAATGCCTATGAGTGGCGCGGCGCCAATGGGCTCGCAATAACCGCCAATGGTGACCTGCTATTGGCGCAACAAGGAGGACGGACCTTATCTGTAATGGCGAGTTCGCTTGATAAGCCGTTGCCTCGCTTCCGCATTCTTGCTGCCCACTATCAAGACAAGAAGCTAAACTCACCCAATGATTTAGTCGTGCTTTCTGATGGCACTATCTTATTTACGGATCCACCTTATGGTTTAAATGGCTTTGAGCACAGTCCGGATATTGAATTACCTTTTTTCGGTGTATTTGCATTGTTGACAACGGGTGAATTCAGGCTGTTATCAGATCGACACAAAAAGCCCAATGGAATCGCCTGGCAAGCTGAAACCCGTACCTTATTAGTATCGGATTCCGACGCATCAGAAAATAAAATTTATAAATATTATCTCACTCAGGGGCTGGATCTGGTGGACAAAGGCCTATTATTTGATGCCCGAAATAGTGGACTCAACGGCGAAGGTAGCGTTGACGGGTTGAAATTTCATCCCTCAGGCTTGATTTTTACTGCCTTACCCGGTGGTATTGGCATCCTGGATAGTGACGGTTCATTGTTGGCCAGACTAGCCTTGGGGCAGGTTTGCAATCTGGCGTTTGATTCAACGTTTGAAAATCTTTATATCACTGCTCCGCATCGTTTATTACGCCTACCATTGCGTAAAAAGGATTAACTAGAAAGTTAAGGCTGACTGACATGTCGGCCTTCTAGCTGATGAATTTTATTTCGAATACTCCACAAAAATAGCAAGCTTGGCAGCACCATTACTGCGGTGAGCACAAAAAATAGCGCCCAGTTACCATCCATGGTGTCCACAATAAAACCACTTGACGAGGCGAGAAATGTCCTGCCAAGCACGCCCAGTGACGCCATAAGCGCATATTGCGTTGCAGAGAAGGTTTGATTACACATAAGGGAGATAAAGGCCACCATGGCGACGGAGGACCAGGCCGAGGTAAACCCATCTACGAATATCGCCGCCACAAACAGGGTTTTATCGGGCCCGACTACGGCAATCAATGAGAACATCAGGTTACTGGCTGCCATAGTAATACCGCTGATCATAAGCCCGCGATAGATACCATAGCGAATATTCACTAATCCACCTAATACGGCAAAAAATATGGTTACCCACCAATTAAGTAGCTTGGAGTATGTACCAATATCGGTATTACTAAAGCCAATTTCTTTATAAAACACCACCGACATTCTGCCCAGGAAGGCTTCCCCCATTTTGAACAGAAAAATAAATGCCAGGATGGAAAGCGCAAAGCGAAACCCATTGCGAGCAAAGAATTCTCTGAAGGGTTCCACAATAGTGACAAGGATCCAGATACCAAGCTTTTGCAGGCTTTGTAGTTGTTTACCTTGTAATTGTTTTTCGTAATAGGCAACGGCCTGTTGTTGCGCCACAGTGCGATTGATTTGTGGCTCTTTGGCCCATAATACGGCCAACGAAAGTAGCGCCATAATCCCCGCTAAAACGAAATAAACCTCCGCCCAACTCCAACCGGGCCAGTCGGAAATAAAAAATGGGATCGCGCCCAAACCACCATAACCGGTCCACCAACCAGCTGTGGCCATAGCGGAGGCTGCAGACAGTTTGTCTTTTTCACCTTGGCCGATAATGTCGATGCGATAGGCATCAATGGCAATGTCCTGAGTAGCAGAGCAGGTGGCGATGATAAGGCCTGCAAGGGCCATGAAATACAGTTGAGTATTGGCATCCAACTGCCCCATAAAACAACAAGCGATGGCAATCAGGGCCTGCATACTAATGATCCAGCCGCGCCGCAACCCTAAGAAGGGCAGGCGTAATCTGTCCATTAAAGGAGACCACAAAAAATTGATAGAGTAGGCGACAAAAATAACACTGAACAAGCCAATTGAAGTCCGAGAAAGGCCTTCTTCTTTGAGCCAGGCTGTCATGGCTGAGCTGATCATAACCCAAGGATAACCACTGGCGATACCGAACAGAAATACCGTTAAAATGCGTCTGTCGTAATAAGCTTTAAATTGTTCTGCAAACTTAGGCAAGGCGTTATTTCTTATTGTTGTTTTTGGCTATTGGATCACGCATTGCCTAATGAATCAATGGCAGATGAGTAAAAAGGTGTTAACGGTAGTTACTTGGGGCTTAGATTACAGTTGCCGTATTAAGGCCTGACACCGACACAATCCAGTGGAAAGTGTCCGGCTCCTTCGAGATAATCGACACAGACTTTTAACTCGGAATGAAGGTAAGGATCATCAAGCAACTTATCTTCTGCCCAAAAGTGCAACTGATGTAAAAGGTGCCAGAATACACGCTCTCTTTGGCTACTCGGCTCATGACTGGCTGCTTCGATCTGAGTCCACTCTTCCATGGTGTCCCAAAAGTAAAGATCAACTTCAGAGTAAGGAATACGACGTTCCCAAAATGCCCTTACGTAATAAGCCAATTGTGGGGCCTTGGCATTGATGAAGTTGTCTACATTGGTGGTCACTGCTTAAGTACATCTCTTTTAATTTCCACCTGAGTATAGCTGAACTTAAAAATTTTGCCTGAACGGTGCCTGACCAACAGGTTATGTTCTTGAAAAAACGTTTTATTTATTTTGGTTGTGACACGCTATTCACTCGTTTTAGACTACCAACCCATATAGGTTAACCAGCCATGGATCTCTCGAGCTAGCAGAGGGTATTGTTGTCGATCAACACGGGGACCTATCAATTCTCGCTGACGATAATGCAGCTTCAATGATTTTATTGCTTCCACTTTTCTGTCTTTAGCCGTAGCCAAAGTCCATTCGCTGTCGAACTGGTTATAGATGTCCAATACGGGTACGGGGGTACGTGCTAGCAGTTCCGGAACTAAAATATTGAGGTCGTGTTGGGGCCAGTTGATACCCATGGTGACTATCGCATCGGGCTCGTAAAGTTCACCATCGCCATACAGTTTTGCCAGCCAGGCAGCCGAGGTGCCTTGAGCGATAATCAAGGCGAAGCCCGGATAATTCATGCGCTCTTGCTCGACGGCGTTCATCAGCAACAGGAAATCTTGCTCTTGCTGTTTAAAGAGCGCTTCGCTGATGATTTGTGTCGTTGAATAAGACGGGATCATTTGATTCGGTGGTGGTAAATCATTGGGATCGCTGTTTGGATCTGCTGCCGTTGTGTCGGCAGCAGCATCAGGAGATTGAGGCGCACTGTTGTCAGCCCCGTTTTCTTCCGGAACTTCAAAATCCAGCGTGGGAGCCGTAACCAGAATGGTGGTCCAACCAAAATCATTTAGATAGGGGGAAAGCGCTGCCAGACCCAAGTGGCTCGCTCCGTTTTTACCGGTTTCACCCACTAAAATGGCGGCGCCTTTAGATATTGCCTGATTAGACTCTCTGATAACGACGACGGTCTCTTGTTCACCCATCATCAAGGTGCGGTATTGCTCAGGGCGCAGGCTTCTTTGCATATCATGCTTCAAGGCATCCAGATCGTCGATGCGATGTTGGGCAGGAGCCGGTGTTGCAAGGCTTAAGAAACAGAACCAGGTTGTCAGAAGGGTAATCAGGCGCACGAAATTGTATTACGTTAATGTTTTTCTTTGATTAGGTTATCCGCAAAATACGCAAAGACTTAACTTTTTATGTCGTCGACAAACGGATGCGGCGAGTCAAATTGTAACATTTCACCACTCACCGGATGCTCAATACCCAATTCTGCTGCATGTAACTGCAGGCGAGGTGCCATGCTTAAGGCTTCCTTATGAGCATATAGTCTATCCCCCAAGATTGGATGGCCCAGACTCAACATGTGCACGCGTAATTGATGAGAGCGTCCTGTGACGGGAGTCAATTCTACCAAGCTCCAGTTTTCGGCATTGTGCACAACTTGATAGTGAGTCAGCGCTTTTTTACCATTTTCCGCATCCACTTTTTGTTTCGGTCGATTGGGCCAGTCACAGATAAGTGGCAGGTCTACACTACCTTGTTCCCGCTCAGGGTTGCCGTACACACGAGCGAAGTAGCGTTTCTTTGTCAATCTTTTTTCAAACTGCAATCCAATGTGTTTGTGTGCGGCTTTGTTTAGCGCAAACAACATGATACCGGAAGTCGCCATATCCAAACGATGCACTACGGTAGCGGTGGGAAATACTCGTTGCACCCGCAATTGCAAACTATCTTTGTGCTCAGCTTGTTTGCCTGGCACCGAAAGTAGTCCGCTGGGCTTTTCCAATACCAGGATATCTTCATCCCGGTAGAGGAATTTAAGCCATGGACTGACGGGAGGATTGTAGTTAATTATCGCCAAAGTCGTATCTTTTTAGGGATTGTTAACCACAACGCGAACTGCTTCCAGGCGCAACTGGGCATTGTGTGCCGCCTTTAGCAATCCTTCTAGCTGTTGTGTCAGTATCTGAATTTCTTCCTCTCGCACCGAGGGATTAACCGCTTGTAAGGCTTTCAGACGAGCAATGTCTGCGCTGAGCTTTTGCTCAATCTGGCTGACTTTGTCTTGTTTAACTGCTTTTGCTTTTTCGCTACCAATTTTTTCCGCCATTGCCAGGGTTTTCTGGAACTGGCCTGTCAGGGCGTTAATCAGCTGGCTTCCAATCTTACGTGGCACTTTATCCAGTAACGGGAAGAAGGTGTCTTCTTCTTGGGCTTTAGCGCTCACGGAAAAACTGATGGGGGTGTCAGGGAAGTACTGATTCAACTGCAGACGTTTATCACCTTTTGCCGATAAAACATAAAGGCATTCCAGCCAATAATATCCGGCTGGTAAGGCTTTATTGGCGGTGAAGGCCATAGAGGATTTACCGTGTACATCGGCCAGTAACATGTCAATTGCGTTGTGTACCAGAGGGTGATCCCAACTGATAAAATGTACGTGTTCCAGATGTGTTGCGGTATCACGTTCATAGGTAATGGTCATGCCCTCATCCTGCAAACCCGGCAGGTGGCTCACCATAGACTCTGTCGGTGTCAACAGATAACAATGATCGTCTTTTTCTTCCTGCAATATCCCTAAGGTATCGAACAATTGCGTCATGAAGCGTTCGAGTGTGGGGGATTGATCGGAGTCCTCCAACTGCTCTACAAAAGCTTCAACTTTGCCAATGCCCGAGGAGTTGAGTTCCAGTAATTTATCACGCCCTTGTTCCAACTTGGCCAACAACTCTTGGCGAATTTGTTTCGTTTGCCCTAACAGCTGCTCCAATTGCTCACTTTGCTCAGGTTCAAACAAGCAGTTCTCTAATTGCTCACTTTGCTCATCGTAAACGGTGGAGCCGATAGGGCAAGTGTGACTAAAGGCATCAAGGCCTTCATCAAACCAGCGCAGCAACACGTCTTGTGCGGAACTGCTAAATACCGGTACGTGGATCTGAATGTCGTGTTTTTGCCCGATACGGTCCAGGCGACCAATACGCTGCTCCAGCAAATCCGGATTGAGAGGTAAGTCAAACAGTACCAGGTGATGAGCGAACTGGAAGTTACGTCCTTCACTGCCTATTTCACTGGTGATCAACACCTGCGCACCGTCTTCGCTTTGAGCAAAATAATTGGCGGCTTTGTCTCGTTCTACTATGCTCATGCCCTCGTGAAACACGGTGGCGCGCATGCCGGTTTTAACCCGCAATGTTTCCGCCAGATCCAATGCCGTAATGGCGTTGGCACAGATGGTCAGTACCTTTTCACCTTTTAAATTCTGCAGGGTGTCCAGGAACCAATTTACTCTGGTGTCGATATCCGTCCAGAGGTCGGTTCCGGCGTAATAAATCTCTGGCGTCAGGTGAGCATTAATTTTGGGAATATCACTGTTCTCAGCATATTCAACTGGCTCATCCAAACGCGCGGCATTGAGATAACGTCCGGGAAAGCCGCTAATGGTTTTGCGGGAGTTTCTAAATAGTACTCGGCCAGTGCCATGGCGATCCAATAAATCGGTAACCAACTGCTCACGTAAACTGTGGTTACTGTTGAGTTCGTCAAGGTCATGACTGAGGTCTGTGAGTTTCTCTTTTAATTGACTGTAGTGTGCCTCGGTTAGCAAGGCTGAACCCAACAGAGCACTTACCGTCTCTGCCAGTTGTGCGTATTCTTGTTCTTCTTTTAGGAAAGCGCCGTAATCGTGAAAGCGATTGGCATCCAGCAACCTCAAACGTGCAAAATGACTCTCATGACCCAACTGGTCTGGTGTGGCGGTGAGTAACAATACGCCTTTGGTTTTTTGGGCTAATTCATCAATGACCTGGTATTCCTGAGAAGGGTTACCGGGAGACCATTTCAGGTGGTGAGCCTCATCCACGATTAACAGATCCCACTGAGATTCCGATGCTTGCTGAAAATAACGGGTATTGTGGGTCAGGAAGTTCAAGCTACACAACACCAGCTGTTCACTGTCGAAGGGATTACCCCCTTCCTCAGTAAGAGACTCGCAGCGCTCTTCGTCGAAGATGGCAAAACTCAAATTGAATTTGCGCAGCATTTCCACAAGCCATTGGTTTACCAGAGAGTCTGGTACTACAATCAAGACTCTGTGGGCTCGTTCAGTGAGCAATTGCTGATGAATGATCATGGCGGCTTCGATGGTCTTGCCCAAGCCCACTTCGTCGGCTAACAAGACGCGTGGGGCCATGCGTTGTCCCACCTCTTTGGCAATGTGCAACTGATGAGGTATTAAAGAAACTCGTGCTCCCAGGAAGCCCAAAAGGGGAGAGGTCAAATGGTTGTGGCGATGCACGATAGATTGTTTGCGCATATCAAACCATCTGGGACCGTCGTAATGGCCATTGAATAAACGATCTTGTGGCTCAGTTAACACAAAATCATGGGATAAAAAGGTTTCTTTTACATTAACGGTTTCACCGGTGTCCTGACGGGTGGCGATATATTCAAGCGTCTCATTAGCTTCAACAACTTGATTGATTTTAAATTGCCAGCCCTCATGGTGCGTGGCGGTATCACCTTCAGAAAATCTGACTCGGGTAATTGGGGCATTCTTACGTGCGTAATTGCGACTCTCACCAGATGCAGGGAAGAGTAATGAGATAGTTCTCTCGTCCAGCGCAACTATGGTGCCCAGACCCAGTTCTACTTCTGCGTTGCTTAACCAACGTTGACCTAATGCGGGAAGCTCTTGAATTGCCATTTGAATCTCTATCTCGTTTATCTGTTATAACTATACCCAAACCACCTCAAGATGCCAGCTTCAGAGCTATCACAGCGCTTTCAATACAAGGCGCACTTGAGCAGGAATGTCGGCTACCTTTCAATCAAGTGCAACACAGTAATGGAAGCGCTGTGAAGCTCCCGAAGGGCGGGGCCTAAAAGCATTTATGCGGCGTTAAATTGTATCGACGTGAGAACAACCATGCCATCTCCAATTTACCTTGCCTAAATCCTTTTATTCTCCCGCTGAAGTCGAGTATCTTGAGGTAGTTTGGGTATATATAGCAAAGCGGGCGCGGGATTCTACAGGAAGTTAGTCCGCTGCTCCAATTATCATTTGTTGAAATTGTTTATTCTTTGAGCGTCACAATAACTTCATGGTTTTTTATTGTTAAAAACAGGTGAATGTCCCGGAAAAGTGATCTATTGTGGAGATGAATGGCATCGCCATTGTGAAGCCATTCACTGACCAGACTGACTGCAAACGGAAATGATAAAAAATGCAGTGAGTTAAACCCCATGGTTACATATACGGAGTGGCGAATGCCTGAAAAAACAACCTCTGCCTCCAAACTCTACGTTTTAGATACGAATATCCTGCTGCACGAACCCCTTGCTTTCCTCTCTTTTAAAGAACACGACGTGGTTATTCCCATGACGGTGTTGGAAGAGCTGGATTACATTAAAGACAGCAAAAAAGATGTGGCCCGTGATGCGCGGGTGAGCATTCGCGCGATGGAAGACATCCTGCACGAAGCCACACCTGAAGACATGACTAAAGGTGTGTCCTTAGCCGGGTTGACCGCGGGGGACGCTGCTCCCACCGGGAAAATGTCGATTTTTGCCGACCATCAATTACCCACTGGCGAAGAACGCTTCACCAGCAAAGAAAACGATAATCGTATTATCAATGCCGCGCTATTTTTGCAAAAAGACATGCCAGACCGGGTCGTAGTATTGGTCACCAAAGACATCAATATGCGCCTAAAAGCGAAAGGTGCTGGTCTTGCTAAAGTAGAAGATTATCGCACCGATCAATTGGTTAGCGATATCAAATATCTCAGTCGAGGTTATCATCGCTTCGAAGGGGACTTTTGGGACAAGGTGACTTCTGTGGAGAGCCGCACAGAAGGGCGTGATACCATTCATACTATTAGCCAAGAGGTATTGCCAGAAGCTTATGTTAATGAGTTTCTGTTGGACGATACCGATCATTTTGCCGGGATTGTGGAATCGGTAAATGGTGAAACTATGGATGTCCTGGACATGGGCTACGAGCGCTTGATGGGGAAAAACGCCTGGGGCATCGCGCCAAAAAATATTGGCCAGGCAATGGCCATGCACGCCTTGTTAGATCCGCACATTGATTTGGTGATTTTGACCGGACCGGCGGGTTCGGGTAAGACATTACTGGCACTGGCTGCTGCGCTGGAAATGGTGGTGGAGAAAAACATGTATGACAAGATCATCGTGACCCGAAGCACCCCCGAAATTGCTGAGTCCATTGGCTTCTTACCAGGTACTGAAGAAGAAAAAATGACGCCATGGCTGGCGGCCATTACTGATAGTCTGGAAGTACTGCATAAAAATGATGAGAACACCAAAGGCTCCATGAATTACATCATGGAAAAAGCCAATATCCAGTTTAAATCAGTGAATTTTATGCGGGGCCGCAGTATTCAAAATGCGATTGTGATACTGGATGAGTCGCAAAACTTAACGGCATCACAGTTAAAAACCATTATTACCCGATGTGGCGAGGGCACCAAACTGATTTGTGGTGGTAACCTGGCTCAAATAGATAGTAATTATCTTACCCCGGTAACATCTGGTTTAACTTATCTGGTGGAAAAATTTAAAAATTTCTCTGGCAGTGCTACAGTGAATTTAGATGGCGTGGTGCGCAGTCGACTTGCTGAGTTTGCTGAAGAGCACCTTTAATACGTTGTAACCAAGGCACTTTTGTGACAGCAGAGATACGCAAACCCACGGTTTTGATTGTTGATGATGATTTCATTAATAAAGAAATATTAGCGCATGGCTTGCAGAATGATTATCGCATTTTGCAAGCCAGCTCAGGCATCGAAGCGTTGGAGTTAGCAGAATCCGAAGTGCCTGATACCGTGCTTCTGGATATTGTTATGCCAGACATGGATGGCTATGAAGTCTGCCGTAAATTAAAAACCTCACGTCGCACTCAAAAAGTGCCGATTATCTTTTCGACCAGCAAATGCAGTGATGAAGATGAAGTCTTAGGCCTGACAATGGGTGCCTCTGACTACATCACCAAACCTTTTAACATGGCCTTAGTAAGGGCGAGAGTAAGAAACCAGGTTTTGTTGAAACAAAAAACCGATTTGCTAGAGCAATTAGCCAGTGTCGATGGTCTAACGGAAGTCCCAAATCGTCGTTCTTTTGATGAAATGTTCGAACAGGAATGGCGTCGGGCATTGCGCAGTGAATATCCCGTAGCCCTTGCTATGATCGACATCGATTGTTTTAAGCAATTCAATGATAACTATGGTCATACAGCGGGTGATGATTGCCTTGCTGCCGTAGCCAGAGTACTTTCTGGCGTTGCCAACAGAGCGGGGGATTTTGTCGCCCGTTATGGTGGTGAAGAATTTGCTTTTATCTTGCCCAACTGTGAGATTGGGCCTGCTGAAAATATGGCTGAAAAAGCCCGCGAAGCAGTAGAGGCATTGCAAATCAAGCATGGCTTTTCTGCCGCTGGAGAGATTGTAACCGTTAGTATTGGCGTGTCTAGCATGGTGCCTAAGCAAGAACAGTCCCGCAAAGAACTGATAGACAGCGCCGATGAAAGGCTCTACCTGGCAAAACAATCGGGGCGCAACATGGTGTTTGCCGGATAACTCTTGGTTTAACTGGCCACCGTTTATCTTGCTTCAGTTTATCTTGCCCGGCAGTTTTTCCAGTCGGAACATGTCATTGTTGATGTATCTCGCCGTTTCGTCCGATACTTCTCCCACTTTCATTAGCGATGGGCCAGTCGGGTCCAACAATAAATAATCAATGCCACCGCCCGAGACTTTTTCCTCGCCATCAAAATGAGGTAAGTTTGCGCCTAACAGCGCGTGATCAGGCAAGTATACCAGGGTCATGTGAAGATTCGGTAATAACGAGCGCAACAGGGCCGCAGTCAACGCCGCTTTGCTGTCGCAGTCTCCTTTGTTGCTTCGCAAGTAGGAAAAGGTTTGGGGATTAGCCCGAAGAGCGCAAGGCAAGTGATTGCTCTGTATCAGTTAACTGACTCACATTGTGATTTTAACATCGTTCTTGGTACAACTGGATCTAGTAAAATGTTTTCATTAGTAGCTGCTGCGTTGCATAACGAACTCTAAACCAAGAAGTATAAGAAAATAATGGTAGTCCGAAGTAGAGATTTTATGGATGAAGATCCGGGTCTCTACCGGGAGACCTTAAAGAGAAATCAATGCCATTCCTTGCAGGTATTACTGATGCGCTTATTTAAATGCACAGTGAAGATGGTTATGAACGCAATACCTTCGCTACTATCGAGCATATTGTTGAACGTGCAAATATCGAATTCACTAGTATTGCGTATTTTCGTGAAAGATCTTTTGATGATACTTTTTCATCGTAGATGAAGACCAAAATGTGAGAGGAACTCAAATGAAAGGCTTGCTCTCTCGTGGTGGTCGCAACTGTTGGACAATGGTATCAGGCAACCTTGCTAAGAAAGACGATAAGCTTGTAATGCCGGCTTCTAGCGGCGAGCGCGTAGCAGTCAATGTTTTCACAACATTGAAGAAAAGTTAGAAAGTTTTAACCACAATCTTTGTGAACATTAAAAGAACACAATTCTAAAGCAGCGCAACTTCTTGTGTAAAGTTTCCTTACAGTTCAGACTCTTTGAAACTTTTATTGCGTTAAATGTTCGTGAGCTAAACGGCCTATTTTCTTAACGAGGTGCGCCGGAATTTAAGCTGGCACAAATCTTGTTGTATAGACTGAAATTCGAATAAAAAGTTGTCTAAACAATGAGTGTAATGGTGGAAAAATTAGTTCATTTTTGTACTTCCAAACCCAAGTTGGTATATGGAATTTTACTTGTTTTGGCTATTGCTTTTACTGCGCAAATCCCTCGCATTCAGATCGATACAGATCCAGAAAATATGCTGGATGCAGAGCATCCAGCAAGAGTGTTTCACAATGACGTGAAATCCACTTTTGCCATGCACGATGCAATAGTGGTTGGTGTAGTAGATAGTGATAGTAGTCAAGGTGTATTCACCACTGACTCACTTACTGACATTTTTGACATAACAAAGTCAATTATGTCAATAGATGGCGTCATTGCGGCCGATCTAATGTCAATTTCTACAGTGGACAACATATCTCAATCAGCGCCAGGAACGATTCGTTTCGAATGGATGATGGCTGCCCCACCGACAAGTTCGCAGCAAGCAGAGCAAATTCAAGCTAATCTAGCGCGTCTGCCCCTGTTACAGGAAACGCTCGCATCTCAAAATGGCAAGGCGGCAGCAATCTATGTACCTATCGCAGATAAGAATGAGAGCTACCGAATTGCTGAACAAGTCCGAGAATATATTGCTGATTTGGACGGCACTGCGAGTTGGTATATCACCGGATTACCGGTTGCCGAAGATCAATTCGGTGTTGAAATGTTTATTCAAATGGGGATATCGGCACCGCTAGCCGGGTTAACTATCTTTGTTCTGTTGTTTTTATTTTTCCGGAACCTTCCACTAATTATCGCACCCATGATAGTTGCCATGGCTACGGTAATGATCACCATGGGAGCGCTAATAGGTGCCGGTTTTACTGTGCACATCATGTCGTCAATGATTGCAATATTTTTGATGCCGATAGCAGTAGTTGATTCGGTGCATATTTTGTCTGAATTCAGTGACCGTTATAAACCGGGACAGAGTCTTCAAGCCACTATTGAAGAAGTCGTTGGGCATCTCTTTACGCCCATGCTGTATACGTCAATCACATCATCGGTAGGCTTTTATTCGCTAATGTTGACGCCCATTCCGCCTGTTCAAATTTTTGGTGCTTTTGTTGGTACCGGTATCTTATTAGCCTTTTTGATCACCATTACATTCATGCCAGCTTATCTCAGTCGCATGAACGAATCTTCTTTGCAAAGACTCCAAGAGGTGATGCACAGTCAAAGCGGAGGCAGCAAGATTGCTCGTGTTGCCAAATCACTGGGTGGGATTGCGCTTCGATTCAGAACTCTTTTGGTGCTTAGCTTTGCTGTGGTCTTCGGTATTTCCGTTTGGGGAATAAATCAAATCCAAATTAACGACAACCCAGTGCGCTGGTTTAAGCAGGATCATGAAATAAGAGTAGCCGACAGGGTACTAAACGAAAATTTTGCGGGTACATATGATGCCTACATTGTGCTAAGCGCACATCAGGCGACAAAATCAATAACTGAAATACTTTCAGCGCGGCAGCCCACTTCACTGAAAAGTTGGGCAGAAGAGAGAACCGCAGCGCTTGAAAACTTGTCTAGCAATGAACAATATCAACAACTCATCATTGATGTTGAAGATAAGTTATTCTCGGACATTTCCGATGGAGAAGAGGCCTATTTATCAGCGGTTTTAGTGCAATTAGAGCAGACGCTCAGCGGCTCTAAAGTCTTTCAGTCACCAGAGATGTTGCAATACATATCAAGTTTGCAATCTCACCTGAATGAGTCAGGTCTGGTAGGTAAGTCGAATTCTCTTGCCGATGTAACCAAAGTTGTCAATCGGGAATTGCGTTCAGGTGATGACAAAGATTACCAGATCCCAGGATCAGCACCGGCCGTCGCCCAAACACTGTTGCAATATCAGTCATCACACCGACCTGATGATTTGTGGCATTTTGTAACGCCAGACTATCGCCAGACCCTGATATGGTTGCAATTAACATCGGGTGACAATCAGGACATGAGTCAAGTGATTGATGTGGTTGCCTCATTTGTTGAGTCCAATCCATTACCTGATGGTCTTGAACTCGGTTGGGCAGGCAAAGCCTATCTCAATGTAGTATGGCAGGATAATATGGTCGCGGGCATGTTAGACAGTCTAATCAGTGCCTTTGTTATTGTGTTTATCATGATGGTCATTCTGTTTAGGTCTTTGGTCTTTGGTGTGTTAGCCATGTTACCGCTCACCATCACCATAACATTCATTTATGGACTGATTGGTATTATTGGCAAAGACTACGATATGCCAATTGCGGTTTTGTCGGCATTAACATTGGGGTTGTCTGTTGATTTCGCCATACATTTTCTTGAGCGTGCGAGGGAAACCTATAAACAAACCCAAGACATCAAACAAACATTCGCGATTATGTTCGACGAGCCGGCAACAGCTATTTCTCGTAATGCATTGGTCATTGCTCTCGGATTTACACCGCTACTGTTTGCACCTCTGGTGCCGTACATCACGGTTGGTGTTTTCCTGGCCAGTATTATGGCTATCTCTGCGCTCGTTTCTTTACTGATCTTACCGGCAGTGATGACAATGGGTAGACGTCTCGTGTTTGGTCAGCAATAGAACAAAGGAGTATTAAATGCAGCGTTTTACACTGAAAACTATCCTCGGCTGCTCGCTAGCTATACTGAGTGTATTAGGGAATTCGTCCTTTGCTCAAAGTGAGCTTGATATCAACGCCTTGGTTAAGCAAGCCGAAAAGGTAGCTTACTACAGCGGTAATGATGGTCGTACAGACGCCCGAATGATGATTGTTGATGCACAAGGACGCAAACAAATGCGCCAATTTACGATCCTCAGACGTGATGTCGAAGATAATGGTGATCAACAAATGATGGTTTTTTTCTCTCGTCCGTCCGATGTGAAAGACACCGTGTTTCGGGTAGAAAAACGAGCTGACGTCAGTATTGATGATGACCGTTGGTTGTACTTACCAGCGCTTGATTTAGTTAAACGTATCTCAGCGGGTGACAAACGAACGTCCTTCGTGGGCTCACATTTCTTCTACGAAGACGTTTCCGGTAGAGCAATTTCAGAAGACTCCTTCTCACTGCACAGCGAAAGCGAACAGAGCTATACATTGAAGGCGAAGCCATTCAACCCTGGCTCAGTAGAGTTTGAGTACTACCTCGTCACCATTGACAAAGAAACCTCTTTGCCAATCCTAATCGATTTTTTCAAAGGAGGTGATGGTAACTATCGTCGAGTTGAAGCCGTCAAAATTGAAGAAATACAGGGTTTCCCTACTGTAGTCCGCTCTAAAGTTTCAGATCTCAATTCTGGTGGATACACATTGATGGAGTTTCGGAATATTCAATACGATATCGGTTTGGATGATGATGTGTTTACTGAGCGAAGTTTACGAAATCCTCCTAGACAATGGCTAAACTAAACATGCACTTCGCTTTACAAAACATGGCAATCGTGATGGCGTTGTTCCTATTGCCTTGGAGCGCAATTGTACACGCGCAAGTGTCTGAAAATCAGGGCGACGAATGGGATATGGGCGATTGGGAAGAAGAGGAGTCAAAAGCATATACTATTGACGGATTTATAGAGGCTGCACTGGGCACTCGCTTGAGCAATGATCCGGTGGTTGGAACTGACAAGACATTGGCTGATGTGCGCCTTCAATTTGAATATGACTACACCTTTGAAACTTCAGCACTGTCAGTAACCACAGATGCTTACTACGATGGTGTGTTAGATCAAACCCGTTTACAAATCAGAGAAGCAGCATGGCAAGGGAATTTGTCTTTTCTTGGCGATTGGGGGCACAAGTTTGATGCCAAAGTTGGTCAGCAGATCCTGACATGGGGAACGGGTGATTACGTATTTCTAAATGACCTGTTTCCGAAAGACTTTCAGTCATTCTTTTCCGGTAGAGAAGACGAATATTTAAAAGCGCCTTCGCTGTCGTTAAAGCTTTCTGGGTACTTCGATGCAGCTAATGTGGATTTTGTCGCTACACCCGAATTTACCCCTGATTTTTATATCAATGGCGATTATTTCTCATTCTTTTTGCCAATTGCAGGTGCGCAAGTTGCTCCAGGTTTCGACGTAAAACCGCCGCTGAGACCAGAATCACCTGAATATGCTCTACGTGTATACAAAAGCATCAATTCAGTTGAATATGCACTATACGCATACGATGGATTCCACAAAAACCCGAATAGTTTTACCACTGCTTTTGAGCCAACCTTTGCTGCTTTGCGCGTTTACGGCGCGAGCGTAATCACGCCACTAGGAAAGGGGTTATTCAACGCCGAATTTGCTTACTACGACTCGATAGACGACAAAGCTGGCACCGACCCTTTTATTCCTAATAGCCAAACGCGTTTGCTGCTCGGGTATGAGCGGGAACTATTAAAAAATCTGACTGGTGGTGCGCAGTTTTATCTTGAGAGGACTCAAGATCATGACGCGATGATAGAGAACTCGCCAGCGCCCCAATTTGAAGTAGAAGAAAATCGGGTTTGGCTAACACAAAGGCTAACTTATCGGGCTATGCAACAAACGTTGACGCTAAGTGCCTTTAATTTTTACTCGACTACCGATAGTGATGGCTACGTAAAACTGAGTGCAGACTACAGTCCGGTCGATGAATGGCGATTGTCAGGCGGATTTAATGTTTTTTATGGTGACGAGCCATTCACGTTTTTTAATCAGTTCGAGGATGCAAGCAACGTCTTCGTTCGTTTTCGTTGGTTTTATTGAGGAGTTTTTATGTCTGCAGAAAAAGCGTTAACCGCTTTTGCCGGTTTTATGGTTTTGTTGTCCGTTGCATTAACGGTTTGGGTACATCCAAATTTTGTTTGGTTCACGGTCTTTATTGGTGCAAATCTATTTCAACAAAGTTTCACCGGATTTTGTCCAGCTACTATCGTTCTAAAAAAAGTGTTTGGCTTTAAGAGCGAAAAAGAACTGGCGACAGGGAAACCTTGAGCTAAGTTATGTGGGATATACGCTATGTTGGCTTTATTTAAATGAGCTTAATGCTTTTGATGTTTTAGTTCAGCTAAATTTATCAAATTCCTGTAATGCATACATCATTGAAGGGCCAATAACCTTGCAAATAGCCATGGTGCGTGTTTCTTCTATCTCTTTGCGTGTTGCACCTAATTCGACCAGTGCTTTGGCATGGAAACCAATACAACCATCACAACAGGTTGATACATCGATAGCCTGTGCGATAAATTATTCGGTCTTTTTATCTAAAGCACCTTCAGCAGTAGCTACCTGTACCATTACAGAAAATCCCTTATTGGTATCCGCGATATTAGGTCTTTAGTTCTTGACATTGCCCGATAAACCTTCGGTGATTTCTTTGTGTGATTTCCTCATTTGCGCTTCCCTTGCGCTTATTTTATTGTCGATTAATAAACTTAAATTATTGTATTTTTTGAATTACTCATATTTGAGACCATGCTTCTGCAGTTTTCGATACAGCGTGCGCGTACTAACATCAAGTTTGGCGGCCAACTCATCAATGGACAGGTCTTGCGTTTCGCACAGGTTTTGTAGATACCGTTTCTCGACTTCATCCAGCGAGACAAGAGCATCTGGAATAAACGCATTACCTTCGCTTTCTCCTAGTACCTGATCAGGTAGATCGGATGGCTCTATGATATCTTCGTTCGCTAACAACGCGGATTGTTCAACAATGCTTTTTAACTCACGGATATTGCCGGGAAAACTGTATTGACAGAGGCGATTAAGGGCGCTGTCGGTAAATCTTTTGTGCCGCATTTCTGAGTGGCTCAGAAAGTGTTTTGCCAGCGCCGGAATATCTTCTGTACGCTCAGACAAGGAAGGCAGCGAAATTGGGAATCCGGCAATGCGATAGTATAAATCTTTTCTGAATTCACCTTTTTCTACCAGCTCCAAAAGGTTTTTATGGCTTGCACACAAAAGTCTGAAATCTGCTTTACGCTGCTTAATACCACCGACAGTTCTGTAACATTTGGTCTCCAACAGTCGGAGTAGTTTCACTTGCATACTTAACGGAACATCGGCTATTTCATCAAAAAACACAGTTCCGCCACTGGCAATTTCAATTAGCCCTTTTTTGGCGTGAGTCGCTCCGGTAAAGGCACCTTTTTCATGGCCGAACAACTCCGATTCAAATAAATTTTCATTTAAACCGGTGCATTCAATAACTACAAAGGGTTTGTTCGCTCGCTTACTCGAGCCATGCAGGGCTTTAGCAACGAGTTCTTTGCCGGTGCCAGTCTCGCCGTGAAGGAGAACGGCAATGTCAGATGTCGCCGCACGGTTGATTTTAGTTAGAAGTGCTTTAAACGGCGCTGATGCCCCAATCATTTTATCGGCCTCAGACTCCGATGCAGCGAAACTGATTTTATCGAGTATCTCTAAGAAGCCCATGGTTATGCCATCAGTATCTTTGACCGGCTTCATAATGATATCGCAATACGTTTTACCGACATTGGTTTTATGAATATGAACAACACTACTGGTTTTGCCTGAGTTTACACATTGTTGCATCGGGCAGTCTTCACCATGCTTATCACAAGGGCTAGTGTTCCCATGTGAAATTTCGAAGCAGGTACTTTCCCCTACCTTTACCTCTGTTTCATAGGTATCACTATAGGCTTCATTGACTGCCAGGATTTGGTAGTTGGTATTAATAAAGATAGCCGGCTTGTCAATTGCATTGATCATCGACTGTACGATTGAAATGTTCATTCAAAAATCAACTGGTAGCTGCCAAACATGTCAGTCACGATGACAAAAATGTCATCAATTGTAAATGCTAAAACATACTCCCATCAGTAAAATGTCAGATTCATCATAAAAAACAGATAGATAGACGATATTGAAATTTTGGCACAGCATTTGTTTACAAGAGATTTAAAAATAAAAATAGAAGGCTCAGGTTAATGGCAAAGGTTGTTGTATTAGGCGCGGGAACAGGTGGCATGCCTGCGGCATATGAAACAAAGGAAATTTTAGGTAAATCACACGAAGTTGTTGTCGTCAACGAACGGCCTGAATTTCGTTTCGTACCCTCTAATCCTTGGGTAGCTGTGGGTTGGCGTGAGCCTGAGGCGATTACAATTCCGATCGAAAAGTACCTGAGCAAAAAGGAAATTGGCTTTATCTGCGCTCGCATCACGCAAATCGATACTGAAAACAACCAGCTTAAAACTGAGGCAGGAGAATCGATTGATTATGACTACCTGATCATTGCTACAGGGCCAAAACTGGTTTTTGCTAATATTGAAGGTGCCGGCCCTGAATTCAACACTCAATCGATCTGTACCTTAGATCACGCTGTGCAGTGCCATAAGGACTTCGAAGCCCTATTGGCAAAACCTGGGCCTGTCGTAGTTGGTGCGTTTCAGGGAGCGAGTTGTTTCGGCCCTGCGTATGAGTACGCATTTATATTGGACAAAGCACTAAGAGATGCCAAGATCCGTCACAAGGTGCCAATTCATTTTGTTACCAGCGAACCCTATATAGGTCATCTGGGTCTTGGTGGTGTTGGTGATTCGAAAGCACTCCTGGAGTCTGAGCTTAGAACACGAGACATCAAGTGGATATGTAACGCGACAGTCGATAAAGTCGACGAAAAAATTATGCATATTTCCGAACTCAACCGCAAAGGTGAGGTTGAGTTTAACCATAGTGTTGATTTTAACCACGCTATGCTGATCCCACCGTTTGCAGGCATTGATGCTGTTGCAAATGTTGAGGGATTATGCAATCCCAAAGGTTTCGTTATTACCGATGAACACCAACGTAGTCCCAAGTATCCCAACATATTTTCGGGAGGTGTGTGTGTCGCGATTCCTCCGGTTGAGACAACACCTGTGCCAACAGGTACGCCGAAAACAGGCTACATGATTGAAACCATGATGACGGCAATTGCACACAACTTAAAAGCGATCATCGTTGATCAAAAAGAGCCGTCAACCAAAGGCACATGGCATGCGATTTGTCTAGCCGACATGGGCGATACAGGTGCTGCCTTTGTAGCTATGCCACAAATACCCCCACGAAACATTACATGGTTTAAAAAAGGGAAGTGGGTACATTTGGCGAAAATTGCTTTTGAAAAGTACTTCATGCGAAAAATGAAGACTGGTACTAGTGAGCCGGTTTACGAGAAATATGTGTTAAAAGCACTTGGTATAGAGCGACTTGAATGATGTACCAACTTACTAAGCCCGCGATTCTTGTTCTTGCTGCCATTACATGTGGCAGCGCTTTGAGTGAGACTAGCCCAGAAGACGCTGAACAACTCGCTGTGCAGGCAAAAGCCAAATCAACAGCCTTTGCGAAAATGCTAAAACAAGCTTTGATGACCGCTGTGCAATCCGGTGGATTTGAAAATGGGGTAAAAGTCTGTAAAGACCAAGCACCTGAAATCGCCGCACAGTTATCAACGGATGGTTGGGATGTTGCCCGCACCAGCTTGAAAACGCGTAACAGCAAAAATGCGGCAGATTCTTGGGAATATGACATGTTGGTCGCTTTTGATCGCGAGTTTAAGGCAGGTAAGCCTGCAAATAGTCTCACTGCAACAGCGTTAAGGGATAATCAATTTTGCTATATGCAAGCTATCCTTACAGGACAATTATGTCTTGCCTGTCATGGACAAAATATTGAACCTGGTCTGGGTGAGTCCATAAAACAAGCGTATCCTAAAGACCTTGCCACAGGATTTACACTTAACGATATTCGTGGTGCCTTTACAGTGACAAAGTCGTTAAACGAATAAACCTTCCTTAAATTTGCCAAAAGTGACAGCTAGCAGTGTCACTTTTGGCAATCTCCACTTAAACCACTTTGATGTAGAATAATATTTCTTAAAAAACGATTAAAAAACAATATATTACGTTAAAAGATTTAATTGGCACGTGTTCTGCAAAAGACTGTTCAGTAAACCGTTTTTACAGCATTAAATACTTTAAGGAGAAACAGCATGAACGAGACGCTAATTGAATTATCTCGTTGGCAATTTGCCATGACTGCCATGTTTCATTTCATATTTGTCCCACTTACGCTTGGCCTGACATTTATGTTGGCCATTATGGAGTCGGTTTATGTGATGACTGGCAAAGAGATCTACAAACAAATGACCAAATTTTGGGGGAAGCTGTTTGGGATCAATTTCGCCATCGGTGTAGCAACTGGCCTGACTATGGAATTTCAGTTTGGCATGAACTGGTCTTATTATTCCCACTATGTGGGCGATATTTTCGGCGCACCGTTAGCCATTGAGGGATTGATGGCATTCTTCTTGGAGTCAACTTTCGTCGGCTTATTCTTTTTTGGCTGGGACAGAATGTCTAAAGAGAAACACTTGATGACCACTTGGCTTGTCGCCTTAGGTTCTAACTTTTCAGCCTTATGGATCCTAATTGCCAATGGATGGATGCAGTATCCCGTAGGTGCTGAATTCAACGTTGAATCCATGCGTATGGAAATGACAAGTTTTGCAGATGTGATGTTCAATCCTGTCGCTCAGGTCAAATTTGTCCACACTGTTTCTGCAGGTTATGTCACTGCTGCTGTTTTTGTGCTGGCGATCTCATCCTATTACCTGCTTAAAGGTCGCGATATTGCATTTGCGAGACGTTCCTTCGCTATTGCTGCAAGTTTTGGCTTGGCATCGATTCTTTCAGTCATAGTCCTGGGTGATGAAAGTGGATACGAGCTTGGCGATGTGCAAAAAGTCAAATTGGCTGCGGTTGAAGCAGAATATGAGACGCATCCAGCACCAGCACCTTTTACCGTGATCGGATTACCTAATGATGAGACTGAAAGTGTTGATTATGCGCTGCAAATTCCCTATGCCATGGGCATCATCGCAACACGCTCATTAGATGAAGAGGTAATGGGATTAAAAGAGCATAAAGTCCTTAACAGGGAGCGTATCTTATCCGGTATCGAAGCTTTTGCGTTGCTTGATAAAGTCAGGGCCGGTGATGCTACAGAAGCCGAGTTGACGGTTTTCGAGCGCCACAAAGACGATCTCGGTTATGCCATGCTGCTACAGCCTTTTGCCGATGATATAACCAACCCCAGCCCAGAAGCGATTGATAAAGCCGTCGATTACAGTATTCCACCTGTAGCACCACTATTCTGGAGTTTTAGGATCATGGTGGGAGCAGGTTTTGCAATGCTTTTACTATTTATCCTCGCGTTTTACTACAGCACGAAGCACCAGATCACTAAGCCACGCTGGCTGTTGAAAGCAGCACTATGGAGCCTTCCGCTGCCTTGGATAGCCTCTGAAGCCGGTTGGTTTGTTGCCGAGTATGGCCGCCAACCTTGGTCTATTGCTGAGATTTTGCCAGTACATACATCTGTTTCAAATCTGTCAGTTTCTGATGTTGTGATCACCATGGTGGCTTATTCGGCATTCTATACGGTGATGTTTATCGCGGCATTTTACCTGATGCAGAAGTTTGCCAGAAAAGGCCCTTCTGCCACCTTCGCAGAATCAGAAAAGGCGCTTGAAGAAGCATCCAATGCTATCGCTAAACCACAGGGAGCACACTCATGATTGATTACGAAATGCTACGCATTATTTGGTGGGTATTAGTCGGCGTCCTATTAATTGGCTTCGCTGTTACCGACGGCTTCGACTTAGGTGTTGGCGCACTGCTTACATTGGTAGGAAAAACTGACGAAGATCGCAGAGTGATGATCAACACCATCGGGCCCCACTGGGACGGTAATCAGGTTTGGTTCATTACTGCTGGCGGTGCGATATTTGCCGCATGGCCACTTATCTATGCCACAGCCTTTTCGGGATTTTATCTGGCACTGGCATTGACGTTGATAGCGTTATGGATGCGACCCTTAGGGTTTGACTATCGTAGCAAATTGACCAATAAAAAATGGCGGCAAACGTGGGACTGGGCACTCTTTGTCAGCGGCATCGTACCGTCATTGATTTTTGGTGTTGCCTTCGGCAATTTGTTTCTTGGCGTACCTTTCGAATTGGATGACACTCTCAAAGCAACTTACACAGGCGGTTTCTTTGGTTTGTTAACGCCTTTCGCCTTGCTTGCAGGGCTGGTATCTGTAGCCATGCTTTTGAATCACGGTGCAAGCTGGCTTCAGCTTAAAACCGATGGGGTACTGCATCAACGCAGCAGAGCTGTTTCAGTAGTACTTTCTCTTGCGACGGTCGCTTTGTTCGGATTGGCCGGACTATACCTTTCATTAGGTGTCGATGGATACGTTGTTACTTCCAGTATCGACACTATGGCAACCAGCAATCCTTTGACCAAAACAGTGGAAATTGCCAGTGGAGCTTGGTTATCCAATTATGCCTCCTATCCTTGGATGATCGTTGCCCCGATACTAGGCATTGCAGGTGGGCTTGGTTGCGCCATGGCGTCTTATAAAGGTCGCAGTGGCATTGCCTTTACCTCAAGTGCACTTTCGATTACTGGCATTATTCTTACGGCAGGGTTCTCGCTATTCCCATTTTTGATGCCAAGCAGCACGATGCCGAATGCGAGTCTAACGGTTTGGGATGCGACGTCTTCGCTATTAACGCTTCAAACCATGTTTATTGTTGCCTGTATTTTCGTGCCTATCGTGTTGGGTTACACAATTTACGGTTTCTGGGTTATGCGTGGACGCATCAAACAATCTGATTTGAATAAATCACACGCCATCTACTGATTAAGGAGAAAACTATGTGGTATTTCACGTGGATTTTAGGTGTTTTACTTGCGTGTTCATTCGGGATCATCAATGCCATGTGGCTTGAATCTACCGAAGATATGGATCGTACAGAAGACGAATGATGAAAACACTAACAATACCCCAACAACCTGGCCTTAAATGGTTAAAAGACGCAGGTCGAGAGGCCAGGCGCTGGCAGCTTGGGGTGTTGGTTATACGTTTGCTACAGCTTGCTGCTCAAATCACGACGTTTGGGGTTTTCACTCGCCTCGTGCACTTGATTATTGTCGAGCAGCAAGTTGTTTCTTTTGAGCAAATGCTACCCATGGTCATTGCAATGTGCGCATGGGTGACTTTCAGTCATTTGTCGGGTGTTCTTGCTCAAAAAGGTAAATTTGCGTTGGAAGCCAGTATCGAACGCAAGGTTCACGAGCTGTTGCAATCTAAGCAATTAGTATTGACACGGAGGTTTTCGACGACTTACTGGCAACAACTGTTGATGATTCATCTTAGCGATGTAGGAGACTTCCTGACGCAATATACAGTGCAAAAGTGGCTCGCAGCGATGGGGCCGATTATTGTGATAGGTATTATCTGGCCTGTGAACTATATCGTTGCATTAACTCTGCTCGTCACTATGCCAGTCGTACCATTATTTATGATTCTTGTAGGTAAAGGTGCTGCAAGCCTGCATCGCAGGCATTTTATCGCACTTGAACGACTGGGCGATATGTTTTCAGATCGCCTAAAAGGCTTAAGACTAGTTACTTCCACCGGACAGCATGACAATCAATTAAAGCGACTTGATGATGCCAGTAACATTGTCAATCGCAAGACAATGAACGTGGTTTCTGTTGCGTTCTTGTCGACTACCGTTTTGGATTTTTTTGCCACTGTATCAATTGCGTTAGTAGCTGTTTTTATTGGTTTTACTATGCTCGGAGAGCTAAATGTAGGCCCTAGTATATCCTTGCAACAAGGACTATTTATGCTACTGGTTGCACCTTTGTTGTTTTCCGAACTAAAAACCTTGGGTCGCTTATATCATCAGAAAGCCAAGGCTCAGGCTGGGGCTGAGCGCTTTGAAGAGATTTTTAAGGAAACTACTGAAACCAAAACTTCTACAGAATGTAAAGATTTCGCATGGCTAAATTTCCAGCTTGATGAGCCGCCACTGCATGCTAACCGACTCTCACTGAATCAAGGCGAATGGATTTTGCTTAGCGGGTCGTCTGGCAGTGGTAAGACATCGTTTTTAGAGGCTCTAATGGGATTTAGGCACGCCTCTCATGCGCTTCATGGCGACGTTGGTATGCTTTCCCAGCAGGTTGCCATCCTTGACAATACGCTGGCTTTTAATCTGCACCTGGGAAACGCCTCTTACTCAAAGGAATTGATGATCAACGCACTCAATGATGTCGGCTTGCTTGACTGGTTTGATCATTTGCCACAAGGCCTGAACACGCAGCTCGGCGATTGCCCGGCACTATCAGGCGGAGAAGCACAACGCTTAGCGTTAGCGCGGATGTTACTTTTGCAGAAAGACATTATTTTGCTTGATGAGCCAACTGCCCATCTGACCGAATCGCAGCATCAGCTCATCGCGACGCTTATTCATGAAAAATTATCCGGAAAAACTGTGATTTGGGCGTCACATAAGGTGTTGCCACGCGATTGGTTTAACCAGCGTTGGCAGCTCGAAGCGGGTGAAATCAAGGTAAGCAAATGATTCACGAGCTCTGTAATAAAACCTCTTTGTTAAAACAAATTGCGACATTGTTGCTTGCCACTGTTCACTTCGTTGCTGGCCTAACCATACTGATGGTTGCATCCTGGTTTATTGCTGCATGTAGCATCGCTGGCATGGGCTTCAACTACATGCTGCCAGCGGTAGTTATCCGCGCACTAGCGCTGATTCGTATCGCCTCTGGCTATTTTCATATGTTGATCGGTCACAACGACTTACTTGAACGTATTGCGTCCATCAGGCTGCAAATATTTGCTGGGTTAAAAAACAAGGCCGCTATTGAAAGAAGTGAATCTCTTGACGCGCTGCATCATCAAAGTGAGCAAATAGCAAGTATATGGATCGCCTGGGTGTCCCAGAGCGCTGGCGCACTACTATCTATTCTAGCCCTCAATATTGTCATTATTAGTCTGGTACCGATTTTAACCTTGACGGTGTTAGGGTTTTCAGCCGTGTTTCTTGCCGTTTATGGCATTTTGTTGGTTTCTCTGGCCTACCTGAGTGCAGATGTAGCAGAGCAGAAGCGTAAAAGCCAAATTAACATCATCCAGCATATAGAAGCGGCATCAGTTTGGCATTTATACAAGAACTTTGAACAACAAACTCCTCAAATGCAGCCTTTGAGGAAGCTTGAAAATCGCATTAATCAAAGGATCCGCACTGCGTCGACACTTCTGTTTGTAGTCGCAATGGCCACCATAACCGGCATTTTTTCATTCTATTCCGTAGAGCTTGCTGGCAACGCGGTATTTGTCATTTTGCCGATGGCCTTGCTCAGCATTAATGATTGGCTGTCTCCGACCTTATCGAATCAAAAACAACTTTTAAGCTATCTTCGAGCAAAACAATCCATCTATGGTGTTGTTCAGCCGGGTGGCGATTTAGCTGAGTACACAGGGAAAATTGAATCGCTCAGGATAGAAGAGTTCAAACCTGATGAGACGCGTATGGACTCTGTCGATGCGCGTTTTGAACGGCACTCTATAACGGTTCTTGTTGGAAGCTCTGGTGCGGGCAAAAGCCGCTTATTGCAAGCGTTAAATGGCTTACTTCCGTTTAGCGGAAGGAAATCAGTAAGTTTAAAACACTCGCCAAATGTGTTTTCACCCGTGCCAAATAACGCATTGATAACCGATTGTCTGTATATCGAGCAGTTTCCTCATGTGTTATCCGATACTTTGCGTTCAAATTTGCTAATTGCCAACACCAGTGCAAATGATCAACAACTATTCAATGCTTTACAAAGTGTGGGTCTCGGTCACCTGTCTAACTTGGACATCTGGCTCGGGGACAATGGCCTGCCATTATCTGGCGGAGAAAAGAAACGCCTTGGCTTAGCCAGAGCTATCTTAAGTGAGGTTTCAATACTTTTGCTCGATGAACCTTTTGAAGCATTGGATAAAGATAATGCAGATTTAGCAACCAATGTGATTAATGAACTTGCATCTAAACATATGATTATCCTGGCGACACATATTGTGCCCGAAGCGCTTGAACACCATCAGCTGCTGTCGTTGGATAATTGCTCATCCAGTTTAGATGCAAATCACTCCTTGATAGGAATTTAGTGCAATGAGTAAGTTAAATATTTGTCCTTTTTTTGATGAAGCAACCAACACAGTGACCTATGTGGTAACCGATACGGCTACAAAACAAACCGCAGTTATTGATCCCGTCCTGAACTTCAACCCAAACAGTGGAGAGTTATCATCACTAAATGCAGACAAGATCATTGCATTTATCGATGAAAACGACCTGAAGTTAGAGTGGATTTTGGAAACCCATGTTCATGCTGACCATATTACCGCAGCTCAATATCTAAAAAGTAAGCGTGGTGGTCAAACCGGTATCGGTGAACATATTAAGAAAGTACAGGACACGTTCAAAAAAACATTTAATCTGAATGGCGAATTACCCTGTGATGGCAGTCAATTTGATTACTTGTTTGAAGATGGCGAGGTGATCTATTTAGGCCATCTTGAGATTGAAGTCATGCATACACCAGGACACACGCCCGCGTGTGTCAGTTACAAAATTGGAGATGCAATATTTGTCGGTGACACCTTATTTATGCCGGATTTTGGTACGGCAAGAACGGATTTCCCCAATGGTAGTGCAAAAACCTTATTTGATTCCATTCAACGCATATTAGCCTTGCCTGACTCGACGAAAATATTCGTAGGACACGATTACAAATCACCATCACGAGATAAATTCGCGTGGGAAACAACTGTTTTCGAGGAGAAACGTGACAACATCCATATTGGGGGGGGGGGGTTCAAAAGAAGATTTCGTTGCGCTTCGAAAAAGTAGAGACTCAACACTAGATGTTCCTCGATTACTTTTGCCCTCGATTCAACTTAACATCCGTGCTGGACATTTACCCGACAATGAAAGTAATGGCACCGCTTATTTGAAGATCCCGCTGTCTGTGGACGTCAGTTGACTATGTTTGATATCGATGTCTGGGTGGGGGCTATCTTGGTAGGCATGAGCTTGGGTTTGTTAGGCGCTGGCGGCAGTGTGCTGACTGTCCCGTTATTAGTCTATCTTGCGAAGGAGCCTGAAAAGTTAGCTGTCGCCGAATCTTTGTTAATCGTAGGTGTAGTCGCACTGGTAGGAAGTATCACCCACCTTAAGAAACGTGCTGTATCTATTTATCACGCATTGGCATTCGGGCTCCCAAGTATGATGTCTGCCTCACTCGGGGCTTACATATCACGCTTTTTTGAAGGGCAAACCCAGCTTATGGTGTTTGCTATCACGTTGCTGTTAGCAAGTGGATTTATGCTTAGGCCAATTGATCCCAACGTACCTCAAAAACAACAAACGCCGAAGTTGATGATGCTGATAGGGTCGGGAGCAGTAGTCGGTGTTATTGCAGGCTTTGTTGGTGTGGGGGGCGGATTTCTCATTGTTCCCGCTTTATTAGCATTTGCCTTTATGCCGGTAAAAACTGCCATTGCAACCAGCCTGATTATTATCGTCATGCAAAGTATCGCAGGGTTCACCACTTACGCAATTCATTTTGTAAGCAACAGTATTGAGTTTAATTGGCCGTTAATCAGTCTGGTGAAGGGGTGCGCTGTGATTGGTGTGCTGGCTGGTAATAGGTTGAGCCAACGGCTTCCGCAAAAGGTGTTAAAGAAGCTTTTTGGCTTACTTCTTATACCTATTTCTATTTTTGTACTTTCTAACAACTTGTAGGAGTTATTTATGGCGTTTGCAATGATTACTGATCAATATTCTGTTTCAGGTGAGCTAAGTGAACAAGACTTTGAAACACTAAACGAACTAGACATCACACTCTTGATTAATGCAAGACCTGACAATGAGACGGAAAATCAAAAAACAGATGCAGAGCTTCAGGCACTATGTTCGCAACACGGTATTGATTATGTGCATGTGCCAGTAAAACCTGGGCAGTACTCTGAGCTAGATGTAAAAGCCGTATCAGAAGCGCTGTGTAAAGCCAAAGGTAAAGTCCATGGGTTTTGTCGAACCGGTGCCAGAGCTGCTCACCTATGGGCATTAACACAGAAGGAACAGCAACCCTTTGAAGCGTTACAGCAAAAAGCAAAAGCACAAGGTTACTGTCTTGAAATCGTAAAAGGTCAATTTTAGCAGGAGTTTTTAATGCGATTTATAATACTACTAGCATTAACGGTTTCGTTGACGTTGATGGCACAGGGAGAGCAATCGAGTGGAGCAGCGGATAATCGAATACTTATTTCGTTAAAAGCGGAACATAAGCACTTTGTTCTGGAGAGGATGCGACGAATGCTGGAAACACTTACCGCTATTCAGACAGAGTTAGTCAATGAGCAACCACATGAAGTCGATGAACTCGTCCAAGCACTAATGGATTACACTGCTGAAAATCATCCTGATGACTTAAGAGGTTCTATGCCAGATGCATTTCGTCTGATGAGTCGAGGAATGAATCAACAATGGCGAAAACTGACGGTTGAGTCTAATGACCAGAAAGCGATTCAAGAGACAGTTATCACTATCATGAACTCATGTAATAGTTGCCACAGGGCATACAGGATCGAGTAGACAGTGTTTAAAGGCTTGGATTTAGATAAATTCGCTGATTTTGCTGCACCTCTACTCAGGGGTATGGCAAATGAGCATAGACTGGTCATCTTGCACATCTTGTCTAAGCAAAAGCAATCGGTGAACCAACTGGTTGACGCGCTTGCGATACCTCAGTCGGTCGTCTCCCAGCATTTAAAAATACTGCTCGAAAGCAACCTTGTACTTGTTGAAAGAATTGCTCAGAAAAGAATGTATCGATTCAATGATACTGATGAAAACCGAACGCTTTTGAATTTGGTGCTTTGCATCTACAACAAACGTACCAGTGTGTAGAAGGTGTTAGTGTTTTTCAGAAAAGTCTCCCGCTATTTTGGGCAATTAGCCAAGTCAGATGTGTCCCATTTAATGAGAAGAGCACATGATTATTAAGCGCTGTACTGTAAAGGATATATATATCTTAGTACTTTTATCTGGAGTGAGTTTAACTGGCCACCGTTTATCTTGCTTCAGTTTATCTTGCCCGGCAGTTTTTCCAGTCGGAACATGTCATTGTTGATGTATCTCGCCGTTTCGTCCGATACTTCTCCCACTTTCATTAGCGATGGGCCAGTCGGGTCCAGCAACAGATAATCAATGCCACCGCTCGAGACTTTTTCCTCGCCATCAAAATGAGGTAAGTTTGCCCCCAACAGCGCGTGCTCAGGCAAGTATACCAGGGTCATGTGAAGATTGGGCAATAGCGAGCGCAATAGGGCCGCCGTCAACGCGGCCTTGCTATCACAATCCCCCTTATTGGTAAGCAGTACTTCTGAAGGCGGTATATATCCAGCCCCATTGGAAGTTACTCTGTCTTCTAAGGCATTGTAGGGGATACTCTGCACCCAACTTAAGATCATGTTTACGTAGGCTCTAGAGGTGCTGTCATCATCCATGAGTTCATAAAGTGCTTGGGATGCAGGTAACAGGGCGGTTACCGCTTCGTTTATAAAACGAATGTGATCGGGTTTTACGCCTACCTGGCCATAAGGGCTCTCATAACGACTGTAGTAGTTCATTTCCAGATAGCGATCGAATGCAGCCTCTCTTTCCAGGGTTAGTTCTCCCATCCACTTATCAATCATTTGTTGGGATCGGCTTTTTACCTTAATTTGCAATTCATCCCCGCGGGGAATAAAGCGTACTCGCGCTTCTTTGGGGTTGATGGTTTGCGCCTTTCGTTGTAGTTCCATAAATACATAGCGCTGAGCTATTTCAGGGCGAAACACCTTGTTTTGTTTATTTTGCGTGGCGATATCGCTTTTATTGAGCTTGAATGCAAGGGAGCGATGGGTGCCAAAATAATCTTGCCAGCGATAGCGCAGCTCTATGCTGTTGTTACTATCTTCTTTGTGGAAATAGGTTTGAGCGGCCTGACTCGGCACACAAATAAGCATCAACAGCGCTATAACGCTGCCTGATAGACTTCGTTTGTAAGTACCTGCTATACCTTTGGGCAATTGATTCGCCTCGTGGAACCTATATTCATTATAGTATATCGGTTCCACGGTGCGTAACTAAAGCTGCAGAATGTGAAAAATTATGAAGCGACTGCAGCTTGTTCAGGTATCTCAGTATAGAAAGTGTAAAGTACTCTGAATCGCTGCCTTCCAGCCAGAGAGCAGTTTGTTACGAGTGACTTCTGGCAGTTCTGGATTGAATTTACGTTCAATGGCATGCTTTTGTGCCAAATCTTCCATTGATGCGTAAATACCGGCTTTCAATCCTGCCAGGTATGCTGCCCCTAACGCCGTGGTTTCCATAATTTCTGGACGGGCTACTTCAATGTTCAGCACATCACTGATGAACTGACATACCCAGTTGTTGGCTACCATGCCACCATCAACATTGATAGACGTGGCTGTAACGCCGTCTTGTGACATGGCCTCCAGCAAATCAAATGTCTGATAAGCCACGGATTCCAGCGCGGCTCTGGCAAAGTGATCAGGAGATGTTGCTCTGGTCATGCCAAAGATAGAGGCGCGTGCAAGTGGATCCCAGTATGGTGCGCCTAGTCCTGCAAATGCAGGTACCATGTAGACTCCGTGCTCGTAGTTTAATTGTTGCGCCATAGTTTCAGTATCTCTGGCATCCTCAATAACACCGATACCGTCTCTCAGCCATTGCACTGCTGCTCCGGCGATAAAAATGGAGCCTTCCAGGGCATAGCTCACCTTGCCATTAATTTGATAGGCAATGGTAGATAACAGGTTGTTTCTGGAGGTGAGTACCTTTTCACCTGTGTTCAATAGAACAAAGCACCCGGTGCCGTAAGTACTTTTAATAGAGCCCTCGTTAAAACAGCATTGTCCTACCGTTGCTGCTTGCTGATCACCCGCCACACCATTAATTGGAATTGCTTCACCAAACAAATCAGGATCTGTCGTACCAAAATCATCAGCACACTCTTTTACCTGCGGCAAAATCGTATCCGGTACCTGAAATAATGTCAGTAATTCGTCATCCCAGCTCAATGAATTAATGTTGAAAAGGTTGGTGCGGCTGGCATTAGTAACGTCTGTCAGGTGTTCTTTACCACCAGTGAGTCGCCAGATTAGAAAACTATCTACAGTACCAAAGGCTAGTTCCCCCGCTTCAGCGCGTTGTCTTGCACCTTCTACGTTATCCAGTATCCAGGCAACTTTTGTGGCAGAAAAATAAGGATCGAGTAACAAACCTGATTTTGATTGCACTAAATTGAGGGTTTCATCGGTACGTAACTTATCGCAAAAAGCGGCGGTACGTCGGTCTTGCCAGACAATGGCATTGTAGATAGGTTTACCGGTTTTCTTATCCCATATCAGTGTGGTTTCTCTTTGGTTAGTAATGCCAATAGTGACCACCTGGGCGCCAATAGTTTTAGCCTCGCTTAAGGCATCCCGGCATACTTTCAGTGTACCAGACCATATTTCTTCCGGGTCGTGTTCTACCCATCCGTCGTCGGGGTAATGCTGAGCAAACTCTTGCTGGGCACTACAGATGATTTTTCCGGTTTCGCTGAAAATAATGGCACGAGTTGACGTAGTTCCCTGGTCTATAGCCAATATGCAATTCTCAAAACTCATTGTTGATCTCACTCGCCTTGTTGTCTGGTGTTGCTGCAGGTAATGATATTCCACCTTTGCGCAATTCATGATCTTATGTCTGATATAAGACTAGGTTACTTTATTTTCTGTAACCACTCAATCTTTCATACATCTTTCAAAGATAGCGCCATTTCCGAGATCTTGCTGTTACAAACGATGGAAAAATAATCAAAGGAGAAAAACACCGTAATTTCAATTACTTCAGTAGATCCACAATTTACCACCCAGATTAAGTGGGGAAAATAAGCCGAAATTAACTTGACAGGGGCATAGTGTGGTTCCTAAACTGTCAATTGTGGGTAAAAGTGGCATAAAGTGGATTTTTTGGTGTCTACCGTGCCTTTTCTAAAAACAATAAAAACATTTGGGCTAGGGGAATGTTCCGCGGCGCTAACGCAATCAATCTGGACACTAAAGGCCGGGTGACGATACCAACAAGGTATCGTCAGTCGCTTCTGGATGATTGTCAGGGACAATTGGTTTGTACAATAGACACTCAACAACCCTGCTTGCTGCTTTACCCACTTTCCGAATGGGAAGAAATCGAGTTGAAACTCAGCCGTCTATCCAGCATGAATCCTCATGAACGTCGCTTGCAGCGGCTGTTGCTCGGTTATGCCAATGAGGGCGAAATGGATAAAAACGGGCGTTTTTTGCTCTCTGCTCCTCTTCGTCAACACGCCGACCTCTCCAAAGAAATCATGTTGGTGGGGCAACTCAACAAGTTCGAAATCTGGAATACCCAAACTTGGGAACAACAAATCCAAACCGATATTGCCACTGAGCAAGACGCGGGCTTCGATCTTACCGAACGTTTACAGGACTTCTCACTCTAATGGCCAGCACTTTTACCCACACATCTGTGCTGTTGCATGAATCTATTTCTGCATTGGCCATTAAACCTGATGGAATCTATGTAGATGCGACGTTTGGTCGAGGTGGTCACTCCAGACTCATTCTTGAAAACCTTGGGGAACAAGGGCGACTTATTGCTTTTGACCGGGATCCCAGTGCTATTGAAGCGTCCAAAGCGTTTGCTGATGACAAACGTTTTCAGATTGTGCATTCCGCATTTTCAGAGATGGATATCGCATTGGCAGACATGGGCTTATCAGGCAAGATCGATGGGGTGCTAATGGATCTTGGGGTATCTTCACCACAGCTGGATGACGCTGGTCGAGGCTTCAGCTTCATGAAGGACGGTCCTCTGGATATGCGCATGGATACCAGCAAAGGTGTCAGTGCCAGCGAGTGGTTGAATAGCGCAGATGAAGCGGATATCGCCGCGGTCATCAAGGAGTTTGGTGAGGAAAAATTTGGCAAACGAATCGCCCACGCCATTGTTAACACGCGCAAAACAACGCCGCTAAGCTCCACTTTGCAACTGGCAAAATTGATTGACGAGGCGGTACCCGTAAAAGACAAATTCAAGCATCCAGCCACCCGGGCATTTCAAGGGATACGTATCTTTATCAATGATGAACTGGGAGAAATTGAGCGCGGTTTGGCGGCAGCTTTAAACGTTCTGGCAACAGATGGACGGCTTGCCGTAATTAGTTTTCATTCTCTCGAAGACCGCTACGTTAAGCGTTTTATGCGGGACTTGAGTCGCGGTATGCAAGTACCTGCGGGATTGCCAATCAGGGAAGAAGAAATAAACGCCAGTAAAAAATTGCGTCTCATTGGCAAAGCGTTAAAACCTGACGAAAGCGAAATAAAGCGCAACGTCCGAGCCCGGAGCTCGGTGCTAAGAGTGGCGGAGAAGTTATGACGAACAACTTCAATCTGGTCACAATTATTCTCACCGACATCACTCGTAACTTGTTGCGAGTGTTGTTGTTTACGGCTGTACTAATTAGTGCGCTAGCCGTAATCTTGAGTGCCCATAACAATCGTCAGTTGTTAATTGAAAAAGAGAAAGCATTGCAAGAGCGTGATCGCCTGGATGTCGAATGGCGCAACTTGATTTTAGAACAAGGCGCATTAACCGAGCACAACCGCATTGAATCTTTGGTGATGGATCAGTTAGACATGTATCGTCCCGGTCCGGA
Organism: Planctobacterium sp. AWM4_229; assembly: GCF_056160305.1. Taxonomy (NCBI): domain Bacteria; kingdom Pseudomonadati; phylum Pseudomonadota; class Gammaproteobacteria; order Alteromonadales; family Alteromonadaceae; genus Planctobacterium; species Planctobacterium sp. AWM4_229. The sequence continues at coordinate 331,204 of NZ_JBSWWX010000007.1, read as the reverse complement.
AGAAGAAGTGGTAGTGAGGGTGAAATGACCGGATCCGCAAAGAGAAACAAAAAGGTAGCTAAACCCACTACAGTACAGTGGCGCTTTATCACTGTTTTGACCCTCGTCTGTTTGGTGTTCGTTGGTCTTGCTGTGAGAGCGGCTTACATTCAGGTAATCGATCCCGATATGTTGGTTAAAAAAGGCGATAGTCGCACCGAGCGTGTTCGTCAAACCCGGGTTCACAGAGGTTTAATCCTGGATCGCAATGGCGAAGAACTGGCGGTAAGTGTTCCGGTTCGGGCTATTTGGGCCGATCCCAAAACCATCCACGAAAACGATGGTTTGCGCAGTCAAAAGCGTTGGGAAGCCTTGGCTGATGTGATTGGCCAGGATGTAGATAAAATTTTGAATCGCGTTAAAAATCCGGAAAAACGCTTCGTTTACATTCAGCGTCAAGTATCACCTGCCATGGCTGACTATGTTGCTGAATTGAAAATTCCCGGGGTTTACTTACGTGATGAGTCGCGCCGTTTTTATCCCGCTGGCGAAGTTTCTGCACATCTGATTGGTTTTACGGATGTCGACGATAAAGGTCTGGAAGGAATAGAGCGGATCTATAATGAAGTGTTGAGCGGCACGCCCGATCGTCGTGAAGTCAGTATTGATGCCAAAGGCCGTTCTGTCGAATTACATTCTGAGGAGTCAGGGAAAAAACCCCAGAACATCCAGTTAACTATTGACCAGCGTATTCAGGCGTTGGCTTATAAAGAAGTAAAGCGCGCAGTTAGCCTGTTAGAGGCCACCTCCGGTTCCGCCGTTGTTGCAGACGTTCACACTGGAGAGATACTGGCACTGGTCAATAGTCCTTCTTTTAATCCCAATAATCGCCAAGGTGTGCCAGCCCACCGTATTCGCAATCGCGCGGTAACCGATACATTTGAGCCGGGTTCTTCGGTAAAACCACTCGCTGTAGTCAGTGCTTTGGAATTTGGCAGTGTTGAGTTGGACACGCAGATTGATACCTCACCCGGTTGGATGCGTATCGGTGGAGCCTACGTAAGGGATCCTCGCAACTACGGTGTACTTGATTTAACCGAAATTGTTAAAAAATCCAGCAATATGGGGACATCGAAACTGGCATTTTCAATCCCTCGTAGGCAGTTTTTGGATACTTATTATGAAGTGGGATTGATTGGTGACACTGGCAGTAACCTGTTAGGTGAAAGTGGTGGCATATTTCACGAGCGTTCGCGCTGGTCAGACCATGAGGTTGCCAGTTTGTCGTTTGGATATGGTATCGCTGTGACCACACTGCAGTTGGCCAGAATGTATGCCACATTAGCTAATGGTGGTATTCGCCGTCCGTTGAGTATCATCAAATCACAACAGGTTCCTGAGGGCGAACGAGCGTTGTCCAGCCAAACTGCCAATGCAGTTATTGAAATGATGGAGCAAGTGGTATCAGACACCGGAACGGGTAAAAAAGCGCAGGTTCCGGGTTATCGCGTGGCAGGCAAAACCGGCACCAGCCGGAAAGCGGTACCAGGTGGTTATGGTGAAGAATATGTAAATATCTTTGCCGGGCTTGCGCCAGTTTCGGATCCGCAAGTGGCCGTGGTGATTTTAATCAATGAACCCGGCGGAGACTTATATCACTCGGGCGATACAGCGGCGCCCGTGTTTTCGCGCGTGATGTCGGGTGCACTGCAAATGCTTAACGTCCCGCCGGATGATAAATCTGTTTCCTCTTTAGCGGCAATCAGGGGGAAGCGCAATGACTCCTGATATGACTGTGTGCAATCTCAAACAAATGTTGCAGCCTTTTGCTATTGATGCTCCCGAATTAGAGCTAGACGATCTGGTATTGGATAGTCGCGAAGTGGCAATTCACAAAGGTTTCCTTGCTGTCGCGGGTCATAACCTGGACGGTAGAGATTTCATTCCACAAGCAGTAAGCTTGGGGGCCAAAGTGATCCTCGCTGAAACGGATGTGGAAACTGAGCATGGTCAAATGTCTATGCGTGAGCATTCTCTTATTATTCAGTTTTATCGCTTAAATGAGCAGATTTCTGCACTCGCTGATGTGTTTTTTAAGCACCCCACTCACGCTTTGAATACGGTTGCTGTCACCGGAACCAATGGAAAAACTTCAACAACCCATTTTTTATGTCAACTGAGTGACTTGATGAAGCAAACCGCTTGGTTCGCAGGGACATTAGGCTATGGAACTGTTGATAACTTACAGACAGCCAAAAATACCACACCTGATCCGGTGAGCATTCAGCGATTGGCCTTTCAGGCAGTTAACGCAAAAGCATCGGATTTGATGTTTGAAGCCTCCAGTCACGCACTGGTGCAAGGGCGCATAAGTGCAGTACAAACTCGCGTCGCGGTATTTACTAACTTATCGCGTGATCATTTGGATTACCATGGCACGATGGAAGCTTACGCGGAGGCGAAACGCAGGTTGATGAATCAACCGGGTTTGGAAACCATTGTTCTCAATCAAAGTGATGCCGAGCACAGTAACTGGTTACGCTTTAAGCCCAAACATCTGAAAGTAATATTGGTGGGCCTATCTGAACTAAGCAGTTGCCCGCATCCATTTTGTTTTGCTGATGAAATAAAGCTTAATGCCTCAGGCATCAACTTCAGGCTACATTCAAGTTGGGGTGAAGCTCAAATTAGCTTGCCAATGTACGGTGAATTTAACGTGCTAAATGTACTTAGCGCTATCGCCGCTCAAATTGCATTGGGGCGTAATTTTAATGAAGTTGTTAAAGCCGCAAAACAACTTGCGCCTGTTGCGGGGCGCGCTGAGTTTTTCAGAGCCCCCGGAAAACCCGACATTGTTGTAGATTACGCTCATACGCCAGATGCATTACACAAGATTTTGCGTTCCATGCGCGCTCATTGTCACGGCAAGCTCATTTGTGTGTTTGGTTGTGGTGGCGACAGAGATCAAGGAAAAAGGCCAGAAATGGGGCGTATTGCCAGCAAGGATTCAGATTGGGTTGTGCTTACCAATGATAATGTGCGCAATGAAAATGCCCAAGACATCATCGCTGATATCTTGCAAGGCATTGCTCAGCAAGAAAAGGTATACATAGAGACAGACCGTGAAGAAGCCATTCGCTGGGCGGTAAATAAAGGTGAAGCGGGAGATCTAATCGTACTGGCTGGAAAAGGCCATGAAACCTCGCAAATCATTGGCGATACGATAACCGGTTACGACGAAAGACAGTTTATTAAATCACTTTACAAGGTGGCATCATGATTGAAGTATCTTTGTCCTGGATTGCAGAAAAAGTTCAGGGGACATTGAATGGTCAGGATATCCAGGTGAATCAGGTGAGTACGGATACCCGTAGCATCGAGTCCGGGAGTTTGTTTATAGCCTTGATGGGGCCTAATTTTGATGCCCATGATTTTATCGCTCAAGCAGTAGATGCAGGTGCTGCCGCTGTAATGGTAAGCAAACCTGTTGATACGCCATTGCCGGTTATCACGGTGGAAGATACGCGTTTAGCATTGGGCTCGCTTGGCGCAGCGGTTCGCGATGAAGTGGCACCCAAAACCGTTGGCATTACAGGTAGTTCGGGTAAAACCACAGTCAAGGAAATGGTGGCTTCTATTCTTTCCTTAAAGGGTAATGTTTTGGCCACTAAAGGTAACTTTAACAACGAAATTGGTGTGCCACTGACTCTATTAAGATTAGAGCGGCAACACGAATATGCGGTCGTCGAAATGGGGGCTAATCACCTTGGTGAGATTGATTATACCTGCTCCCTTGCGAAACCCGATGTTTCCACTATTGTGAATGCTTCCGCTGCTCACCTGGAAGGTTTTGGTTCACTGTTTGGTGTTGCTAGGGCAAAAAGTGAAATTTTTAATGGCTTACTGCACGAAGGATTGGCGATTTTAAATAAAGACAGTCAATTTTACGAATACTGGGCAGGAAAGTTCAGTGGTGAACGCACAGCGACCTTCTCGATGGATTCCAGCGATGCAGATTTTTATCCCGAAGACATTATCCTCGGCCTGGATGGCTGTGCCCAATTTTATTTGTGTACACCGCAGGGTAAGACCAGTGTTTGGCTAACTCTGCCGGGTATGCACAATGTTAATAATGCGCTGGTAGCAGCGGCTCTGGCGATGGAAGTCGGTGCAAATCTGGAACAAGTAAAAAATGGTCTGCAGCAGTTACAGCAGGTTTCGGGCCGTTTGAATATCAAGCAACTCAGTCGCCAGGTTCGTGTTCTGGATGATACCTATAATGCCAATGTCGCCTCAGTGAACGCTGCGATAGACGTATTGAGTAGCTTTTCTGGACGCCGTATCGTGATTTTAGGTGATATGGGGGAGTTGGGGGAAAAGGCGCGCTTTTATCACGAAAAAGTCGGTGAATATGCCCTTCAGAATGGGGTAAATGATTTTTACTCACTGGGAGTGTTGAGCCAAAGTGCCAGTGACGTGTTTGCTAACAATGGTCATCATTTCTCGGATGTCGACTCATTGATTGCCTCGATTACTGACGCCCTTGCCAATGAGCAACAAGATATTTCGATTTTGGTTAAAGGCTCAAGAAGTGCCCGTATGGAAAATGTTGTAAAAGCCCTGGAGGAATCTCCGGTGGGAAAGTTTGACCGCTCAAGGGAGCGAATAGCATGTTAATTTGGTTGGCCGAATGGCTGCAGCAATTTGATGCCGGGTTTAATGTATTTTCATACTTAACCATGCGCGCAATATTAAGTACCTTGACAGCACTGCTCATTGCCGTGTTGTTGGGACCCAGAGTGATCCGCTGGTTGCAGCATTTGCAAATCGGGCAAACCGTCAGAAGTGATGGTCCACAATCACATTTGAGCAAGTCGGGAACGCCCACTATGGGGGGCTTGCTTATTTTGGCTGCCATTACCATCAGCGTTTTGTTATGGGCAGACTTGAGCAATCGCTATGTCTGGGTGACGCTGGCAATCATAGTGGGTTACGGCATTATTGGCTTTGTTGATGATTATCGCAAAGTGGTGCGTAAAGATCCCAAAGGCTTAATTGCTAAATGGAAATATTTCTGGCAATCAGTCATTGCCATTGTGGTGGCGTTTTATTTGTATGCCAATAGTCAAAGCCCAGCTGAAACCGCCTTGCTGGTTCCCTTTTTCAAAGAAGTGATGCCGCAGCTGGGCTTGTTTTTCGTTGTGATGGCCTACTTTGTCATCGTGGGCACCAGCAATGCCGTTAATTTAACTGATGGCCTGGATGGTCTCGCGATTGTTCCCACCATTCTGGTGGCGGGTGCATTGGCTATATTTGCCTATGTTACCGGTAACGTTAACTTTTCTGAATATTTACAGCTCCCTTATATTCCTCTCACCAGCGAGTTAGTGGTGGTGTGTACTGCAATTGTGGGCGCTGGTTTAGGCTTTTTGTGGTTTAACACTTATCCCGCAATGGTGTTTATGGGCGATGTTGGCTCGCTGGCGCTCGGCGGTGCTTTAGGTATTTTAGCCGTGTTAGTGCGCCAGGAATTGGTATTGGTGATCATGGGCGGTGTTTTTGTGATGGAAACTCTGTCGGTGATATTGCAGGTGGGCTCTTACAAATTGCGTGGTCAACGCATCTTCAGAATGGCTCCGCTGCATCATCATTACGAGCTAAAGGGCTGGCCAGAGCCGCGTGTGATTGTGCGCTTTTGGATCATTTCGCTGATCCTGGTGCTTATCGGCTTAGCTACATTGAAACTCAGGTAGAATCAAATGTTAGTGTCGCAACTGAAAAACAAAAAAATCGCGATAGTGGGAATGGGCCTCACGGGTCAATCTTGCGCGCGTTTTCTGGCGCGACACGATATAGATGCAGTGGGCTTTGATAGCCGCAATTTGAGTGAGGCTGACTTCGATATTCGCTGCCAATTTGGTGCCTTCCAGGAAAATCAGTTCATTGATTTTGATGTCATCTTATTAAGCCCGGGGATTTCACTGCTCTCACCAGCCATCAAGCGCGCTGTTGAATGCGGTGTCGAGATTAGTAGTGATATCGCACTTTTTGCCGCCAACTTTTCTGGTGAAATCATTGGTGTAACCGGCTCAAATGGCAAGTCAACGGTAGTCAGTTTGCTGCAGGCGATATTCCTCGAAGCTGAAATGACGGTTGCTGTGGGTGGCAATATAGGTGTTCCGGCACTGGATATAATGGACAAAGACATTGCAATAGCTGTGTTGGAGTTATCCAGCTTTCAATTAGAGACTGCAAGAAATTTACCCTTAAGAGCCGCTGCGGTACTCAATGTCTGTGAAGATCACATGGACCGCTACCCAGACTTTCAAAGCTATTGCGCTGCTAAGCAGTCAATCTTTGACAATGCTGAATTTAAACTGGCGAATAGCGAGGATAAGAATACCTGGCCTGTGAATGGCAACGCCAACGCCTATATCAATAGAAAAAATGAAGAAGTTGGCTTTGGGTTAGAGTTTTCGCCAGCAGCCATTACCTTAGATGGTGAGCCGTTCATTTATGCCAATGAGCTTAAGGTTACGGGCATTCACAATCTACTTAATATTCAGGCTGCTTGTATTATTGCCAGTCAATTGGGTGTCGCGTCAGGTGTTATCAAGAGAGCCGTTTGCGGTTTTGAAGGATTAGCCCATCGCTGTCAGTTAATTGCTAATAAGCAGGGGATTAGCTGGGTCAACGATTCTAAAGCTACCAATGTCGGAGCGACTATCGCCGCGATTGAAGGGCTGCGTCCTTTGGTGAATGGCAAACTTTGTTTAATCGCTGGTGGTGATGCTAAACAAGCGGATTTAAGTCCACTGGCAAGCCGAATTGAACGCGACGTAAATCGATTGATTACCTTAGGCAAAGATGGACACCTTTTGGCAGAAATGAAAGAGGACAGCATCAAGGTGCAGACTTTGCAAGAAGCTGTCAAAGTGGCTGCGAACGGAGGCGAATGTGGTGACATGGTGTTGTTGTCTCCGGCGTGTGCAAGTTTAGATATGTTTGATAATTATCAGCATCGTGGCCAGGTGTTTGTTGATGCGGTGGAGGAGCTTCTCTGATGCAGGTGTCCTCCAGCTATTTACCCGATTTATTTGCATGGCGTCATGATCGCGGCACTCCGGAACGTCCTTATGACCTCGGGCTGCTAATGGCGGCACTGATTCTGATGGCGATTGGTTTTGTCATGGTAACTTCGGCCTCAATGCCCGTCGCAGAACGGTTGTTTGATAACCCTTTTCATTTTTCAATCAGACATGCCATTTATCTCATTATTGCCAGTATGGCGGCATTGGTAGCTTTGATGATCCCCATGAGTTGGTGGCAAAAAACCAATGCCTATTTGTTATTTTTTGCCATAGGTTTGCTTATTATGGTGCTATTGGTGGGGCGAACAGTTAATGGTAGTACTCGTTGGCTGGCTATCGGACCCATAACTATACAGGCGGCAGAACCGGCAAAACTGTTTTTCTTCTGTTATTTAGCGGGGTACATGGTACGTCGTTACGGTGAAGTCACCGAGAACCTGAAGGGATTTATTAAACCTCTCATCGTATTCTTCGTTTTAGCCTTGCTGTTGCTGGCTCAGCCGGATTTGGGAACCGTTATTGTGATGTTTGCCACGACGGTGGGTTTGCTGTTTTTAGCTGGCGCTAAACTGTGGCAGTTTTTTGGTTTAGCCTTTACAGGTATTGCAGCGGTTGCTTCGTTAATCCTGGTGGAAGAATATCGAATGCGCCGGGTAACAGCCTTCTTAGATCCTTGGGCAGACCCCTTTGGAGCCGGATATCAGCTTACTCAATCTTTAATGGCTTGGGGGCGGGGTAATCTTTCAGGTGAGGGCTTGGGAAATAGTTTACAAAAACTCGAGTTTTTACCAGAGGCTCATACAGATTTTATTATGTCTATTGTGGCAGAAGAATTGGGCCTGGTGGGCGTGCTGCTCATTCTTGGACTGCTACTTTTCATCGTTGTGAAGTCTTTAAAACTCGGTAGCAAAGCACTGCAAATGGAACGACCCTACGAAGGGTTTATGGCGTATTCCATAGGAATCTGGATCAGTTTTCAAACAGCGGTAAATGTCGGCGCCAGCTCAGGCGTATTGCCCACCAAGGGGTTAACTTTGCCATTGGTTAGTGCGGGGGGCTCCAGCCTTATCATCATGTCGGTCGCTATCGCTATCCTGTTGCGTATTGATTTCGAACTGAAAACCGGCAAATTACAGGCCATGAGCAAGGTCAAAGCCACAAAAAAGGCGAAAAAAGTCGCCAGAACTAAAAGCCGACAGGAGCGCCTCAATGATGACTAAGCGACTTCTTGTCATGGCTGGCGGTACTGGCGGACATGTATTTCCGGGATTGGCTGTGGCCGAGCATTTAAAAGCTTTGGGGTGGCAAGTGGAATGGCTGGGAACCGCTGATCGAATGGAAGCACAACTTGTACCCAAACACGGATTCAATATCAATTTTGTCAATGTCTCCGGTGTTCGCGGCAATGGATTTGTACGCCTCATCAAAGCGCCATTTATGGTGTTGAATGCGGTACTTCAATCTATCAAAATACTGCGTAAATTTAAGCCGCACCTGGTGCTCGGTATGGGTGGTTATGCGAGTGGTCCGGGGGGCGCGGCGGCCTGGTTGTGTGGCATTCCGTTGGTGTTACACGAACAAAATGCCACGCCGGGACTCACCAACAAAATACTGGCTCGTTTTGCCAGAAAGGTGTTAACCGCATTTGATATACCCCATTGGCAAACAACAGGTGCTAAAAAGTATCAGGTGGGTAACCCCGTTCGCGCTGAGTTTGCTTCGGTGAGTGAGAAAAAGTCAGTCGAAACTGAGCTGAAGATTCTAATTTGTGGTGGCAGTCTTGGGGCAAGAGTATTGAATCAACAGGTCCCTGCAGCATTAGCACAACTTGCGACCAGGGATTTTAGCGTTTGGCATCAAGCGGGCAAAGGTAACAGCGACAATGTGTTGAGTGCATACCAGACCGTAGGGTTTAGCGAAAGCAACTTACGGGTCAGTGATTTTATTGATGAGATGGTGCAGGCTTACGAGTGGGCGGATATCGTGATCTGCCGAGCCGGTGCTTTGACAGTGTCTGAAGTGGCATTGGCAGGACGGTGCGCTATTTTCGTTCCTTTACCTCATGCTGTCGATGATCATCAAACCAAAAATGCCCAATATCTTGTGGCAAATGAAGCGGCATTTCTGTTGCCGCAACGGCAACTGGAGCAAGGTGGTTTAGTACAGGTGCTAGAAAAATTGATTGCAAAGAGAGAAAGCATTATCGATATGTCACAAAAAGCCAGGGCTTGTGGTGAGCGAAAAGCAACCGAAAAAGTTGCTAATATTTGCGTCCAGGAGGCGAGTGCAAAACCATGAATAAGCAAGCAATCGCGACATTTGCCAACCCGATTATGGGACGTATTCGAAGAATTCATTTTGTTGGGATCGGTGGCGTCGGTATGGCGGGCATTGCCGAAGTGTTGATCAATGAGAACTACGAAGTATCAGGCTCTGATATAAATGTCAGTAATTTAACGCGCCACCTGACGAGCTTAGGGGCGAATGTTTTTCAAGGACATGCAGAGTCAAACATCGCTGATGTGGATGTGGTGGTGGTATCTAGTGCCATCGATCCGCAAAATCCAGAAATTAAAGCGGCATTAGCCAGACGTATCCCCATTATTCGCCGTGCTGAAATGTTGGCGGAGTTAATGCGCTTTCGTCATGGCATCGCAATATCTGGTACTCATGGTAAAACCACAACCACAAGCTTGACGGCGACTATCTTTGCTGAAGGCCAGCTGGACCCAACGTTTGTTATAGGCGGGCGGTTAAATAGTGCCGGAAGTAATGCTCGATTGGGCAGCAGTCGTTATTTGATTGCTGAAGCTGATGAAAGTGATGCGTCGTTTTTACATCTACAACCAATGGTTGCGGTGGTAACCAACATCGAACCAGATCACATGGAAAACTATGGCGGTGACTTTGCCCGGATGCAGGACACCTACATAGAATTCCTGCATAACTTACCTTTTTATGGTTTAGCGGTGCTGTGTATTGATGACGAAACGATTTGTAGCCTGTTGCCTAAAATAAGCCGCCAGTATACCACCTACGGTTTTCATGAAGATGCGGATGTTAGAGCGTGTGACGTACAGTTAGGACTCAATCAGTGCCAGTTTGTGGTTAAACGCAGACAAGGCGCAGACTTACAAATACAGCTAAATCTGGCGGGTAAGCACAATATCCAAAACGCCCTTGCGGCCATTGCTGTCGCTACCGCTGAAGGTGTGAGCGATCGGGCGATTCAGAATGCACTTCAGCATTTCCAAGGCATCGGTCGCCGCTTTGAAATATTAGGCGACTATCAAACACAGCAAGGTGAGGTTATCCTGGTGGATGATTATGGCCATCACCCAACTGAAGTTGCTGCAACTATCGAAGTCGCTCGCAATAATTGGCCAGATAAGCGGCTGGTGATGGTCTATCAACCTCACCGTTTTACCCGAACACGCGATTTGTACGAAGATTTCGTCAGGGTGTTATCTCAGGTGGATTTACTCCTGTTACTAGACGTGTATCCCGCAGGCGAAAAACCGATTGAAGGGGCTGACAGTCGCTCACTGTGTCGTACTATTCGCAATCGTGGCGGCATTGATCCAATCCATATAGATGCCTTGAGTGAAGTCCCTAAGGTGTTAGCAAATGTTTTAAAAAACGGCGATGTGTTGATGACCCAAGGCGCTGGCAACGTGGGTGTTTTGGCTAAGCAACTACAACAAACCCGGTTGGATACGGAAAAACTTTTAGAGTTGGTGGTATAAGAAGTGAGCAACAGAGCAATGGCGAAAATCGCAGTATTATTCGGAGGCGATTCCGCAGAACGGGAGGTTTCGCTGCGCTCCGGAGAGGCGGTAGCGAATGCCCTGGAAGAGCATGGTTTAAACGTACTTCGATTTGATCCAGCTAACCGTTCGATTACCGAGTTGGTATCGGAAAATGTTGAGCACGTGGTTATCATGTTACATGGTCGTGGCGGTGAAGATGGCGCCATCCAGGGGGCTCTCCAGTCTTTGGGGATAGCTTACAGCGGCAGTGGGGTGATGGGGTCGGCCTTGGCGATGGATAAGATTCGCAGTAAGCGTATCTTTCAGTCTGAAGGACTACCAACAGCACCTTACTACGTGGCCACTGAAGCGTCCCTTGAAGCATTCGATGCTCAGGCGGTAATGAGCCAGTTAAACAATGAGATTATGGTAAAACCTGCGCTAGAAGGGTCTAGCATAGGAATGTCCAGAGTAAAATCTGCGGAAGAGTTAGAAGCCGCCATTACTAAGGCATTGCAGTTTGATCGTGAAGTTCTGGTGGAGCAATACGTAACCGGTAAAGAATATACGGTTTCAATTCTGGCTGATAAAGCCTTGCCTTCAATCAGAATGGAAACGCCCCACAGTTTTTATGATTACGAGGCGAAGTACCACACCAATACCACACAATATCATTGCCCTTCTGGTTTAACTGCAGAAGAAGAACAGCAGCTGGCTGATATTGCCATGCGCGCTTTTAAAGCTGTGGGAGCGTCGGGTTGGGGGCGTGTAGATGTCATGTGTGATCTGCAGGGCAATTATTTTATTTTGGAAGTGAATACCGTACCCGGAATGACGGAAAAAAGTTTGGTGCCAATGGCGGCAAAACAGGCAGGCATGAGTTTTACAGATTTGGTACTGGCGATTGCACAAACCTGCGAGTGTCGCCGTTGATATGGAGCAGCAAGATGCGCAAAAGTGGCGTTCAGCGGAGTTTATCGCTGGTGTAGCATTTTTGCTCATTGTCTTGGCATTATTAATTATTGCAGGTCAATGGGTAGCGCAATGGTTACAGGATGAACAAAAAGTACCTTTGCGACAGGTGTTGGTTTCCGGAGAGTTACAACAATTGTCGGCGGAGGATATTAATCGTGCTGTCAGGCAGGAGGGCGCGGTCAGTTTATTTGCGATTGATGTGGATGAAACCCATCAAGCGATAGAGAGTTTACCTTGGGTGTATCAGGCATCGATAAGGAAGTCATGGCCTGATACCTTGAAAGTCTATGTGATTGAGCAAGTTGCTGTGGCTCGGTGGAACGAGGACATGTTGCTCAATCAATACGGTGGCGTTTTTGATGCAGGATGGCAGGGAAGTACGTTACCTGCGTTGTTCGGTCCTGGTGGCAGTGAGCAAACGGTATTACAAGGATTGAAGGCCATGCAAAGTTTATTAGATGGCAGCCAGTTAACGATTGCCGAGCTGTCTTTAAGTGAGCGCTACGCATGGCATTTAAAACTGGAAAACGGCATACAATTGCGTCTCGGACGCACAGAATTTATAGACAGATTACAGCGGTTTATTGATGTCTATCCGTTGTTGTTAAAGAATGAAAAGGCAGTCGCCTATGTGGACCTTCGTTATGATACGGGGCTTGCGGTGGGATGGCGGGATAAAACGCCGTCTTGAATTAACAGGTTGTGACAGGAAATAGAAACATCGTGTCAAAAGTAACAGACAGAAATTTAGTGGTAGGTCTGGATATCGGAACCGCCAACATTAAAGCGGTGGTAGGTGAGCTGGGAGAAGACGGTTCAATCAGTATCGTTGGTGTTGGTTCGAATCCGTCAAGAGGCATGGATAAAGGCGGGGTGAATGACCTGGACCTGGTGGTGCAGTCCGTTAAAAGGGCCGTTAATGAGCTTGAGTTAATGGCGGATTGTCAGGTTTCTTCGGTGTTGATGTCGATATCAGGACGACATGTGAAATGTCAAAATGAAAGCGGAATGGTACCCATCAACAATCAGGAAGTGACTCAAGATGACGTTGATAATGTGATCCACGCAGCCCGCTCAGTGCCTATTGCTGCTGAGCGAAAATTGCTGCATGTGCTACCTCAGGATTACACCATTGATGTGCAAGAAGGCATTAAAAATCCGGTGGGTATGTCCGGTGTTCGGATGGAAGCTCGGGCGCATATCGTTACCTGTGCCGATGATATGGCAAAAAATTTGGTAAAATGTGTAGAAAGATGTGAACTTCGAGCGGATCAGATGATATTCTCTGCATTAGCCTCGAGTTATGCCGTGCTCACAGAAGACGAGAAAGAGCTCGGCGTGTGCGTCGTGGATATCGGTGGTGGAACTATCGATATGGTGATCTATTCTGACGGAGCGATCCGACACACGGCGGTTATTCCGGTGGCCGGAAATCAGATAACTAACGATATCGCTAAAATTTTCCGCACACCTATCAGCCACGCTGAAGAAATCAAAGTTAACTATGCCTGTGCTTTGAAAGACATGGTTAGCATGGAAGAAACCATCGAAGTGCCGAGTGTCGGTGGACGAGCTGCTCGTACCATGTCTCGACATACGTTATCTGAAGTGGTTGAACCAAGGTATCAGGAATTATTCGAACTGATACACGAAGAGATCAAGTCCAGTGGATTTGAAGAACAGATTGCTGCCGGTATTGTTTTAACCGGTGGAACCGCAAAAATGGAAGGAGCGGTAGAATTTGCCGAGGAGTTGTTCCAAATGCCAGTAAGAGTAGGAACACCCTTGAATGTGAAAGGATTGGCGGAGTATGTGGATGATGCCACCTACGCTACCGCTGTCGGTTTGTTACATTATGGTAGCGAACAAGTTGTTACCAAGAAAAACAATAAAAATAGTGCCAACGAAAGCATATGGGAACGTGTACAAAGTTGGTTTAAAGGGGAATTTTAACGACGAACCAAAATGCGCTAGGTTCGTTTTTAAGTGCAAGCTAAATCGGAGAGTAAAATATGTTTGAATTGATGGATAGCCACAACGAAGAAGCGGTCATCAAAGTCATAGGTGTCGGCGGCGGTGGCAACAACGCTGTTGAGCACATGGTGTCACAGTCTATTGAAGGCGTAGAGTTTATTGCCATCAATACTGATGCCCAGGTCTTAAGAAATTCCAGTGCTAATTTAACCTTACAAATTGGCTCTAATGTAACCAAAGGTCTTGGTGCCGGAGCAAATCCGGAAATGGGCCAAAAAGCGGCTGAAGAAGATCGCGAAACCATCAAGCAGGCGATTGAAGGCGCTGATATGGTATTTATTACTGCTGGTATGGGCGGTGGTACCGGAACTGGAGCCGCGCCAGAAGTGGCCAAAATTGCTAAAGAAATGGGTATTTTAACGGTTGCGGTTGTAACTAAACCCTTCCCGTTTGAAGGTAAGAAGCGTAGCACTATTGCTGATGGTGGTATGGAAGAGCTTGCTAAGCACGTTGATTCTCTAATCACCATCCCTAATGAAAAATTATTGAAAGTGATGGGGCGTGGTACTCCACTGTTACAAGCCTTCAGTGCAGCCAACGATGTGTTGCGTGGCGCGGTGCAGGGCATTGCAGAACTGATTACTCGTCCAGGCCTGATCAACGTCGACTTTGCAGACGTTAGAACGGTTATGTCGGAAATGGGTACGGCCATGATGGGCAGTGGTGTCGCTCGCGGTGAAGATCGCGCCGAAGAGGCTGCAGAATCTGCTATCGCTTGTCCGTTATTGGAAGACATCGATTTGTCAGGTGCCCGCGGTATTCTGGTAAATATTACCGCTGGTCCTGATTTTGCCATCGACGAGTTTGAAACTGTGGGTAATGCCGTTAAAGCCTTTGCTTCCGAAAATGCCACAGTTGTTGTGGGAACAGTTATTGATATGGACCTGGCGGATGAACTGCGTGTTACAGTCGTAGCCACTGGTATTGGCGCTGAGAAAAAGCCTGAGATTTCGATAGTTTCCAACAGAAGTACCCGCGTAAACGCCGAGGCTTCTGAATTTAAATTACAAGCCAATGGAACTGATTCCATTGTACCGATGTCTGAGACTGGAAAGGTAAGCACAATCACGGAAGAAAAAGTGGATAGCGGCGATCTGGAGTATCTTGATATTCCAGCATTTTTGCGCAAACAAGCTGATTAATTCGCGATTGCATTGCATTTTGGCTGCAAATTGTAGTTTTATTACATTTATTTGACTTTGTGGTCAATTAAAGGGTAAACTGCGCGCCGCTTTTTTGCATATTGCTTAAATTATATACAAGGTTGGGCATGATTAAACAACGTACAATCAAACAAGCTGTATCGGCGACTGGTATCGGTCTGCACAAAGGGGAGAAGGTGACGATGACTCTCCGTCCTGCTCCTGCTAACTTTGGTGTGGTATACAGACGTATTGATCTTGAACCCTATGTGGATATTCCCGCTAAGGCGAATGCCGTTGGGGACACTATGCTTTGTACTTGTTTAAGCAATGACGAAGGCCACAGCATTTCCACCATTGAGCATTTGTCTTCTGCACTTGCTGGATTGGGCGTTGATAACCTGATTGTTGAAGTCAACAGCAATGAGTTACCAATAATGGATGGCAGTGCCAGCCCGTTTATCTTTTTATTGCAATCTGCCGGTATTGAAGAACAAAGTGCTGCCAAGCGTTTTATTAAAGTACGCAAAAAGATCCGTGTTGAAGACGGAGACAAATGGGCTGAGTTTCTACCTTATGATGGTTTCCGTGTGGACTTCACCATCGATTTTGAACACCCTGTGATCAAACAAACCAACCAAAGGATGGTGATGGACTTCAGCAGTGAATCTTACATTGATGATGTCAGCCGTGCGCGCACCTTTGGTTTTATGAAAGATCTTGAGTTCATGCATGCCAACAATCTGGCGCTAGGTGGTAGCATGGAAAATGCCGTTGCACTTGATGAATATCGGGTGCTTAATCAAGAAGGTTTGCGCTACAAAGACGAATTTGTAAAACATAAGATTCTTGATGCGGTAGGTGACCTTTATCTCGGCGGTCATAGCATTATCGGTGAGCTTCGCGCATACAAATCTGGCCACGGTTTGAACAACAAATTGCTGAATGCTCTATTGCAAAAGACCGACGCTTGGGAATATATCAGTTACGAATCTGGCCAGGACATGCCAATTAAGTATGCAGCGCCAGGGTTGTCTTACTCCTAAAAAATCGACATTTTATTTAAGAGCCACCTATAGGGTGGCTTTTTTAGTTATCATAAGAATATTCAATATTTGCAGCATACGGTCGATGCTATAAATGGATAAAGCAATAACGCTGTCGATTGGGATATCGTTGGCAGTTTCATAAGATTGACTTATCATTAATGTGTGTTTATCTTTCTTGCTTCTTGAGCGCCTTAACCAAAGGCACAAAACGAGAAAACGAGCACCTTTATTGACTTTCCGGAAAGCTACCAGACGATTATGAGTCTTACAATTTTATACAGAAGTCGGAAAATTAAGCTGATTAAAACGGTTTCCCTGCGCAAGTTGGGCATTGCCGGGCTTTTTGGTGGGCTCGTTTTGGCTGCGGTACTGGTTTCAGAAGAAGAGACGGATCTGCGTTTTGCAGAGCGCGTCGCCGTCACTCAGACGGGGTTGATTGAGCAGCAGCAAGAATTATCTGAATTGCGTAAAACAACCGAGCAAAAACTGGCGGGTATGATGTTGAAGTTGGGAGAGATGCAAAGTGAACTGCAGCGCCTCAATGCCTTAGGCGAACGCCTTGCCGAAGAGTCAGATTTGTACGTTGAAGAATTTCAATTCGGACAACCCTTGCCCATTGGTGGACCCAGTCATGATGTGGTTATGCCGACGGTTGACTCATCTTTAGAAGTGCTTAGCCAAATTGATTCAATGATGGCTCAGTTGAAAAATAAATCGCAACAGCTACAAGCTCTTGAATCTGTGCTAATGCAACACCATATACAAAATGAGAGCTTCATATCTGGTCGGCCAATAGAGTCAGGATGGTTGTCTTCGTATTATGGCATGCGCAAAGATCCGTTTTCTGGATTGCCAGCGATGCATAAAGGTATTGATTTTGCGGGTGCGGAAGGCGCGCCAGTGAAAGCTACCGGGGCGGGGATGGTTGTTTGGGCAGGTCCGAGATACGGTTACGGAAATCTGGTGGAAATTGACCATGGCGATGGTTTAGTGACTCGCTACGGGCATAATAAAAAAATCCATGTTAAAATCGGCGACGTTGTCACCAAAGGGCAAAAGATTGCTGATATGGGACAAACAGGTCGCGCAACTGGCGCTCACGTCCATTATGAGGTGCTGAAAAACGGCAATCAGAAGGACCCGCTGCAATTCGTCTATCGCAAAGCAGCAAATTGACGGCCCGAAAGGGCAAATCAAAATAAAGGTTTTTAACAATCGGCTCACAGAGCCGATTGTTTTTATCAAGTATTGAATAAAAGTAATGGACGTCTAAATTAGGGCTCCGGATCAGGAAATAAGAGTTAATGTTTGCAAATATCCTCACCAAAGTTTTTGGCAGCCGCAACGACAGAACGCTAAAAAAATTAAATAAAATCGTTTCTCAAATTAATGCTTATGAACTGGAGTTTGAAGGCTTATCCGAGACGCAAATCAAAGACAAAACCCAAGAGTTCAAAACTCGCCTGAGTGAGGGAGCCAGCTTAGATGAGCTTTTGCCTGAAGCATTTGCTTTGGTGCGGGAAGCCAGTAAGCGCGTCTATGGTATGCGTCACTTTGACGTGCAGATGCTGGGCGGTATGGTGCTCGATCAAGGTAAAATTGCTGAAATGCGTACCGGTGAAGGTAAAACCCTTACGGCGACATTGCCCTCTTATCTGAATGCCCTGTCTGGCAAAGGTGTGCACATCATTACCGTAAACGATTATCTGGCACGTCGTGATGCTGAAGGTAATCGTCCATTATTCGAGTTCTTGGGACTGACAGTTGGTTGTAACGTGCCGGGTATGGGCCATGCAGAAAAGAAAGAGGCCTACGCGGCGGATATCACTTACGGTACCAACAATGAGTTTGGTTTTGACTATCTGCGCGACAACATGGCCTTCAGCCCAGAAGAGCGTGTCCAACGTCCACTGAACTTTGCCGTAATCGATGAAGTGGATTCGATTTTGATTGATGAAGCTCGAACGCCGTTAATCATTTCTGGTCCGGCAGAGGACAGTTCAGAGCTTTATCGTCGCATCAATACCATCATTCCTGAGTTGATACAGCAGGAAAAAGAAGATGAAGAAGGACAGGAAGGCGACGGTGATTTCACTATTGATGAAAAATCAAAGCAAGTTCATCTAACAGAGCGTGGTCAGGTTCACATTGAAGAAATCCTGCATCGAATTGGTATTTTGCCGGAAGACGAGTCTTTGTATGGCGCCACTAATATTTCTTTGTTACACCACGTCAATGCTGCGCTTCGTGCCCATAAGTTATTCCAGAAAGACGTCGATTACATTGTTAAAGATAACGAAATAATCATCGTTGATGAGCACACTGGCCGTACCATGGAAGGCCGTCGTTGGTCAGATGGTTTACACCAGGCGGTTGAAGCCAAAGAAGGCGTTAAAATTCAAAATGAAAACCAGACCCTGGCTTCAATCACTTTCCAGAACTACTTCCGTTTATACAACAAGTTATCCGGTATGACGGGTACTGCAGATACGGAAGCGTTTGAGTTTAACCATATTTATGGTTTGGATACCGTGGTTATTCCCACGAATAAGCCAATGATCCGTAAGGATATGGCTGATTTGATCTACATGACAGCGGAAGAAAAATACGAAGCTATCGTAGAAGATATCAAAGATTGTGTTAAACGCGGTCAGCCTGCTTTGGTGGGGACGGTTTCCATTGAAAACTCAGAGCTGTTATCGCGTATTCTTAAGAAAGAAAAAATTCCTCATAAAGTACTGAACGCCAAGTTTCACGCACAGGAAGCCGAAATCGTCGCTCAAGCGGGTAAACCCGGCGCCATTACAATTGCCACTAACATGGCCGGTCGTGGTACCGACATTGTGCTGGGTGGTAACTGGCAAGCCGAGATTGCTGCCATCAACGATCCAAAACCTGCGAAAGTGGAAAAGATTAAAGCGGAATGGAAAGAACTACACGCTAAAGTTCTGGAGGCCGGAGGCCTACATATCATAGGTACCGAGCGTCACGAATCTCGCCGTATAGATAACCAGCTGCGTGGACGTTCTGGTCGTCAGGGCGATCCTGGATCATCGCGTTTCTATTTGTCACTGGAAGATCCTTTGATGCGTATCTTTGCTTCAGACCGCATGGCTGGAATGATGAAGCGCTTAGGTATGGAGCGCGGAGAGGCGATTGAACACCCTTGGGTGACCAAAGCTATCGAAAATGCTCAGCGCAAAGTTGAAGGGCGTAACTTCGACATTCGTAAGCAGTTGCTGGAATTCGATGACGTGGCCAACGACCAACGTAAAGTTATCTACGAGCAGCGCAACGAGTTGTTGGACGAAGGTGATATTAAAGAAACTATTGAGGTTATCCGCAATGATGTTGTTGATGATACCATCAGCCAATACATTCCACCGCAGAGCCTGGAAGAGATGTGGGATGTACCGGGTCTTGAGGAGCGTCTGAAAGCGGATTATTTGATAGACCTGCCTATTGCTAAATGGTTGGAAGACGACGATAAGCTTTACGAAGAGTCACTCAGAGAGAAAATTCACCAGGCTATTGATGCGGCTTACGCAGAAAAAGAAGAGCAGGTGGGGGCTTCAGTATTACGTCACTTTGAAAAGGCCATCATGCTGCAGAATTTGGATAGCCATTGGAAAGAGCACCTGGCGGCGATGGATCATTTGCGTCAGGGTATTCACTTGCGTGGCTATGCTCAGAAAAACCCCAAGCAGGAATACAAGCGTGAGTCCTTCGAGTTATTCAGCGAAATGTTGGAGTCACTGAAGGTTGATGTGATCAGCATCTTGAGCAAAGTGCAAGTACGCGCTCAATCTGATGTAGATGCGGTAGAAGAAAAACGTCGCCAGCAAGAACAAGCTGCACCGAAAAACTTTGAGCATGAATCACCTAATCAGGCAGAGGATCAAGGCCAACAAGCTGCGCGCAGGCAGCCCAAAGTGGGGCGTAACGATCCTTGCCCTTGTGGTTCAGGTAAAAAGTATAAGCAATGCCACGGTAAGTTAAGCTGATATGACCAAAATCGTTGAAGTTGCTGTTGGCGTAATAATGCGGGATAAGGAAGTATTCCTGACCCGCAGAGCCAGCGAAGCTCATCAGGGCGGCAAATGGGAATTCCCCGGCGGTAAACGCGAGCTCAACGAATCCATGCCTGAAGCACTTGCCAGAGAGCTTCAGGAAGAAGTGGGCATTGAAGTACTTGCTTCAACGCCTCTTATTCAAATCAGCCATGATTATGGTGATAAAAAAGTACTACTAGACGTTTATCTGGTGGTGCAGTTTAATAACGAGCCTGAATCCAAAGAAGGCTTAGAATTTCGCTGGGTGCCGATTCAACAACTACCTGGCGTAGAGTTCCCAGAGGCAAATGCTGCAATCGTCGAGAAGTTATTGGGCTTCTCCTAATCCAAAACGCTTATTTGCTGGCTGGTGCATTTTCCCATTGCCGTTACCACATTGGCAAAATGCCTATTGACTTCAAGCCATACTGCGTTGGAAGACAATACGGTAGGGGACAATTCGTGCCTTGCTTATGCTGCTCAATGGCGGTTAATATTTTTTCTAATGCATTGCGGATCCCTGTTAACTGTGAGAGTGTTTAGCATTGCAACAAAATTTCCTCCAATATTCTATTCCTAGGAGTTTAACGACCAGAAGTCCGGCTAGCAGGAAGTTTTTTTCGGTAATTGAGCGAATTTAGTCATGATAAAAATTTGGATACCCCTCGTTATAACTCTGTTGAGTACCTTTCAAGTAGCAAGTAGTGAATCACAAGATTTTGCGCTGCTGAATGAAGCACACGAATACATGAAACCGAATAAGTATACAGGCATTGATTCGATGCTCGTTTATCGCAAGGGACAGTTAGTACGAGAGCATTATTACGGGGTGTTTACAGCGGAAATGCAACATCGAACGCACTCCACATTTAAAAGTATTTCTACTCTCATAACGCTAATCGCAATAGACCAAGGATTGTTGACTTATGATGAACCGATTATACCTTTGCTTGAACGATTTCGAAAACTCAAAGATCCTGATCTTAGAAAACAAAAAATTACCCTTATTCATCTGTTAAATATGACCTCGGGACTGAACTGTGATGAATCTCCAGGCTCGAAAGGCCCGAATCATGAGTTTGGTATCGATGAAGGTAAAGCGCCTTTAGCGTATGCAATGGAAATTGAAATGGCTGAGGTACCCGGAACAAAGTTTCAGTATTGCAATGCCAATAGTTTTTTATTGACGGCGTCTGTTTCTTCGGCTTTGGTTAGAGCAAACCGTGAGAATATTTTTGAATTTTCTGATAAGTATCTAATGCAGCCGCTTGGTATTACAAACTACCGTTTCACTAAAAGTTATAGCGGTCAATTTCTCAATGGACAAGGTAATGCCTATTTTCTACCGAGAGATTTGTCGAAGTTTGGTCTGTTATTGATGAATGGCGGTGACTGGCATGGAAAAAGGATCATATCAAAATATGCAATCAATCAGCTTTTTCAATCAGGTAGTCAAATTAATTGGTCTTTTATTGATTTAGTAGAAGGATTACCTAAGACTGTTACTACCTATTCGAATCAATGGTATACGTCTAAATTTCAAATGAATAAGCAGACATTGGAAGTCATTCATTCTTGGGGTAATGGAGGACAATTTATTTTTGTGGTTCCTTCATTGGAGTCTGTCATTGTTTTTACCGGTAGCAACCAAGGGAACTTCACCAAACAAAAACAGCCTTTTGATATTTTGCATAAATATGTTTTACCTGAACTAATTATTCAAAAAGAGAAAAATTGAAACTAAGGATTTGCACAATTAAGTGAATTATCAGAAGTCGACTTCCCCGAAGCAAACAGTGCTATTGTCAATAAGCTTTTAGCTGTGTAATACAAAGACTCTTTCTTTATCCATTCTGCGCACTACACCATTTTCTAATGATAAATCAATGATTTTATTTTCATTTTAAGGGAATAAAAAGAACCTTTTTTTTGCGTCTGATAAAAGCAGGGGGTAGTCCCTTAACGTTTTACCTCAATTAATATTTTTGCATGGAGAGCATCTGATATGTTTAGACATATATTTATTTTCGTTGTCTTTATTCTTTCCGCTTGTGGTGGTGGCGACAATATCACCAGTGATCCAGAACTATTTGATCCGCCGCCAGATACTGTTGTCGATGCTGGCGATTTACTCTTCGTGGAAGCGACACAAAGAGGCTTTACTGAGCTCGATAGCATCCTGGATACTTCGCTTAGTGATTTCAGGCTCAACCCACAGCCTGATTATTTCGAAGTAAGAGTTTACACACCGAGTAATGCCGAAACAGAAGATGCCAGTGATTTTGAGGTGGCTCATGAGTTTGATGCCGCAATTAAAGCTCAGCTTGAAGAAGCGGCAATGTTGGCCTTACAAGAGGTTAACAGTGAAGATGGCTATACCGTTGGTTGTTATCCTATTTTTTGTAATGTATACATTGCTTCACTTTACGGTGAGACAGCCACAATCGTCGACAACCACCTGGACCTATTGAGTTTTTTGGGGGAGATTGACAGGCCAGCTGAACTGCATTTTATTTTTAACTCCCTCGAGACAGCTCACTACTATCGCAAAGTAGAAAACGGCTATGAAGTACTCACGCAATGGATAGACTGCAATGGTCGCAACGGTGTGAATCTGCAGCACGTAGATGAATTTGGTAACGTGACATTGCTTGAGGAATTATTGAATCAATCAGTCAATATGGTGTGCTGATTTTTAAGTTTGGGCTTGTAATTATAATCGAAATTGAAGAAAGGAAAGCTTAAAGAGGATATGTGCGACTTGTGTCGCACATGACTGTTTGCTAAAGTGCGACATCTGTCACACTTTAGGTGATTTATGAAACCCAACTCCACAGAACTCACTATTCTCAAATTATTGTGGCAGAGCCAGCCCAGAACCGGGAAAGCTATCCATGATGGCCTTAGTCATCGATTTGGATGGGGCTATTCCTCCACGCGCAAGACATTGGAGCGAATGAGCGCTAAAGGTTTGCTGTCAGAAGAAATGCAAGGCAATAAAAAGATCTATCGCGCCAAACTGGAAAAAATGCCCACGTTGGCTCTTTTGGCTCAAGATTTTGCCAAACAGATCATGGAGCTGGACTCGCCATTGCCTGTCGCCATGTTTGCTGACAGCAAATTAATGAGTTCTGAAGAGCTTGCTGAATTAGAGTTGCTATTGTCATCCTCCAGCAATCAAGACAATGACAATAGTGAGGCAAGTTGACATGCCTGAACTATTTATCGACGTGATTATTTGGTGGCTTTTGAGTAGTTTCTTGTTACTCATAGCGAATAAGTTAGCTCAGCGCGCTCCGCAGAATACAGCGCTTTGGTGGACCATATTGGGCTTAACGCTTGTGCCTTTTATCACCTTGCCCATCGCCTTTACTCAAGTTATGAGCATTCCTGAAATACTGTTGCTAGAGGAATTCCAATCTGCTTTTACACAAGTGGGTATGGCAACACTTACGACTGATAATGGGAGCATTTATCTGTCCCGGGCAATGACTATTCTGGTGCTCGTATATTTGTTTGTATTCACGCTAAAAATAATCCACTTTTTAAGGCTGTACCGCGCCTTGCAGCGTTTATGTCACAGCGCCATTGCAACTCAGTTGCAAGGTTTCAAGGTTTACCAATTGCCGATTAATTGTTCCCCTTTCGTTGCGGGATTATTGCGTCCCAAGATTTATGTGCCACAACAGTTTTTTGATTTTCCACAGACGGAACAACAAGTGTTGTTGTGCCATGAACTAAGCCACATTCAAAATCGAGATCATATATCAGTATTGCTGTGGCGGTTGATTACCATTGTTTGCTGGTTTAACCCTTTCATCAAACGGATGGAGAAGGGCTTTGTTCGGGCAATGGAATATCGCTGCGATCTTAGCACCATCAAAAGGCACAATATTGCCCCAGTGAATTACGCCAGAGCGTTACTCAATGGATTCAAGGTCGCATCCACTCCCTCTGCAAATGTCGTGACTTGTTTTACAGCGGGACAGTTGGATGCAAGGGACAATAAGCGTCGTTTACAGCTAATTTTGCACCCCAACAAAAATATTGGGACGCTGTTATTGTCCGCAATAATTATGGCGTTATTTACCAGTTTAACATGGGCAAATACCCTGTTTGATGAAGGTATTGCCCAAGAAGCTGATGGCAAATTAAGGTGGGCTTATCCGTTAGCCGATTTAAATGTGACCTCACCTTATGGTCACGTTTCGCGCTTGAGAAATTACCGAAAGCACGGTGGCGTGGATTTTGGCGTGCCAGAGGGAACACCGGTAACACCGGTCGCTGAAGGTATTGTGACCATTGCCGATAATTCAACACTGTCCAGTAAATACGGTAATGTTGTTTTGCTCGCCCACGATAACGGCTACCAAAGTTTGTACGCACATCTCAATGAGATAAAGGTAAAGCCAGGTATGAAGGTTTACAAAGGACAAACGATTGGCTTGGTGGGGGCTACGGGAAAAGCCACAGGACCTCATTTACACCTTGAGATATTGAAAAGCGAGCGACGTATCGATCCACTTAGTGTACTGGAGAAATAGTTGTAAGATATTTGCTCTAGTGCTGGTTTTGTTGCTGAGCCAGCATTTCCTCAATGTCTTCCGGGTCAATATTGATATTGGAAGACTGAGACAGTGGAGTGGATATGGTATGGCTTTCGTCCGCCCATTCACCTAAATCGATAAGCTGGCAGCGTTTACTACAAAAAGGGCGATGTTCATTAGTCTCAGACCACTCGATTTGAGCCTGACAGGTAGGACAATTGACTTTCATTAGGAATATACCTTGTGATGAATTTAAGTTAGCAGCAGGCTAGTTTGAAATTTATGGCTTTGTCTACCGACACCTGACCCAACTCATCGGGTTCAAACAGCATAAAACGTATCGCATAGCGATATTTGTTACCGCTTAGGGTGGGATAATAATTGCCATCTGAAGCGCAGTGAATGCGGATGAGATCATTGCGTTCATCAGCGACGCCTTGATAAAACCCTTTGACAGCTTCAACTTCTTCAAAGCGTCCGCGTTCTCGTAAGAAAGATAAGGTAATTTCGATCGCTTGCTGAATCAGGGTAAATTCGCTAATCCAGCGATCAATATCGGCGGCTATGGCCTTATCTGATTGCTTTAACCAATAGTGTAAGTTGGGTAAATCAAAACTACAGGTGGCGCCAGGAATGGAAAAGCGTTGTTTTATGGATAATAAAAATCGTTCGCCTTTCAGACCTGCACCTATCTTGGCACTACTTTTCAGCTTTGCTTTCAGCTCAAGGATGCGTTGCAAGGCAAGGTCCAGAGCTTCTTTATCGATTTTGGGGTGCTGTGCCCACAAGCGCAGATTTTTTTCGTGATTATCGATGTCTTTGAGAATATCTGTACGCATGTCTATGCGCTCCAGTAATTCAAGGAGAGTAAAGTAGCAGTCAAAAAAATGAATAAACTGCCAGTCTTCCGAGCAATCTCGCGCAGAGTGCAGTTGTTTGAATAACTGTTCCAGACGCAAATAGGTGCGCACTTTCTCATTTAATGGGAATTCGTAAACAGTATTCGACATGTAACCAGCTCAGTATGTTGTTATTCGTATTTTAGGTGAAAAACAGTCGATTGCCTAAATGCTCTGTGCAACCGCCTTATATTTGTTATGCAAGGTTTGAACCTTTGCTAACAAATGAGGTTTGTCAGTGTCATTTACAATCACGTCATCGGCAATTGCAAGGCGTTGCTCTCTGCTCGCCTGAGATTGCATTATACTTTTTATTTGTGCTTCTCCAACCCCATCTCTGCTTGCTGCCCGTTGTAGCTGAATTTCTTCTGGGCAATCTACCACTAAAATGCGGTCAGCCAGATGTTGTAGCTGGTTTTCAACCAACAATGGGATAGAAAGAAGAACATAATCGGATTTCGCCTGCTGACATTGAATTTGCATTTGTTCGCGAATGAGCGGGTGCAGTAATTCATTCAACCAGGTTTTAAGTGCAGTATCAGCAAAAACTAATTTTCGCAATTGTGCTCTATCCAGACCACCATCTTGGGACAAAATGCTATCGCCAAATTTATCTCTTATCGCACCAAGTGCTTTACTACCCGGTTGCACCACTTCACGCGCAATGACATCGGCATCAACGACTTCAATGGCAAACTGTTCATTAAAAAGGTCGGAAACCGTGGTTTTGCCCGACCCAATACCACCTGTTAAACCAACAATAAAGTTGCTCATGAGAGAATAAACTGCCAATAGTGGTTAACAATGCTTTCGCCAAAGAAGAAGGTGATGAGTCCGGCAATAGCGAGATAAGGGCCAAACGGGATGGCTTGTCCTTTTTCAGTTCTTTTGGTCAGCATCATGGCGATGCCGATAATAGCGCCTACAAAAGAAGATAATATAATGATGACAGGCAGGTAAGCGTAGCCTGTCCATGCCCCCATTGCCGCCAACAGCTTAAAGTCACCATACCCCATGCCTTCCTTACCTGTCACCAGTTTAAATACCCAATAAACACTCCAGAGACTCAGATAACCCAGCGCAGCACCTAAAATAGCTTGTTCTGTCGTAACGAAAGTACCATTAAGACTCAACAATAGTCCCAACCACATCAGGGGTAGGGTGATCTGATCCGGTAATAGCATGGTGTCCAAATCGATAAACGTCAGAGCGATGAGGCTCCACAAAAAAATCAATGCCATAAATAGTGCCAGTGTCGGGCCTAGATAAACGGCCATCGCGACACTCAGTGCCCCTGTCAATGCTTCGATAGTGGGATATCGAGCCGAAATCTTGGTTTTGCATTGGCTGCATTTAGCTTTGAGTAAAATCCAGCTTACGACGGGAATGTTTTCCCATGCTTTGATTTTGTGGCCACATTTGGGGCAGGTAGACGCCGGTACCGCAAGGTTAAATCGCTCGGTTTGAGTTGTCGCAGCAGAATGGCTCTTAATCTGGGTATCGAAATGGCTTTCGCAGGCATGCTTGAACTCTTTTTCCATCATCACCGGGAGACGATAAATCACCACATTTAAAAAGCTGCCAACGGTTAAACCGATAAATAATACAAAACCGTAAAACACCCAAGGCCAGGTGTTAAATACCAGTAACAATTGCTCCATTTAAATTCTTCTTATCTTTGCAATCAGGAATTGAAGGCAGTTTACACCACCATGCCCAGTTGGAATATAGGCAAATACATGGCAACGATTAATCCGCCAATCACCACCCCCAAAACGGCCATAATAATTGGCTCCAATAAGGATGTGAGGCCGTCTACCATGTCGTCTACTTCGCGCTCATAGATGGTAGCTATCTTACCCAGCATATCGTCAACTGAACCTGACTCCTCTCCAATTGCCACCATTTGTACTACCATGGGCGGAAAAACATTGGTAGTGCGCATAGCAATATTCATTTGCTCTCCGCCAGCGACTTCCGATTTCATGTAACGAATTGCGTCGCGGTAAACGGCGTTGCCTGCAGCACCCGCAGCCGATTCCAATGCCTCAATAAGAGGGACGCCTGCTGCAAAGGTTGTTGATAAGGTTCTGGTAAAACGGGCGATGGACGCCTTTACTAAAATGTCTCCGATAACGGGGACCTTTAACAGTTTGGCATCCAAGGTATCTCTGAGTTTTTGCGAGTTTTTGTAAGCGCGTTTAAAGAAAAACGCAAATGCCACCATACCCATAGCGATGAACGGGCCGTTGTTTTGCACAAAGTTTGAAATGTTAAGCACGAACTGGGTAAAAGCCGGAAGTTCCGCGCCAAATCCGGCAAAAATTTCCTCAAACTGCGGCACTACAAAAATCAACAAAATCGTGGTGACGATAAAGGCCACCACCACCACGGCAACCGGGTAAAACATGGCTTTTTTAATTTTTGATTTCAGCGCTTCGGCTTTTTCCTTGTAGGTGGCAATTCGGTCGTAAATGTTTTCCAGGGCACCGGATTGCTCACCGGTTTTCACCAGGTCGCAGTACAAATCATCAAAATAGTCGGGATACTTACGTAGAGAATTAGATAAGGGTTGGCCAGATTGTACTTCGTGAGTGATTTGTCCCAGCATCTTGCGCATCGGGGCTTTGTCATGCCCTTGTCCGATCATCTCCAGAGTCTGAATAAGGGTAACGCCAGCGGATAACATGGTGGCGATTTGTCGGGAAACGTTACAAATATCTAACGCTTCTATTTTAGCTCCCCCCAGCAGGGGCTTCGGCGCTTTTTTTATTTTTGTAACCGATATGCCTCGACGACGCAGTATCGATTTTGCATCATTCATGGAGTCGGCAATAAACTCCCCTTTGACCGTTTGACCTTTTTTGTTTTTCCCGGTCCAGATAAATTCGGGTTTTTCTGCTTCTTTTGCTGCCATGGTTATCGCTGTTTTTTATTTTTATCAGTTTGCCAATTGGTATTACTACAAACAAAAAAGCCCAGCTTACACCGGGCTTTTAAGAGAGAAGTTTAGCTTAGCACAGACCTGCTGCCTGACAGCCGCCGCCTTGTGTCCAGGTAATGGCGCCGCTGGATTCAACTCCAGACAGAGTATAGGTCTCAGATGCGGTGATACCACTTACTACACTTGCAGCAGGTGTTACTGTAATGGTGTAGGGGTCACCTGAGGTACCTGCTCCGCCAAATGCGATAGTGTTTACCAGTGCAGACGCGGTCCAGCCTGTTTGTACGGTTAACGTTGAGCAATCAGTAGGCGAGCCAGTTTGCACACAGACTTCCATCGCTGTTTTTGCCGGACTGGCTGCTGAGATGACTTCACTGTAAGAAGCTCTCGCAGAGTAGCTTTGGTAAGCGGGTAGGGCAATCGCTGCCAAAATACCGATAATTGCCACAACAATCATCAGTTCTATCAGTGTAAAACCTTTTTGGTTGTTTTCGACTTGATTCATTTTCTATCTCCAGTTGCGCAATTATGCGGCTTAATATTTGTAGCTTTCGTTTAAGTCAGACCAGTCATTTATCAGATTTGAAAAATTTCCAGGCTTTCCAAACTCAGTATAGAAGGCAATTCTCATTGGGCAAGTTTGCCAACCCTTCTTAAGTTTGTATCGACAAGATTAGACACAAATTTGTACTTGTAAAAGGATGTAATTTGATAACTGATTCTCAAACGACGACTTTTTGTACGAAAAACCTCCTGAACTGTGAAATTGTTCACAAAACCTTTGCGCTTTTCAGGAGGTTAGCGGGGGATGGAATTGGTCATTAGGTTAATTGCTTAACCGTAGGGAAAGGTCGATAGCCTTTATGTTCTTGGTTATGGCGCCTGAGGAAATAAAATCTACCCCTGTGTTGGCAATCTCGTGTAAACGCTCTGCTTCTACATTGCCGGACACCTCCAGTTTGCACTGTCTCTGATTTATGGCAACAGCCTGTTCCACATCTGTCAGGCTGAAGTTATCTAACATAATAATGTCAGCTCCAGCTGAGATAGCCTGTTTAAGCTCAGACAGGTTTTCCACTTCAACCTCAACCAACAAGCGGTTATCTCTTTTTCGGGCTGTTGTGATTGCCGCTGTGATGCTACCACAGCCCATGATGTGATTTTCTTTTATCAGGAATCGGTCGTATAAACCAATGCGGTGATTGGCACCACCGCCACAGGTAACCGCATATTTTTGGCCATAACGCAGTCCGGGAATAGTCTTTCGGGTGTCTAGT
This sequence comes from Planctobacterium sp. AWM4_229, assembly GCF_056160305.1. NCBI lineage: Bacteria > Pseudomonadati > Pseudomonadota > Gammaproteobacteria > Alteromonadales > Alteromonadaceae > Planctobacterium > Planctobacterium sp. AWM4_229. The sequence goes on along the minus strand of NZ_JBSWWX010000007.1, from coordinate 301,466 downwards.
ATTTGCGTCGTAAAACCGGCTAATAATTCAGCATAATGAGCGACTTCAGTGGCCGTTGCGGATAAGGTTTGAGCAAAATTAAGAGCGGTGCGTTCTCCGGTGAGGATCGCGCGGGTATTGCCCCTTATTTCAAACAGCGTATCACCCGCCTGGTGTGCTTGCCCATCTTGGGTATGCCAGATAATGTCGAGCTGATCGTCCAGCAATGCAAAGGTTTTTTCCACCCAGGCTTTCCCCACAAAAACACAATTCTCTTTGCAGATCACGGATGCATGAGCCATGTCGTCTTCTGCAATCAGGCTGGCTGTAACATCGTTTTTGAGCATGCTTTGAAGTTGCTGCCTGGCAACCTCTGGCGTTGGAATACCGTTTGTTAACTGTTGTATTGGAGACTCGCCGAGGTCTTGCCAAAGGCTGGTGAGCACTGACAGCGTGATCTCTGCGTTGAGTAAAGTCTGGAATTGGGTCATGGGCTTATTGCACTAAAGTTATTCTAAATGGAGCCTTTTGTTTAGACGCGGGACTGTATACAAAGCAGGGGTATCTTACAATTGCTTTTTAATTCCCAAAGTCTCTGAAAAGGTTCTATTACAATGGCCTCAGAGTTAATGTGTCACCGCGTTGGGTAAATTCTAACTGTTTTAAGACACTCATACCCAATAATATTTCCGGTCCTTGCATACCCGGATTAATATTACCGATGACATTCGTGAGCTGGATGTTACCTAATTCCAGCAAGGGAATCGTCGTGCGATAAACAGTGACTGTGCCATTGGCAGTGATACTTCTGCCGGGAGCGCCTTTTTGCAAGCCTAGTTTTTCTGCCACTGTCACTGGAATGGATACGTTAGTGGCGCCGGTATCCACTAAAAATACAACTTCTCGACCGTTGATCTTGCCGCTGGACACGTAATGACCATAGCGGTTGCGTTTTAACACCACAGTCGGCTTACCGTTTTCAAAACGGCTCTCAGGTTTATCATTCGGGTTGAATTGTGCCAGCAGAGAGTCCTCGAACAGGACACTGATTAAAGCCAGTCCAATTAGCCAGGCCAAAATAAACATGCCCGTGCCTAATCGCGATGTGGTTTTTTGTTCAGCTGACAAAAGAGGCTCCGAAAGAGTAAAAAAGCCAATAAAAACTAACACTGCTGGCGCAAAATTCCAAAAGAATCATGCAATAATAGGTTTAAACAAAGAATCGGGATGAATCATTGGATATCAACAACGGGTGGTTGCAACAGGCTGAAAAGTGCAAAACCACTCATTGCGATCAGAGACCTGAAGGCGAGAGCCCCTCGTTGCTGGTTATACACAATATTAGTTTGCCGCCGGGACAATTTGGTCAGGGTTACGTGCAGCCTTTTTTCATGGGCCGGTTAAATCCTGAGGAGCATGAGTTTTTCAAAGAGATTTATAAAATGCGGGTTTCTGCTCATTGCTTGATTGAACGCACAGGTGTGATCACTCAGTTTGTCAATTTTGATGAAAGAGCATGGCATGCAGGAGTGTCCGTATTTCAAGGTATCCCTCGCTGCAATGATTTTAGCATCGGCATAGAGCTAGAAGGGGCTGATAATGAGCCTTACGAAGATGCTCAGTACAAAGCACTTATCGCCATGACAAAATGTTTAATGGTCCAATATCCAGGCATTAACTTAGGGCGTATAGTAGGGCACAATGATATTGCCCATGGCAGAAAAACCGATCCCGGCGAAGCCTTCGATTGGTGCCGCTATCGCCAAGCGCTTTAACTACAATAAGAGAACTTACATGACCTTGATCAGCTTGTTACTTGTCATTGCACTGGAAAGATTGACGACCAAGTCGAACGTCTGGCGCAGCGAAACGTATATGTTGCCTTATCTCGATTTTTTGCGCTCAAAAGGCTGGTTATATACCGCAAATGCCTGGCAAATATACCTCGCCGTCGCCATGCCCACGCTGGTGATGTGGTGGCTTTTTTTGAACCTGGAAAGCAGTCTGTTAACACTATTGTTAAACCTGGTGGTGTTATTTATTGCGGTTGGCTGTCCTCATATTCGTGCCAAGTTCAAAGGATATCTGCAAGCCTCCAATCGCGGCGATTTTGCCGCTCGAGATTTATACGCTGAGGAACTGAAGTTTCAGCCGTCATCTGACACCTCATTCGGACAGCACATGGTGTGGATAAACTTTCGCTATTATTTTGCCATTGCATTCTGGTTCTTAATTCTGGGTGGCACGGGGGCGGTGATGTATCTCACGGCAAGGCTGGTGGAAAGCCAGGCGCCAGATGAGTCACAACGCAAAGTGGCAGCCAGAGTCATGGCGATTTTAGATTGGGTACCGGCGCGCATTGCTGCTTGCGGTTTTTTATTGGTGGGGCATTTTACCCAAGGTGTGAAGTCCTTCAGCAGTTATTTATTTGATTTAACTATCAGTGCCCGCGACATAGTGACACAGGTAGCCAAGTCCAGTGAAGAGGTGGAACCCGATACCATGGATTGCACAGAAGAGCCTTGCACGCTTTTGCGACTTGCTAAGCGAAATATGATGCTTTTGTTGGCAGTAACCGCTGTTTTAACCCTTGGCGGGTGGATAAATTAGCCTAAAAAAGGCTTGCATATCGAGGTCAGACCAGCGCTGACTATATTGAAAAAGGCCACGGTTTACGTGGCCTTTTTGCTATTTAGCGACTACAACTTAGTTATCCGAAAACCCGATGGGCTTTACCTGAGCAAGCAGATTCGATATCCTTCAAAAATTGGTAAGACCAATTTACCTTTTCGTAAAGTGGTAAACGCTGGCGAAAAAGACTGGTTGAATAGTTTCAACTCAACAGATACAGATGCAAAAAATACAAAATAAAAAATTGTCTGACATTATTGTTGAACGATTGGAAGCCATGTTGTTGGAAGGACAATTTCTGGCTGGTCAAAAATTGCCACCGGAAAGACAGCTTGCTGAGCAGTTTAATGTTTCCAGACCTTCACTGCGCGAAGCCATACAGAAGCTGGAAGCCAAAGGATTACTGCTGCGCAAACAAGGTGGTGGTACCTGGGTGAGCGATAAGCTCGCACCTAAGGTGACTGATCCTTTAATGCAGTTAATCGCTACCTATCCAGAGAGTCAGTTTGACTTGCTGGAATTTCGTCACGCTCTGGAGGGTATGGCCGCTTATTACGCGGCATTGCGTGGTGATGAAGGGGACTTTATGGCCCTGAATCAAGCGCTAACCCGAACTGAGGTGGCCTACAAGGAAGACTGTGTTGAACAACAGGCTGAGTCGCTGGTGGAGTTTTATCTCTGCATGGCGAAAGGCTCTCATAATGTAGTTTTGCTGCACATCATGGGTAACTTGCTGGATGTGTTAAAGGACAACATTGAAGGTAACCTGGCGTTGTTGCGCAAGCGACCCGAGGCCTATCGACAGATCCATCAACAGCGCAAACAGATTGTGGCTGCGATAGTGTCGGGGAATCCAGAATTGGCGCGTCAGGCCAGTAATGAGCATCTGGCATTTATAGAAAAAACCCTTCTGGAAATTAATTCAGAAGACTCTCAAATGCAGCGTGCATTGCGACGCATTGAGGTGGGGAGTGAACACTCCCATTAAAATTCGGGATGAGTCGCAGCGCGATTCGTCCCTTTTACTATGGTAGCTTCTGGTTTTGTACCGGAATCTAAAGGTTAAAACGACAAATATAGGAACACAGCATGGCTGATACGATGCAACCAGACTTGGATCCACAAGAAACGCAAGAATGGTTAGAAGCACTCAATGCAGTACTGGAAGAAGAGGGCGCCGACCGCGCTCACTTCCTGCTGGAATCTTTGATCGATAAAGCACGTCGCAGTGGCGTTCATTTACCACACAAATCCACAACCGCTTATATCAACTCTATTCCGGCCGGACAAGAGCCAACGATGCCGGGTGATCAAACCATCGAAGCTAAGATCCGCAACGTGATCCGCTGGAATGCCATGATGATGGTATTGCGCGGCTCCAAAAAAGATTTGGAATTAGGTGGCCATATCTCCAGTTTCCAATCTTCGGCCATGCTTTATGATGTGGGTTTTAACCATTTCTTCCGCGCTCCGGGCGAAAATGGTGGTGGCGATTATTTGTTTGTGCAAGGTCACTCGGCGCCTGGTATCTATTCACGTTCCTATATTGAAGGGCGTTTAACCGAAGAGCAGCTGAATAACTTCCGCCAGGAAGCCAACGGCGAAGGTTTATCCTCGTATCCACACCCGAAATTGATGCCTGATTTCTGGCAATTCCCGACGGTATCGATGGGCCTGGGCCCAATGCAAGCCATTTATCTGGCACGCTTTTTACAGTACCTCACTGACCGAGGCTTAAAAGATTGCTCGGATCAGCGGGTTTGGTGTTTCATGGGTGACGGTGAAGTGGATGAGCCAGAATCCTTGGGTGCTATCGGCCTGGCTGCTCGTGAAGGTCTGGACAATCTGACCTTTGTTATCAACTGTAACCTGCAGCGTCTTGATGGTCCGGTACGTGGTAACGGCAAGATCATCCAGGAGCTTGAGGGTACATTCCGCGGTGCGGGTTGGGAAGTGATCAAGGTTATCTGGGGACGTTATTGGGACCCATTATTGGCTCGCGATACTTCCGGTAAACTGATGGATCTGATGATGGAAACCGTTGACGGTGAATATCAGAACTTTAAAGCCAAAGGCGGTGCATACACCCGTGAGAAGTTCTTTGGCAAATACCCAGAGCTGAAAGAGATGGTAGCCAACATGTCTGATGATGACATCTGGCGTCTGAACCGTGGTGGTCACGATCCGGTTAAAGTTTACGCGGCCTATGACAAAGCCACTAAAACCAAAGGTCGTCCGCAGGTTATCCTGGCGAAAACCGTAAAAGGTTATGGCATGGGTACTGCGGGTGAAGGCAAGAACATCGCCCACAATGTTAAGAAGATGGATACCGCGGCAATCAAAGAGTACCGCGACCGCTTTAATATCCCGGTAGCGGATGAAAAGCTGGCGGACTTGCCTTATTACAAGTTTGATGAAGACAGTGAAGAGATGCGCTATTTAAGAGCCCGTCGTGAGTCTCTGAACGGCTATATGCCCAAGCGTCTACCGCAAAGTTCTGAAACCCTGGAAGCGCCACCGCTAAGCGCCTTTGACGCGGTATTGAAAGGCTCTAATGGTCGTGAAATTTCCACCACGATGGCATTTGTACGCGTACTGACTGCCATGCTGAAAGACAAAAAAGTCGGCAAGCGCGTAGTCCCTATCATTCCGGATGAAGCCCGTACCTTTGGTATGGAAGGTTTATTCCGTCAAGTGGGTATTTATGCCCATGAAGGACAAAAATACGAGCCGCAAGATTCTGATCAGGTAGCCTACTATCGCGAAGACAAAAAAGGTCAGGTACTGCAAGAAGGGATTAACGAGTTAGGCTCAATGGCATCCTGGTTGGCAGCAGGTACATCCTACTCTGTTAACGATCTACCCATGATCCCGGTGTACATCTATTACTCGATGTTTGGTTTCCAGCGTATTGGCGACCTGGCTTGGGCCGCTGGTGATTCACAAGCACGTGGTTTCCTTGTAGGTGGTACGGCAGGTCGTACAACCCTGAACGGTGAAGGTTTGCAGCATCAGGATGGTCATTCCCATGTTCAGGCCAACACCATTCCAAATTGTATTACATACGATCCCACCTATGGTTATGAAGTGGCGGTTGTGGTGCAGGACGGTATGCGTCGCATGTTCCAGGAACAGGAAAACGTGTTCTACTACATCACGGTAATGAACGAAAACTATGTTCAACCAGCCATGCCTGACGGTGTTGAAGAAGGTATCGTAAAGGGTATTTACAAGCTGGATACCGTGGAAGCCAAGAAATCCAAGGTGTCGGTCAAGCTGTTAGGCTGCGGTACAATTCTGGAGCAAGTGCGCGAAGCGGCGACTATGCTGGCAGAAGACTTCGGTGTGACTTCTGAAGTGTACAGTGTGACCTCATTCAACAACCTTGGTCGTGATGGTCAGGACGTTGAACGTCACAACATGCTTAATCCAACAGCGAAGGCGCAAAAAGCCTACGTTACTGAAGTACTGGAAGCTGGTGCTAACGGGCCAACTATTGCCGCAACTGACTATATGAAGTCGTTTGCCGAGCAAATTCGCGCCTACGTACCTGGGCAATACAAGGTATTGGGTACAGACGGTTTTGGTCGCTCAGACAGCCGTGCCAACTTGCGTCATCACTTTGAAGTGGACGCTAAGTTCGTGGTACTTGCGGCATTGTCTGAATTGCTGAAAGCTGGCGATATCGATGCCAAAGTGGTGACCGATGCCATCGCTAAGTTTGGTATTTCGGCCGACAAACTCAATCCGCTGTACGCGTAATTACCGGGAGAAGAGCAATGAGCAATGATGTTTTAGTCCCGGATGTGGGCGGAGAAGAAGTCGAAGTTATCGAAGTTTGTGTTGCTGTTGGCGATACCGTTGAAGCAGAAGATGCGCTCATCACGGTAGAGAGCGACAAAGCCAGCATGGACATTCCTGCGCCATTTGCAGGTAAAGTCAGTGAAATTCGGGTGTCCGTAGGCGATAAAGTAGGTCAGGACAAACTGATCATGAAAATTGAAGCTGGCTCTGCTGAGACAGCTAGTGAAGACGCAGCAGAAGAAGCTGCGCCTGCCCCAGCCCCAGCCCCGGCACCTGCGGCAGAAGCACCTCAACCTGCTTCTGGTGGCAGTAGCGTTATTGAGGTGCTGGTTCCCGATATCGGTGATGCCGCAGATGTTGACGTTATCGAAGTACTGGTAAAAGCAGGCGATAAGGTCGAAGCAGAAGATGGTTTAATTACCCTGGAAACCGATAAAGCCACTATGGACGTGCCCGCACCCCAAGGCGGTACCGTTAAAGAGCTTAAAATCAATGTAGGTGACAAGGTTTCACAAGGTAGTCTGGTACTGCTTTTAGAAACCAGTGAAAGTACTGGTGCGGCAGAAGAAGCCGCTGCTGCGCCTGCACCTGCAGCGGAATCAACTTCTGTGCCTGCCTCAACGGGCAGCAGTGTAATGGAAGTCACGGTTCCTGATATCGGCGATGCTGCTGATGTGGATGTTATCGAAGTACTGGTAAGTGTCGGTGACAGCATCGATGCTGAAACCGGGCTTATTACCCTGGAAACGGATAAAGCCACCATGGACGTGCCTTCTCCCAAGGCCGGCGTGGTAAAAGAAATGTTGGTTAAAACCGGTGATAAGGTGAGTAAAGGCTCGCCAGTGATTATGTTGGAAGTGGCGGGTGAAGCGCCTGCACCAGCTCCGGCAGCTAGTGCTCCGGCTCCCGCTGCCGCATCAACATCGGCACCTGCACCGGCACCAAAAGCACCGCCAGTCCCACATCATCCCTCTGCCGGTGAAAAACCTAAGTCGGGTTCAGTGTATGCCTCACCGTCAATTCGCCGTTTAGCCCGCGAGTTTGGTGTGGATTTAACACAGGTTTCTGGCTCGGGCCGCAAAGGGCGTGTTTTAAAAGAAGACGTTCAATCTTATGTGAAATATGAGTTATCCCGTCCGAAGGCCAATGCTGCGACTTCGACAGCTGGCTCTGGTGGTTTGCAGGTACTAGCTCAACCTAAGGTGGATTTCAGCAAGTTTGGTGAAATTGAAGAGCAGCCGTTAACTCGTATCCAGAAAATTTCCGGTCCAAACCTGCATCGCAACTGGGTGACGATCCCCCATGTAACGCAATTTGAAGACGCTGACATCACTGATTTGGAAGCCTTCCGCAAGCAGCAAAATGCCCTTAATGAAAAGCGCAAAGTGGGCGTTAAGATCACGCCACTGGTGTTTATCATGAAGGCCGCTGCCAGTGCCTTATTGGAATATCCCACTTTCAACTCATCCTTGTCGGAAAACGGCGAAGCGCTGATTTTGAAAAAATACGTGCACATCGGTATTGCAGTAGACACGCCAAATGGCTTGGTGGTGCCTGTGGTACGTGATGTAGATAAAAAAGGCGTGCTGGAGATTTCTCGCGAGCTGATGGATATCAGTAAAAAAGCTCGCGAAGGCAAATTGAAGGCGGCAGATATGCAGGGCGGTTGTTTCACTATCTCCAGCTTAGGCGGAATTGGTGGAACGGCATTTACACCTATTGTAAATGCGCCAGAAGTCGCCATATTGGGTGTATCGAAAAGTGATATGAAACCCAAGTGGAATGGTAAAGAGTTTGAGCCAAGGTTGACCTTGCCATTGTCTTTATCGTACGACCACAGGGTGATAGACGGAGCCTTGGCGGCGCGCTTTGCGGTGCATCTGTCTGAGGTACTGAGCGATATTCGTCGTCTGGTAATGTAAAGTTAAAAAAGCACAGTAAATAAGGCAGGAAAGCGTTCCTGCCTTTGCCTTTCGCGCTTTAGCTGTTTACACTTGCGGCGTTTGTACCCAACAACGAACTTTTATGCTTGAAAAATAAGAGTTCAAAAAAACAAGAGTTAGTTGCTGCCCTCATTGAATGCAGCAGAACGAGATAGAACAACCAAATACACAATTTTGAGGTCATCATGAGCGAAATTAAAACTCAGCTGGTAGTGCTGGGCGCCGGTCCCGGCGGTTACTCTGCAGCGTTCCGTGCTGCGGATTTAGGCATTGAAACAGTTATCGTCGACGCACGCGACACCCTGGGTGGTGTTTGTCTGAACGTGGGTTGTATTCCTTCCAAAGCCTTGTTGCACGTTGCTAAGGTTATCGACGATGCCAAAGATATGGCTGCTCATGGTGTATCTTTTGGTGAGCCTCAAATTGATATCGATAAAGTACGCGCCTGGAAAGACAGCGTTGTTAGTCAGTTGACCAAAGGTCTGTCTGGCATGTCCAAGATGCGTAAAGTTAAGCACGTACAAGGCTACGGCAAATTCACGGGTAGCAATACCATGGTGGTTGAAGGTAAAGATGGTGTAACTACCATTAACTTCGATAACGCCATTATTGCAGCCGGTTCTGAGCCGGTAACCTTACCTTTTATTCCGCATGACGACCCGCGCGTAATCGACTCAACTGGCGCGCTGGAAATGCAAGACATTCCAGGCAAAATGCTGGTGTTAGGTGGTGGTATCATCGGTCTAGAAATGGGAACCGTGTACCGTGCGCTGGGTAGTGAAATCGACGTGGTTGAATTCCTGGACCAGTTAATCCCTGCTGCTGATAAAGACATCATCAAGGTTTACCAGAAGTACGTCAAAGACAAGTTCAACGTAATGCTGGAAACCAAAGTAACCGCAGTTGAAGCTAAAGATGACGGCTTGTATGTGACTTTCGAAGGCAAGCAAGCGCCAGCTGAGCCAGTGCGTTACGACAAAGTATTGGTAGCGGTTGGTCGTCGTCCTAACGGTAGCCTGGTAGATGCAGACAAAGCCGGTGTTAATGTGGATGAGCGCGGTTTTATTAATGTTGATAAGCAAATGCGCACCAACGTTAACAACATCTATGCCATTGGGGACCTGGTTGGTCAGCCTATGTTGGCCCACAAAGCCGTACACGAAGGCCACGTAGCTGCAGAAGTGATTTCTGGTATGAAGCACTACTTCGACCCGCGCTGCATTCCTTCAGTGGCTTACACTGACCCTGAGGTTGCTTGGGTAGGTGTAACTGAGAAAGAAGCCAAAGAGCAGGGCTTAAAAGTCGAAACTGCAACATTCCCTTGGGCGGCTTCTGGTCGTGCCATTGCTTCAGGTCGTACTGAAGGTATGACTAAGTTGATTTTCGATAAAGACACTCACCGCGTATTAGGTGGTGCCATGATCGGTATCAATGCCGGTGAAATGCTGGGCGAAATCGGTTTAGCGGTAGAAATGGGCGCTGATGCCGAAGACATCGCATTAACCATTCACGCTCACCCCACCTTGAACGAGTCTATCGGCCTTGCCGCTGAAGTGTACGAAGGTTCAATTACTGATTTGCCTAACCCTAAGGCGAAAAAGAAAAAGTAAAAACGCTTTTTAGCTAATCCAAAGGCCGCTTGATTAAGCGGCCTTTTTTGTATTTGCTGCTGCAATCTGTCGACTTTCATTATTTAGGTGATCGTCAGTTACTCAGCGACTTCTAATTCTAGTCAGCATAAGTAACCACACTACCAATAACGCCGATAAAAACTCCAGGGCCCAAATTACCTGAGTTAAATTATCGTTCCTATTTTGCTATGAAGTACAGTTTTTATTCTCTTTTCTTCTTGTACTATTTAACTACTTTGCAATTTTGCAGAGCATAAAGGAGAAATGAATAATGGAGTTTAAAAAAGAGGAGCTATCAGAACTTTCGGATTCTGAGCTTGAGCTGGTTTGTGGGGGCACTTGGGATTGGTCAAATATTGCGGGGAGCCTCGGATATAATGTTGGCCAGGCCGGAGTTTGGGTTTACAACAATATTCTTGTTGGTGACCCATGGACTATCGTCATTGAATAGTTACGTTATAAGCAAAAGATTTAAAAGGAAATAAAAATGGATTTTGAAATGGAAGCAAAGATTCTTACTGAAGAGGAACTGGAGCTTGTCGATGGAGGTTTAGCACCGCTGCTCGGTGCGATGCTTTACGTTGGTGGTTATATTGGTACGCTGCAGGTCGCCGCTGACTTTGGTACAGGTCTTGGGCATGGAATTTACGATGCTTTAAATAAATGAATTACAAGGAATAGCGCTCTTTAAAGAGCGCTAAATTTAAAATGAATAAATTAGTTAAATTTTGCAAAGTTTTAGTTGGGTTGAATGTATTCTATTGTTTAGCTTTGGCAATAGTAGATGCTTTTCAAAATCAAGTTTACTTTTTTAGTTCTAGTTACTTCTTCGGAGGCGCTATCTTGGCCATATTGGCGATCAATTACGAAATTTACGCATTGTTAAAACGTACTGAAACATCACATTAGCTGAATGAGAATGGAGTAATAAGGAGTAACTTTCTTTTTGGAATCACCTTTGTCAGAGATATCCTACAAAGATTGACTGTATTGTCGGACTCAAATGAGTTGCAAATGTGGCTATATTTTAAACATATTTTACAGATTCGTTCATTGTTATGGTGCATGTAGATTTAAGTAAAGCGTCGCCGAAATTCAGTAATAAGAATCGCTGCCTCAATTGCAACGTTCTGATCGCGTCTGGACGTGATGACATGTGCCCGGCATGTCAGGTAAAACTAAATAAAATCTTGGGCTCAAATACCACTGATATGTTTGGTCTGTTGCAAAGCAAAAAGACGAAAAATTAATATTCTTTCCTGCTATTTTGTCAATCGAGAAACCTTAAATTCTTGCCATTGCTCCGCTGACATTGTTGCGGCTTTCACAAGTTCCAGGCGATTGGATGTATAGCCACGCTCGTCTGGCTTTTCAATTTCAAACAACAATAAATGTTTGCTTTGGCTATCAAACCATATTTTTCCTCCCCGATTATCCAGGCCGTCCCCGTCAATGGCGTAGCGTGCTGCGTTTTTCCCAAGCTTGATTTCATTGTTCTCAAAGCGCATGACAACATCACCGAACTTGACGAAAGGAGGTGGGCTTTGACTCATGTCCAGGTCCAGAATGGAGAAGTGAAAATCTGCTTTTGGGTCAGTTAGATGACGGTAAGCAAAGGCCAAACTAGCAAAATCGAAATCATAGCTGTGCCACAAACCGGCATTGATAGTGGTTTCTGAATGCTGGTGCCCCAACTGTATTGAATATCGTTTCGGCGAGACCTCACGCAGTTGCGCGCGGGGTATCACTGTGCCATCTGCCATCACTGATGCGGCACTAAATTTAATCACGTTTAAAGTCGCAGCTGATATTTTTGCGCTAACGGAGGTGCCTCGCGCATTGCCGGGTGTCCACTTGAATGCTTCAATATTCAGCGCGTCATGGTAATAAAGTGCTATCTGGCTTTCGTGACTACCGTCGATGTTGGATTTTTTGTACAGCAGTAAAGTGTTTTGGGGAACTTGTTTTTCCTCAAACTTGCCCGGAAAGTATTCAGCTGTTGCAATTGTGCTGGTGCTAACTAGCAGTAAAAGTATCAATAAATTACGCATGGACAAAACCTTCCTCGAAATGCTCACTTTAGAGCATAGCGAAGAAGGTATTGCTGTTCGTGTGGGACTTGTTTCTAAATATGTGGCGAATTTCCTACATCGAGCCAAATAACGCAAGAATGCGGTCTATGGTTTGTTCGACCGGTGCTTCGTCGTTTTCTTTGTAATCAAACTGGTGATCAGTGTCGGCCACTACATTAAGCTGTAGATTTGGGTTTTCCCAACCATTTCCGGCATCAAGCATGGCCAGATTGTGGCATTTTTCCAGAGTGTCATCGGGCAGACTATCATCATCGGATGCGGCAAAAATATAGCTTTCGCTATTGGTCTCAAACGCCTCATCAAAGATATCTTGTGTGGCATCAGAATAGCCATTCAGGCCACAGCCCGGGTACATACTTATTACGGTACTGGCTTGATATTGTGCATCGAAGGGCAGGTTGAACCACTGCTTGCCGCCCATCTGTAACTGTTCTTCATTGCTGGCTAACATGCCGTGATTGGCAAATGCTAAAGCGGAAGTGCCGCCATTGGAAAAACCGAGTACCCCGATTTTATCCGGGTTGATGTCGTCACGGGCTTTGAGCCAGGCGATACCTTCGGCAATATCTGCAGGGCGCACTGAAATAGGATCGACTTTCGCTGGACGATCCAGCGGGTCGCCACCGCACACACCGCCACCGACATCGCCATTGTTATCTCTGTGAGTGAAAGAATCGACAAGCAGTGCAATAGTGTTTTGCTCATTGAGCAACTTGCCCCATACCTTGTACTTACCGGACACGTATTTCGCGGTCCACTGGTCAGGTGTATCGCGATAGTGTGCACCGCCACAGCCGTGCACCATTACTACCGCTGAATATTGATTATTGGCGTCATAGTCTTCTGGTAACCAAAGATAGGCATTCATAACTTCGTCGTTGCTGGTGAGAATGGCGACGGTTTCATCTGCGGTTTTTTTATCGCTGCTTTGCCATCCGGCAAACGCCAGACCAGGAATTAGTAAGGATATCATTAAAATCTTGCGTAACATCGTTGTTCTCCAAATAGTGATTAGGGTCATATCACTGGGCTCGAGTGCGTTGGCATTGCGAGGCTTCCCTGCGATGGAAAGTAAGATAGGCGCACTTGTGGCACAAAGACAGCATGGAGAACGTGAAGTAATTCACAACTACTGTGAAGCTGTGAACTGGTTAACTAAATAACCTGATATTTGCCAGTAAATATGACTTGTTAAGGATTTGTAACAGATAATTTGGCATGTTGCGCTGTTCACTTTTGCCTATTTGCAAAGGGGCACGTACACTTGCACTGCGACAGATATCAAAACAGAAAAAATAACTAAGGAACACCATGAAAAATGTCAACAAACTGGCCCTGGGCGTTGCCCTGGCGCTAGGACTTATTGCGGGCGGATGCAGCCAGGCGCCGCAAGAAAACAGCGCCTCAACACCGGCTGCTGAAACCCCCAAAGCAGAACAAAAACAAGCATATGTTTCGGGTATTTACCTTGAAAATATGGACACCAGCGTTAAACCCGGCGATGACTTTTTCCGTTATGTGAACGGCACCTGGTATGACAAAACCGAGATCCCTGCAGACAAAGCCAGTTACGGCGGTTTTGGAATTTTGCGCGACGAAGCCCAGGAGAAAGTGTTGGAGATCATCAACGCTTCTGCAGAAGGGAATTTTGCCCAAGGCTCTGACGAGCAAAAAGTGGGCGATTTGTACAACTCCTACATGAACATGGAAAAGCGCAATGCGCTGGGCGTTACGCCGCTGGCTGACGAATTGGCCATGATCGATGCCATCGAATCTCAAGAAGACCTGGCAAAATACTTCGCGCGCGCCAGTAAGTACGGTTTTGGTGCGCCCTTTGTTATTGGTCAATATGTGGACTTCAAGAATCCCGAAACCTATATGATATACAGTTGGCAGGCGGGCTTAGGTTTGCCGGATCGCGAATATTATTTCAAAGAGGATGAAGCCAGTCAGGATATCCGTGATGCCTATGTGGCGCACGTGGCAAAAATGTTTGAACTGGCGGGTTTAGGCAACGGCGAAAAGAATGCGCAAACCGTGATGGCACTGGAAACCATGTTGGCCAGTCATCATATGAAAAAAGAAGATACCCGCAATATGGTGGCGCTGTATAACAAGGTGATGTTGCCGGAGCTGGATAGCGTTATGCCAGATTTCCCCTGGGATGTCTTTTTTGCTGAGGCGCAATTGTCCGATCTGGATGGTCTGGTGGTGACCCAGATGGATTATATGAAAGAGCTTAACAACATTATCACCGGCACCAGCATGGATGACTGGAAAACCTTCCTGCAATGGGGCCTTGTTAATGCTACCGCTGCTCGTTTGAACGAAGAAATCGATGCGCAAAACTTTGAGTTCTACAGTAAAACCTTGCGCGGTGTAGAAGAGCCGCGTCCGTTATGGCGCAGAGCCGTTAACTTATTGAATTCAAACGTTGGTGAGATTATTGGCAAGGTTTACGTTAAACAGCATTTCCCGCCCGAAGCGAAAGCACGTATGGAAAAGCTGGTGGACAACCTGCTGTTGGCTTATGAAGATAGCATTAAAAATCTCAGCTGGATGACCGATGAGACTAAAAAAGAGGCGCTGGATAAGCTATCCAAATTCACACCGAAAATTGGTTACCCGGATAAATGGCGTGACTACTCATTGTTAACCGTAGATGAAAACGACTTATACGGTAACCTGATGCGCTCTTCAGAAGCGCAGTATCAGCAAATGCTGGAGAAGCAAAAAAGACCGGTACAGAAACACGAGTGGGCCATGAACCCACAAACGGTGAACGCTTACTACAATCCGCCTATGAACGAAATTGTGTTCCCCGCAGCCATTCTGCAACCGCCTTTCTTTAATATGGAAGCAGAAGATGCCGTTAACTACGGTGGTATCGGCGCGGTAATTGGACACGAAATAGGGCACGGTTTTGATGATTCAGGTAGCACCTTTGATGGTGATGGTGTATTGCGCAACTGGTGGACTGATGCCGATAAAGCCGAGTTTGAAAATCGCACCGCGCAATTAATAGAGCAATACAATCAGTTTGAAGCCTTACCGGAAGTGTTCGTAAACGGTGAGTTTACCTTAGGTGAAAATATCGGTGATTTAGGCGGTATCAGTATCGCTTTAAAAGCTTATCAGCTATCACTGCAAGGTAAAGAAGCTCCCGTTATGGACGGCTTTACCGGCGAGCAGCGGGTATTTTTAGGTTTTGGACAGGTATGGGCCAACAAATATCGCGATGAAGCACTGCGCAATCAAATCGATACCGACCCTCATTCGCCCAGTCACTTCAGAGCGAATGGCTCGGTGCGCAATGTACCGGAGTTTTATGAGGCATTTGACGTAACCCCAGAAGATGCCTTGTATCTGCCACCTGAAGCACGAGTTAAGATCTGGTAGTAAATCTCAGGTGAGTGTTATCCAAGGCCGCTTTTGCGGCCTTGTTTATACCTAAACCACTCAAATCTGAAATACTGTGCTATAAAATTCGATTTGCAAATGCACCAGGCGAGGGTTTAATCTGCGGCTCAATCACAGTCTGGTTAGCGCGTAACCTCAGCGCAAGCCTGTGTTATAACAATAAACAAGGACCTCCCGACATAAAAGGGAGAACAAGAAAAGGCCATGAGCAATAGTTTCAAAGTTCCACATACCCTTATTCTTCTGTTATCCATGATGCTGGTGGCATACATTGCCACCTGGCTAGTACCACAAGGGGCGTTTGAAACCGTGACCCTTGAAAATGGACGTCAATCGGTAGTACCGGGAACCTTTACCCTCAGTGAAGAACAAGTGCGGCTGACACCGATGGATTTTCTGGTGGCCATCCCCAGAGCACTAGCAGCAGCTCAAGACATTATCTTTTTTGTCTTTATTGTGGGCGGGGTACTGGCGGTTGCCAGGGCGACCGGCACTATTGATGCACTTATTGGCAATCTGCTGCACAAATTTGGTCATAAGCCCAATTTATTGATCTTCATGGTGGTATTTTGTTTTGCCATGACATCCGGGGCCATTGGCACGGCAGGGGAGTACATCCCGTTTGTGTTGATATTGGTGGGCTTGTGTAAAGCCATGAAACTGGATGCCATGACCGCTGTAGGTATGGTGGTAACCGGCTATGGTATTGGCTATGGTGTTTCTGCATTCAACCCTTTTACCGTGATGGTGGCACAGAGTGTTGCAGAAGTGCCGGTGTATTCAGGGATAGAGTTGCGCCTGGCGATATTCATTCCTTTTGTGCTTATCGGTTTTCATCACGTCTGGAGTTATGCCAAAAAAGTCCTGGCTGATCCCGCTCAATCCATGACGGCGGATTTGCCTTGTCCATTGGCGGGTAATGACAAAGTCGGTTACCCCGAACTTAAGCTGCACCATAAGCTGATCCTGTTCGGCCTGGTGGCTACCATCGCTACCGCAGTGTGGGGTATCTCCCAAAAGGGCTGGTATCTGTATGAGCTGGGTGCCTTGTTTATTTTGTGGGGTGTGTTCACTGCGGTTATTGGTAAACTAGATGCAGATACAGCGGCACAACAGTTTATTGAAGGAGTGAAGGACTTAGCCACCACCGCTATGCTAATCGGTGTGGCGCGAGGTATCGCACTCATCATGGAAGACGGCCAAATTCTGCACTCATTGGTGTATAACATGTCTTATCCCTTGTCGTATCTTGGGTCAGAGCTGGCGGCCGTCGGTATGTTTATCATGCAAACCTTTTTGAATTTGTTTATCCCTTCTGGCAGTGGTCAGGCTTATGTCACTATTCCACTGTTGGCGCCGGTGGGCGATTTGGTGGGGGTAAACCGACAGGTAGTGGTGCTGGCCTACCAGTTTGGTGATGGTTTTTCTAATATGATTATTCCCACCAATGCGGTACTGATGGGGATTATTGGTATGGCGGGCGTACCTTATCACTTGTGGTTCAAGTTCTGTATGCCACTCATCCTTAAGCTCATGGCTGCTGCTTCGATAGTATTGATACTGGCAGTTATGTTTGGTTATGGCACCTAAAGGCTACGACTCACGTTTCCACAAACCCGTAATACATGATCTTAAAGGGGCTAACGAGTGTTAGCCCCACACTACTGAACATTTATCCATCTTGTTAAATCGCGCGATTAGCTCTATAAATCAGCTATGGAACAACTTGAGTTTTTTGAAATCCCCAGCCCCTGTATTGGCGTATGTCAGGTGAATAACAAGGGCTATTGCAAAGGCTGCTTTCGCAGTCGGGATGAGCGTGTCTACTGGCATCAGGTAGATAATGCGGTAAAACAACAAATACTCAACGCCTGCAAACAGCGTAAAAAACGCGTGATGTACCGCAAGAATCAAGCACAACAAAACACACCACAGGCAGATAGCCAGTCTTCCTTGTTTGGCGATGAAGACTAGAGCCTGTTGATCACTACCAATTCTTCCGCTTCCGCTCTACACTGAGACTTCAAACATTAAAGTGGAATACTTACATGGCTGTACATGCTGATCTCAATCTCACAATGATTACCGGGGCTTCTGAAGGTATCGGCAAGTGTTTTGCTGAAGAGTTTGCCCGCCAGGGACACGATTTGGTGTTAGTGGCGCGTTCCCTGGAAAAACTCGAGGTTATTGCGGAGTCGCTGCGCAAAGCGCACTCCGTCAAAGTTACCGTGCTGCCACAGGATCTAACGCAGCCCGATGCGGCGGAAGTTTTGGCGGCTCAACTTCAAGAGCGGCAATTACAGGTAGATATCTTGGTTAACAATGCTGGTTTGATGTATGTGCAAGACTTTTTTACTACCGAGCCCGCTAAGCTGGAACAGCTGCTGACTCTGAATATTAATGCCGTGGTGAGAATGACCCGTCAGTTTTTACCGCAGATGCTGTCTCGTGACAATGGCAAAATCATTAATGTCGCCTCCATCGCCAGTTTTATTCCCACCCCCAAATTTGCCATTTACGGTGCTTCCAAAGCCTTTGTTTTGTCTTTTACCGAAGCGCTGGTGGAGGAGATAAAGTACACCAATGTCAAAGCCCATTGTGTCTGCCCGGGCTTCACCAAAACCAATATGATCCAGCAGGGCAATGGTCTGGAAGACAATATTCCCGGTTTTATGAAAGTCGCCCCCGAGTCGCTGGTAAAAGATGCCTACAAATCTGTGATGAAAAGCGAAACCATTTATGTGCACAAGCTACACAACAAAGCCCTGGTGCAATGGTCACGCTTGTATCCCAAGTGGTTGGTGCGCGGCGTAAGTGGCTTTTTTAGTCGGTTTTAGTCATAATATTTTTAGGAGGAACCCTCTAAAACCATTTCTGTCCATGAAGCGAGAAACATTAATTGTGTAGGTCGAACTTCAGTTCGACGAGGTTTTTGATTTGACCTATGTTGCGCAATTAGCGCAACTTGCAGGGAGCAAAAAAGACTAGTTCGACAACGTAATATGAATTAACCGCCATTGTCCGCTTGGCCGTTTACATGTTCCCGACATAAACGGCATTCACTGCATCCCTGCAGCTCAATTCGAACCTACAAATGTTGTATAGACATCATCCCTGATGACCTTTTAGCAGGTTCTTCTTCACTTTCGGCTTATTTGCTCAAATGAGCTATCCTTTACGTAGGTAAATCCTTAGGAGTTCCACATGTTAAGGGTAATTCTGCTCTTCCTATCCCTGTTGTGCTTTGAAGCGAAATCCGTGGATTCGTATGTAGATTCATTACGAATGATTAAGGACCTCAAATCCTCAAGCAAGAAGGTATTTGCAATAGTTCCTAAAAATACCCACGAGTTCTTTTTTGATGAGGTTGCAAGAGGATGCTCAGATGAAGCAAAATTGCATCATGCGGAATGCGTTTATGTTGGTAGTAGATTAGAGAGTATTAGAATTCAAGGTGCAATAATTCGATCTTTAATTGAGCTGAATGTTGATGGAATTGCACTCTCAGCCATCGAAAAACAAAAGTTGGCGGAATTGGTTAGTAAAGATATTGAAGTTTGGGAAAATCCAGTTGTTGCTTTCGATTCACCATTCTCCGCTACATTATCAAGAGCTTATATTGGTACTGACAATTATGCTCTTGGTACTACACTTGCAAATGAACTGGTGAAAATGAGACCGCATGGGGCAACCTATTGTATTCAAATATCCAGACTTGATTCACCTAACCATATGGCTCGTATGAAAGGCATTCTGGATGTGTTTGAGGCGCAAACTAGCCATTGGCAAAGTGTATTTGGCTGTCCTTCCGAATTTCATGGCGATTTAGAGCGCTCTCTCAGGCAAATGTCCAGAATATTGAGTGATAAAGCACCAGACGTTTATATTATAACCGGTGGAGGACCCCAGTTTTCAGGGGAATTATATGTAAAATCTATTGCTCCATTTTCAGACAAGTTGGCAAGTGGAGGGTTAGTAATTGCAAGTATTGATACTATCCCTGAGCAACTAAAATTTCTGGAACGTGGGCTATCGACCGTAAATGTAGGTCAGAATCCATATCAGATTGGGGTTGAAAGTTTCAAAGCGTTATGGAAATTAAAAAATGACGGACATGTAGAGAAGGTTACCTTCACTAAGATTAACAATTGTACTCCCACAAACTATGCGAGCTGTGTATCAGGGAATTGATAAGCGATCGCACCCTCCCGAAATTAGCAAACTCAGGGAAAAACCTTCTTAAATTTTTGAGAAATACGAGAAATACGAGAAATTGAATATAGATCTAGTGTTTCGTCTGTTTTTCGCTTGAACTCTTTCAGAGCTTTTTCTCACTAGTATCAAACAGAGCATAGACTAAACGGTTTAAGTGTATGAGCCGCGATTGAGTAAACTCATTCTCAAGTTATTAAACCATGCCCCAATGCTAGTTCGAAGTACGGGTATTTCTTGGCCCTTTCGCGAGATAAGCTGAAAGAGCAGATTAAACCTGAAGATTGGCAACAAGGATATATGGTTCGACTTCAGTCGGACACAGATCGTTGAATCTCACAGCGTTGTCGAGCTAAAGCGCGACCTACAAGGCTTATGCCGTCTCGCGTCCGGGCCAAAAGGGGGTTGAAGGGGATCTCCCCTTCGAAGAAAAAACATCAGAGAACCGATTTGTAAGATTTGTATGCTTTTTAAAATTGGCATCATTCATTACCAAGCCACAAGCTGCGTAGCCAATCACTCAGCGTACAGCGAACTCATACCTCCTTCGCGGGATAACTTTTCCCATGATAGGCCGGGCTATTGAGGATCTGTTTTTCCGGTAAATCAACAATCACTTTCTGTTTCGACCAGTCGATGTGCTCCAGTTCTGAGGGTTTGAGCAGGATGGGTTGTTTGTGACCTAATACGCTGTTCATTTCTATGGCTAAGTAGGCAATATCCCAGTTCTCGTCATTGAGGATAAAATCTTTGATGTGGCCGTGTTTTTTATCGTCTGATTCCAGTTCATAGTCTTCGACAAAGTTAGCGGAATGCACGTGGTTTTTTTCTGAATCGGGCTCTTCACCAGCACCCACGAGTTTAACCCGCTCTGGATGGACGCCGGTCAGATAGGTGTCCAGCGGTTCTGGTCCCACATGCCAGGTGGCGTAGTCGAAATAACACATGTAGGTTTTTTCATAAGCTCTGGCAATGGGATCATTGCTCAGTAATGACGGGCTTTGTTTCAGTTGAGTTTTACTGACCTGCAAATGGATCTCTTGTTTGTCACTATCAATCTGGCTGATTAATTTACTGTGCACTAGTGCTTTCTTGCCGCCGGGTAACCATTTATGGGTATCGATAAGCATGTAATGGGCATTCCAATGCTCGTCGTTGAACAGAAAGTCTTTGCAATAACCCAACTCCTCATCAGAGCCAAGAACCAGGTACCCTTCAAGCGCATTCAAGCTGTGCAGCATAATATCCACCGTTTAATTAATAGCCAATGTGATTATGTGATATCGCAACTCAAAAAAACAGTCGCCCTGTTGTTTTAAAGCCTGAACCTTGTGACAGGTCAAGAATCTCGGGTTTTATTGACGATGGCGGTAATGATATCTGGCCAATATTCTCGGGGCAGGGTGTGACCCATACCCTTTAGAACAAGCAAATCGGCATGTGCCATAACCCGTTTGAGGGCATGGGCATTGTGCACCTTAAGCAAGGGATCAGCATCGCCGTGGATAATTAAGGTGGGCAAGGTCAGCTTTTTTAAATGAAAAGAACGGTCTGGAGCCGTGGCGATAGCACTGAGTTGACGCAATACACCCGCGGCGGTGACGCCGCGCTGCGTAGCTAACAGGAGTACTTCTTTAATGGCTTGCTCGGGAAACTCCAGGTTTGGCCCATGCAAGGTGCGCCAAAGACGCAAGCCATTATCAATATAGCTTTGCACTGTATTTTTGGGTTTACGCGCCATGGCCAATAAGGCATTTATTTTGGGATGCATCAGGCGTTTATCGCCAGTGGTGGTCATGATATTGGTTAAGGTAAGCACTCTGTCTGGATGGTGGATAGCCATCAGCTGGGCAATCATTCCGCCCATGGAAACCCCCACGATATGCGCTTTTTTAACCTTGAGATTGTCTAACAGATGCACTGCATCTTGGGCCATATCCTCAAGACTGTAGGGGGCGTTGATGGGGGTTTTTAACCAGCGATGGGCCAGCAGTTGTCCAAAACTTGGTGGACGTCGCTCAGAGAATCGAGTGCTTTTACCAATATCGCGATTATCCATGCGAATAACCCACAAGCCATTAGCCGCCAATTCTCGACAAAACTCTTCTGGCCAATGAATAAGCTGTGTGGACAAGCCCATTATTAGCAGTATTGGCGGGTTGTTCCGGTCACCGAAGCTATCACAAGCGATATCAATATTGCCGCAGCGATACAGGTTTTCTGGATGGTATTCGATACTCTGTAACTCAGCGGCTTCTCGCGGGTTGATGGTATGGCTGTCGTCGCTTTGGGAAGATGACACAGTTAATTACTCATCATGATTGTGCTGAGTGCTGATTTTCCCCGTTAACCAACGGGGGGCAGCGCTGACATCAAGAGGACGCCAATCATGCAGTGACTTGAGTTCACTGTTACCTGCCAGGCGGTGAGCAATTAGCCACAACACGGTGGGATGATGGCCCAGACCTAAATGACTGCCATTGACCTGAATATTCTCCACATGACGCTCTTCACCATGCTGGTGGCAGCCTTGCCAATGGGTGATGCCGTCCGAGCGAGAATAGATTGACGTACAGGGTACAGGCGGCGGAGCCGCCATGGTTTCGGGAATTTGAAATTCAGCGCCGATGCGTTTTTGATTGAAGCGCTTAAACAGCACAGCCGCTAGCGGTGAAGAGGCTTCAGGCGAATTAAAGGGGCTACCTAAGCTGATCACCGACGCCACCATATCCGGCATGAGTCGCGCGATTTCACGGGCCAAAATGCCCCCCAAACTCCAACCTATCAGATGCACTGGCTGTTGTTCTTTCTCCACTACAGCCAGAACCCTCTCCAGTAAATCTTCCCGGATCATGGTGGCACCCGGGATGATGTGTTGTCCGAGATTCCGCCCCTGTTGCCATCCATAAGGGCGATAACCTTTGAGTCGTAAAAATTTGCGCAAAGGCAGAGTGGAGGCATCACTGGCAAGGAAGCCCGGTAGTACCATTACCGGGTGTTTGCCTGAGGGGGATTTCAATAAAAACGGCAAAGAGAGTGTTGCCGCGGCAAATTCCACCAAGGTGCGGCTTTCAAATAAGGTGTGATGCAGTCGAGGTTTACTCATTCAGTGTCACTTCTTGTTTGCCTCGTCTTCGGTGGTATTTTTAGCAATTGGCTCATCTGCCGGTTGTTGTTGCAGTACTGCCATAGCGGCCGCTTCCAGTTCATTGGCTGATTCCCTGACATAGCGCACAAACTGCTTCATATCGGGCATCAGGTTTGATGCGGATGTGGCACTGATAGAAATACTGCCGTTATAGCTGAATACCGGCATGATCAAGCCCATGCCGTCAATGATGGGCGCCGTACCCATGTTGACATGCAATTTATGCCCAGCCATGTACAAAGGGATTTGCGGACCAGGAACATTAGTAATGATGAGATTAAAGATAGGGTTGTGCTTTTTCGCGATATTGGCGCGGCTGTAATATCGCGCGGCAACGCCTGCCAGTCCAAAGGGGATAACTTCAGCAAAGCCCATCAAACTCTCGGCATCCACCGCTTCGTGATAGAGTTTGCCAATCACTGTATTGATGTGAATGGTCTCTAAACGTTTGATAGGGTCAGCTTCGTCTGTGGCCAATTGGATATACATGGCGGTAACCTGATTACCCATGTCATCTTTTTGATCATCAGTACGAGTAGATACCGGCACCATGGCCACCAGAGGTTTTTCAGGGAGTTCGTTTTTTTCCATCAGGTAGCGGCGCAAGCCGCCAGCGCAAATAGTGAGTACCACATCGTTTAAGGTTGCGTCTTTTACCGCTTTGCGAATGGCTTTAACCCGTCCCAAATCAAGAATGGAGGAGTCCCAAATTCGCTCAGGCCCGGCGATATCATTAAATCGCGTAGGCGGTGCAGTAAATGGCAAGGTAGGCATGTCGATGCCGTGTACTTTTGAGATGTAGCTGGTTTTTACCGTGGCTTTACCCGTCTCCCAAAGTAATCCCGGTAGTTTGGTGGTGCGCGAAGCCAGATTAAACGCGCCTTGGGTTAACATGCTAATGGCCCCGGGAACTTTATCTTTTTCACGCTCCACTGGTGGCGGGACCCTGCGCGGTTTGGGTGAAACGTCGAATAACATACTCATCAATTGCGCACCTGACTTACC
The DNA here is from genome assembly GCF_056160305.1 of Planctobacterium sp. AWM4_229. NCBI lineage: Bacteria > Pseudomonadati > Pseudomonadota > Gammaproteobacteria > Alteromonadales > Alteromonadaceae > Planctobacterium > Planctobacterium sp. AWM4_229. Next base: position 277,600 of record NZ_JBSWWX010000007.1, on the reverse strand, counting down.
ATCAAATGCAGAGTGGTGGATTTTAGAGATCAGCGCCACAGAGCCTTCTGGCACTTGTGGGATGCAGTCTATGCCCTCCACAAAGGTGAATTCCCACAATGGCCTGTCTCGGTCTAGTTTCAAGGAGAATACTTTGGACGCCAGATAGCGCAGCTCAGCCCAGCCGCCGGGTCTTGGCAATGCGGTGCGATGTATATGCAGGTTTAAATCAAAGTCTTTGTCGTAGGTCCAATGGGGGCGATCCACATTGAGTGGCGAGGTAACCAGTTTTTCGGTAAGTCGAGGTACCGTGTGCACCCGCTCTTGCAGGAACTGTTTAAAGTGCTCGAAATCGAGTGTTCCTTCGAGAATGGCGACTCCGCCAATGTGCATGGGGATTTTATTGGTTTCAAGAAATAAAAACGAGGCGTCCAGACCAGATAAAGCTTGCATGTTGTCCACTTTTTGTTGCTTGCATTAGCTCAGTATATGAAGGAAATGGAAAGAAGTGAAACACCTGTTTGAATTATTCTGTGAAAGATTAAGGCAGGCTATAAACCGTATCTGGCCAGAATCATAGCAACCTGTTTTTGATGTTCAGGAGAAACTGCGGCCCTATCGTGAATGTCTTGCCATAATTTCACTTCACTGGTGTGTGGTCCTGATGGCGTAAATGCCAGGTACAAATCTTCCTCAGCCAGGCAGCCGGAAGTGCGTATTTTACTTTGAAGTTCTTGTTCAAATTGAAAGTACAGCATGGAAAATTCAGTGATTAAAATACTGTCAATATAACCCTGCAGTAACAGTTGGCTGGTTTGTTCTTCAAAACTACCATCATAAGATAAACCTTTTAACTGGTTGCTTTGTGACTTAAGGTGTCTTAACTCCAATGGTAGTCCATCTGCTGGGTAGACCAATTTTCTTTGCGCAATATCCTCAGGTGTTTGATATCGCCAGTTATCCTCTGGGCGACTAAAAAAGCAAAAACGCTGCGTCCCAATTGGATGGTCTGGATACAGCAGGTTCGGTGCTTCGGTTTTTGATGGGGCCAATAATGCCATGTATTTCCCTGATTCCACCTCTCTGATGGCTCTTGACCAAGGCATTATCAGAAATTCAGGTTCAAATTCGGTATTCTTGTAAATTTCTCGAACGATTTCTACCAGCACACCGGGTCTTTCTGAATTAACATCGCAAATGTAGGGGCACCAATCTATGGCGGCGACGGTGAGCGGCACATTCGCGCGGCATATGGGCACCAGTGCCCAGAGAAACAGAAAAAAATATCGCATTTGCAGAAGCTCCATCAGCCGCTCTCTCAACCTTCAACAGGTTTAGTTTGAAATATTGCGATGTACTTGGCTATAGGCCATTAGTCTTAAAAAACCGTTCGGTTTGTTGGTCTGCAGGGAAAAATGTCTCCACTTTGAGTTCTGCGGCAGTCACATCAAGCGCGGTACCAAATGAAGAAACCATACTGAATAATTTAAGCTCTATATCGCCAATTTTGAGCTGCAATGAGAGTACCGGAGCCAGTGTTGCCGCGATGTCTGTACTTGAATATTCTGAGCAACCGGAGAGCTGCTGAACTTCTTCAAACAGTGCACTTAAAAATGTGTTGTCGGGGTCACTATTGACTTCCCGCTGCAGACGCAATAGCAATGGATTGGCAATTTCCTGCCAATTGCTGATAAAAGGTCTGAATCCCTTTTCCGAGAAAGTGAGGCGATAAATATTGAGTTTTCCTTCGTGGAAAAGGGCTGGGTCAGGCGAGCCTATGAGTTTAAGCAGTGTATTAGTAGCCTGGTTGGCCAGGTACAGATCCCAGTTTCTGTCTACAACCAGGGCGGGAAAAGGCTGGTGGTGCTCGAGCATCATTTGCAGCGCATTATTAATGCTTACCATGGCTTTGTCATCCAGTTCTCGCTCAGTGAAAGCCGGTGCATAACCCGCGCTTTTCAGCAGCTGGTTACTGTCTCTGAGAGTCATGTCGAGGGCGCTTGCGAGTTGTAGAATGACCTCCATTCCCGGTCTGGAACGGCCTGATTCCAAAAAGCTAATATGACGCTGGGAAATGCCTGTCTCTAGTGACAAGTCTAACTGAGACAGCTTTTTAAATTTGCGCCAACGCTTCAACATGCCAGAAAAAGCCGAATCTGTTTTTTCCTGATGGGTTTTAGTGGTGGCGTTGGTCATGTTGGTACCTCCGAGGTTGTTTCCATTTTAATTATCACAAGTAAAGGAACAATTACCTTTGAGGTAATTGCCGGTATTACCCCAAAAGCTAGACTAGCAGCAAAACTCAAAAGGAGAGAACTATGAATATGCGAATCATTTTATTGGGCGTGATACTGGTGGCTTTTGCTGGTTTTAGCACGTGGGTGTTACTGGATGTGGGATATTTTGGGATTTGGGCCTCCGGATTTGAATCCGCCGGGGCGATGCAAATTCTGTTTGACCTGGTGATCAGCTGCCTGGTGTTTAGCAGTTGGATGCTGGCCGATGCAAAAGTCCGAAAGGTTAATCCATGGCCCTGGCTACTGGCAATTCTGGCCACCGGCTCAATTGCCATCTTGGTCTATCTTCTGGTCAGGGAAATACAGAAAAGTAAACAAACACAAACGGCCTATACCAATTAATAATAATAAGTGGTCGCTCAGCGCAGCTTCAGGGACATTAGTTCGAGGCGTGCGAATGAAAGAATACTGGTGGTCTTATGAACTTCGCACAACAAAGAAATAATGTTCCTGAGGCGCGTCTTCGATGGGTTTGAAACGCATTTATACTGTGTTGGATGTTTTCGACTTATCCCCACAAGGATATAGGTGATTAGAATAACGCACTAGCAGTTATCGAGCCCCACTAGACCTTCAACCATCAGCCTTGTCTTACAAATGCTGATTGGAACAGCATAGAACAGCTTTAGCTAGACAGCGAATAAATGCGTTTCAATTCCCACTGAGTAGAGCAAATATTATTACTAATTGGTATTAATGCAAATTGCTGTGGGATTGAATCTGATTCAGGATTTGATCTTTAATGAAATAATTTATGCTTGCGTGTTGTTCAACGTATTTCAATATTGCCATTGCTGAACGCGGCGTTGACTCGTAACCCAAGGCAAACTCCCGAAGTAAATTGGATAATTGCGGGTAGTTGCGTTCAACACTTTGTTGCTGAGGCATGCTAGAGCCATTACTGTTAGATTGTTTTGGCTCCCACTGATTTACCAGACTGAGCAGCCGGGATAGCGCATGGTGTTGAATCAGGTAAAAGGCCGATAGCTTTTCACCGTTGTTGAACCTTCTTAAGCCAATAAGCAGGTTAGTTAGCAGCTCGCCCAATAGCCAATCAGGATCATCGTACTCTACAATGTCATCAAGGTAGTAACGGGAGCTTTGCGGCACGGCCACGTCAAAAATCTCGGAATGCATGGTGGTGCGTTGCCAGGCAATTTCATCAGAGGGAATTACTTGCCTCTCCAGCTCGTGTTTCTCCATGACGGTCAGATCACAAAAAATGCCATCTGAGAAGAGGAAACGGAAATGTCCCGGACTGCGGCGAAATTCGAAAGCAATATGCTGGATTTCGGCAAGCCAGGCGATGTCTCTCAAAAACAACTCCTTGCAACCGGCCTCTACAAGTAGCATAAATCCAATATCACAGTCATCCATACGCATAGCGTGGAGCGGACCATCACAGTGGGGCAACAACATAGCCAATGTATGATTTTGCGCAGCGATAGTTGCTCGGATTTGCTCCAATCGCTCCTCAATTAATTCCTGTTTTGTCATAAAATCCGGTTTTGGCCCTGTTGCGTTTCTGCTTGCTTTTAAAGTTTTATCCTGGATAGGTAGAAACTGAAACATTACGCATACGTATTCATAACAATTAATTTACAAGTGGTTTTGCGGGGCATGGATTTATTGAAAGCATTGATTGCCTTGCCGGGAAATTTTTTTTAAGGTGACACCGGCAGCAAGATAAAGGTATGAAAATATTGAAGAAGTTCATCATGGCAACCATGAGTGTTGTATTTTTAGGGGCATGTGTCAGCAACCACAATCAACAGCGAGATAATCAACTGGCAAACCAGGAAACTGTCGCTCATCAGATTGTGGTTCCGGATGATGTCGGTGCCAGACGTTTGTTCAATGAGGCCGACATTTTTCAGTTAACGGCCGAGCAAGAAGCTGATTTTAAAGCCTGGTTCAACGACCCAATTAGAGCTGATGAACCTGCTCATGATCGAGTCTACTATTACCTGGACATGTACACCGATGGCTTCGATTACCGCGGTAAGACGTACAACGCGACCCAAGCCATGACCCACAAGGCAGGGAATTGTTTGTCTCTGGCTATTATAACTACGGCACTTGCTAAAATCGCTGGAGTTGAAGTGGGCTATCAACTGGTTAATGCGACCCCGGTATATAAGAAGCGAAATAACGTGCTTTTGCTTTCTTATCACGTGCGCACGTTTTTATATGATCCAAGCTGGCGGCCCAAAAAAGACGTGATCACCCTTATTCGCCCGAGGTTAATAGTGGATTATTTCCCCAATCGCTATGACGTTCCCGGCGATGAGATCAGTGAACAACAGTTTATGGGCATGTATTACCGAAACCTTGCTGCCGATGCCTTGTTGCAAGACGAGTTGGCTGATGCTTTCTGGTATACGGAAAAAGCATTACAACTGGCAGCACAAGATGCTGAAAACATTAATCTGCTGGCCGTCATATATCGCCGCCTTCAAGCGAATGAACTGGCAGAGACATTTTACCAATACGGGATGATTGCAGCTCAGAATAATACCAACCTGTTGAGTAACTACGCTTTGTTATTGGAGGCGCAAAATAAACCTGAACAAGCAGAATTAATTCGTCAAAAATTATTGGAATTTCCGGATAGTAATCCTTACGCCTGGATAAAACTCGGACACGATGCCTTCCTGGAAGGCCAGCATGGCAGAGCCATTAGTTATTATCAGCGAGCCATGGCTTTGGCTCCTTACCTGGATGAAATCTATTTCGGTTTGGCTAAAAGTTTGTATCAGCGTGGTGAATTTACCGCTGCAGCTGAAGCCATGCGTACTGCGGCGGAGAAGTCTTGGGAGCAATCCCAAAGGCAGCTTTATTATGCCAAATTGTCCGCTTTGCGAGCCCGTCAGTTCGATTAACAAAAAGGATTTATTGACACCAAGTCGTTTATATTTAAATCAATGATAGTAGTGAGCAATCACATAACTGCTATTTATACTGGATATTGATAATAAAAAACGGCTTTGGTTTTCCTTTATTGTTAGGATTCTTTATACTAAGTTCCTCTATTATCCGACAATCGTTGGGATAGTCGAGCACACTGCTATGGAACATCAAATGGCATAGTGCGAATGGCTATCATCTCAATAAGCACATCTGTGCGAAACAATTTATGAGGATCTTGTTGTGTTAGAAGCATATCGTAAACACGTCGAGGAACGCGCCGCTGAAGGTGTGCCCCCAAAACCACTGAACCCCGAGCAAGTTGCTGATCTGGTTGAGTTATTGAAAACACCACCAGCCGGGGAAGAGGACTTTTTATTAGAATTGATTTCCGAACGTGTTCCTCCGGGTGTTGACGAAGCCGCCTATGTTAAAGCCGGTTTTTTATCTGCGATTGTAAAAGGTGAAGCCAGTTCGCCTATTATCTCCAAAGAAGCGGCAGTGCAGTTACTTGGTAACATGCACGGTGGTTACAACATTGCCACCTTGGTTGAGCTGTTAGATGATGCTGACCTTGCGGAATTAGCGGCAGAAGAGCTAAAGCATACCTTGCTGATGTTTGATGCTTTCCACGATGTAGAAGACAAGATGAAAGCGGGCAATGCCCATGCAAAAGAAGTCATTGAGTCTTGGGCAGAGGGTGAGTGGTTCACCTCTCGTGACGACGTACCTGAAAAAGTCACTATGACGGTATTTAAAGTCACAGGTGAAACCAATACTGACGATTTATCGCCTGCACCTGATGCCTGGTCGCGTCCAGATATCCCATTGCACGCACGTGCCATGTACAAGATGACGCGCGATGGTTTAACGCCAGAAGAGCACGGCGAAGTGGGTCCTCTGAAACAAATCGAAGAAGTGAAAGCTAAAGGTCATCCTGTTGCTTTCGTTGGTGACGTAGTAGGTACTGGCTCTTCACGTAAATCTGCAACCAACTCTGTTCTGTGGTATTTCGGTGAAGATTTACCGGGCGTACCAAACAAGCGCGGTGGTGGTGTTTGTATTGGTGGCAAAGTGGCACCGATTTTCTTTAACACCATGGAAGATGCAGGTGCCTTGGTATTTGAAGCCGATGTAGACAAGTTGGAAATGGGCGATGTCATCGATATCTTCCCATTAGACGGTAAAATCACCAACGCTGAGACGGGTGAAACCCTGTCTGAGTTTGGCTATAAGTCTAAAGTTATTCTGGACGAAGTCCGTGCTGGTGGTCGTATTAACCTGATCATCGGTCGTGGTTTGACTGAAAAAGCACGTGAAGCATTGGGCTTAGAATCGTCTGATTTATTCCGCAAACCAGAGCAACCTCAAGATAGCGGCAAAGGTTATACCTTGGCGCAAAAAATGGTGGGTAAAGCTTGTGGTGTGGAAGGTATTCGCCCCGGTACTTACTGTGAACCTAAAATGACCACAGTAGGCTCTCAGGATACTACAGGTCCAATGACACGTGACGAATTGAAAGACCTTGCTTGTCTTGGTTTTACTGCAGATTTAACCATGCAGTCATTCTGTCACACTGCGGCTTATCCTAAGCCAGTAGACATCGATACTCAGCACACTCTGCCTGATTTTATTATGAACCGTGGCGGCGTATCTTTGCGCCCGGGTGACGGTATCATCCACAGCTGGTTAAACCGCATGTTGTTGCCGGATACTGTGGGTACTGGTGGTGACTCTCACACCCGTTTCCCATTGGGTATTTCTTTCCCTGCAGGTTCTGGCCTGGTGGCTTTCGCAGCCGCAACCGGTGTAATGCCATTAGATATGCCTGAATCCGTACTTGTACGCTTTAAAGGTGAGATGCAGCCTGGTATCACGTTACGTGACCTGGTACACGCTATTCCGTTATATGCTATTAAACAAGGTTTGTTAACGGTTGAGAAGAAAGGCAAGAAGAACATCTTCTCCGGTAACATTCTGGAGATTGAAGGTCTGGAAGACTTAACGGTTGAGCAAGCGTTTGAATTGTCCGATGCTTCTGCAGAACGCTCTGCGTCTGGTTGTACTATCAAGCTTTCTGAAGAGTCTATCAGCGAGTACTTGCGTTCTAACATCACCATGTTGCGCTGGATGATCAATGAAGGTTATGGCGATCCGCGTACCCTTGAGCGCCGTGCTCAGAAGATGGAAGAATGGCTGGCTAACCCAGAATTGATGCGTGCTGATGATGATGCTGAATACCTCGAAGTTATCGAAATTGACTTGAACGACATCAAAGAGCCTATCGTTTGTTGTCCAAATGACCCAGATGATGCCAAGACGCTGTCTGATGTTGCTGGTGATAAAGTGGACGAAGTGTTCATCGGTTCTTGTATGACCAACATCGGTCACTTCCGCGCTGCGGGTAAACTGCTGGAGCAAAACAAGGCGCCGCTGTCCACACGTTTGTGGATTTCTCCACCGACTAAGATGGATAAAGCCCAGTTGATGGAAGAAGGTTACTACAACATCTACGGCCGTGCTGGTGTGCGCACAGAAATGCCTGGTTGTTCACTGTGTATGGGTAACCAAGCACGTGTTGAAGCAGGTGCGACGGTATTGTCTACTTCTACACGTAACTTCCCGAACCGTTTGGGTGATGGTGCCAATGTGTATCTGACTTCTGCCGAGTTGGCAGCTGTTGGTGCTATAGTTGGTAAGATCCCAACGGCAGACGAGTACATGGAATACGCCAGTAAGATTCAGTCGATGAGTGCTGAAGTGTTCCGCTATCTGAACTTTGATCAGATGCCCGACTTTAAAGCTGCTGAAGAAAAAGCCAAGGAAAACATCATTCCAACGCTAAATCTGTCTTAATTGACTGAGCGCATTTAACAGCAAAAGCCGGACTTAAGTCCGGCTTTTTTGTGTTTTTATTGCTGCTCCCTCATTTCTGGAGGGAAGTAATTGGTATTACAGGGTCTTCATATATTCTACGATTTGCCATTTTTGTTGTTCATTTAAATGCGTGCCATAGTCGTGACCCAGGTTGGAGTTGCCCGGGAAAATCTTGCCATCAGGACCCGTAACCCGGAATATACTTGGGCCTTCGTCAGTAACATAACCGACATTGACCGGATCAAATTCCCGGCTGCCCACGCTGAATTGTTGTACCCGCTCTTCCGGCTTAAGCATCAACTGCCACAGGTTTGGTACTGAACCATTGTGCAGGTATGGCGCTGTAGCCCAGATGCCATTTAATGGTCTGGCTTTATATACCAAGCCATCCAGGCCGTTCGGACAGGCGTCGTTGGCATACTCTGATTGGTTTTTGTTTTTATTCGAGTCGCTATCAGGTGCTAAGGCTATTCTTTTCTGTACGTGTTGGTTTAACAAAGACTTTGCGGTTTCTTCATCGAGGCTATAAGTCGGCTCGGTTGACTTTTCATTAGACTTTAATACGACACCATCACCGGTTTTGACTCGCTCAGCAATCAGACCCGCTTTAAGTGCTGTGACCGGATCTTTTAACACCATACCCACTACGCCGTTAACAGGGACATTGATGGCCGCCGTAGTTTCCCCAAACTTCTGACCCGCGACAATCTTCTCCTTGGAACCTTCTAAAATTAAACTATCCGCTTCATGACAGGAGGCATTCCATGCAGTAAGAGGATCGGTGCCCACCTCAACAACGGGGGTTTTTATGGCATCGTACCTTTGGTATTCATCGGCTCGAGCGATAACTTGATGGCAGGATGAACACTCTGCTTGATAGAGCGCTTCGCCTTTAGCCGCTTTTTCAATATCGATTCCCGGCAGCACATTTGCTGGCCATTGTGGTGATTTAAGTGTTTTAACCCAAGATTCCAGCATGCCCAATCCGGTGATATCCACGCTAGAATGGTATTTAAAGTCCAAACCAAAATAGCGACGAATGTCCCACCATGGCCTTTCTTCAATGCTTAGCTTGCCAAAGACCCCAACCACTTCGCCTATATTGCGCACTAATGGCCCAATAACAGGGGTGTTGGGAGCCGAAGCGTTCCATTGCACCACGTCTGACTGATGGGTTCCCCACAGAAATGGATAGGAAACCGGGGCGTCAGGCGTATTGCGATTATTTAAATCGCTTAGCGCAAATGCCGTTCCGGCATTTTGGATGTTTCCGAAGGCATCCAGGCGAGCGTAACTGGTGAAGTTTTCAGGATAATGCTCTGGTAAGGCATTCACATTACGTCGCTCAGTGGCGGCCAGGGCGACTTCTTGCAAACTATTGCGTAGCTTTTCGGAATTTGACGGGGTGTCTTTATTACCCAAAACACGCTGGGCAAACCTATTGAATTTGGCATCGTCGATATAGGTGGTATTGAGACTATCTACGAGACGATCAAAAAATAACACGAAATTTGCCAATGTTGGCGCACCTTCAATGAGGAATTTTGTGTCTTTATAATCCAGTTGATTAGTATGACATGCCGAGCATGTCATACCGACATAACCTGCCGGATAATCCTTGTCAGAGGCTTTGACAAAACCCACTGGTAATGCGTCCGGGTTGAGCTTTGAAGCGGGCATTGGCAAATACCCTAGCATGTCGAAATGGCTGTCATCTCGGAATAGTGATTGATTATCGGGCTGTTCCAGTGCCAAAAACCAGTCGTAAGGCATAATTTGAGAACCCTGACTGGTAAACCAGAATTGTTCGCGTATTTCAGGCGTCCAGCCTTGCTCCAATTCAACTCGTTCAGGAGATGCCCCGGTTACTTGCAAAGACACACTGAGTACCGATGCTGCTAATATTGCCTTTGTGGCTCTAATCCTGGTGAAATATCCCATCTTAAATCCTTCGCTTTTAGGCGGGTTGCTGTTCTGTACTTTGAAAGTTTAAATGTAGTTAATATTTTTTAATTAAAATCAAAGGTAAAAAAATATTGTTTGCCATCATAATTGACATTAGGTATTGGTCTGCTCTGTTATGTGGAGCTGGTTTTGGATTGTCTGCAGCTGAGTATCAGATAGCGATGGAAAGTCCCAGATAAACAGTCCACCAATATCGAAGTGCAATACTTGTTGTAAAAAGAAATTCAGATTCCAGCTATTGAGCCCTCTTGGGGTCAGAGCAAGTATCACTTTTTTGCGCGATACACCGTTGTCATTGATGGTGCGATCGATAGCCTGAGCAACATTGGCCTCAATATCTGCTTGTGACCACATAGCCGAGGCATAGCACATAAGGATAAAGCGATCAGCTGCGCCGGTGTTGCTGATCTTCTGCACTGCGGCATTGATATTTTGCCCTTTGCTAGAAACCAGGGGATTGTTGTAGTCCCAGCCAGCTAAGAAGGTATAGCTGGTTTGTTTTGGTTTTAAGCGTTGCATGGTGGTGATTAGATTATCAATATTCATGTTGCACTCATCATCAAAATCCACCCCCTGCCAGCCTTGGTTGTTTGTGGCTGAGACAATGTCGGCTATTTGTCCCTCGTTTTCGGGCATTGCATCAGGTGAGCACAGGCCGCCACCGTAGGTCCATAGTGTTTTGCCGTTGGTTATTTGAGGAGGCGTTCTTAGAGATGGGCTCCAGCCAGGACTCGCCTCAGTGCCAGAAGTCAGTCCGCTTAAATTAGTGATCATGCCATACATGGTATAGCTAAAGCTTGCAGGAGGGCGTTCACTCAATGATTGTGTCCAGCCACCCAGAATGTAGTTGCTCATAAGTGTTTCTCATATATTCCTGATGCCAAATTAAAGCTTAGTTGAAATTTGAGTGATGGTTTTAAAAATTACCCAATAAACAGCATGGCGAAATGAAATTAGTGGGGTGAAAGAGGTTTCGGCTTAGTGTTGGGAGAAGATTGCAGGCCATGATGAGGCATTGAGCATCGATTACTTTTTATCACATTTCTAAACATTTATGGCGAGTCTTTAAGCAATGTGTTTGGTCATAATTTTGCCTGAGGGAAATTTTCAGGAACAAAAGAATGAATAAATACATTAGTGTTAACCGGTTCAGGATTCTGTTATTGAGCTCGATGCTTTCAAGTGTTGCAGCCTTGGCTGCTCCTGTAAGCGCTGCAAAAGTTCAGCAACAGTTGCTGCCAGTTAAACTACAACAACAAAGCTTCGCCCAGCCCGCTGCAACGGGTAAGGGGCAAGTAACGCAAAAAAACATCCGACAGCTCGCTCATAACAGACCCGCGGAACTGGTGGCCAATCGTTTTTTGCTGGAGTTCTTTGATGCACCAGTGGCTAAAAGTTTGACCAGCAGTGGCAACCCACAAGCGAAACAGCAAGGCGTGTCTGGCTCAGCTGCACAGTCTCTAAGAAAACAACTACACGTCAAACAAAAGTCCTTACTTGCCCGGATTAGCTCACAAGTTCCTGAAATGAAGGTTCATACATTACACCAGATATTGTTCAATGGCGCTCAGGTTGAACTCAATGCCACACAGTTAAATAAGCTCCGTGCTCAACCCGAAGTTAAAGCTGTTTATCCCGTCAGGAAACGTTATCTGGATTTAGATGCCAGTCACCAGGTCACCCAAACTATCCAGGCGTGGCAATCCGTTGGTGGGCAAAGTGAGGCGGGTATAGGCATTAAAATAGCCGTGGTTGATACCGGGATCCGGCCTGAAAATCCCATGTTTAGTGATACGGGCTTTGCTGCTGTGGACTTGTCGGAAAATACCCACTTAAATAACAACCCCGACTATTGTCGCGCAGCAGAAGGGGAGCCTGATTTTTGTAATAACAAGTTAGTGGTGGCCCGTGCCATTGATCCCGCTCAACACGGTATGCAAGTGTACGCTGGAGAGTACTCATCGCCTTTGGGTTTTGATGGCCACGGTACTCACGTTGCCGGTATCGCTGCTGGCAATCCCGTGAATATTGAATTCAACAAAGCCACTCTGGATATCTCAGGAGTCGCTCCCGGCGCACAATTAATGATTTATAAAGCCCTGTATATGAGTGATTTGGGCGTGGCCTTTGGTACCGATACCATGTTGCTTGAAGCCCTTGAATTAGCAGTTCTGGACGGCGCGAACGTGATCAACAATTCTTGGGGGGCGGGCAGTGGGGAAGACCCGGCTGCGTCTATCTACAATCAGGCGTTTGCCAGTGCCGAGGCGGCAGGGATTGTGGTAGTGAATGCGGCTGGCAATACGGGACATCCCGGTGCCACCATTAATTGTCCCGCTTGTATTGAGTCTGGTATCGCAGTGGCCAATACTACCCACGGCCGCTTTATCGGTCATCGCCTGGAAGTGAATGGCAAAAGTTTCCTTGCCTATCAGGGCAGTAACGATCAGTTGCAAGCGCCACTGCAACTTAAACTGATGTCTTTAAACAGCCTCAGTCCATTGGATGATACCGGCTGTGGGGCATTGGATACCGATTATTTTACGGGAGCCATAGTTTTGGTGGATTACCGACCTTTTTGCACCGTGGAAGAGGTGGCTAACAACATCAAAAATGGCGGCGGTGAAGCGGTGCTCATTTATCAAGCCGGAGCGTTTGGCATGGGAACTTACGAACCCTTCATTCCGTTTGAAGGACAATACAGTATTCCTGTATTTGGCCTCTCCCGGGAAAATGGTAATCAGATTTTCGATGACGCTTACGAAGGTGATTACACGCTTACCCTGAGCAGTGAAGCTGAGCAGGGTATTGAGAGTCAATATGTAGACATTGTTAACCCGTTCAGCTCTACAGGGCCAAATAATGATCCAAGCGTGCTTAAACCAGATTTAGCTGCGCCGGGTACTCATGTGTTATCTGCTTATTCTCCTGATGAATTTGTATTTAATCCTTTCCCGGACGGACCGGGTGGGCTCAGAAGTGGTAATGACGACCCATCAGCAGTATTTGCCATGCTTACCGGTACCAGTATGGCGTCACCACAGGTAACTGGAGCCGCGGCACTGTTGAAGCAGCAATATCCTGATTGGTCTCCCGCTCAAATAAAATCGGCTTTGATGTCCACATCTGCAACTGAAACCTGGTTAGGAACTGATCCCGCCAATGCTTTCGAACAAGGGGCCGGTCGTTTAGATACTTTCGCTGCACTCAATAGCCAATTGCGTTTTGCTTCGCCTTCGTGGTCGTCTCCAGCATGTATTGGCACTTGTAGTTATCAAAATACACTGAACAATGAAACTGACGAGTCGCAGCAATGGCAACTGGAAATCGAATTTTTTGATGGCGAAACACAAGGGCAGGTATCACCAGAAAGTATCACTCTGGCGGCGGCAGGGGAAGAAAACGACAGTGCTGATATTAGTATTGTGGTGGATGCCTCAAGAGCCAATCCAGAACATAGATTGTATGATAAATGGGTGTTTGGAAGGCTCACTGCCACTAATGTCGATGGTGAGCAGCAACACATGCCAGTGGTTATTTACGCGAATGATAGCAGCGATGAGGGCAGTTTATTGGTGAGTTACGATGGTATTGATTTACAAAGTCAAAATGACATCGAATTTACCACTCGTATCCGTAATATCAGCACCAGTTCACAAGCAAGTGCCACCTTAAGTGCGCCTGAGAATGCACGCTTCGTGACGGGGACTGAAAGTATTTCCCTGGAGAATGCCGAAACCACAGAGTTAACGCTGTCTGAAGATGGAAAATCATTGTACTGGCAGGGAGTTTTGCAGCCGGGTAGCATGACTTTGCAACAGCAGGCGTTGTGGGATGACTTCACGCTTTCCGCTGCCGATGTGGCGCCATTGCCTTGTCCGGATGGTTGTAACGGTTTTAATACCATTGTTGAATTTGATTTTAAGTTTAACGGCGATGACTACCAGACTTTGACGATATCAGACAATGGTTTCGTGGTGCCCGGTAGTAGAAATTTTGGCTTTTTTACTGCTTTGTTTAACCAGCATTTTCCACAGGCTGACAATCTCAATAACATCATTGCGCCATTCTGGACGGAGTTCGACTTATTAGATAATGACTTACCGGGCGATACTGGAGCAGGGTATTTGCGCGCGGCTATTAGGGTTATTGACGATAACAACTATCTCGTGGTGGAGTGGGATAATGTAGCGCTTTACAATCCCAATGAGCTGGGGGAAGGAGAGGATGATTTTCCGGAAGACGACTTTCCTGAAGAGGATGAGCCCACAACACCTGGCGTAGAAGAGCCGCTAAACACTGGCTTCACTTTCCAGATCATTATCCAGGAAAACAGCGACAATATCTGGTTCAATTACCTTACCATCCCTGAGACACCGGCATTTTTGACAGTTGGTGCGGAGAATAGCGACGGCACTATTGGCAACAGTTATTACTTTTACGATGAGTCATCACCGGCCGTCGGCACTGTGCCCACATCCGGTATGGCATTGCAGTTGTTAGCCACTGAAGAGGGGGAGGTGCAGATTCACACTGAGCTTGCGCTTGTCAACGGACAAGATTATGCACAGGAGGATTTTCGGGAAGTAGAAGAAGATAGCAGTATAACGATTGACGTTGCAGCCAATGATATCAGCTACAGTGCCGTTACCCTGACCTCCGAATTAGAATTGCAACAAACCCACAAAGCTATATCAACTGCAAGGGTTGAGGCGACCGGAGGATTGAATATGAGCTCAATCGAGGTAGTCAATAGTGCATCTCATGGCACAGTTTCGATTAACGAAGGGCAGGTGATTTATCAGCCTGAAGCGGACTTTTTCGGAGATGATGTTTTTACCTATCGCATCGCCGATGGGGCTGGCCATTATTCAGCTGAAGCTAAAGTAAACATTAATGTCTTAGCTGTTAACGATGCCCCTGAACTCGCCGCTTTCTCGCCTCAAACTGTCAGTGCAGGGCAAACTGTGGTGATAGCTCCACAGGCTATTGATGTGGATAGTGATGCGCTGAGTTTTTCTATTGTGCAGACTGCTGGATTGATAGTGCCGATAGCAAGTAACGAGCAGAGCTTCGAATTTACTGCGCCAGATGTCAGTGAAGATACCCTGTTCCGCTTTGAAGTAAGCGCAGATGACGGACAAACTAGCAGTGCAGCACAAGCAATAGAAATAACTGTCGAAAAGCCGCGTTCTTCAGGTGGAAGTCTGTATTGGCTGTTGGGCTTAATCGCATTGGCATTACTGGTGCGTTTTTCTTGTGCCAACGTCAGGGAACTCTACACAGCGATTAAAGAGTAATTTTATGTGAGAACGCGATGCAGGAAGCATCGCGTTTTTTGAACAGTCTTTTTGGTTTTATAATGGATTGTTTTCGCTCTATGGGTTTGTGTCTCGCACCAATTTAAAGGCGTATGGTTCGTATTCTTCAGCGTCATGCCAGGTATCGCCACTGTTCATAAATACAAACCAGATTTCATTGCTGTCATTAAATGGGGATGAACTCCACAGTGCTGTGCCCACTGCACCAGGAAAAACGCTGAGGTTCATGGCGGGATCTACGCACTGGTTTTCTACTATGCTCAATAACTCCTTGATATTTGGCACGCGCCAGTCATCATAACCTGCGTATTGAGCATTCTCTGCAATATCCAATGCTTCATTCCAGTAAGCCGCTACGCCTGCTGGGTTGCAAGTACCATTGGCATAGGTTTCGCCGTAGAGACAGGTTTGCCACATTAAATTGGTACTGGTGTCGGTTACCGTGCCATTATCGTGAATGATGAATTGTTCTGTTGGCGTTGATGCTGGTACAGCATCTAAGCATGTTTGTTGTGATTGTGCCTGAGTAAAATGGCTGATTAGCAGTGCACATAATAAAGTTGTCAGTTTATTCATGTTGGGCAAATCCTTATTGCGTAAAGTTACGGTTAACCAGACGAACTTTCAAAGCGTTGTCATGTCTATACATGGCAATATTGCCTGATTGAAATTGAGCTATTTTGATAAAACCTGAAAAGTGCTCGGTTGGAATAATGGGGGTGTTTGACCACACGTTTTGGCCCATGCCTTCATTGATAAACCAATCGCTGGATATAGCTGGGGATATTTTTCCATAATTTACAAGACTATTGAGTTCGTTGATGCTGGGCAAATCCCAGTCACTCCGACCGCAAAGCGCAATTGCATTAATGGCACTTACGTACGCCGTCGTGTTGCAACTTTCAAGAGTACAAACTCCAGCTGATTCGGTACCTTCTACGCCAGCTTCCAGCATTGTTTGATTCGGGAACCAAGCGTAAGTGTTATCTATGTCTTGCAACCCACCATCATTGCTCTTAACTTCCCATACTAATTGGCTTACTTCGTCTTTCAAACAAGACCAGGTTGTCGCTTCGTCCGATAGTTCATTTCCTGCAGCGTCTAGCTTGGTGTACTGAAAACCATCGTTCAACAAATTATATTGACGTGCAGACAAGCCGATATGTCCGTCCTGACCTTTGGGGATTCGATCTCCTTCATCGTCAACTTCTTTCGAGCAATCAAGACCGGAAGAGGCATTCGTTAATCCTGGTGCAACTTCATCAATACAGGTGGAAATGCCGGTATCACTGATTTTGGGTAAAGCCAACAATTGGATGGTGAGACTCGCCTCATCTGTCAGCCCATCGTCGTCTGTTACTTGCACTATATATTGCGGCATTGAGCCAGGCTCAAAGCCCCTCAGATCAAGATGCAGTGGGCATCCCTCAAAATCGAGGCGATCTCCTTGAGTCGAAGTAATGGATATTGTGTCGATCTGTCCATCAATATCGGAAACCTCGCAATCCAATATGGCTTTTTTCACCGGGTAGGTGACAATGGTGTCTGAATCAAAGGACACCAAAGGCGAAGACTCGGTGGCAAAAACTTCTACTGAAGCTGTTGCGGTAGTTGGTACAACATCGAAATCACTCACTGAAACTTCGAATTCTAGCTGAATCATATTTTGCTCAAGTGTGACAGAGGGGGCAGTAAACGAGAGGGTATCCGTTGTGTGTCCTGCCAATTCAACTGTTGGTCCGGAGATTTGTTGCCAGGTAATTTCGAACTCGTCATTGTCTGGATCGGTAATTTCAATCTCAATAGTGACTGCTTCGCCTTCATTTATTTGGGTTAGGGGGATTGCGGCGATTCGAGGTAGCCGATTCTCTCCGGGATCATCTCCGTCCCAACTGCAGGCAAAAAACAGGGTAGAGGCAATTAAAATAGTTAAATGTTTAGTGAGTCTGTTCAATTAATTTCTCCTTTTATTTGAACGGTCTTGTCTTTTGCGGCTTAAAGTGGAGCAGAGGTATTTGCTGTTCCCGGTAGCTTAACGTGTGTGGGTGAAAATTTATTCTCTTTTGCAGCAAAAAAGTCACTTAAAACGATACTCTTACTGTGCCGATAAAAGCAGACGGGGAGAATGAAGCGCTAAATGAATTGGCATAAGCATGATATCTTGGTGAAAATTTAATGCTAAGTCATGCTTCTCTGAAATGATTAAGGAGCGAAGTTGAAAACTGTAATTTACGGTGCCGGTTCTATCGGGTGCTATATTGGTGCCATTTTACACCAGCAGCAGATTGATGTTTGTTTGCTGGGACGACAGCGGCTTCAGGATGAAATTGAGTCGGCAGGCGGTATTTATTTATCTGATTATGAAGGTCGCAACGACTGCGTTGAAGATGTGCCTTTTGCCACCACACCAGAGGTGCTTGGCACAGCGGATACTATTCTGGTCACACTTAAGTGCACCGCGATTGAATCCGCAATTTCTGAACTGCGACAATTCGCCTCACCTTCGGCTTTAATTGTGTGTATGCAAAACGGTGTCGGCGCTGTTGAATTGGTGCAACAAGCTTTGCCAAATCACAAAGTATTAACCGGTATCACACCCTTTAATGTGGTGCAGTCACAAGGGGCACGTTTTCATCGCGCTACTGAAGGCGCATTGCATTTGCCCATTTATTCTAGCTTGATGTCTTTGCAGCAAGCCTGGCAAGCTTATGGTTTGGGCTGCGAGCTGAATGAAAACTTGACCGCCATCGTATGGGGCAAGTTGTTGTTAAATTTGAATAACGCCATCAATGCGCTTTCGGATATTCCTTTAAAAGCACAGCTAGAGCAAAGAGCTTATCGGCTGGTTTTAGCGCAATGTCAGTTGGAATTACTGGCGTATTGCCGCGCCATGAATATTGAACTGGCCAAACTAACTGCAGTATCTCCGGGTATGATACCAAGAATACTAAAGTTACCCGATTGGCTGTTTAAACTCATTGCCCAAAAAATGTTGGCAATTGATCCTCAGGCTCGCTCTTCCATGTGGGAGGATGTCCAAGGCGGCAGAAAGACTGAAGTTGATTTCCTCAATGGTGCGGTGGCTCGTCTGGCCGAATCCCAAGGCATGCAAGCACCGGCGAATCGAGCCATTACACGTCTCATAAACGAAGTGGAATCTGGTAATCGTCAATCCGGTATTAATGGGGAAGACTTACTGAGGTTATCTCGTTCTACAACCTCAGGTAAATAAACAATGGCACAATGGAGGTCTGTTGCAGGTGTTGTTACTCAGGGCCATCAGGTGGCTTCCGGGAAAGCGAAAGACAGCCCCTATCCCGATGGTAGCATTCCTTTGCAGATGCCATTTTTCAAAGAGCTGGGGCTGGATCTGAGCCACTGCTTTCCCGGCACATTAAACATCGCCATAACGCCGCACAAGTTTAAAATGCTGCGTCCTTCCTGTACCTTTGAGCGACTGCAATGGATTACCGGGTTTAATGCCGAAACATTTTCATTTGCTGACTGCAAGTTGGTGTTTAGAGGGAAGTCTGTGAAGGGGTATGTGTATTACCCGCACCCAGAGACAAAAACTCAGCACTTTCACAATGACCAGCTTTTGGAAGTGATTTGTCCTCTGGTTGAGGGGATTCAGTACGGAGACAAAGTGTGCCTTGAATACTTGCCAGAGCAGATAGATGTTAGTGAGCAATAATAACGAATTTCTAAATATTACAACGTAAACAGGTGTGAAAATAATGCGCAAGTCCAGTTTCTTGATGTTGGTGTTCTTGGGAATGCTGAGCTTTTTATCATTGTCCGGGCAAGAACCCCTTTTACAGGAGGTTCAATTTAAGCGAGCTGTTTTGCTGATAAATGGCCAAAAATTGCAGGTTGAATACGCCGATACCTGGGATTTGCGAGCCCGAGGTTTGATGCACCGCACTGAGCTTTGTCAGCAATGTGGCATGTTATTTAAATTCGACCGCGAAAGGTTAATATCCATGTGGATGAAAAATACCTTAATTCCCTTGGATGTGGCGTTTTTTAAGCAGAATGGTGAAATTGTTGATATCAAGCAAATGCAGCCACTGGATTTGACTTCTGTTCCCAGTTCCCGGCCTGTGCTTTATGCTCTGGAAATGAATGAGGGCTGGTTCGCTGCAAATGGTGTCAAGGAAGGGGATAGCATTGAAGTACTCGAGACGGGAACGACACAGGAGCTTAAGCAATAGAAGTTGTCATCGAATTTGCGAATTCAGTTAAACCTTGTACTCTTTAACAGAGATAGTTGTATTCAAATCTGATAACGATATAAGGAAGCTTTATGCGAATTTTAGGTGTTGATGTTGGCGGTTCTGGTATCAAAGGGGCCATCGTGGATACGGTTACCGGAGAAATGCTGACGGAGCGTCATCGGATACCCACTCCGCAACCGGCAACACCTAAAGCGGTTGCTGCTACCATCAATGAATTGGTAATCCATTTCAACTGGAAGGGCCCTATCGGCTGTGGCTTCCCTGCAGCGATACAGCACGGGGTGGCTAAAACTGCAGCAAACGTCGATGACGCCTTTATTGATACCAATATCGAAAAACTCTTTGCCAAAGCCACCGGGTGTGACGTCTATTGTGTTAATGATGCTGACGCTGCGGGGATGGCTGAGTTTAAGTTGGGCAAAGGTAAAGATTATAAAGAAGGCATTGTCATCTTTGTTGCAGTTGGCACCGGATTGGGAACCGCACTATTCACCAACGGTGAGTTGTTACCTAATACAGAGCTTGGGCATATTCACCTGGACAATGGCCATGAGGCAGAACGCTACGCCGCAGATTCTGCTCGAAAACGGGAAGAGTTGAAGTGGAAACATTGGGCGCCACGTTTTAATCACTACTTAAGCACTATGGAAGCCCTGTTTTGGCCAGATCTTTTTATCTTAGGCGGAGGTGCCAGTAAGAAGATGGAAAAATTTGAATCACAGCTTACAGTGAAAACCCCTGTAGTGGCCGCCTCTTTGCTTAACGAGGCGGGTATTATCGGTGCTGCGGTATATGCGGATACCGAGCGAAAACGCCAGCAAGCTATTGCCCGCAAAGCCCGCTTAGCAAAGCGACAAAAGGCGCAGTAAGCTTTGATAAAGGGGCTTTACTGTTTTCACACTCTGGCCCCTTGTAAACCGCCCGTGTGCAGCAATGCCACTTTACTCCGTGGTTTAAAATAGCCTTGTTTTAGTAGCTGCTGCAGAGCAAAAAATAGCTTGCCGCTATACACTGGCTCTACAGGGATTGTGCTTTTTTCACTAAACTGCCGACAAAAGTGGTCCAGCTCGGCATTGCTTTTTGCATAACCACCGTGATGAAATTCATGCCGTATCTGCCATGGATGATACAAAGCCAGGGGCTCTGTTACACAAGCGGCTACCAGATCCTCCAGATAGTTTTGGCCTTTCAGTACGGCAATGCCAGTCACACGAGTTTTACGCTTTAGCTGCCACATCGCCTGTATTATTCCGGCCAATGTGCCACCGCTGGCGACAGGGCAAATAATCTCATCCAGTGTTTCCGGTAATTCTTGAACGAGCTGTGTCATGCCCCAGTGTACTTGCTGACCAGAGCCGCCTTCAGGGACAACGCAATAATCTTCAAGCTGTGCTATTTGCGTGCTCAGCCAGTTGTGGTCTTGCCGCTGCTTATACTGTTGTTTGGTTAGCCAGCGAACATCAGCCTGCCAGGTGCTTAAATCTTTTAGCATGGGGGACAGGTTGTTGCGATAGTCACCCCTGACGAGTGCAATAAACGGGATGTTATGTTGTTTACACACATAACCCAGTGCGTGTAAATGATTAGAAAAACCACCGCCAAAACTCACTATGCCGCGGTATTTATCGGGTGGCCAAGGAGAAAACAGTGCCTGCAACTTGCGCCATTTGTTGCCGGATACAATTGGATGAATAAGGTCGTCGCGTTTAACCTGAATTTGAATGTCATCACATCCAAATACCTCTACTGGTAAAAGTGTTAAAGGCGAAGGGAGTTTAAAGGTGAGAGCGGGTGTTACTGACATAACCTTGGTGGCGGCGGTTGAGATTCAGGAGTATGCTAAGTCTTAGCTTAACATTATTCAAATTGAGACCCGTTTAATTATGGAAATTGTTTTAATCAGTTTATTCCTCGCCACACTTATGCCTATTTTGGCAAAGGCACCATTGGCATTGGAAATGCACAAACTTAAAGGCTACGACAATCGCAACCCCAGGCAACAACAAGACCAATTACAAGGTTTTGGCGCGCGCTGTAAAGCCGCCCATTACAACAGTTTTGAGGCATTAATCATGTATATGCCCGGTGCCCTGGCCGTTGTCGCTGTGGACGCCGTTACTCAGCTGACTGAATACTATGCCATGGGGTTTGTCTTTGTGCGTTTTTGTTATTTGCTGATGTATTGGTTAGATCAGCACGTATTGCGCAGTTTGTTTTGGGGCGTGGGCTTTGTCTTATCTTTATTAATGTTATGGCAAGCCATGGCAATGGTGGCTACCTGGTAGCAAATCAGTGGATTACGAGCGTTGAAATTTATCCGATTCCGGATAGGGGATAACGTGAATAATATCGCCATTAGCCACTTGCTTTTGCACGTTCTGCCAATACTCGGGGGTAAACAGGTCGGCGTGTAACTCCTTAAAAATGGCTTTTAGTTCCCGCTTGCCGATAATAAAGTGTTCGAATTGTTCCGGGAATACATCATTGGGTGCCACAGATAAGGTGTCCATCGCATAGGGATCATCTGATTGCGGTATCTTGCGGAAATTGCGCTCTGACATGTAGCAAATTTCATCATAGTCGTAAAAAATCACGCGACCATGACGGGTGATGCCGAAGTTTTTATGCAACATATCTCCCGGGAATATGTTCGCGGCAGCAATTTGTTTGATAGCCAAACCAAGATCTAATATGGCGTTGCGTATTTTGTCGGGGTCAGTTTCATTGGCAAGATAAATATTGAGAGGCGTCATTTTACGTTCAATGTAGAGGTGCTTAATGAGTACCTCGTTTTCCAGTATCTCAATACTATTGCCACAAGTGTCTTGCAGTTCTTGTAGTAAATCTGGATGTATTCGATTTTTGGGCAGTCTAAAGTTAGCAAATTCATGAGTATCTGCCATACGACCAATACGGTCATGAGACTTCACCAATTTATAGCAATCGATAACGTGCTGTCGGGTGATCTTCTTACTCTCTGCAAACTCGTCCTTGATGATTTTGATCACGACCCCGTAAGACGGGAGGTGAAAACACATCATTACTAAGCCTCTGATGCCAGGAGCAATCTCAAACTGATCGTCTGATTCTTCAAGGTGCTGCAGAAAATTTCGATAAAACACGGTTTTACCATGTTTATAAAAGCCCAACGCCGTGTAGAGTTCAAAGTGCTTCTTGTTGGGCAACAACTCTTGTAAAAAAGCCACTACCTCCGCCGGATACTGCGTATCCACCATAAAATAAGCGCGGGCAAAGCCAAATAAGACGCTCAAATCGCGTTTTTCAGTAAGCAGGGCATCTACATATAGCTCACCGGCTTCACTCATTAACAAAGCCACTACAAAGGGCTTGTAGCCATCCTCAAAGCAAATACGGCCCACGAGGTATGCGGCTCGGCCACGGAAAAACTCAGACTGTAGCATTTCCACACGCTTAACCTGGGTTAGTTGCTCGAAGCTGAGGCGCGCTTTAATAGTGCTTGTGAGGTTATGCAAGTCCCGTTGATAGTTTTCGAACGGTACATTAAACCGGTAGTGGGTGAACATCTGCTGCAGCGTTGATTTAACCGTTTTGTCGGTATCAAAAATATTGATCACTCGAGGTCTGTTCACCCCTGATAAATAGCAGCGACTGGGCAACACAAACATCATACTATCGTCGATTCTCTGGTGTTTGAATATTCGACCAATTACTGAGTTGTAAAAGGTTTCAGCCAGTTCAAATTGTGGATGATCATCCAGCAGTAAAATGAAATCCTGTTTCAAGCTTTGCCAGAATTCAGGGGGCTGCTGTTGTGGTAAAAAAAGCGTATATATTTGCGCTACTGTTTCGGTGAGAATGCTTTCGTAGAGCGAGATCCTGTCACGAGAGGCTTGTTGGCAGGCCCTCCACTGGGAAGTTTCAAAGCGTTTCTTGGCATCTGAAGTGATGCGATTGTATAGCCTGAAGCTCTTTTCAAATCCTTTCAGAATCTCGTAGGCAATTTGTTGATTGGTTACTTGCTCGATTGACATGTCAGAATCCGCTGGTATGTTAACGCAGTCCATCTATTTGCTGACAATAATAGTAATAATACCAATTCCAGTAAATATTTGCACACTCAGCGCAGCCTCAGGGACATTAGTTCGAGGCGTGCGAATGAAAGAATACTGGTGGTCTTGTGAGCTTCGCACAACAAAGAAATAATGTTTCTGAGGCGCGTCTTCGATGGGGCTGAAAAGCATTTATACGGTGTTGGATGTTTTTGATTTAGGCCCACTAGACCTGCAAACATCCGCCTTGCCTAAATGCTTTTCATCTCCCACTGAGGAGAGTAAATGTTTACTGGAATTGGTATAAATCAATAATGGAAGTCCTGATAAGGTATGAGTTTCCCCGTTTTAATCTGTGATGATTCAAAACTTGGTCGAAAATCGGTAGAGCGCAGTTTACCTGACGGCTTAGCCGCTGAGATCTATATGGCAAGCCATGGTCAAGAGGCAATGGAGCTGTTGCGGGCCAAACCCATAACTATTCTGTTTCTGGATTTGACCATGCCGGTTATGGATGGCGTTGAAGTATTAGAGGCAATTCGGGCGGAGCGTATCGAAGTTTTTGTTATCGTCGTTTCTGGCGATGTGCAACCTAAGATGCGCGACAGAGTACTGGGGCTGGGTGCGTTGGATTTTATAAAAAAGCCCGTTTCTCAGGAAAAGCTTTTAGAATCTTTGCAAATGTACGGTTTATACTAACTACTGCTCTTTGTAACTATTACTCGTCGTCATCGTCATCATCGTCGTTGTCTTCATCATCTTCGTCTGAAAACACATCAGGTGTGACTGCATCAACAACATCAACAGTTCCTTCCACTACGGTGGTGGTAATACCTACTGCAGCATCCACAACTGCTACAGCGACACAGCCAGTTAAATTAATGCAAAAAACTACGATTAGAATTAAAAGATAAACGGGTTTCATTATTATTGTTCTCCTTCTAAGGTCGGCAATGTATCGCTAATGAGGGAGCACTTGCAAGGCGAAAAACTAATATAGCGACGCTATCGACTCTTTAATATGTAACTGACGTTTAATGGCAGTAATTTCATCCTTATTTTCAGCCAGAAATTGATTCAATCGATTGATCAACTGCGGGTGTTTGATACTGGCAAATTGAAATTCAGGGTTTGATAACGGCAGGTTGGTATCGAGTACCAAACCAAATCCGTATTGTAGGTTGAGGTGTTCGGCAACATTGTATTCAACGTCAGCGGCTTGCACTCGATTGTTGACCACCATTTGCAATGCCATTTTGGCATCGGGTACCCCAAATATTTGTATTTGTCTGGCTTCCTGTTCTTCATTCCATTTTACCGGAGTGAAGCCGAAGGGAATGCTAATGGCGCGGATCTTTTTCAGGGGTATTCCGGTTTCAGCCACCATTGTACCGGAAATAGAAGTTACCAATGGGGCGCTGTACATTACACTACCTGCTTTATCCTTGTACCAGCGCTGGTTTGCAGGGTAGATCAGGTCCACCTCCTGGCTTTCAAAAAACGCGTATTCCAGTCGTTTGGTAGGTAGAGCAACCGGTTGCAACACAATAGCTGTTTTTAACTCAAACAGGGCGATTACTTCTTCCAGAAAAGAATTTTTGTCTTGGTCAGCAAAATTGTAATGGGGGAAAAAATCAAAATTCTGCACGCCCAAGGTATATGTTTCAGGCTGAATAGATTGTATTTCTTGCTGAGCCGCAATGACAGAGTTCGACCACAAAACCCACAACAATCCCACACTAAGGTATTTAATTGGATACAGGCGCATATCGAATAACTAGCTCAAGGATAATTACGGTTTATATTAGCATTAAAAGTAAGGCCCTGTTGAGGGCCGTTTCAACAGAGAGTTTACGTTTCATCTAGCGGAGAGATGACTCGCTGGCTGCGGGGTAAATAGTAATTGTCGTAATCCAAAGAAAAGGCCACCGTTTCTGATTTACCGACAATTTCGTTGCGAGGTACAAAGCCTATAGCTCTGGAGTCTGCGCTGTTGTCCCTGTTATCGCCCAATACCAGGTAGTGTCCGGATGGGACAGTCACTTCTGCGAAATTAGAAGCTCTGGTATTGGCATTTCTTATTCTTATTTTGTGTGTTGTTTCCCCGAGGACTTCATTTAGCACTTTAAAACCATCTTGCTCAGAAACAGCGGTGTATTTGAGCGCAGCACCATTGACAAAGAGTCGATTGTTTTTCATTGCTACCCGGTCACCGGGGACGCCAATAACGCGTTTCACCAAACGTTTATCAGATACCTTGGAATCAAAAATAATGACATCGCCTCTCGCCGGGTCATTAAGCTTGTGTAGTGAAACGTGGGTCAAAGGAAAACGAATGTCGTAGGCGAGTTTATCCACCAATATTTGGTCGCCGATTTCAATAGTGGGTTGCATTGAGCCAGTTGGCACGTGGTTCCAATCAGCCACCGCACTGCGAAACATCACCATTAAACCAATAAACAATAAAAATAGTTTATTTTCCTGCCATATTGCGTTTAGTTTACTCATTCACTTACCTGTTAGCTTGTTAAACACTGAGTTCGACAAACAATAGTAATGCAGAGTTTCAATTTATTACTCGTGGAGCTGTTACAAAATATTTAAAACAGATTCGCCAGCATCTCCGGTTCACCTGTCAGCTTGTTTGCCAAACCCACAAGGCGGTCCTAGACTCAGTGATAAAAGGCATAATAAGTTGCATTAAATTAAGATTTGTACGTGATTACTTATGCTAAAAAAATGCATAAAAAGTCGCATGGTGATTGCTTTTTGTGCAGTTTGAGTTTGTGTTTCAGGCGATTGTCTGGTTATTATTCAGGTTTGGTGTAAAAAGAACAGTTATCTATGACAGACGATATTTATTCAGTGTTGCTCGATGCTGCGGGGTTGCTCCTTGTAGGGATGGCCGTTGTATTTGTTTTTTTAACAATACTCATCGGCGCTATCCATCTTATTGAGTGGGTGTGCAATAAGCTGCCCGATGCACCAGAATCCCAAATAAAACCTCAGGTATCGGGGACGCAAGCAGAGGTGATTAGTCCGCAAGTCTTAGCCGCAATTAGCTCTGCCGTGCACCAGTATCGAAATAAAAAACAATAAAAATAATAAAGCATCAACGACGCTCAATGTGCCAATGCACAAAAAATAAACTGCATCATTTGTTGAAGAGGAAATTATTATGGCTAAACCGCTGGCCTTAACGGAGTTGGTATTGAGAGACGCTCACCAGTCTTTGCTGGCTACTCGCATGCGTCTTGAAGACATGCTACCCATCGCACCAAAACTTGACCAGGTTGGTTATTGGTCCATGGAGTCGTGGGGTGGCGCGACATTCGATGCGTGCATTCGTTATTTGGGGGAAGATCCATGGGAGCGTATCCGCAAATTAAAAGCGGCAATGCCAAATACCAAGCAGCAAATGCTTTTGCGCGGTCAAAACCTTTTGGGCTATCGCCATTATGCCGACGATGTGGTGGAAAAATTTGTTGAGCGGGCTCATAGCAATGGTGTTGATGTTTTCCGCATTTTTGATGCCATGAATGATATCCGCAACTTGCAGACTGCGATTAAGTCTGCGATTGCAGTTGGTGCCCACGCGCAAGGCACGATTTCATACACTGTTAGCCCGGTGCACACATTGTCGTTGTGGCTGGATATGGCCAAACAGTTGGAAGACATGGGCGTCCACTCTATTTGTATTAAAGATATGGCAGGTTTGCTAAAACCTTACGAGTGTGAAGAGTTGATCACTCGACTTAAGGAAACCGTCGCCGTGCCTGTTGCCATGCAGTGCCATGCTACGACAGGATTGAGTACGGCAACTTATCAAAAAGCCATTGATGCAGGCATTGATATGCTTGATACGGCGGTATCGTCCATGAGTATGACTTACGGGCACAGTGCCACCGAAACTATGGTTTCTATTGTCGAAGGAACGGAACGTGACACCGGATTAAATTTGACGCTTTTGGAAGAAATTGCTGCCTATTTTCGCGATGTCAGGAAAAAGTACGCCAAGTTCGAAGGCAGTCTGAAAGGTGTTGATTCGCGAATTTTGATTGCACAAGTACCTGGCGGCATGTTAACCAACATGGAAAATCAATTGCGAGAACAAGGTGCCGCAGACAAATTGGACGAGGTTCTCAAGGAAATTCCTAAAGTTCGCGAGGACCTTGGGTTTATTCCGCTGGTTACGCCCACCTCTCAAATTGTCGGTAGTCAATCGGTACTGAATGTATTAACCGGAGAGCGATATAAAAGTATTACCAAAGAAACTGCGGGTGTACTCAAAGGAGAGTATGGTGCCACGGCAGCACCGGTAAACGCCCAGCTTCAGGCACGAGTTTTGGATGGTACAGAAGCAATAACCTGTCGACCTGCAGATCTCATTGCGGCTGAACTACAAAAGTTAGAATCCGAACTGGATTCACTTGCCAGTGACAAAGGTATTCAATTAGCTGAGCACAAAGTTGATGACGTACTTACCTATGCACTATTCCCTCAGGTGGGATTAAAGTTCCTTGAAAATCGCAATAACCCAGATGCTTTTGAGCCCGCACCTGGTAGTGAACCTGCAGCAGAACCAACAATCGTTGCTTCCGGTAGTGGCCAGGCAGAGGCCTATTCCGTTCGCGTTGATGGCAAAGTCTACCGTGTAGAAGTGGCGCCTGATGGTAGCTTAACGGACGTTGCACCCACCAGTTCAGCAGCGCCAGCTCCGGCGGCACAGACTTCTGTTGCTACACCAGGAGGCGAGGCGCTAAATGCGCCACTCGCTGGTAACATTGTGCGAATTAATGTTGCCGTTGGTCAGGCGGTCAATGCTGGTGATGTGGTATTGATCATGGAGGCCATGAAAATGGAGACTGAAGTGCGAGCAGTTAACGCTGGTACCGTTGCCAATGTTATGGTGAAAGAAGGTGATGCCGTACAGGCCGGTCAGCCTTTGCTAAGTTTTAGCTGAGGAAGCAGGCTCCATGGAAAAGTTGCAAATTTTATGGCAAACCACTGCGCTGGCTAATTTTGAGCCAGGGCAAATACTGATGATGGCCGTCGGCGTTTTGCTGTTGTATCTGGCCATCGCCCGAAAATATGAACCCTTGTTACTGTTACCCATTGGTTTTGGCGCAATATTGACCAATATTCCACTGGGCGGCTTTACCGAACCCGGTGGGTTGCTGTATTACGTCTACGAAGTGGGCATCGGCTCAACGGTGTTTCCATTATTAATTTTTATGGGAGTTGGAGCTTTAACCGACTTTGGCGCGCTGATCGCTAATCCACGCATGTTACTTTTAGGCGCTGCAGCCCAGTTTGGAATCTTCGCTACCCTATTTGGTGCTATTTTACTGAATCTGGTGCCTGGGCTGAGTTTTACTCTGCAGGAAGCGGCGGCCATTGCCATTATCGGTGGTGCTGACGGCCCGACGGCCATCTTTTTGGCATCGCAATTGGCTGATCATTTATTAGGAGCTATTGCGGTGGCGGCTTATTCCTATATGGCACTGGTTCCCATCATTCAGCCACCAATAATGAAAGCACTGACCACGCCGGAAGAGCGCAAAATCGAAATGCGACAACTGCGAACCGTCAGTAAACGAGAAAAGATAGTTTTCCCGTTAGCTGTACTGGGCTTGACCATTTTGTTTTTGCCAACGGCGACTCCGCTGGTGGGCATGTTCTGCTTGGGTAACCTGATGCGAGAAAGCGGTGTGGTAGAGCGATTGAGTAAAACTGCACAAAACGAATTGATCAATGTCACCACTATCTTTCTGGGATTAGCTGTGGGCTCAAAGCTTTCTTCTGATCAGTTTTTAACTTCCCAAACATTAGCTATTCTTGCGCTGGGCGCTGTGGCCTTTTCAATTGGAACCGCGGCTGGGGTACTGATGGCCAAGCTAATGGGACGATTGAGCAAAGATAAAATCAACCCTCTGATAGGTGCGGCTGGTGTATCGGCAGTGCCGATGGCGGCCCGAGTGGTTAACAAGGTTGGATTAGAAGCCAATCCTCATAACTTTTTATTAATGCATGCGATGGGGCCAAATGTGGCCGGGGTATTGGGCTCAGCCGTAGCTGCAGGTATTTTGCTGGCACTGGTGGGGCCGTAATTCTTTTTAGTTTGTAAAAGGGGAAGCCAGGCTTCCCTTTTTTAATGGGTGAGGGGAATTAACAATCCGTAAAACAGTGCGATGGTTGAACTTATCACCAGGATATAAATAAAACCTTTCTTGCCCTGCTCCAGGGTGTAACCGTTGTGTTTAAGATACACAAACCAACCAAGGCACAACAACAACGGGATCAAAAACAAAAATTTAATCAAAACCTTATCCTCGTTTAATGACAAAAAAAGTGGTTGTTTTTAAAAAAGTTTTACATATCTGAAATGAGATTGTAATGACTTTTTTTTCTAATACTGAGCTTATTAATCTCAGGATCGCTTTTTATGTCTATGCCGATTACACCGCAAAAGTCAGAAATTGTTGCTCGACAAAGCCATCAAGCTGAGCTGTACGGGCTGCCAGGTCAGGCCATGACGGGGCATGCGCGCTCCATACTTTACAGCTTAGAGCTGATGTCCAGGAGGTCCATTACACCGGAAGACGCAGGATGTCAGGATTGGTTGGCGGAAAAACTCGCCACTTTGGGGTTTGTATGCCACCAATTTGAGATAAATGGTGTTAAAAACCTGGTAGCGGAAATTGGGGCAGGGGACCGTGTGATTGCATTCGCCGGGCACACGGACGTAGTTCCACCAGGTCCTGTTGAAAAATGGCACAGCGATCCTTTCGAACCGGTTGTGCAGGACAATGAGTTGATTGGCCGTGGTGCTGCAGATATGAAAACGGGTGTCGCCGCGATGCTCGCAGCATCAGAGCGAGTATTCAGGCTATCTCGCCACCTTAACGCGAAGTTCATGTGGTTCATTACCAGTGACGAAGAAGGTGAAGCGGAGTTTGGCAGTAAGGAGATCAAAGCCTGGCTGGATAAGCGCAATATAAAAGTAGATTGCGTTGTTGTTGGTGAGCCAACAGCCAAGTTGACCACAGGTGATACCATCAAAGTGGGCCGACGCGGTGCCATTTCCGGACGTATTCAGGTTAAGGGCAAACAGGGGCATGTGGCCTATCCACAATATGCCGATAATGCAATTCACAAAATGGCAAAAGTGATTGATGCCATTAGTTCCATAAAATTCGATGCTGGTAGCGATGACTTTCCGGGAACAAGCCTGCAAATCACTCACATTGATTCTGGCGATTTTACCGACAATATCGTGCCCGCCAACTGCAGTATTTGTTTTAATATCCGCTACAGCCATGAGTATAGTATGGCGTCACTGGAAGCGTTGATTCAGGAGAGGGTTGAAGCTGTGGTGGCCAGTGCTGATATCAAGTGGGAGCGTCCTTGTGTACCTTACTTTACTCATGTTGATCAGCAAAACAGCCTGATTAAATCTGTTGAGCAAGCCATCATCAAAAATACTGGACGTTTTCCTGTGCTATCTACTGCAGGGGGCACCTCTGACGGACGTTTTTTTGCCAGTGAGCATACGCAAGTTGTGGAAGTGGGTGTACCCAACAAAACCATTCATCAGGTTAATGAGCGCATTCACATTTCTGATCTGGTGACGCTGGAAGATATTTTTACCGATTTGCTCTCTGATTTACTTTTTGATTAATGGCGCTGCCCGCAGTGGGCAACGCCAATCCATGCCCTCTACTTTCCCGTTGTCATCCGCTTGAGAGTGCGATCTTGTTTTACAAAGTGATGGTATAGCGCTGCACCCGCATGCCCGACAATCAACAACCACACCAGCCATGCACCCAATATGTCCTTGTGAATAAAATCCAGTGGCTTTTCAAAGTCTGCAAATTCCATGTGTTTACCAAAGGTTTCTGCAAAAAACGCAGTATCTTTGAAACTGGGTATATCGAATAAATAAAAGAACTCAGTAGCAACACCTGTACCTAAATAACCGGTAATCGGCATGATTATCATGATGGCATACAAGGCAATGTGTCCCAATTTTGCCGCCAGATGCTCGAGCGCCGTTCCCGGCTCTGGAATTGGAGATGGATTAACTACCTTCCAGATAATGCGCAATATTACCAAGACAGCTATCGAAACCCCGAAGGAAAGGTGCAATTGCAACGCTGTCCAATTCTCTGGAGTTTGTGCTTCAGTAAACCATTGCCGGTAATAGACACTGATATAAGCAACCAGAAACAGCAACGCAGTAAGCCAGTGGATCCACTTAGCAATAGAACCATAGTTGTTTTCAGAATTTCGCAAAGACATAACCTAAGCCCTCTTAAGCACCTTGTTTAGATACATACTATCGATGACTTAATCGATATTAAATCGCAAAATACTGGCTAAATATGTCTGAAAAATAGAATGTTTTATCGAGTTTGTGTTAACTATTCCCAAGATATTGCGATAACTGATCAACATGGCCTTTGGTTTCTTCTATCAGCGAGGTGATTTGATCTGCTGAGTCTGTAGAGCTTTGGGCCAGATTTCTAACTTCATCCGCCACTACAGCAAAGCCTCGACCAGCTTCACCCGCCCTGGCTGCTTCAATCGCCGCATTGAGTGCTAACAGGTTAGTTTGGTTAGAGATATTATTGATTGACTGTACTATGGAGCTGATGCGATCCAGAACCTGTGACATGGCTTCATGAGTTTCTGAGATCACTGCATTTTTACTGGAGATGTCTTCAGCGTATATCAAAACACTGGTTAAGCTGCCGGTGACATCTGTGATTGGGGTAGCTTCTAAAGTGAGTTTGAGTTCTTTACCTGACAAGGTATTTACGCTCACGTCTGATTTAAACGCTTCCCCTTTTGCCAAGTCTGCCCATACTTCATCGCCTGTAAGCTTGGCAATATTTCCCAGTAGTTCGTTAGCTGCGTCTTTGTCATTACAGCCCAAAGTCGAAAGAAACTGGTT
Source organism: Planctobacterium sp. AWM4_229 (assembly GCF_056160305.1). NCBI lineage: Bacteria > Pseudomonadati > Pseudomonadota > Gammaproteobacteria > Alteromonadales > Alteromonadaceae > Planctobacterium > Planctobacterium sp. AWM4_229. Next base: position 245,029 of record NZ_JBSWWX010000007.1, on the reverse strand, counting down.
ATTGGCATAGGTAATGTGGCCTTGCGGATTGGCTTCAAACATTAAGCTGCTGTCATTGATGGCATTCATCTTAATGTCGTTTTCCAGTGACCTACGCTTGGTCGTATCGATGTCAGCTTGTATTGCAACGAAGTTTGTCAGGTTGTTATTTGCATCAAATACAGGGTCAATCGCCAATGAAATCCAGTAGGAGTTGCCCTGCTTGTCGTAGTTAAGTATTTCTTCGTATAAGGGCTGTTTGTCTTTAATCTTTTTACTTATCCGGGCGATGGTATCGGGATCTGTGTGCTTGCCTTGTAATAAACTTCCTGGCTTCTTGCCTTTGATATCTTCCAGCGTATAGCCTGTTATTTCAGAAAAACCGTGGTTGACGTATTCCACGAGGCCATTAGCATCGGTGATTATTACGGCATTACTGGTATTGTTGGCTACCAGGGATAGTCGTTTTACTTCTTCTTTGGCCTTATATTCATCGGTAATATCCCGCACGAATGCTGTGTATAGGATCTTACTTTCCAGGGTAATTTTGGAAAGAGAAAGGGATACCCAAATGTTGCGGTTGTCGAACGTTTCTATCGGCAATTCTCGCGATGAACCGACAATTCTGTTCTCGCCAGTTCTGCGATTGCGGTTGACCTTTTCATCATGGCTGGGACGGATTTCTTTAGGCACTAGCATTTTGACATTATTGCCTAGTACCTGTTCTTTATTAACCCCCCATATTTTCTCAGCGGCAGGATTAAAGAACACCACGTTGTTGTTTTCATCGATAGTAACAACACCGTCAATACACTGGTTTAGGGTTTGATCTATAAGCAGTTTTTGCTCTCTCTCTTTGGTGATGTCTTTGACGATTGCCGAGTAACATTGCTTGCCATTCACCTTAAATTTCGACAGTGACAATGAGCACCAGACTTTCTGGCCAGTTTTTGTTTCGATGTAAAGATCAAGGGTGGTACCCACTAGTTTATCTTGATTTGTAGAGCGATGGCGGTTGACGTAATTGTCATGATTACTGCGATGTTCAACTGGCACCAACATCTTTACGTTTTTACCTATGACTTCATGATGGGCGAAGCCCCATAGCTTTTCCGCAGCTTTGTTGTAAAACATAACGCAGTTGTGCTCATCAATGGCAATGACAGCATCAATACTCTGTTCAAGAATTTGTTCGGTGAAATTACTGTTGTTATTGAATAAGTTGAACATACTGACCTCTACCTAAAAGACAAAAGTTGTACGTTAGTTCTGAGAATAAAGTTCAGCCTGACCTAAAGTGGCGTCACTTACAGTTGTCACTCGATAACACGGATATCATCTTTGAGCACCAATACAACAAGGTAAACAAGCGCTAGTGGAGGAAATATACAGGTTACACAACCAATGGCTGCGACCAGTTTAGGAGTATGGGTTTTGCGGCTGCCAAGGTAGTAACACAGGATTGTCATGACAATGGCCAAAACCAGTACGACCTTCCCATAAAGTGTGGCGTCAATATTCAATTTTAAATCCATTTAATAACTAATAACGGTATTTAATATTACCTTTAAATTGATTTAATTCAATTAATTAATTTATTTATGATATCTGCCTTGGGGAACGGCTTCACTGAGCGCAAGGCTCCTTAATATTGTCAATGGCCTTTATGTGCTTACCTCCGGGCATGGCTCTGGGTTTGCCGAATAGAAAGCCCTGTACCTCATCGACCCCAATTGACCTTAATACGTCAGCTTGAGCTGAGTTCTCAACGCCCTCCGCCAGTATCTTCATACCAAATTGGGCACAAAAAGAAACCATTGAGGCGACTAACGCTTCAGACTTCTTACATATATGAATTTGCTGAATTAAAGAGCGATCAATTTTGATTTTAGAAAAGGGTAATTTGGTGAGTATGCTCAAATTGGAATAGCCAGTACCAAAATCATCAATGACCACATCGAAGCCTATTTTCATTAATCGTTCTACAACGCCAATAAGCCGTTCGTCCATCATACTTGATTCGGTCAGTTCCAGTTCCACCTGTTTTAGGCTTACGCCATGTTTCTCCAATAATTCACTTAATAAAACGGGAAAGGCCGGATTTTGAAGTTGCATAGGTGAAATATTGAGCGCCACTTTCGGTCCGGGTAAGGTATGCATACAACGCAATGTCTGATTAAAAATTTTAAAACTGAGTTTGTCGATTAATCCATATTGCTCAGCAATCGGGACAAACTTGTCGGGGTACACCACACCTCTCACCTTACTATGCCATCTTGCAAGTGCTTCGTAACCCGTGCACTCCCAGCTGTAGAGATCAAATTGCGGTTGGAATTGCACTGTTATCTCATTTTGGTTAATTGCTTCTTCGAGGTAATGTAAAACCCACCATTTATCATTTAATTCCCCGTGACTTTTAGGGGTGTATTTTACGATGGACGGGCTACCCGGCTGCTTTGCTTTAAGTAATGCAATTTTCGCTTTTTCAATTATTTCGCGCCAATTTCCAGCGTTACATCGGCTTGTACAAAAACCAACATTTACCTTGAGCTTAATTCGGCTATTAGAGATCAGAATATATCTCTCCAGACTTTCCCGTAACTCCAGTAAATCAGCATTGATATTCTTTGAGCTTTGAAGGAATAGCACCCCAAATTTGCCGTCCCCTAAGTTACCGATAAACACCTGCCTTGCGTCGCTTTGATTCAGGCGTTCGTAAATTGTACTGTTGATAGTGCTTCTAATATTGTTGGCTTTCACCGATGCGGCGATTTCGTCGAAGGCATAAACACTAAAAATGGCCAGGGTCAGCGGTTCGTGGCTATGGGTGGCAAATTTCTCCAGGTATTGGTGAAAGGTTGACTGCAACGGTAATCCGGAAGCATCAAATTGCTCCCTGATGAGTTTGTGATTTAAGCGCCAGAAGTCTTGTTGTTTTTTGAGTCGCAGATTATTGATGACTCGCGCCGTTAACTCTGCTTTGTGGAACGGTTTAGTAACGTAGTCTTGAACGCCGCAGGACAGTCCTTTTACAACCGCGTTTTTATCATCCATGGCGGTAAGTAATATTATGGGAATGTGGCTAAAGTGTTTTGAACTTTTTAGTTCTGTACTGATTTCGAGCCCGGTTTTATGGGGCATGTCAACATCGAGCAAGATTAAATCAGCTTCAAATTCTCGTAACGCATCTAAAACCATTAAACTGTCATTAATGGCCAGAGTGTCAAAACCCAGGGGGGTGAACATGGCCTCTAACATATCGGTGGTGATGGGTTGATCGTCCACAAGCAATATTTTACAGCCATAAACAAAATCCGGTTCTGATTCCGCACAATCTGAAATCTGCTCTCTATTTCTGATGTTAGTATTTTCCATATTACTGCTTTGGTGGAACTGCTTTTAATCTAGGTTAGCAGAACTTGATTTGGAAAAATTACTTACCTTTTTGTGATGGTGTGGATTTGCAGTAACATGAGCTCAACAATAGTATTTTTTTGTCTTTGATTAATTGTAGATAATTGAAATGTAAGGATTATATTTCTTGTTTTGCAACGCTTTCACGCGTTGGGTTTTGCTGGTTGTGGTCTGCTGACGGAAATGTAGGAATTAGCTTACATGAAGATAGGTGATGATATCGTTTTTTCTTTCGACAATGTCTTAGGCTTCTGGCAGGTCTGAATAAGAGTAAAACGCTTGTAAATAGCAACCATAGCTTGGGGTAGCTTTTGGCTATTCTTTAGTGGGCTTTACAACCAACCTCTTTGTCTGGCGATACGCGCCGCGTCAATGCGGTTTTGAGCGTTGAGTTTTGACGCTGCGCTGGACAGGTAATTGCGCACGGTTCCTTTGGATAAAAATAACTTCTCAGCTATCTGCTCTGTAGTCAGCCCATCAGCGGCCAATTTTAAGGTTTTTCGCTCTTTTTCTGAGAGTGGGTCTAATTCATCAAACGCCTCAATCACCAGCTCTGGAGCTATCACTTTGCGCCCTGATACCACTTTGCGAATGGCAGTGGCAAGTTCATCGCTAGGGGTGTCTTTTAACAAATAACCCTTTACCCCCGCATCCATCGCTCGACGCAAATAGCCGCTGCGAGCAAAGGTTGTCAGAATGATGACCTTACCGTTGAAACCAGAGTGTTGTAGTTTTTCTGCTAGTTCAATGCCCGTCATTTCTGGCATTTCAATATCCGTCAGCAGTACATCAGGTTGTTGCTGTATGCACAAAGACAACGCTGATTCACCATCTTTAGCTTGTCCAACTACAGTAAAATCTGACTCTAAGTCTAATAACGCTGCCACAGCACCGAGCAGCATGGCTTGGTCTTCTGCTAACACTATTTTTATCGTTTTATGCAAAAGGCACCTCCACCTGAATTGAAAATCCACCATTTGTAGCCACAGTGAGCTTGCCGCCAAGGGCGGTTACGCGCTCCTTGATGCCCGTCAGTCCGTCACCCGCCGTAATCTCAGCTTGTGGTCTACCGTTGTCGCTAATGGTCAATTGGTATTGGCCTGCCGCTGTCTTACAACTGAGCTGACAAGAAGTGGCTTCAGAATGTTTTATCATGTTGGTGAACGATTCTCTTATCACCCAAGCGAGCGCATTATTGATGCTTTCCTGCTGCGGTATTACGTTAATTTCACCGTTAAATTCTATATCTGCTGATTCTGCAAGCGTTTTAGCCTTGGCTATCTCACTGGTCATGTCTTTTTGCTGAAAATTGTGCACGGTTTCCCTTATTTCTGCCATCGCTGAGCGACTGAGATGCTCGAGGTCTTTCAACTCTTGTTTACTTTTATCTATGTCAATATCAGCGAGTTTATGAGCTAACTGGGCTTTGACCGTAATTAGCGAAAATGTGTGGCCAATTAAGTCATGTAAATCCCGAGCAATTCGCTCTCGTTCGGCAGTGGCAGCCATCTTCGCCAGTTCATCCTGGGATAGCTTTAAAAGCCGATTCTTCTGGCGTAGTTCGCCTTCATATATGTTTACGCAGCCAATCAGGATGCTAATAACAACTGCGGGCAGATAAAAAAATCCCGGTAGCTCCATCAAAAAGCTGTATAGAGCCGCAACTGTTGCGATGGAAAACACCATAACTAAAGCCTTGCGAGGCTGTTTCAGTTGTACACAAAATGCTGCGGCATAGACAAAAAACACCGATGCTCCTGAATTGAACCAAGCTGTCCCCAAACCTAAACCCAAAATGGCGATAATGCACAACAGGGCGCGAGACCCGGTTTGCCAAAATGTGTAAAAGTACAAGGTTAAAAAGACGGGTAACACCAAGATACTTGCAGCGTAATGCCACAAGGGCCTGTCACCAAAACTCAAAGGCAAAATAAACATGATCAAGTATACCAGCCAAAAATAGGGCAGGTACCCTGTATCAGAGTCTTTGGGCAACAGGCGCTGATGAATGCGTTGAATCAATAGAGGCATTGTTTACTCTGTTTTTGCCGCCAAAAGCTAGCGAACTTCCATGGATTTAAAGGCGCGATAAGCTAACCCGCCGAAAAGAGCAGTGTAACCCAATAACACGCCGACATGTATCCACCATGGCATACCAATATCCGCTCCCTGGATTTTCAAAACCAACTGGGAGAAGTGAAATGGTGGTAGCACTTTAGCGAGCTGCTGTAGCATCTCAGAAAACTGCATTATCGGTATCCATAATCCAGACAAAAAAGACATAGGTAAATAGATCAAATTGACCACTGCTGCTGCCGCTTGCGCTTTAACTTTTAAGCCAATAAACAGTCCCAAGGCGCAAAAAGGTAACACGCCGGGTAACAAAACGATCGCCGTGCACATCCATTGCCATAACTCCATGCTTACCCCGCCCAAAGTTAGAGCGATACTAAACAACAGAAAAATAATGATGCTGGCAAAGGCGATAGCAGTAACCACCTTGGCTGCAAAATAAGCGGCGATGGGCATTGGACTGATTTGTTTTAGTGCCAGCATACCCCTGTCCTTTTCCACTGCGACATCGGCACCAAAGGCAAACAGTGCAGGCCCCATAACGCCGAACACACAATAGGTAGCCAATAGATATTGAGAGACAGCAGAATTTCCATCTGGCACAAATACGATGCCAAAGAAAATATAAAACATCACCGGGAACAACAGGCTAGGTAAAACAAAACCCGGTGTGCGAAAGGTTTTTCGAATATCAGTTAGTGCTTCAAGTCGATAGGTGTTGATAAGTTGTTGAGCACTCAGTGAGTTGATCATGCTGCTACCTCCGATACTAATTGGGTTGTGTTTGATTGTTGATTCAGTACTTCTACAGCGTCTTCCAGGCGAGCACTTTCGATGGTGAGTTCTGAAATAGCGATCCCTTGCGTAAACAGTAACTCCAGTAGAGGCTCCGGTTGGGCGCTAATCAGGCTGACTCCATCTCGGTTATACGTCAGGTTGTTGATGGCGACATTGGGACTTTGTTGCTGTAAATGTGATAAGCACCCCTCAAACATTTCCTGTGGGGAATGCAAAGCAAAGCGGACTCGTTTCCCTAAAGCTTTGGTTTTGACTTCGGATGGCGTGCCTTGATGGATGATGCTTCCTTGTTTAAGCAATATGATACGGTCGGCAAGGGCTTCTGCCTCCTCCAGGTAATGGGTGGTTAAAACCACTGCTACCCCATTGCGTTTTAGATTCTCGATGCACTGCCAAAACTCCCTACGAGCGCTACTGTCCAGACCAACTGTAGGCTCATCAAGGAAGATTATTTGTGGATTACCACATACTGCGAGTGCGAAGAAAAGACGCTGTTTTTGACCACCGGATAAGGTGTTTAAGCGGCGTTTTTCAAGTCCTTCCAGCATGGTGAGTTTAATCAATTCCGCCTTTGCTATAGGGGTAGGGTAGTAGCTGCTGAACAGCGTAATTTGCTCTTCAACGGTACTGGTGTCAGGCAGATTGGCATTTTGCAATATCGTACCAGTACGTTGCTTTGCCAGCTGCTCCCCCGGAGCAACGTCGAATATTTTGATACAACCTTTATTGACCCTCAATCTCCCTAAAATACAGTTAATAAGCGTGCTTTTTCCGGCACCGTTTTCACCCAACAGGGCAAGTACTTCGCCTGCATTGATATCGAAAGAAACGTTGTCGATCGCTTTGGTGGAATCGAAGTTAACGCAGACCTTTTCTACTGTCACTATTGTCTTGTTCATACTTATTTCCTCGCTGTGTGATGAATAGTTTGGGCATTTGTGTGGTTTTTCAGTAGAGGCTGTTGTCACTATGTAATGATGACATTTGTCACAATTTATAAGATAAAGAATTGGTGGGAATAAAAAGACTCATGATATCGTCATCACTGTGAACTACTAACAGGAGTGCATATGTTTATTAGGGATAGGCAATATCAAAAGCTACAATGTATTTTTTCTCTCAGGTATCCATGGCAAGGCTTGATTAAGGCACTGACTTTTATTGTGTTCTGTTCACTGAGTATGTGGTCTGCGGCGACGACTACTGAGCCGGGCTTCTCAAGTTATGATTTGAACAAACAACCTTCCCTTGATCCCAGGCCCGTTTCTGAAGCCGTTGAGCTGGGCGGTGATATCTTTATCGTGGAAAACCACAATGTCTTGGGTAATCGCTTGTTAAGACTCAATATTGAAACTCAAGCTGAGCAGGCACTGACTCTTGATGGTATTAGCTCCTCGCAGCCCGATTTCTCTGACCTGCGGATAATCGCTGATAATCTCTACTTTTTCGCAAGGGACAGGAATCAACAGAAACGTCTCTGGCGCTTTGACATCGCGTGCTTATGTGCCTCGGTTTTCGAGGGGGAGTTTGAGTATGTATCGCATGTCACGGTGTCAGGTGAAGAGCTTTTTTTCGTTGCACAAACAGACGAATATGGTAGCGAACTGTGGCGAGCTGATTTGGAACAAAACCGAAACCTATTAGTGTATGACATCAATATCGGAGCTGCAGGAAGCGATATTGATGAGCTAAAGGCAAGTGGTAACAAGCTTTATTTTACAGCCACCAATAAGTGGGGGCAAAGAAAGGTATATCAGTACCATCAGGAAGAAAAGCAGTTAGTCCAGGTTAGCGAATTCAATAGCTTGCTGCAACAAAACAGGAAGTTTTATAAACCGCATATTGCCGCTGTAGATGGTGAACACATGGTGGTGGAACTTGAGTTTGTTACTACTCGATTATCTCAGGGCGGGCAACTTTGGTATTACAACATTGCAAATGAAAGCCTGGACAAGATCGCCGACCTCAATCATTACAGCGTTTGTGATGATGATGGCCTCTTTCCTTTTCACAAAAAAACATCTGTAACGCTTATCGAAAACAAGATTTACTATGTTTCCAACGAAGAGCAGCAAGGTCTGCATGTTTGGCAATATGACATTAGCGAAAAGTCTAAGCAGAAAATAACCGCTGACGTTGTCCAGGACAGCGTACTGGATTCAAGTTGTTGGCCATGGGAATTAAGCATAAACAATCTGGTTAGCTTCAGTGGGCAACTGTACTTTTTTGTTGTACGCGATCATACAAGAGGCCATTTGTGGCACTTTGATCCGCAAGAGTCTGTTATTCGCCAATTAGATGGTTTTTTTGATTATCGAAAAAGAAAACAAATCGATGATAAGTTATATCTGTCAGGACAAGCGCAATTTAACCGTGGACCGATGCAGCTATGGGCGCTCGATGCAAATACTAGCAACCTCAGCAAAGTACTTGATAACGAAAATCGTCCACTGACAGCGCCTGAAATTTTTGCTGGGAATAGCGAACTGTTGTTCAGCACTTACGCCGAGGGTATGGGGGTAAAGCTTTGGCGCGTAGATCAAGCTCAGTCGTTACAACGCTTGTTCATATTAAATGACAACGAAAACAGCGCCTCGTACCCAAGGGCTGGGCTGGCGACTTCTGACGCCTACTACTTTGCTGCTGAGTCGGGCATTGGAAACAGGAAAATATGGCGAACAGGCGTGACTGGGACCCCCCAACTTTTGCCTTTTGAGTTGCCTGAGGGGGTAAGTCACTATCAGGTTTCGTTCGATGCCGTGATTGGCAATAAGGTCTATTTTTCTGCTGGACGAGTTTGGCAAATCGATACTGAAACTAACTCGGTGGTGGCTATTGATGCCATCAACGAACTGTCCTTATCCTGGCTAAACTTTTTCAAAGCAAAAGATGATGTCCTTTACTACCAGAGAGGCTTCTGGCATGACGGCGTTCCTCATTCTCGAATCATAAAGTATCACCACGAAACGGGTCTGGCCGAGCGGATCTACAACGGGCCGGGAAAGGTTATTGATGTTTTTGAGGAAACGGTGTTTCTGTCCCACGAGAACGAAGCGGGACCCGGGCTGTTCAGTTACGATGTTGTATCCCAAGAATTAAAACTTTTAGCCTCTGAGTCAACACAGTATTGCAGTTCCGTGCGGTACGGAGCCCAACTAGAGAGTGACACCCGCAACGTATCTATGCAAGTGGGAACAGATTTGTATTTGATCACCGAGCAAGGCTATTTGAAGCGCTTCGATACCACTACACAGGCCGTGACAGAACTGGGTTGCGCACAAGACCTGTTTACTAATGGCGAAGTGTTGTTTTTGTTGCGCAATGAAGGTGAGCCTTATTCATCAACCTTGTGGCAGGTTACGCCGGGTAGTGAAGATGTGGAGCCCGTTTTGGAGGCAGAGATTCGGTATTACGCGAGCCAGGGAGGTAAACTCTTTTACGAAACTGTCGATGCTGAAAGTGGATACAGTTTTTCTGTTTATCACATGGATGACATGTATAACCAATCGATAGCGCAGAGCCTTAATGGCGATTATTACAGTTTTGTCTTGCAGAGTATTCAGCAAATTGCAGATGACATTTATTATTTTTCCAGGATGATAAATCCAGAATACCCGGCCACTAGCGACCAACAATTTTTGTATAGTGTCTGGCGTGTCGGTGCAGAGCAGCCTTTGATAACTTTTGACGGTTCAGAATTATGGCTTAGCCACAGTAAAACGGCACAATTTGCTGGGGATATCTGGTTTACCGCAGATATCCGTAAGGATGGTTATTATTTGCGTGGTGAAATGGCAAGGCTGCATATTAGTACTAATAATATCAACCGAGGGGCGAAGTTAGATTACAACGGTGACAATCGCGCTGATGTGGTGTTTTACGCTCCGTTTGATAAAACCTGGTTAGTCTACCCTTCAGGAATAGAACAAGAGTGGTATTTGGAATTCGGAGAATACGCGACGGATATTCCGGTAACTGGCGACTTTGATGGTGATGGCCTCAACGACCTGGCTTTGAGAGTGCCCGATGAGCAACGTTGGCAAGTACTCAACTCCAGCGAAAGTAACTTTAATAGTGAACAGTTGGATGGTATTCAAAGAGTCAGCTTAGGTTTGCAAACTCATGATTATCCTGTGGCGGCGGACTATGACGGAGACGGTATTACAGATTTTGCTGTGGTCCGCAGCAGCAAAGGAATTTGGATTATTCGCCAATCTTCTACATCTGATATTGTTGAAGTAAAAACCAATTATAAAGTAGGAGATATTCCGGTTTTAGGTGATTTTGATGGTGATGGTGTTGCTGATGCAGCATACCGGAATCCCGATGAGAGACGCTGGTATATTTATCCTTCTGGCAAAGTTAAAAACGGTACTATCGCCCCAGAGCAAGTGCAATCAATAAGGTTTGGCCTGGCTGAAGATGATATTCCGGTGACGGCGGATTATGATGGTGACGGTGCAACAGATCTGGCTGTCTGGCGTCCTTCTGCCGGTGTTTGGATTATCCGGAACTCGCAGAGTTTGGAGATATCTGAGAATTGGTTTGAGGGGTTAAGCGATGCGTTACCCTTTGCCGCTGATTTTGATGGCGATGGCAGAGATGACATTGCATTGTATTCTGCTGTTTCAGGGAAGTTAACCATTCGCTATTCAGCAACTAAAGCTGATTGGCAACGTTTTTTCCCCGTCGGTGACGCTTACGTCCCTGTGGGGTTACCTGCAGGCATGGCATTCAATTGGTAATTAACAGGTTCATAGAACGTTGTTTTACATGGCAGTTTTCCTCCTGGCGGAGGTAGACTGCCAGCAATTGTTGAAATGCGCCGAATCCGTGCCTTAGGTACCCGGCGCCACTCCGGGTCTTGGAACAGTGAGTTTATTTAACATTAAGTCGCACAACATTTCCCTGTGGCGAAGGCTCAATAGTCTGCTGCTCGGTGGATTCTTCAGTAATTATTGTTTCGGGTAAGTAGCGTTGACGTTTTTTAGGTTTTAGTTTCATTAAATCCACTAAAATCAAGCCGTCTACGCAATCATTAAAGTCTGGGTCCACGCCAAAACCCAAAAATTGGGTACCACCGGGCTCACATAATTCTGTGTATTGCTTGTATAGCGTGGGGATAGCTACGCCCATATTAGCCAATAAGTTTTTCAGCGTCACAAAATCTGCTTTGTAATCGTTGCCTGTAAAGCTACCTTGCAGAGCTTCTGGCAGGCGATAAGGATAGTTAGAGGTGGCAATTTCCTGCTCGGTACCAAAGTGTAGTTGGTAAAACTCCACCATCAGATCTTTCGCCGCTTGAGGGAAACTGTTACTCAAACTTACCGGGCCGAACAGATATCGGTATTGCGGGTAACGGGTTAAAAACGCACCAATACCATACCAAAGATAATCCAGACTGCGTTTGCCCCAATATTTAGGCTGTACGAAACTGCGACCGAGTTCCAGGCCCTGTCTGAAATAGGGGTCCATAGCCTTGTCGTATTTAAATAAACTCGCTGAATAAAGGCCTTTCAAGCCTTTTTCCTGTTTCAGTTTTTGCGCATCACCAAAGCGGTATGCACCAACAATTTCAAGATCATCTTTATCCCACAAAATCAGGTGGAAATAGTCATTGTCATAGTGATCGGTATCTCTGCGCTTATTACTGCCTTCCCCCACTGCGCGAAAGGCAATCTCTCTAAGGCGACCAATTTCCCGTAAAATGGCGGAGCTGCCACTGTAGCGATAGAGATAGATTTCCTTATCATCAGCGGTAGTGCCCAACAACTCACATTCCTTTTTGATGGCTCGAGTAAGTATTTGACGATTCTCAGGAGCTGCAATGGATTTCTGTGTGGCAAAAATCTCTGATTTATTGCTGCCTATGCGATAAAGATGTCTTTTAAACAATTTGGTTAACAGCTTATTGTTAAAGCGCGCTTCACCGTAAGATTCATAGGGAATAAGTTGACCAATGCGCATTGGCAAATGTTTGTTCTTTTGTTTAAACATCTCATCCACTAACAACATGGTGGCGAGCGGTTTGTAGATCATGGATACGCCGTAAAACAAGGCTGAGTTTTTCCCTTCTATAAATACCGGCAATACAGCCGCTTTGGCCGTTTTTGCCATGCGTACAAAGCCGGTGTTCCATTTGGTATCTCTAATTCCTTGTGGACGAAGACGAGAAACTTCCCCAGCTGGAAACACGATAATAGTGCCCTGATTTTTCAAGTGCTCCTGAATTCTGGCAATATCTTGCTTTGCGGTATTTCCGGACATCACATTAACAGGCAGCAATAATTCGTTCAGCGGTTTCACCGCCATCAACATTTCATTGACTACGGCTTTGACATCGGGGCGCACTTCACTGACCATTTTTATCAGGGCCAGCCCGTCCAAAGAGCCTATCGGATGGTTGGCGATGATGACCAATGGTCCTGTTGCGGGGATACGCTCTTTTTCTGAGTCTCGAGTGGAATAGGTGAAGTTGAAGTATTCCAAGGCTTGTTCAATAAACTCGATGCCCTGCAGATGCGGGTACTTCTCTGCAAACTCAACGAATTCTCGCTCGTGCATCAAACGCTTCAACAGGAATTTAAGGGGCTTGAACAAAATGGGCTTTTGCGCAATGGAGGGGAAGTGATTACTTAGAACTTCGTGAACCGAAAACATCTGCTTTTTTGGACCTCGTAAATTTAACGCGGGAATTCTATGACGTTTTCATGAATATATTAGGTAATAATCATTGCTATTTTGTTACAAACCCTAGGGAGCGTTATTTCCATTCATGCAATGCCCTCAGAGAGTTACAGCGGAGCGGGTTACTCCGCCGCAAAATTATGCTGCTTTTTGCCCGGTACTGCCTTCCTGAAGCTCAGGTAAGGTGTGGACTGTGGCTTCTGTTGAGGTATTTTGAGTCCAGGTGATTAACTCTATGTTGCCCTCATTATCTTCTGTAAGAGCGGAGCAATTTTCAATCCAGTCTCCGTCGTTGTAATAGGTTATACCATTGACTTCAACCACTTCCGGGTGATGTATGTGGCCACAAACCACGCCATCTAATCCCAATTCTCTGGCGCGGTCAGTGCTGGCAACCCGATAGCGCTCTATGGCTTCATTGGCGCCTGAAATCTTGGATTTAATATAGCCTGCTAATGACCAGTAAGGGAATCCAAACCAGGCGCGTGCTTTGTTGTACCAGCGATTCAGAAACAACAAAAATTCGTAGCCTTTATCACCAATCCAGGCCGTAATGGGACCAAAACAAACGTCATTGTCAAAAATGTCGCCGTGCAACAGCAATAGTTTTTTGCCATCGGCTGTTGTATGGATGTACTCCCTGTGAATTTCTACTTCACCAAAGCACATGCCATCGTATTTCTGGCAAGGTTCATCATGATTCCCAGGCAGATAAATCACTTTTGTACCAGTACGTGAGAGTGTTAACAGGTAGTGAAACAGTTCGTTATGGGATTGTGGCCACAAAAATCGTTTGCTCATGGCCCACATGTCCACAATGTCACCTACCAGATACAATGTGTCTATTTTACTTTGTTGCAAAAAATCCAATAGATAGTCGGCTTTACAGTCTTTGTATCCCAAATGAATATCTGAGATCCAAACAGTACGGAAGTGTTGTTGAGTTGCCATTGTGCTTCGTTCCTCTTTGGTTTGCACAATGGTAGGTTTTGGGAGTGACAGTTCAGTTAAAAGAACATGAACTTGCGGTTACAGCAATAGGGCTAATGTGACAATTCCTTGAATAATTATTGCGCACTATAGGCAGCAATTATTATTGGCGATATTATAGCCGAACCCGCATTGAAAATAGACGGTCAAGATTCTTATTCATCGCTAAACCAGGACGCTATGTAGCCTCCGAACCCGGTGTTATCAATGACTTTGTAGCGCAAGCAATTATCATTTTCTTTGCTGTAGCATACATGTAAATGCTCAGTATCTTCATCCAGGCGAACAAATTTGGCATTGGAGTCCAACAACATACCCGGCCCAAATAAACCATCCCAATAGGTGCCTGTCGATACCATACTGGCGTATTCGTATGTGATGCGTTGCGGTTTGGGAAAGAGGATAACCAGCAATAACAACACCGCCGCACCTGCGAGCTTGAGGTGAACAGGGGTGATAAAAAAACCTTCGTTTTGAGAAGTCGCTTTGACTTTTTTCTTATCCATTTGAAAAATGCCTGATTGTTACTGTAGAACAGGTATTAAATTGAATGCTCGGGTATAGGATACAACAACTTTTGTGGCAATAGCGATGAGATTTTGTGAAGAAAGATACAGCGGGTAAAAAATGGGGCTAATCCGGGAGTCGGGACTCCCGGTGAGAATCATAATGATTATTTAATCAGTGCCGGAGCAGGCCGCGGATCAACATCGCTGTTGGCCATTAGCCAGGTAAATACGGCATAAGCAGTTTGATTTTGCTGAATATCGTCAGGGGCAATCTTATCCAGGGTATCGTTTGGGGTATGATGGTAATCAAAATAATGGGTGCCATCCTGGCGCAGTGATACGACAGGTACGCCTTTAGCGGGTAACATGGATATATCCGGGCCACCTGTGGCGGTGTTGGTCCCCTCAGCAATACCCAGTGGTGTCAGGTGTTTGAGCAGTTCTTTTACAAACGGGAGTGCATCAGGCGCAAAGCGAGTATCCAGTTGGTAAATTTTCCCTGCGCCAAAATCAGACTCAGCTGCAACGATAATTTGTCCCAATTCCGCTGCGTTGGCTTTGGCATATTCTTTGGCTCCTACCAAACCAAATTCTTCATTGGCATAAAGCACGACGCGAATAGTGCGCTCAGCGGCGCCTAAGGTTGACTTGATCAGGCTGGCTGCTGCCGTAACGATACCTACTCCTGCACCATCGTCCAGTGCCCCTGTGCCTTCATCCCAGGAATCTAAATGGGCAGCGATAAGCACAATTTCTTCTGGTTTGGCGCTGCCAGTTATTTCACCAATCACATTGTAAGAGGTTTGCCAGCCATGTTCTTTGGCTTGAACATTAAGATGCATTTTTACCGGCTGCTGTTTACTGAACATATATTCCAGCGTATCAGCGTCAGCATTGGACAGGGCGCCAGCCGGAATTTTCTCAACCTCTGGGTTGTATTGCATGGCACCTGTATGGGCAAAGCGGCTCTGCGCCGTTCCTACTGAGCGGATTATAACGGCTTGAGCTTCCAGCATGGCAGCCTCTATTGCGCCTCTGGAACGACCGATGACTACCGGACCGTAGCCGCGCCCGGCTCTGTCTCTTTCCATGCGCTTATTGATAAATACAATTTTGTCTTTTATTTCTTCTACTGAGCGAGTTTTGAGATCTTCAAGTGAATTCACCATGACAACCTCTGCCACTATGCCATTTTCTGGCGTGGCAACCGAGCCACCCAAGGCTGTAACTACCAGTTGGTGTTCAAAAGGGGCGAGTATGCTGGCATCGGCAAGACCGCGAGACCAGTTACGCACTCTTACTGGCTGCTTGTATACCTTGTCAAAACCCAAACTCTGAAGTTTTGCTTCCGCCCAAGCTACCGCTTTTTTGTCCCCCTCACTGCCAGCAATACGCGGCCCCACTTCGCGAGTCAACGAGGCAACAATTTCATAGGCTAATTGACTGTTTTGTGATGCGTTTTTTAATTGTGTGAGCTCTGAATCAGAGTCTGCGGCGACTACATAGGAGGTCAATAAAAGTGTTGAAAATATTAATTTTTTAATCATCTGAATGGCATTGTGAGTAGGTGCTTTATGATGACCGCATCATAACTGATCAGGTCCGGCTTGTCTTGCGGATGGAAGCCCAATTTTTGCTTGAGGGGTATCGCGTCAGGCGATTTATCGTGCCGTGGAAAAGGGGGGAATAACAGATACAAAAAAGGCGTCTTGCGACGCCTTTTATGTGAAACTTATGTGCTTATGCTAAAGCTTTGATCTGTGCATTCAGACGGCTCTTAGTACGAGCTGCTTGATTCTTGTGGATCAAACCTTTAGTAGCCATACGGTCAAGAATAGGTGCAGCAGCTACAAATGCTTCTTGAGCAGCGCTCTTTTCACCTGCTTCAATAGCAGCACGTACTCTTTTTACATAAGTACGCATCATAGAACGACGGCTTGCATTGTGCTGGCGGCTCTTTTCTGCCGTAAGCGCACGTTTCTTAGCAGACTTGATGTTAGCCAAGATAACACTCCCAAAACGATTCAACTGTAAATTCGAGGGTGCGAATTCTGCCGGGATTGGCATCGAATGTCAAAGTATTTATCAAAAATATCGTATAAAAATTGAGTTTCTTTTCCAGTTACCTGTTTGTGCCTCAGCTCCAAGGGCAAACAAGGCTGTGAAAAAGGTTTTCACTTTGCCATTGCAATTACCCGTCTTTCGGGTAACTTTTTCAATTTACAGCACCTGAGTTTGATCTATCGTGCCAGATAAGCTCGGCTGTAGAACGGCGCATAGGGTTGTTTTATTGTCGCAACACTAAGGCCTCTTGCAATAATGGCTCACACGCCAGCAAACTCAAACTAGTTTTATATGTAGAAGAAAATATTATGTCATCAACACCGAGCGCCTCCAGAACTGAGCGCATAAACTTTATCATTGCCGTTTGTGCCGTACTCATTTCAGCAGCTTCTTTTTACGCCACTTATATTCAAGCGGATGCGGCAGAAAAACAGGTTAGAGCCATGACATTGCCATTGCTTCAGTTTGACCATAGTAATTGGGATGAAGAAAAAGAAGAAAGCATACTTACTTTTTCGTTGCAAAATGGCGGTGCAGGTCCGGCTGTTTTACACGATGTTCGATTTGTCTATCAACAGCAGGTCTATGGCGACTTAAATACATGGATAGAAGCTTGTTGTTTAACGCAAGTGGAGCTGGTACGTACGCGTTGGGAAAGTTTAAAAAACGAAGATGCCGAAACAAAGTTATTGCCATTTGACCTGATTAGCAGTGACTTGAGTGATGTCGTCGTCACCGGGCAAATGAAGTATGATTTTTTGCTGTATGAACAAAATCAACTGAATAAACCTTTGTGGGATGCTTTAAACAAAGCCCGCCATGTTACTAAGTTGCAAACCTGTTATTGCTCCTTGCTGGAGGAGTGTTATACCGCGACGGGATTAACCAACGTAACCCCAGTAAACGCCTGTGAATAACGAATTATTCCGGCTTAATAAAATTTTTTTTAAGTTTTTGTCAACCATACTCAAAGTCGAACGTTATGACGGTAAAACAGGTGATAAAAGGTGTTTTGCAGGATGCGTCTTTTCAGTGTCGCAAGGTAAACATTTCCATTGAATCGTTCTCAAAACCCGGCGACTTCAATTTTGGATGAGCAGCAAACCAATGAGTTAACCGAATTTGCATCACTGGATGCGTTTTTGGCTCATATCGAAAAAAAGGCTTACCGCATGGCGTTGCTCGCGGTGGGGCAGCATGCGGATGCCATTGATATACTGCAAGACGCCATGATGAAACTTGTGAGTAATTATGCTGAGCGCCCCGGCAATGAATGGAAACCGTTGTTCTACCGAATATTGAACAATCGTATTATGGATTGGCATCGACAGCAAAAAGTGCGCAACATGCTGTTTTTCTGGCGTACTAAACATAGCGAAGACGAAGAGCTGCCATTGTGTGAGCAGGTAGCCGATGAGAAAAGTGAAGAACCCGCAAAGGCCTTGAATAGGGTGTTACAACAACAAGATATGATGCAAGTGCTGGAAGCCTTGCCCGTGAAGCAGCAACAGTGTTTTTTGCTGCGCAGTTGGGAAGGACTGTCGGTGGCCGAAACAGCCGACATAATGGGCTGCTCACAAGGGAGTGTAAAAACACATTTTTACAGAGCTGTACAGAAGCTAAAAGCTGTACTGGAGGAACAACATGACGTCACAATCTGAGCAAAATACACTCAACAGCAAAGTGAATACGATGCTGGATGAGGCTAATGCGAAATTAAGTGATGAGGTGTTATCGGATATAACCCAAGCTCGTTTAAACGCATTGCAAACGGCTTCCGCCAAGCGTGACCAAAAGAGCAGATTGCCTCTACTAATACAATGGTGGCAGCGAATACATCGGGAAGTGGTGGCACATCAATTTCGCTATGTCGCACCAGCAGCAGTTGCGGTAATCGTTGCTGTGCTAGTAAGCTATAACCAAAGTAATACTGTGCCAGTACTGCCGGAAGCGCTCTTAACTGGAGACGTGCCTGGGGAAGAGCTGGCCATGTTAGAGGATTTAGAGTTTGCGAGCTGGTTGGCAGAACAACAGCAAGAGGGTCATCTTTAGTATGTTGATGGCATTACTCGCTACCCCTTCTATGGCTGATAAAGACAAAACATCAGAGCTGCCTGATCTGGCATTTCTGGAGTTTCTGGCTGAAATGGAAGAAGTGGAAGGGGACATGTTGGCGCCTGTGGACTTATTGCCCGCTCCCGATATCACAACCGATGACAGTGTTGTGAGCCAGCAGCACTGGTTGAGGCTATGGCAGTTAGTTGACAACGAAGCGAATGGCGCAACATTACCATCCGTGTTGCCTGAGAAGGCCGTTGATGATGGGGAGGAAGAGCAATGAGTAAGTTCCTCATGCTGACCTTGCTGTTATTTAGTGCTTCCATAACGGCGGTTGAGTGGCAAGACTTGAGTAAAAAGCAACAGCAAGTGCTTAAGAATGCCGAGCAGCGCTGGGATTCAATGCCTCAAGAGCAGCGTCAGAAACTGGTTACTGGAGCTGATCGTTGGTTGAAGATGAACGACGGTCAAAGGCAGCAAATTAAATCTAAGTTTGAACGCTGGCAGTCACTTAAGCCTGAACAACAACAGCACTTGCGAGAGCAATTCAAGAAGTTCAGACAAATGTCACCAGAGCAACGGCAGCAAATCAGAGGCGCGTTTAACAAATTTCAAAAAATGCCTAAAGAACAACGAGCCAAACTAAGAGAGAAGTTTCAGCAAGCAAAAAAAAATCGCAATCGTCAAGGACATAAGGGAAAACCCCGACGTAAACCTTGAGCTTAGCAAAGTGATATCAACAGCAACTTGTTGAGGTTGCTCAAAAGGACATAAAAAAATGACATTCTCTGCAATCGTGGCTTTGATCGTTGCCATGAGCATATTGGCGTTAATTCCCGGCCCCGCAGTGTTTGCGGTAAGTGCTCAAGCCATGGCAAGAGGATTTAAGCCTGCGGCCATTATGACTCTGGGAATAGTGGCGGGAGACTATGTTTTTGTATGCCTTTCGTTAGCGGGGTTGTTAGCTGTTGCCCAACTTCTAGGGGATTTCTTTAGCGTTATAAAATACCTCGGTGCACTGTATTTGTTTTGGCTTGCCTGGTCACTGTTGCAAACGGCAAAACAAGGTACACTTTCATCTATACCCGGTACCGGAGCTTCATCAGGATTTTTTACCGGATTATTTATAACGCTGGGTAACCCCAAAGCCATTCTATTTTACGTAGGCTTTTTCCCAGCATTTTTGGACCTAAAGCAACTGACTTTTTGGGATATAGGTGTCATTTTACTGGTTACTGCTGTAACGGTTGGCGGCATCACTTTAGTTTATGCCTTTTGGGCCAGCAAATTAGGCCAGTCTTTTCTAAACAGCCCTTTACGGCAACGCTTTAATCAAGGAGCTGCGCTAGTGCTGGCAAGTACCGGGGCTGTTATACTTTGGCGAGAATGATTGCTATCTGCCTAAAAGAGTAGAAAATGAATTGGATTGAAATGGAAACCTGGCCTCGCAAGCGCCACTTCGACATGTTTCAACAAGTGGACATGCCACATTTTAGTATCACCGCGGACCTGGAGGTCACTCAAACACTGGCGTTCTGTAAACAGCGCAATATTTCAAGCTCATCTCTGATGCTTTACCTTATTAGTCGCACTGCCAACGAGATAGAGAACATGCGCTACCGAATACGCGCAGACAAAGTGTGTGTCCACTCT
This sequence comes from Planctobacterium sp. AWM4_229, assembly GCF_056160305.1. Classification (NCBI taxonomy): domain Bacteria; kingdom Pseudomonadati; phylum Pseudomonadota; class Gammaproteobacteria; order Alteromonadales; family Alteromonadaceae; genus Planctobacterium; species Planctobacterium sp. AWM4_229. Next base: position 224,804 of record NZ_JBSWWX010000007.1, on the reverse strand, counting down.
CGTGTCGATCCGGCATTTACAGTCTTGGCTGATGATGAACTTTATTATCACTGCCGGGTTCGCTATCAAAATGACTTGCTGGCTTTTTGTGAGGATGTGAAAGCGCAATCGGCATTGGCAAAGCAAGATAAAACTTTACACACAGAAAAACAGGATGATGTGATTTATTTGTCTTGCCTGCCTTGGGTGGCATTCACTGGTAATAGTCACGCTATGCATTTTTCACCCGTAGACTCGGTTCCTCGCTATTACTGGGGCAAATATCACGAAAGAGATGGCAAAATGATGATGCCATTTTCCGTTCAGGTACATCACGGTCTTGCCGATGGACTGCATGTGGGCCGACAATTTGATGCAATGCAGCGCTATTTGTCTGAGCCTGAATCCCTGCTGTAAATTGACAAGTGGCGGATATCTCTTACGCTTTATGCTATGGCGCTTGATATTGATTAAACGCGGCAGTGACAATATTTACGGATGCGATATTTACAAGAGCACAATGGTTAAAAAACTGGCGGGTATACCGCTCTCTTCTGCGGTTGCTTGTCTGTGTGTTTCTGATTGTCAGCTCGTGCTGTTTTTCCTCATTAGCGGTTGCTGCGCAACTACCCAATAATTCATCATTTCGGATTGATTTATCACAATCTGCGCAATTCACTTTTACCGATCTTAAAAGTACTTTAAAACAAGTAAACGGCGACCCGAACGCTAATTGGCAAGCTATGCGAGGCAAAGGGGCGTCATTCGGATACAAGCCGGGCAGGGCGCTATGGCTTAGATTTGATGTGACAGCTGAAAATGATTCTAGCGCCTTTCTGCTGTTTGATTACTCTATTTTGGACAATATTGCCGTTTATTCATTGAGCAGCCGAAATGAAAATGCGGAGGTACACTATTCCGGCGATCATTTACCTCCCGCTGAGCGCGAAGTGCAGCATCGCAAGTTAGTGGTACCTTTGGATTTGAGTCCGGGTGATAACTCGTTTTACGTGCGCATCCAAACTGGTTCCAGTTACACGGTTCCTTTGGTCTTAATTGATAAAGACAGTTTTTATCAATCTGAAGCAGTGAAAAATATGCTGCTATCGGGGCTTGCCGGTGGTGCGCTGTTTATGGTGTTGTTGAATCTGTTTGGCGGCTTGAGATTAAAACATTCAGGTTATTTGTATTACGCCGCGTTTGCGGCTTCATTTACCCTGTTTAACTTAACTTTAAATGGCTATTTTCGTTTTTATATCTTACCCATTTGGCCGAACATTAATGATCTACTTGGCGTCTTATTTGGACAGCTAGGAGGGTTAACCTATGCGTTATTTTTAAGCGTTTTCCTTCCCCTGAAAAAACGCTATCCGGTGGATTACAAAATTTGTCAGGCGCATGCAATTTTATGTGGATTTTTGGCTTGTTTGTCCTTACTGGGGTTGTACAACCAGATTCAGATCATAACCCACCTGGCAAATGCCATCTTTGCTTTATACTCAATGATTTTGGCAATTCGCACTTGGCGGGGAGGGGAACGAACTGCGATTTACCTGGTGTTGGGCTGGGTGTTTTTAATGGCAAGTGTTATTGCCAAGGCGATGGTGGCACTGGGGCTATTGCCCTACAGTGATATGTTATTTCACAGTTTTGATTTGGGGATCACCGTTAATTTTGCACTCATTGCCTTTGGATTGGCGTCGCGCATTGTGGATATTCAGGAGAGAGAAAAAGTCGCCAGGGAAGAGGCCGATAGTGCTAAAAATCTGGCGGTGTTAAACATGGAACACTATCGGGCTTTGTTCGAATATGCGCCTATTCCCATGTTTAAAGTGAACAAAATGGATCATTTTATTGAGGCCAATAAAGCTTTTCTGACCTTGTTTGGTTTTGCCTGTGAGCGGGACTTAGTGGAATTGAAAGTGGAGAGTAAATCAGTTTATTGCAGCAACAAAGATTATCTCAATCTGGTTGCGGATCTGCGGCATCACGGTGTCGCAGACGCGGAAACTCAAATTCGTACACTTGATGGCAAAGAGCGCTGGGTGAGGATTTCGGTGCGTGCGGTGGCTGATGATGATGAGATTATTTATGAGGGCGCCTGTATTGATGTCACGGCACAAGTTGAACAACAGGCTTTTGAAATAGCAGCGCATAAAAGAGAAGTAAATCAACTTGAAGCATTAGTCGCTGGAGTTGCCCATTATCTCAATACGCCGCTGGGAACCGCAAATACCGCGCAAACCCTGGTAACGGGGAAAACTGATGAAATGGAGCAACAGTTGTCTGAGCAGAAACTCACCGCGGCCAGGTTGCGTTCCTTTTTGGATGTAGTGCAGCAAAGTGGCAAAGTGATTAAAAGCAGCCTGGATAAATCCATAAATGTGGTAGAGCGTTTCAAAGAACTGAATCCGGAAGAGCAACAAGTAACATTTCAAAAAATTCGCAGTAACGAATTGCTCAAGGGCTTAAAAACCTCATTGCCAGCAGAATTGAAAGACGAGTTAAGTATTGTATTGGACGATACTTCAGAGCAGGTACATTCATTACCGGTACATCCTCTTTTAAAAGTACTTAAAAAACTGGCCGTAAACGCATGGCATCACGGAGAAGCGAATGAAGTTTACATCGCCTTGAATAAACAAATTGAAGGCTATGAATTGGTGGTGAAAGACAATGGTAAAGGCTTGTCTGATGAGGTGAATGTGCAGGACCTTTTTGCACCATTTTACGCCAAAACCCTGAGTCTACAGGAGGTCAGTGGGCTTGATCTGTTTGTAGTGAAAACCATAGTACAAAATCGTTTAAATGGCAGAGTGGAAATTGATGAGCTGGCTTTACCTGCATTGCATTTTCACATCTGGATACCCGCGTTAGACTGAGCCTCTCAATTGGAAACTTCCTGAAAATTTTCTTTCAGACTTTACAGCGCTGTTGCGACTCTCCATCATAACCAGCAATTGATTGGTAAATGGAACTGCTTCATGCACAACTTGTATTGTCGATTTCTCAATATCTTCCGCTTATTTTGCTTGTTAACCTTGAGTTTGGCCGCTGCCCCGCTTCTGGCTGATGAGAAAAACCAAACTTTGTCTGCTATGGCATCGTACTCGGATGTGAAAGTTGGATTTATTGATGTCTGGTATGAGCCAGAAAAGGATAAAACCTACTTCAGAGTACCCAAGCGGCTGGGGGATTTCATTTATCAAACCAGTTTGTCTCATGGTTTAGGCTCCAACGATATTGGATTGGACAGAGGACAATTAGGCGATACTCGGTTGGTTTCTTTTGTACGCTCGGGCAACAAACTCCTGATGCAACAAAAAAACACCCAATATCGTGCAACGTCGAATAATCCCGTTGAAATAAAAGCGATAGCGGACTCATTTGCCAACGCGATCCTTTGGCAATTTCCATTGCTCGATAGTGATGAAGAGTATTGGCTATTGGATGCTTCTGATTTTCTTCTACGCGATACTCACGAAGTCGTAGACAGGCTCAAAGGACGTAAACAAGGCAGTTTTAAGTTAGACTTGTCACGTTCAAGTGTCGATGCAAACAGTTACAAATCTTTTCCCCGCAATACCGAGCTTGAAGCACGCCTGACCTTCATTGGTAACTCCCCAGGAAAATATGTTCGACAGGTTGCCATTGACCCTAAAAATGTGTCCTTGCGCATCCGCCATAGTTTCGTAAAGTTGCCAGAGCCCGGATATGAACCGCTGCAATATCACCCCTTGAGTGGTTATTTTGATTACAGCTTTCAGGATTATGGCAAGCCGATAAACGAGTCGCTTACTCAGCAGTGGATACCGCGTCATCGACTTGCTAAAAAAACGCCGGAAGCTGAGGTGTCCTTGGCAGTGGAACCCATCGTTTATTACCTGGATGCAGGTGTACCTGAACCCGTTAGAAGTGCGCTTTTGGATGGTGCCCGTTGGTGGAATGAAGCGTTTGAGGCGATTGGTTACCAGGACGCATTTCGCGTCGAGGTTCTGCCACCGGATGCGGATCCGATGGATGTTCGTTACAACATCATTCAGTGGGTTCACAGAGCGACAAGGGGCTGGTCCTACGGTGCCAGCGTCGTGGATCCTCGCACTGGAGAAATTATAAAGGGCCATGTTTCATTAGGCTCGTTGAGGATTCGCCAGGACTACTTAATTGCACAAGCGATGTTATCCCCTTTTGCTGAGTCTAATCACGAGGATCAGGCACTACAACAACTGGCTATCAATCGCATTAAGCAGTTATCCGCCCATGAGGTGGGACATACTTTGGGACTGGCCCATAACTTTGCTGCCAGCGCTTATGACCGTGCTTCTGTCATGGATTATCCACATCCACTGTTTGAGTTGAATTCGGGAAAGATAAGTGTTGAGAATGCTTATACAGATAACATCGGTATCTGGGATAAAAGAGCTATCGCATATGCTTACTCGGATTTTACCGGGCAGGATGCAGAACAACAAAGAGCGGCAATGCTCCAGCACAATCAGGCAAATGGTTATTGGTTTATCTCGGATGCTGATTCCAGAGATATCAGTGATGCTCATCCCTATGCCAGCCTTTGGGACAATGGCGAAGATGCGGTTGCAGAATTAAACCGCGTTATGAAATTGCGCCATCAAGCGTTGCTCAACTTTGGTCAGGCAAGCTTGCATGCCGGGCGACCATTTTCAGATCTTGAAGAGATATTGATCCCACTTTATTACTTCCACCGCTACCAGGCCATTGCTGCCGGGAAGTTCATTGGCGGCGTAAATTACAACTATGCAGTAAAAGGTGAAGTGGAACTGAAACACGGAGCAGTATCCGCAAAACAGCAAAATACAGCAATAGAAGCATTGCTAAAAACCTTGTTACCCGAGTTTTTGAATTTACCTGAATCGGTAGCGCAATTGATTGCGCCCAAGGCTCACGGGCAATACCGAACCCGAGAAAGTAATCACGGTGAAATGGGGGGCGTATTTGACAGGTTCGCACTGGCCAATAAGTCAGTTCAACACACCCTAAATATTTTATTGGCCAACCAACGGTTAATGCGCTTGACGCAACAGGCCGCAGCAGACCAGAATCTGCCATCGGTTTCCCAACTGTTATTGAATATTCACAACAATCTGTTCAAAAAGCTCTACACAGGTATGTCCGCCGAAATTCAGGTGCAAACCTTATCGCTGATCAATAGTAATTATCTCAATAAGCTGCATGCGGCAGATACCCCCTTACCATTGAAAGCGAGTTATTACGAAGTCATCACTGCAATTCTGGAAAAGTTAAAGGCGATGCAAGGCCGCTCTGATATCAACAATGTCCTAAAGCGATTTGTTAATTTTGAGGTGTTTCGCCTACAGCAGAGTATTTCATCGGAAAGTTGGCAACCAGTCCCTTTACCACAGTTACCACCCGGCTCTCCAATATAATGAGTCTGTTGTAGGAGAATTAAGGATAGGATTTTTAACGATTGACAGTTGGCCTTTGGCTAACTATGGTTGGGATTATCAGAATATTTACAACAAAGTGTTACAGAGGAATTTAGCGTGACCATCGAAATTAATCTGGAATTATCAGACGCAGATTTAGCCCATTTTAAGCAACTAATGCAAAGTGCTATTGATAAAAATAGCGGCTTATCGGATCAGGAGATCCTGGAGAAAGCGCAGGCTGTTGTGAGTGAGATGGCGGATTCCAATCAACCCGAGTTTGTAAAGTCGCGGGTTAGCTCTCTGGCTGATTTGATTGCCGCAGTGCAAGATGAAGAGTGGCAAATGCCAGAAGATGAGAAGCAAGATATCATGACGTCTTTGATTTACTTTAGTGAGCCGCAAGATTTAGTACCAGACGACATCCCGGTATTGGGCTTTTTGGATGACGCCATCATGATAGAGTTGGTTATCCAGGATATGTCCTTGGATTTGCGCTCTTATCGTCAATTCTGCAGCTTCAGAAAAACAGAAGAAGCACGTCGAGGCGATGCCGCAAAAGTTGATCGCGAGTCGTGGTTATCAGGCACGCGTTCAGAAATTCGCGCTTCCATGCGTAAAGATCGCAAATCATCCGGTAAGCGCAGCTTTTTCAGACGCGTAATGTAATCTCTTTCAAAAATTAAAAGGCGAGCTAACCAGCCAAGCCGTTTACTTAACGTGGATCTAATTTCTGGCGCTGGGTAATAAAAGCACTATAATTGAAATACTTATTTCGGTTATGGTGCTTTTTTATTGAGAAAGAAATCTTGCCAGAAGGATTGGCCGCAGTTCCCAGAACCCCACCAAGACTTACAAATCAATTTCTGCAAATCTCCTACATGCCCTGCTTTTGGGCTGGCTCCTGAGTTGAATGTTGTTGTTGAAAATAATGAAATTCAACAGGTTACTGATGGTCTTAAGGAGGGTCAAGGAAGGAAATCTCACGTCATTTATAAGACATCAGGTACTGGTAAGGGCGAAGCATCACTAGTCTGTAAGCTATGTAGTGCAAGAAAAGCTGATGGTGAGCCAGTACAAGTCTCATTTATGATGAAGAGCAATCAAGCGGTTAATGAAGAGTACCAGCGCATTTCTGCGTATCTGGGAACTGATGAGCTAAAGTGTCGAAATAGAGAATGCCCAACCAATTTGAATGGTAAGCCCCTGAATCTGAAAAAGCGTGGGTTTACCAAAGCTGGTCATCAGCGCTACCAATGCTTAACTTGTGGCAAAAGCCTTACAGATAGCGATGGCTCCAGAACACACAGAAGAGCGGAGATAAACCTGAGGCTGTTCGACCTGTTAGTGTCCAAAGTACCACTTCGTAAAATTGCTAAGTTACTTCACATTTCACAGAAGACCATCTACGACAAAATCGACTTCATACATAGCCAGTGTATGAAGTTCGTTGCGGAGAGGGAGCAGAGGCTACTTGATGGAAAGCTCAAGCTACATCGGTTGTATCTTTCTACGGATAGACAAGTCCAAATTACCAATTGGGTTAAGCGCGAAGATAAACGAAATACAGAGTTGTACGGCATTGGCACAGCTTGTTTGAAAACAGGCTACGTGTTTGCATTTAACTTCAATTTTGATCACCACGAGCTTCAAGAAGACATAGAAGCCTATGCCAGATTCGTTAACGATAGCGCTCGCCCTAAGCATCACCGTGACACTGCAAGAGTATGGCTTGAGGAAGAGTTTGAAGAAGCAGCTAAGAGGGCAATGAAAGCACCTACTGTAGCTGCAATGGACTTAATTGATGCCGCTGCGCAGAAGGCGAAAATAGACGAAGCCTTTAACGAAAATCTTGCGTCAGAAGACTTTGATTCGTCCACTAGGCTTCCCGCAAAAGGCGTGTTAGTTCATAACGAATATACAATGCTAGGCCATTTCTTACACTTAAAGCATTTGTTTCGACATGTGGGTAAAACACGCTTCTATATGGATCAGGATGCAGGTATGAAAAATGCGTACTTAAGCATTTTCCACAATGAGATTAAGGCTGGCAATAGTGACGGTTTCCTAGTCCGCTCCGAAAAAGGCTTCACCGTTGACGATAAGCGCAGAGCACTGGCAGAAACTAATGCTCTCATCCGCAGGTTAACTGGCGTACCTCGCAAGCAACTTAGCAGCAGAGATTTTATCAGGGTTGTAACGGCGTTGGTTGGTGAGGCTCTGAATAACATGGTGAGAATTGGTAATTCACCTGAACTGTGGCTGCGTTACCCTATTGCGACTATGCCTGAGCCAGAGAAAGTAGTTGCCGCCATTACCGATATATCGACATACGAATTACAACACAAAGCGCACTTATACCGAAAGGCATCTCTACACGCCATTGATAGGTTTTTCATGGTAGCCAGACGAGATGTAAACTTGTTAGAAAGGCCGTTTCACTCGGCAACAAATCAATCCAGAGTTTGGAATGGTTATTCACCCTATGACCCTGCTATGCTCACCAAACTAGGCGATATCTACCGTGTGTATTACAACTACGTCAATATAAATGACAAACGAGAAACGCCAGCTATGAGACTGGGGTTAGCTAATGGCCCTGTAGCCACGGAGAAAATAGTTTACTATGGAAAGTATGAAAAATAGGACTAAAAAATAAAGACATGGATACAACAAGAACATGGACATTAGGTGACGCAAAAGAGCGTGCCAATGAAGCAAAATATACATTCTATATTCCTCCTGATAGCACATTATCTAGATTATCAAAAGGTAATTTCGTTAAGTTAATTTTCGACTGCGATGTTGAAAATGAAAATGGGTGGTCGGCAGAAAGGATGTGGGTTGAGATAACTCAACGTGACGGAGATCGCTTTAAAGGCAATCTTGATAATGACCCAAGCTATATTCCAGATTTAACAGCAGGCGACGAAGTAGAATTTTGCGTCAATCACATTATTCAGACCGACATAGAAGACGAAGAACCAAGCATCGTAGAAAAGTATTCCGCCAGATGTTTTGTAACAAGCACTGTTCTATATGACGGCCAGTCAGTTGAAGTTATGTATCGAGAGGAGCCAACTGAAGAACAAGATAACTACAGCGGTTGGACATTCATTAATGGTCACGAAACTGACGAGTACCTAGATAACGGTGACAATTGGCACTACGTTTCCCTTGGTGCGGTGTTAAATAGATGTGATAGGTTTGTCCATCTGTTAGATGCACCGTATGACACGCAATATACGTGGAATCAATCGACAAAAACCTACGAAGAAAGTTAAGTAAAGAGATATAAAAATAAAGCCCTCATTAGAGGGCTTTATAGATCCACGTTAAGTAAACGGCTTGCTAACCAGCTCGCCTTTTTTGTTTGTGTTGCTAAATGATGCGACTAAACTCGCCAAGGCTTATTTGGGTCTTTGGTTTCTCTTAATACTGCAATTTTTTGATTTTTACCACTGATAATCTGGATCTGACGTCTTGTTTCGGAGGCTAAAAGACCACCATCATTTTTGTGCCAGGCTTGCTGGTAGAAGTGCTTAATGTGAGCAATGGTATCCGGATTTCGGTTTAGCAATTCTTCTGCCAGTGCCTGCGCTTTTTCTTGAGGGTTTGCGTCAACATGGCTGACCAGCCCGATTTCTTTGGCGTATGGGGCATCTATTGCTTTTGCTGTCATCGCTAGCTCCATTGCGTGATCCGCAGACATCACTTCTCTGAGCGCCAGAGTTCCGCCCATATCGGGAATGAGCCCCCATTTGTTCTCCATAATTGCCAGGCTGGTTTCGGGGTGGGCGATTCGAAAATCACCACCTAATGCGATTTGTAATCCGCCACCCCAGCATCGTCCGTGCAGCACCATGATGACGGGCACATTGAGTTTGCGCCAATTTACGCTCACCCGCTGCGCCAGATTGGCACGCCATGGTAACCATTTCCACAATAGTTTCATGGCGTTATTAGGATTGGAAAGTACGCTCTGCACATCAATACCGCTGCAAAAATCAGCGCCATTACCACTGACAATAACCACTCTCACTGCTTTGTTGTTCTTCAGCTTTCGTGCGGTACTGTCTAGCTCTCTGAACATTTGCATATCGATGGCATTGAGCTTATCCGCGCGGTTCAATTGGACTCTGGCAATGCCATTTTCGATGTTACAAATAACCCTGTTGTTTGTTGCACTCATAATTTATTCCTTAAAACTGATAACCAACACTCAGGCGCCAGGTTTGACTGGAATCGTCAATGCCAAAATCAACACTGGTGTCCAAATCTAGTGTCCAATTTTGAGCAAAATCCACAGCAATGTAGGCACTTAATAAGCCATAACTTTCTGAACCTGAAGCAACGAAGTTATTGCGATTCCGATCTCTGTCTGGTGGATTAGACCTGTTGGGCTCATTGCCTACGTCATTAATATTACTGTCAGACGATAAAACTTCATTCCAACTAACATAGATTCCCAGATTGAGATCTGAACCCTCAACCAAGGTCAAGGCTTTGTTAATACCTAAAGAAGCGGATAACAAGGTGGCATCACCTGGATCGAACACTGTCAAAGGCGGGCGATCAGGTTCATCAGGCATATCGGTGAGAGTTTGTTCCCAATCACTATAATGCAGGCCAAGTGAATTACTGATTTGCCAGTTGCCATCAAGCAGCCAATAATAGCTGGCACCAATTGAATGAGTGATTGACTCTGTCTCTGAATTGGAGGAAGGGGCGGGACCCGTGTCGTCAGTTAATTGCTGGTCATCATATTTACTGAACTGGTAATAGGCACTCCATCTTTCTGAATAATAACTAAAACCAGCTCCCCAGCTGTCGGATTCAAAGTCTACTTTGACAGGAGCGGCAATATGTTCTGCTGCGTCAAGTTGGGCATAGTCCAGGTTCACCCCCCAGTTGTCATCCAAGTCATAATTCAACGCGAGAGAAGCGCCGCTTGGCTTCAGGGTATGGCTTTCGTCTCCCAGGAAAATGTGAGTGTCGCTGGTTTCAATGCCCAAATAAAGCGAACTGGCATGGCTTACTGACGTGAATGTGAGGAGTGCCAAGGTCACTAACTGCTTTTTATTCATTATTATTTTTCGTTGTTTGACGCGGGAAAACTCCTCTTTCGAATATCTTCCAGGCGTGATGTTACTGTGTCTATGTCAGGTGTTCGCATGAAATCTGCTAAAGCAGAAAATGCCTCTGCAGAGAAATCACTGTTGCTGTCTCGGTCAAGAAACATAGTATTGTCGCTAGCAGATTGCAACCAGTCTCTACCTTTTTGAATAAAGCGATCTGATGTTTGCCGTGAAAAGTGGTTAGGACTGATATAACCTACAGAATCATTATATGTTGCCTGGATCTCTGGTGACGCCATAAAGCGAATAAAGGTTTCTGCGGCTTTTATATTCTGACTGCGGGCATTGATAAATAGGATATCCGTTGGCGCTTCTTCAGCTCGGGGAATGTCAGGGTTAATGACAGGAAAGCCAAAAAAGTCATAATCATTGCGGTATTCCTTGTCGATGTGTTTTGCAATGAAATTGCCACTTAACGCCATTACCGCTTCTTCGCGATAAAGGTAAACCAGCATTTGTCGGTCAGATGCCCGCAATGCTTTTGAATGAAAAAAATCCGCATCAATGAGGGTTTTCCAATGAGAAAAAACCGGTATCAGCCGGGGATCTGAAAAAGATTCCTCTCCATTGAGTAACCTTCGGTGAAACTCAATGCCATTTAAGCGCAAATTCAAATAGCTAAACCAAGAGGCGGCGGGCCAGTCATCTCTGATACCAAAGATAAGTGGATAAACGTCATGCCGCTTTAGCGCCTTGCACAGCGCTATAAACTCTTGCCAGGTTTTGGGTGGTTTAAGGCCCAGGCGCTCCACTATTTTGCGGTTGTAATAGAATCCCCATTGGTAATAACTGATGGGCAGTGCATAGATTTCATGGTTGACTTGGATACTATTCTGTAATCCGTCAAATTCGTTGTGGAGTTTATGCTGCTGCCAAAGTGGGGTAATGGGGTGCACGGATCCCCTTTGCACATATTCAAACAATCGCTGTCCCGCAAAACCGTAAAATATATCTATGTTGCTATCAGACCAGTTTTTCATAAGCTGGTGATATTTGTCATTGTCCAGATGTTGGGCTTCGATATGAATATCGGGGTAAAGCTGATTAAATCTTGTGGTGACCTTTAGCCATGCCGCCCGCTGCTCAACAGATGTTACCAGTAAGGCCATCCTCAGTGTTGAGACCTGCTCTGTGGCCTTGACTGGTATGCAAAGCGCGATTATTGCTGGTAACAACCATATCCTGTAAAGAATTGAGTGAGCAATTTCTTTGATGATGAGCCCCGCTAACCGGATTGAGCTAAGAAGAATGATTAAATTTTAGTATTTAAACGCAGAATGCCCAAAAATTTTCATGCGGGTAGGTAAAAATGATGGTAAGGAGCAGGCGTGCCGGCATCGGCACGCACTCTCTAATACTTCAGGGGCCGTTTAAACAACGGCATCACTTTCAAGCTCATGGATGCAGCTGCGAATCGCTTCACGGGTTGCTTTGCGTTGCTGGGAGTGGGTTTCAAATTCCTCGAAGCTCACATCGCCACTTTCATCCGCATCCATTGAATCAAATGCGGAAGAGGCTTTATTCAGTGCATTGTCTTGCACTTCTTCCAGAGACAACAGGCCATCACCAGAGGTGTCCACCGCGTTGAATCTGTCTTCTGGGGAAGAAAAATCAGAAGCCTCAGGGATGATGATCGCGTCGTTATCTTCAGCAAGTAGTGTAACGCAATCTACAATGTCTTGTGCTATATCAGAGTGATCCGCGGCTTCACCACGACGATTACTGGTGGCTTCTTCTAAGGATAAAAAGCCATCTTCATCGGTATCTTTGCGGTTGAACTTGTTCTCTGCGTGTTCGCTAGTATTGGCAGTAAACTCATCCAGTGATAAGACTTCATCCGCATTGATATCCAGTGATTGAAAGCGTAGCTCAAGAGAATGTCCACGGTCTCTATCGCCGCCGCGGGGGCCTTTTTGAGCATAAGTCACGGAACTAAATAGCATTGAGGCCAATATTGTCGCAGTGGCTATGGCTAAAGGGCGCTGAGTAAGTTTTGAGGTCATAGTCGACTCCTTGAATTTGATGGATTTAAGTGGGCCTGTCGCACAGGCGTTTTCGTTGTCTTCACGGGCTATAACGATTGGCCGGGGCTGGCGTTGACAAGCTAAAACAAAAATTCTCACAGAATTTTACCTGGATTACTGATAATGCCGCTAAATAAGCGCATAATATGGTTAAAAACAGCGACTTAGCTATTGAGCTCACGTGTCTAAAAAACTCTTAAAATCTGGGATAGTGGTCAGCGCTATGACCTTTTTGTCGCGTATTCTCGGCCTTGTCAGAGATATCGTCGTGGCAAATATCATGGGGGCAGGGTATGCCGCTGATGTGTTTTTGTTTGCCAATAAAATTCCTAACTTCTTAAGGCGTTTATTTGCAGAAGGGGCATTTGCCCAAGCTTTTGTGCCGGTGTTGGCTGAAGTTCAGCATCAACAAGATTTGGATCATACTCGACTTTTTATTGCTCGCATGGCAGGTACCTTGGGCACCCTTGTCACCTTAGTAACCTTGGTGGGGGTTATTGCCTCGCCACTGATTGTGAGTATCTTCGCCCCGGGCTGGTTGATTGACTATCAAGCTGACGGCCCCGACGCCGACAAGTTTGAATTGGCGTCACAGCTGCTGAAGATTACTTTTCCTTATCTGTGGTTTGTTACCTTAGTGGCATTAGCTGGTGCAATTCTTAACTCTATAAACCGATTTGCCGTTTCTGCTTTTACCCCTGTGTTACTTAATGTCGCCATCATAAGTTGTGCGATACTACTGCATGATAGATTTGCACAGCCCGCTTATGCATTGGCCTGGGGGGTCTTTTTGGGAGGCTTGTTGCAACTGTTATTTCAAATTCCTTTTCTTGCTAAAGCAGGTGCTTTAGTGCGACCCCGATGGGGATGGCAGGACGAAAACGTGCAAAAAGTACGTAAGCTCATTATCCCGGCGCTGTTTGGGGTATCTGTGGGCCAAATAAATCTATTATTGGATACGGTTATTGCCACCAGTCTTATTACGGGATCTATTAGTTGGCTTTATTATTCCGACCGATTGTTGGAATTTCCTTTGGGGCTGTTTGGCATTGCCATCGCTACGGTTATTTTGCCCTCTCTGTCACGTAATTTTGTGGCATCTGATGACGGTGCCTTTCAGCGTAATATGGAATGGGCTGTGCGCATGGTATGCCTGTTAGGTTTACCGGCAGCCGTTGGTTTGGCAGTATTGGCTGAGCCCATGATGATGGTATTGTTTCAACGCGGCGAATTCAGCGTGGACGATGCCCATTTTGCTTCTTTAAGCTTAATGGCTTATGCCACCGGGCTGCTTAGCTTTATGCTAGTGAAAGTACTTGCTCCGGGATTTTACTCCCGCCAGGATACTAAAACGCCGGTAAAATATGGTGTCTGGTGCATGGCAGCGAATATGGGCTTTAATTTGATGTTCGTTATTCCGCTGGGCTATGAAATGGGCTACATCGGTTTGGCGATGGCAACCTCAGCGTCGGCATTGCTGAATGTTATTTTACTCTATCAAAGACTGCATCGGGATGGCGTTTTTCGCCTATCTTCCTCTACGATGGTTTTCATTTTGCGGGCAATGTTACTCAGCGCTTTAATGGGCTGGGTGGTTTATTCATTGAATATTCCTGCCACTGATTGGGCTGGCATGCAAATAGGCGCGAGAATATGGAAATTGACTGAGTTATTGGCAATAGCTGTTGTGGTATATGGCGCCGGATTGATATTCACCGGCGTCAGACCCAAGCATTTGCTCGCTCGTTAGTTTGAGCTTTCGGCTTTGGCTTGTTTAACTATGTTTCGTACGTCTTGCAACAACTGCTGACTATCAAACACAATACCGTCTTTTATGGTGTAGCGAATGCCTTTGGTGCGTATTGCTTGATTTTGCTCGTTGAGCATAAAGTGCCCTGTGCCGTAGAGTACCTTGAAGTTCTGAATGGGATTCTCTTTCACCACCACTAAATCGGCTTTTTTACCCACCACAACTGAGCCGATATCCTGCTCCATACCCAAAGCTTGTGCCCCGTTCAAGGTTGCGGCCTGAATTACTTCTAGCGGATGAAAACCGGCTTCTTGTAAGAGTTCTAATTCTCGAATGTAACCAAAACCATAAATCTTAAATATATAGCCGGAATCAGACCCGGTGGTGACACGACCTCCATGATTTTTATAGTCATTTAAAAAGGTCATCCACAAGCGAAAGTTGTTTTTCCAGTTAATTTCGTTTTGGGTGGTCCAGTCAAACCAATAGGAGCCGTGGGCGTAGCGCGAAGGCTGGAAAAACTGCCATAAGGTGGGCAAAGTATATTCGTCATGCCAGTCGGCGTTCATTTCTCGCATTAGATCGCGACTCGCTTCGTATATTGTCATGGTGGGATTTAGGGTAAAATCCAAAGCAATAAGCCTGTCTCTGACATTATTCCAGGTCTCACTGCCCGGCGCTGCGGCTTGCTGCCAAAGCTTTCCTGCTTCTTCGAAGCGATGTTGTTCATTTTGATAATTGTAGTGATGCGGATAATGCTGAATGATTTTGTCCTCAAACAGGGCTTCAGGCAGACCATACCAGTGCTCCATGGTGGTGAGTCCTTGTGTGGCTGAATCCAATACATTGGTGCGCATCACATTGAGCTGGGCATGATGCATGGCGCTGCCTAAACCTTGTTTATTAGCCTCGTCTAGTGCAGCTTGCATAATAGGTTGCGGCGCACCAAAAAACTTAACTCCGGCGACACCTTTGGCTTTCGCCATTTTTACCCAATCTCTGGCATCTTGCGCTGTTTCTATGGGTTTGGCTGATTCCATGCCAAAGCCCAAGTAAGGGATAATACGAGGTGCAGTAATCTGATTTTTCTCGGCTTTCTCAACTTGCGGCATTACCCAGTCGAGACCATTGAAAGAGCCGGGTTCGCGTATTGTGGTGACACCGTGAGCCAGCCACAATTTGAATACGTATTCCGCCGGGATGTTATCGGCGGAACCGCCAATGTGGGCATGCATGTCCACAAATCCGGGCAGTACGTAATGACCCTTCAAATCCATTTGTTTATCACCTGGGGTAGCCTTGGGTCTTTTGTGCTCTAATACAGGTACATCTGGATGACCTACAACCACAATTTGTTTGATACGGTCTTGTTCAATCACAATATCAACGGGCCCAACCGGGGGCGCGCCTTCACCGCTGATCAGGTTAACCCCTCTTAAAATCAGTCGCTGCCAGGGACCTTCACCTTCGGCTCTGTCCGGTGCACTCGCCCCCGGTGCTGCTTTTACCGTGCCAAGGATAAGAAAACTGAGTAGATAGATAAATAGAACGGCTTTGAAGTTCGACATTTTCGGCATTGATGAGGTTTGTTTTTGATAGAGACTAACTCAACATTTTAGACAAATCATGAAAAATCGCCTTTTTGGCCCGAAAACAGGCTGAAACTGCCTATCAGGTTCGCTATAATCCGGTGATTTTTGCGAGAATCAGATGATTGTTGCTGAGAATTGATTCATTTGATTAAGGGGCCGGTTTTGGAGTTTATCAGGGGGCTGCATAACATTCGCGATTCGCATCGCGGTTGTGTGCTCACAATAGGAAAGTTTGACGGTGTTCACTTGGGCCATGAAGCGGTGATAGGGCAACTCTTGGCAAAATCACAAGAATTGCAGTTACCTTCAGTAGTGATGCTATTTGAACCGCAACCGGAAGAGTTGTTTACGCCTGATAAAGCGCCTGCCAGATTGAGTCGATTACGAGATAAATATCATCGCTTACAGCAACTTGGGGTAGATCGCTTGCTTTGTCTTAATTTCACCCCCATGTTTGCTGCACAAAGCGCAGAATATTTTGTGCAGCACTTGCTGGTGGAGCAACTGGGTATCGCTTTTTTAGTTGTGGGTGATGACTTTCGCTTTGGCAAAGGCCGAAAAGGGAATTTTGAATACCTGCAACAAGCCGGCAAACAACATAATTTTGAAGTGATCAATACCGCCAGTTTGTGTCTGAATCAAGCAAGAGTCAGCTCTTCGGCGATTCGCGAGTTGTTGGTTCAGGATCAGCTAGAAGAAGCTGCTGCGATGTTGGGTAGGCCCTTTAGCATTTCCGGTAAAGTAGTACACGGCGCTAAAAAGGGGCGAACCATTGGCTTTCCGACGGCGAATTTGTTGCTCAAACGACACCGCTCACCGGTACAGGGAGTATATGCAGTTACGGTAAACTTGGGTAAACAACAGTTTTTTGGCGTGGCCAATGTTGGAAATCGTCCCACTGTGGACGGTGAAAAGCCGCAACTGGAAGTGCATATATTTGATTTTGACCAGCACTTGTATGGTCAATTTATTGAGGTGGATTTACACCATAAAATCAGACAAGAACGCAAATTTGCGTCGTTTGAAGCGCTGAAATTGCAAATTCAGCGAGACGCTAAGCAAGCCCGAGAGTGGCTACAGAATAATAGATAATGAGGATGTCAGATTGGCATCAATGATTGGAACCTGGAATACATGACCGATTACAAACATACGCTTAATCTTCCCGATACGGAGTTTCCGATGCGTGGCAACCTGGCCCAACGTGAGCCAGTCATGCTCAAAGAGTGGACCGAAAAACAGCTCTACCACAAAATTCGGGCAGCCAAAAAAGGCAAAACTCCCTTCGTATTACACGATGGCCCTCCTTACGCTAACGGTAATATTCACATTGGTCATGCGGTCAACAAGGTACTTAAAGACATCATTATTAAGTCGAAGACCCTTTCCGACTTTGATGCGCCTTACGTACCCGGATGGGACTGTCACGGCTTACCTATTGAGCTCATGGTGGAGAAAAAGGTCGGCAAGCCAGGTAAAAAAGTCTCTGCAGCTGAGTTTCGCGAAAAGTGTCGTGAATATGCTAATAAGCAGGTAGAGGGTCAAAAGACCGATTTTGTACGTATGGGCGTTTTGGGTGAATGGGACAAGCCATATAAAACCATGGATTTCAAATCTGAAGCTGACATCATTCGTGTGTTGGCTAAGATTATCGAAGCAGGACACCTGGAAAAAGGTTTCAAACCTGTGCATTGGTGTACAGATTGTGGTTCAGCATTGGCTGAAGCTGAGGTGGAATATCAAAACAAGACCTCTCCTTCCATTGATGTGGCGTTTCCGGTGGTTGATGAAGCTGCACTGCTTGCGCAAATGGAGCTTAAAGAAGGCCATCAAGGTGAAGGTAACCTGGCTGTTGTTATCTGGACAACAACCCCTTGGACTCTGCCAGCAAACCAGGCCGTGTGTGTCAGTCCAAAATTAGAGTATGAACTGGTGCAGATGGAAAAGGACGGTGTTAAGCAGCGTCTTTTATTGGCTGCGGACCTGGTGAAAGACTGTATGGATCGCTTCGGTGCTGATAGCTATCACGCGCTGGCCTATTGTAAGGGCGCTAAGTTAGAGAACCTGCAACTACAGCATCCATTCTACGATTATCAGGTGCCTCTGATTTTAGGTGATCACGTTACAACGGATTCTGGTACCGGCTGTGTTCACACTGCACCGGGGCACGGCGTTGACGATTTTAATGTGGGTAAACATTACGATCTTAAGGTAGTTAATCCTGTCGGAGCTAATGGCGTTTATGTTGAAGGCACCGATTTATTTGCCGGCGAACACGTATTTAAGGCTAACAGTCATGTAGTCGATGTTCTGACTGAGAAAGGTAATTTATTACATCACCATGCCTACGAGCACAGCTATCCCCATTGCTGGCGCCACAAAACGCCTATTATTTTCCGTGCCACACCTCAGTGGTTTGTTTCTATGGATAAAAATGGTTTGCGTCGAGATTCCTTGTCTGAGATTAAAAAGACCAAATGGATCCCGGATTGGGGCCAAGGTCGAATCGAAAGCATGGTTGAAGGACGACCAGACTGGTGTATCTCTCGTCAACGTACCTGGGGTGTGCCAATCACCCTGTTTATCCATAAAGACTCTGGTGAATTGCATCCTGATTCTGTTGCTACAATTGAAAAAGTTGCACAGGAAGTGGAAAAATCTGGTATCCAAGCCTGGTGGGATATTAATGCCGCTGACCTGATTGGCGAAGATGCTGAGCAATATATCAAGGTGACTGACACTTTAGATGTATGGTTTGATTCGGGTGTAACGCATTATTTTGTGGTAGATCGTAGAGAAGACATTCCGGCATCTGCAGATCTTTATCTTGAAGGCTCTGACCAGCACCGCGGTTGGTTTATGTCATCTCTGATGACAGGGGTTGCAGCCAAAGGACATGCGCCTTATAAGGAAGTACTTACTCACGGTTTTACAGTTGATGAGCAAGGGCGCAAGATGTCCAAGTCATTGGGTAACACGGTATCACCACAAGATGTGATGAACAAACTTGGTGCTGATATTCTGCGCCTATGGGTCGCTTCCACTGATTATCGCGGTGAAATTGCGGTTTCCGATCAAATTCTCAAGCGTGCTGCAGATAGCTATCGACGTATCCGTAATACCGCCAGATTCTTGTTAGCTAATATCAAGGGTTTTAATCCTGAAGCGGATATGCTGGAAGCGGAGCAAATGGTAGCTCTGGATCGTTGGATTGTTGAGCGTGCCAAAACCGTGCAACAGGAAATTCTGGCTGCCTACAATGAATACGACTTAATCGTGGTATCTCAAAAGCTAATGCATTTCTGTTCTGTGGAATTAGGCAGTTTTTATCTGGATATTGTGAAAGATCGTCAATACACCGCGAAGGGCGATGGTATTGCACGTCGTTCCTGTCAGACGGCTCTGTATCATATTGTTGAGGCTCTCGTACGCTGGATGGCTCCGATTATGAGCTTTACTGCTCAGGAAATATGGCAGGCGTTACCCGGACAACGAGATGAGTTTGTACTGACGGGTGTCTGGTATAAGGGTTTTGAAAATTACAGCGAATCAGCAGAATTTGACAACGCCTACTGGCAACAAGTGCTGCGCATTAAGACTGAAGTTAACCGAGCTCTAGAGCTGGCCAGAAAAGATAAGGTTATTGGTAGCTCTCTGGAGGCCAAGATAACCCTGTACGTGTCCGACGCTCATTATCAAGTGCTTAATCGCCTTGAAAACGAATTGCGTTTTGTACTGATCACCTCGCAAGCCGATGTTAAATCCGTTAGTGATAAACCCGAAGACCTCAGTGCCAGTGAGCTAGATGGATTGTGGGTACAAATCGAAGCGGCTCCGGGCACCAAATGTGCGCGTTGCTGGCATATACGCGAAGATGTTGGCAGCCACAGTGACCATGAAGAACTGTGCTCTCGCTGTGTGGACAATGTCGAAGGTGACGGCGAAGTAAGACACTATGCTTAATTTATTCAAACAAAGTGGCTTGCGTTGGTTATGGGTAGCAGTGCTTGCACTGCTACTTGATCAAATCACCAAACAATGGGTGATACGGGCCTTTGAACTGTATGAGTCGGTACAGGTTCTGCCATTTTTCAATCTTACTTACGTGCGAAATTATGGCGCGGCATTCAGTTTCTTGAGTGATGCTGGTGGTTGGCAGCGCTGGTTTTTCACCGCTATCGCTATTGTGGTCAGTGTGGTGCTACTTTGGTGGTTGAAGCAAAGCAAAAAACATGAAGTATTGTTACCGGTTGCTTACTGTTTAATCTTAT
This sequence comes from Planctobacterium sp. AWM4_229, assembly GCF_056160305.1. Lineage (NCBI taxonomy): Bacteria > Pseudomonadati > Pseudomonadota > Gammaproteobacteria > Alteromonadales > Alteromonadaceae > Planctobacterium > Planctobacterium sp. AWM4_229. Next base: position 204,627 of record NZ_JBSWWX010000007.1, on the reverse strand, counting down.
CCGGTGCGATAGGTAATGTAACTGACCGTTTGATTTACGGCTATGTGATCGACTTTCTGGACTTTTATTATCAGCAATGGCACTACCCGGCGTTTAACATTGCAGACAGCGCCATTTTTATTGGAGCCGCTTTGCTGATTTATGATGCCTTTTTCAGGAAAGAGCCAGATTCAGAAAAAACGACAGAGACTAAGTGAATGGTGGATTCTGTGATTATCACTGACAACAGTGAAGTACTACTGCATTTTGATTTGAAGTTAGAAGATGGCTCGGCAGCCGACAGCACGCGAGTTCATAACAAACCAGCGAAACTGGTGATGGGAGATGGCAGTTTAACACCCAATTTTGAATCCTGTTTAAGAGGGCTTAAGCCGGGTGATAAGAAAACCTTCACTTTGCCACCAGATGATGCTTTTGGCATGCCTAATCCAGACAATATCCACCATATGGAGCGCAGCAAATTTAACATGGATACGCCGGCGGAGGTTGGTATGATCATCGGTTTTACTCAACCTGGTGGAATAGAGATCCCGGGTATAATCCGAGCTGTAGCAGGTGATTCCGTTACGGTGGATTTTAACCATCCATTGGCGGGAGAAACCGTAGTATTCTCGGTAGAAATTCTGGAGGTTAAATAAATGCAAATAAAGCTAGCTAATCCCAGAGGGTTTTGTGCCGGTGTTGACCGTGCAATTACCATCGTTGATAGAGCGTTGGAATTGTTCGAGCCACCTATTTATGTGCGTCATGAAGTTGTACACAACAAATATGTTGTAAATAGCTTAAGAGATCGAGGTGCAGTATTCGTGGATGAACTCCATGAAGTGCCTGACGATAGCATTGTTATCTTCTCTGCACATGGGGTTTCGCAGCAAGTTCGCCGGGAAGCAACAGAGCGCGGACTTAAGGTGTTTGATGCTACATGCCCCTTGGTTACTAAGGTACATTTAGAGGTGAGTCGAGCCAGCAAAAAAGGCACCGAGTGTATTCTGATCGGCCACCAGGGACATCCTGAGGTAGAGGGAACCATGGGGCAATATGACAACCCCCGAGGTGGTATTTACCTGGTAGAGTCTGCAGATGATGTAGCTAGTTTAACCGTGAAGGATGAAGCCAATCTTTACTATTGCAGTCAGACTACGCTTTCGGTGGATGATACCGCAGATGTGATTGACGCCTTGCGAGCGAAATTTCCCAAGATAGAAGGCCCAAGAAAAGACGATATCTGCTATGCCACGCAAAACCGTCAAGATGCGGTGAGAGAACTAGCGCAAAGTTGCGATTTATTGTTAGTGGTAGGAGCGAAAAACAGTTCTAATTCCAATCGATTACGGGAATTGTCGGAAAAAATGGGCACCAAGGCATTCCTCATTGATGATGCCAGTGCATTGCAAAATGATTGGGTGTCTGGTGCCCAGAATATTGGCGTGACTGCAGGTGCCTCTGCCCCCGAAGTGTTAGTGCAGGGGGTCATTGATAAATTGAAGTCTATCTCTAGCGCTACTGTCACTGAAGTGGCGGGAAGAGAAGAAAATATCCAGTTTGCGGTGCCTAAAGAGCTGCAAGTTAAGCAGATTTAATATTTTGTTTTTATTTCTCAAGGCGCTCTAAGCGCCTTTTTTTATGCCTTTAATGTTGTTCTTTTTTTCATCGATTTCTGATAATTGGCTCACAAAAATGTGAGGCCTCAATGGTCTAGTTAAATTTATTGTGCTTTATTTAACTTGGATAAATAAAACTTAACGGGTGTTCGCAGATTAATTTCACGTTCGCTGGAAATTGGAGTCTCGATGTATTTTCAATCAGATGCCAAATTGAATGGCAACTCTTCCAGAGTAATATCAAAAGGAATTGGTATGGTGGAAGTGTTAGTCACTGTCTTCGTATTGGCAATTGGATTACTTGGCATTGCCTCACTACAGTTTGTTGGAACTATGGCTAATAGTGATGCGCTTAATCGATCTCAATCAGTGTTGATTGCACAGCAATTTGCTGAACGATTGCGAGCAAGTAGCGATATGTCTACCACAAGTAACGGGCTGGTGGTGGATAACACTTATTTTGAAGAAGATATCTACAATTTTAGTAACCTATCCTGTTTGTCGGAAAATACCAGTGAGTTTGATTGCTATTGTCTTAGCATGCCTGAATCAATTCCAGATTGTACAGTTCAAGATTGCACAAGTGCTGAGTTTGCGGTGTTTGATGCTTATGAATTGAGTTGCTCCTCTGAAGCTAACAACCCCAATATCGAATTAAGCATTAGTTGTGAGGACAACAATGTCCTGGACGATGAAGTTTGTAGCGCAGGCTCGCGCCATACCTTGATCCTTAAATGGCCAGTGCAGAATTGGCAAAATAAAACACGATCAAAAAATGATGAATGTAATGAGTCGGACGAGAGTAATTACGATTGTGTGGTAATGGACATTACGTTATGAGAACCGCGCAAATTCAAGTGCAAAAGGGATTCTCCATTGTTGAGGCGATGATAACGCTAACTATCGGTTTGATGTTAACTGCTGGCGTTATTCAAATTGTCATCAGTAATCAAGTATCGGATGGACTAAATCGAGCTCTGGCGTCTGCGCAGGAGAATGGTCGATTTATTATGGTGAGGTTAAAGGAGGACTTATTGGCCGCAGGCCGATATGAACCACTTGATCCCAATTTGGACTCAAGTGTCGATATCGTCGAAGAGGGGGCATTTATTCAAAATCGCCCGGTCATTATTGCTGGAGATTTTGCAGATAGGGCAAGTTTAGGCTCTATTCAAGGAGAAAATGGGGCGAATGACACCCTGGTTATTGCGAAACAGGGAGAAAGAGATTGTCGTGGTTATAAATTAGGATACGCAACTGATGTCGAATTTTTCGTCGTTAACGAGTATTTTGTTGAGGACAGTACTTTAAAGTGTCGAGGGTTTGATGGGCGAGTTTTGCGAGGTCAGAAAATAGCTACGGGCAACAATGGAGATGCTGCTTTTACTATTCTTGATCAGGTGCACAATTTCCAGGTTTTATATGGCGTGAGTGGCGACTCTGGTTCTGGCGGAGTATCAGGTCAAGCGGTTACTTACGTTACTGCATCTGAGCTGGCAAACAAGAGAGCAAGTGGAGCGAACGTTGTTTCTTTAAAAATCGCAATTGTGGTGGAAGGTGATGGTGATGTAGTTATTGATCCAATTCCAACGTTTAAACTTCTGAATGAAACCAGTTACACGCCAGATGGAAACGGTATGTATAAGAAATTTGAGACGACAATTTCACTCCGTAATATGAAGCATTATGTAAGGAATAGAAGGTTATGAAGTCGCCATTATTCAATGAGAAAGGTGTTGCGCTTGTTATCGCCTTGTTGATGCTTGTCAGTCTGACCATACTTGGTGTAACGGCTGTCAGCAGCAGTCTATTGCAAAGCAGAATGGCAGTTTCTATGGAGTCACAGTCTCTTGCATTTGATGCAGCCGAAGCTGCAATAGCGGCAGTGGCTTTTGAATCTGAAGACAATTTGCTCTTATCTGAAGCTGTGTTGACCGATCCTATTTCTCAAGCCAGACAGGGGACAGAATTAGATCTTACAGCTACCGAACTGAGTTGTTTTGAAGATGAGAATTGGACAAACCGAATTTTAACTGTGGATGGGTTAAGCGCCGGGGAAAATCATACCGCCGCTGGCAATTACAACGAAAATCCCGTTGTAGAAAGCTGGTCAAGAACTGCTTTTGTTACGGAGCAAGCATGTCTTGGATCTAGCAACGTACAGGGAGGCGGTAACATCAGCTGTCATATCTTTATGATAAGGGGATGTGGGCAGTTAGAAGGAAGTCGCTATGCGGTCGCTAACACACTTACGGCCGCCACATTTGCTCCGTCAACTGAATAGTGGAGCAGTATTATGACTATTCAAATCGGCAAACTCATAACTCTCTCTATCTCGCTCGTTTTATCTGCAGGCATTGCCCTTTCTGCTTTTGCGGATGACCTTGAAATTTACTTAGGCGTTGCAGACTCTCAAGTGACTTATAACCCAAATGTGCTTTTCATCATGGATACTTCCGGAAGCATGGGAAACAAAGACGGTGGCAGTGAAACCCGCATGTTGAGAGTGCAAAATGCTTTAAACGATGTGTTGTCTTCTGCGACAAATGTTAATGCTGGTTTAATGAGGTTTTCCGATTGGGGAGGGCCGGTTCTCTATCCAATCCGTGATCTCGATGAGGTGGTTGAACCAGAACTCATATACAGTGCAGGAAGTTCTGGTGATGATGCTGATGAAAGTAGCGGCTCAGTAGATGTCACTGATAACGAGGTAAGGTTATCGTTTGGGACAGATACCATCACTTCAGGGTTTCGTTTTGAAGATGTACAGTTGCCTCAAGGGGCGACAATCACCTCTGCTTATCTGAGTTTTACCTCAGCTGGATACGATGTTGAAACGACAGAATTTACTATAACTGGAGAGTTAGCCACTAATTCTGCAGAATTTGAAACAAGTTCCAACAATCTATCCAGTCGAACATCTACAACAGCGAGTGTTGCATGGAATACTGACAATGAATTTCCTGTATCCGGCGAAATAATTAATACTACCGATATTAGTGCCATCATCCAGGAGATTGTTGACCAAGGAGGCTGGTGTGGTGGAAATGCATTGACTGTATTGCTTGAGGGGACCAGCTCCAATGCTGGTAGTAATCGAGAAGTCGTTGCTGCAGATGAGGGTAGCGGAAGTGGTGCGCAATTGGTGGTTGAATATGATTCTGATACTGCTTCGGGGTGCATTGCTGGCTCTTTGACCTATCAAGTGCAGTCACAATCTGAAAATGCTGAAGAAGCCACTAATGGTTATCAGTCCACTGGTAGTGAGCTAACCTTTAAACCCAGTAGCAATAACTACATAGGTATGCGATTCAACGAGGTTGCTATACCTCAAGGAGCTACCATTAGTAATGCTTACCTGATATTTACTGCTTATCGCAACCGCTCTACTAGCGGCTCTGGTTTCACCATCAGTGCAGCTAATGAATCGAACCCAGATAACTTTAGCAGTTATACCAGACATTTATTGAGGGACAAGGCAAAAACCACAGCAGTTACCTGGAGCAATATTCCCAGTTGGGATAAGAACAATACCTATGAATCTCCAGACATATCTTCGGTTGTGCAACAAGTAGTTGATAGAGGGGATTGGTCGTCAGGTAACAATTTGATGATTATCATCTCAAATATGACGGGCAATCGCGGCGCTTATACTTATACTGGTAAACCCTCAGGTGCTGCGCAATTGATAATAGAATATCAGGGTAACGCTGAACCGGGCTCTGCCGCTACAGTTCGGTCACATTTACAAAACAAGGTGAATGAACTGGCGGCAAATGGCTATACTCCCATTGTTGATACGTTATATGAAGCTGCCAGTTATTTTGGCGGGTTAGACGTTTATTATGGCCTTGCCAGAGGGACCTCAGGTGTTAGCAGTAGTGTTAGACGCAATACTCGAGTGAGTCACCGCTTGTCATATACAGGAGCTGACTCAGTCAAGCCATCAGGTTGCTCTGAGGATGACTTATCAGATTCAGATTGTATTAATGAGTATATCCCTGACGGTGCAACTTATATATCTCCAGTCACGGACTTACAGTGTCAGACTAATAATCACATTGTTCTGTTATCTGACGGTGAAGCTAATAACAATCACAGTGAAGACGAAATTGAAGCGCTGTTAGGTATAAATTGCTCAGGCAGCGGTGGTGAAAAATGCGGTTTGGATTTAGTACGAAATCTCAGCGACTCTTCCGATTCCGCCATAAATACCCGAGTCATCACTCATACCATTGGCTTTGCGGCAAACTCTACCGCCAACAGTTTTTTAAATCAGCTTGCTATCCAAAGTGGAGGCGGGTTTTATACTGCCGATAATTCGGAAGATCTTGTGACCGCTTTTCAAACAATTATCCGCTCGGTGAAAGATGTCAATGCCACCTTTGTTTCTCCCGGAGTGGCTGTCAATCAACTGAATCGATTGACCCATAAAGATGAGTTGTACTTCGCCCTTTTTAAGCCATCTGAAGGGACACTTTGGCCGGGTAACCTGAAGCGATATCGTTTGGGGGGGGATACCATTTATGATGCAAATGGTGCGGCAGCAATAGATGAAGCGACCGGCTTTTTTAATGAGAACTCCCAGAGTTATTGGTCTATCGATGTGGACGGTAATGACGTCCGCTCAGGCGGAGCTGCTAGTGCCTTAGATCTGGTAAGGAATATTTATTATTTTGACGGTGTCGGTACTATCGTTTCAACTGGCAATAGATTACACGAAGACAATACCAACATCACCACAGCTAATTTAGCCATTGAGTCTGAGGCAGACCCTGAAGGACTGAGAGATATATTGTTGCAGTGGGCCAGAGGCGTTGATCTAAAAGACGAGGATGGCGATGGCTCAACATCTGATGCGCGGCAACAAATGGGAGATCCAATTCATTCACAGCCAGTGATTATTAATTATAGTGAGACGGATAGTGCCGTCTTCGTCGCTACAAATCACGGTTTTTTACACTCATTCGATCCCGATACAGGCGAGCAAAATTTTGCCATTATCCCAAAAGAACTACTGGCCAATCTAAACGATATTTATGAGGATGCATCCAGTTATACCCACATTTACGGCCTGGACGGCGATATGGTTGTAAGAACAGTGAATGACTCAACAACCTATCTTTATGTAGGAATGAGAAGAGGTGGGGAGAACTATTATGCATTTGATGTTTCCAGTAAAACCTCCCCTTCACTAGTCTTCAAAATAGAAGGCGGCAGTACGGGCTTTGAAAAGTTGGGTCAGACCTGGTCCCGTCCGGTGGTGAGTAAGATCAAAATTGGCTCGGCGACAAAAAATGTGCTGATCTTCGGCGGGGGTTACAACGAAGATCAGGATAGTAAAACGGTAAGAAGTGATGATACCTCAGGAAATGCTGTTTTTATCGTTGATGCAGATACCGGTGCTCTGCTCTGGACTGTGAGTAACAGCGCAGCAGATTTGGTCATGGAGGAAATGACTTACAGTATACCGGCGAGAGTTGCAGTCGTTGACAGGGATAATGACGACCTTGCCGATCACCTGTACGTGACTGATATGGGTGGTCAGGTATTCAGGTTGGATATTTACAACGGAGAGTCGGGGTCTGACTTTATGAAAGGCGCATTAATCGCCGATATTGGAGGCGACTCAGCCAGTGACGCCAGAAGATTTTACTATAGCCCTGACGTCTCAGAGATCAGTTTGGCAAATGAACATTATTATGCGGTGGCCTTTGGTACCGGATTTAGAGCGCATCCTTTAGATACTACAATACAAGATAGAATGTATATGTTGAAAGATGAAGGGGTTTTCTTCATTGATGAGAATGGATTGTTTACTTTCCCGGAATCTCCCTACACCGAAGATGATTTGTACGATGCAACAGACCATTTGCTGACATCGCCTGATAACGACGCGAGAGAAATTGCAGCCAGTGAGTTTGCCGATAAACACGGTTGGTTAATTGAATTGGGGGTCGGCGAAAAAGTGCTGGCGTCGCCTCTGATCATAAATTACCGACTATTTTTTACCACCTATATCCCTGCGGCTGCATCTGAAAGTGCTTGTGCTCCGCCAACCGGAACGAGTAGAGCATACGTTGTTGAATTAGTCACAGGTAACGCTATCCTTGATAAGGACAATGACGGTATTTTAGAGCATGTGGATCGCTATGCGGATCTCGCTCAGACCGGCATCGCCCCAGATACAAAAATCCTGATTGAAGATGTCCTGACTCCGACCATTTGTTTGGGAACTGAATGTACATCTATCGTCGATGATGAAGATAGTGATTGTGGTTCCGATTTTGAGTGCCTTGCAGAAAACATTTATGGCGATTACGAACGACTCAGACGGGGCAGCTGGAAAAGCGAAAATGAGAAAGAGTAATTCTAAATTTGCTAGTAACAGATTTGTCCAACTTGGCTTTTCTCTGATGGAATTGCTGATTGCGATTAGTATTATTGGAATACTGATCTCGTTCGGATATCCGGCCTATACTTCGTACATAGCTTCAGCGGCCAGAGCCAGTGCTCAATCTGACCTAATGTCCATTGCTGCAGGGATGGAGCGCCATAGGGCGTCTAATTTTACATACAGCGGAGCTGCTGAAGGAGGTGGAGATACAGGATCTCCGGGATTCTTCAATGATTGGTCACCCTCAACAGAACCCGAAGCGAATAAAAAGTATAATTTGTCCATCAACTCTGTTTCTAATTCCGGGAATAGCTATGTTTTGACAGCAAGTCCTGTGACAGGTACGGCTACGGAAGGCGATGGCACCCTCTATTACTACAGTGATGGCCGCAAAGCATGGGATAGCAACAGCAGTGGCACAATCAGTAGTAATGAGTATTGTTGGGTGTGTTAAAATGAAATTTGAAATGCTTTTTGTATCTTACCTGTCAACTAATCATCGAATCTTCCAAAAAAGGTCTGGTGTTTGGTAACCACATCCACATTCTTAAAATTGGCATGCTCTTCCTCGCAGGTTAAGTTGTCTCTTAACACGGCTTTGGTGGTGGGGTCATTGCTCAATGTTATTAATCAGTGGGATGCCTTGTTTGGCAATGCAACTTTAGATTATGTGAAAGTCGTTTTGACCTACGTAGTGCCTTATTGTGTAGCAACGTATGCCGGGGTAAAGTCCAGGATGCAATATTGAAAATGGGTTAAATTTAAGAACTGCAACTCAAATCTACACCTGAATTGTCTTCATGTACGCCATCCTCGTCGGAGTCCGTGCTGAGTTTCACTCTACCTTGTAGACTAATGGTGAGGGCTCTGGCATAAACGGCTTCGTTATCTATATGGCAAAGCAATAAAGTTGCTGGTGACGCGACGGTTCCATTCCCTTGAAAACTAATGCTAACATTCGGCCCTGTCAAATTGAAATTTTCCAGGATATTACCTGCACCCGCTAACATGTCCTCATCCGTTCCCCGCGAACCATCATTGTCAAAATCTGCAAACACCATTTTAGGATCATTCCAATCCACTGAACAGGTAGAGAAATTAGTTGTGGGACACATTATCGCGGTTACTTGCTCATTTATAGCAGTGTGTCTTGCAAATTGGATCACTGCACTTAGCTCATTAATCTGCGAGGTTACTTGAGTCCTGATTAACATTGCTTGCATGGATGGCATACCTACAGTCATGATTATAAAAAAAATGGCCATCGCGATCATAAGTTCGAATAGCGTTACACCTGATTGTCGATGAGGCTGGTTGGTAGAAATCAAAATTAGCAAAACCTTTATTAAGGTATAGTGGTGTATAAATAATATTGGTTGTGTTTGTAATATTAGCAACTGAAAACTTGTCAGGTTGTGATATGTTTAACAATAAACAGCATACGTGGGCTAAAAGGTTGTTCGGAGGAGTCTCATGAAAAAAATAGAAGCAATTATCAAACCTTTCAAACTAGACGATGTGCGCGAGGCATTAGCCGAAGCTGGAGTAGAAGGGCTGACAGTAACCGAAGTGAAAGGTTATGGGCGTCAGAAAGGCCACAGTGAGTTGTATCGCGGTGCAGAATATCAAGTGGATTTTATGCCTAAGGTTAAGATTGATGTGGTGGTCCCTGATGAAATTGCAGAGCAAGCCATTGAAGCAATTATTAATACCGCGCAAACAGGCAAGATTGGCGACGGCAAAATTTTTGTATACGAGGTAGAGCGGGCGATTCGAATCCGCACGAGTGAAGAAAACGAAGAAGCGTTGTAATTGTCGCTTTTATCGCACGGTTACTTTAAATGTGACCAAATAGTCAGTGGAATGTAGCCAGCTTGTTAATGGTAGCGTGAAAAAGCAACGCCTTGCTGGCTATTTGAGCAAACGAACGTTTTTATCATAAAAAATTCATATTTGTGGTTGCGCCTGGTTAATGCCTATGTATAATACGCCCCACGTTGAAGCAAGGCAGCAAAGCCGCTTCACAGAAGATTTCAGGCGCGGGATGGAGCAGCCTGGTAGCTCGTCGGGCTCATAACCCGAAGGTCGGTGGTTCAAATCCGCCTCCCGCAACCAAATTTTAAGGTTGGCTTATTGCTCAAACTTAAATAAAATAAAAGGACATTGGGTCCAAAAATAAAAAACCCCGCTAGACCGGGGTTTTTTATTATCTTCGCTCAGGGAAATCCATTTGATTAGTTTTAATGAGGTTGAGCGAACCAATATACAGGACTTTTATCACGGGGCTTTATGCCCTGTTTTTATTTTTGGAGAACAAATTGTCTCAGTTTCAAGATAAATTGAATGCTTTAATAGAGCCTGCCGTAGAAGCGGCCGGTTTTGAATTAATAGGTGTTGAATTTGTTCGAGCTGGAAAACATTCGACATTGCGTGTTTTCATCGATCATCCTGATGGTATTACCGTTGATGATTGTGCTGATGTGAGTCATCAGGTGAGTGCCGTAATGGATGTTGAAGATCCCATCAGCACCGAATACAACCTTGAAGTTTCTTCGCCAGGTATGGACAGACCCTTGTTTAAAGCGGCTCACTATCAGGCGGTTACGGGACAGGTGGTGTCACTTAGATTACGCGTTCCACAAGGAAATAGACGCAACTTCAAAGGTAAAGTACTCAGTGTTACCGAAGATAAGTTAACCATTGAAGTTGACAATGAGCAGTTTGAACTAGTGATCAGCAATATTGAAAAAGGCAATTTGGTGCCTCAATTTTAGTGGCTCAAATAACAATAACGACTAATTAGTGAGAAGGCGGCGGAAATGAATAAAGAAATTCTGTTAGTGGCAGAAGCTGTATCAAATGAAAAACAGGTGCCAAGAGAGAAGATCTTTGAAGCGCTTGAATTCGCAATTGCAAGTGCGACCAAGAAAAAGAATGAAGGTGAAATAGAGGTGCGTGTCAGCATCGACAGAAACACCGGAGATTTTGATACGTTTCGCAGATGGTTAGTTATCGAAGACGACCAACCTCAAGAAAATCCGTACGCTGAAATCACCCTGTCGGCGGCACAAATCGACGAACCTGAAATTAAACTTGGTGAGTTTGTTGAAGAGCAAATTGAATCTATCGCGTTTGACCGGATAACCACGCAAACGGCTAAACAAGTTATCGTGCAAAAAGTGCGCGAAGCAGAACGCGCGCAAATGATTGATGAATACCGCGATAGAGTTGGCGACTTAATTACCGGCGCCGTTAAAAAAGTGAATCGCGACAATATCATCATTGATTTAGGCAACAATGCCGAAGGCGTTATGTATCGCGAAGATATGTTGCCACGCGAAACCTTCAGACCGGGTGACCGTGTTAGAGGTTTGTTGTACGACATTCGCCCTGAAGCAAAAGGCGCGCAGTTATTTATTAGTCGTACCCATCCGGATATGTTGGTTGAACTTTTCCGCATCGAAGTGCCAGAAATTGCTGAAGAAACCTTAGAAGTTCGATCTGCAGCTCGCGATGCTGGCTCAAGAGCGAAAATCGCAGTAAAGACTAATGACAAGCGTTTGGATCCGGTTGGAGCCTGTGTGGGTATGCGTGGTTCACGTGTACAAGCGGTATCGGGTGAACTGGGTGGTGAACGTGTCGACATCGTATTGTGGGATGAAAACCCAGCACAATTTGTTATTAACGCAATGGCCCCCGCAGAAGTGGCGTCTATCGTTGTAGATGAAGATGCCCACTCTATGGATGTCGCTGTTGAAAGCGACCACCTGGCGCAAGCCATTGGTAAAAGCGGTCAGAATGTTCGACTTGCCAGCCAGTTAACGGGTTGGGAATTGAACGTGATGACCACCGAAGAATTATCAGCCAAACACGAAGAAGAAAATGCCGAAGTACTTACCGTGTTTATGGAAGGGCTGGATATCGACGAAGATTTTGCTGCTGTGTTAGTAGATGAAGGCTTTACGTCTCTGGAAGAAGTTGCCTATGTACCAGTAAGTGAATTATTGGAAATAGAAGGCCTGGACGAAGATGTCGTTGAAGAGTTGCGCGAGCGAGCAAAAGCTGCGTTAACCACAAAAGCTTTGGCAAATGAAGAATCACTGGAAAAGTCTGAACCCACTGAAGAGTTGTTGAACCTGGAAGGAATGGACAGACATGTTGCGTTTGTGTTGGCTAGCAAAGGGATTACCGATCTCGAAGAGCTGGCAGAGCAAGGAATCGACGATATCAGTGATATAGAAGAGTTGTCGGAAGAAGAAGCTGGGAAGCTCATCATGGCAGCCCGTAATATCGTATGGTTCAACGAAGAATAAGAGCAGCATAGGAGCACAAATCAACATGCCAGAAGTCCAGATAGAAAAATTAGCTGAAGATGTCGGTATTTCGGTAGAGAAATTGCTGCAACAATTTGCTGATGCCGGGATCCCCAAGCAGCGCCAGGATAACGTAACAGAAACTGAAAAAGCAGCTCTGTTAGATCACTTGAGCAAGCAACATGGTGGCAGCGCCAATGCCGCACCGAAAAAGATGACATTGCAGCGCAAAACAACCAGTACTTTAACTGCCGGAAAGTCTCGACAGGTAAAAGTAGAAGTTCGCAAAAAGCGCACTTACGTTAAACGCAGCGAAGTCGAAGAAGCGCGAATTGCTGAAGAAGAAGCAAGATTAAAAGCTGAGCAGGAAGAGCAAGCCCGTTTGGCCGCGGAAGAAGCTGCGCGTAAAGCGGCTGAAGAGAAGGCGCGTTTGGAAGCCGAGCGCAAAGCCGCTGAAGAAAAGCGCAAAGCAGAGCAAAAAGCCCGTGAAGAAAAGCGCAAGGCTGAACAAGCTGCTGATGATCATCCAGATTCTGAGTTGACTGCAGAAGAGAAAGCTGAGCGTGCAAAAGCCCGTGAAGAAGCTGAAAAAATGAAGCAGCAGCAAGAAGAAGAGGCAAAACGCAAGTTGGAGCAAGAAGCGGCTAAGGCAGCTGAAGAAGCGAAAAAACTGGCTGAGCAAAACCGCATTCGCTGGGAAGAAGAAGAGAAGAAGCGCAAGGAAGAAGAAGCCGCCGAAGTACACCTGCACAGCAACCGCTATGCTCAGGAAGCCGAAGATAAAGAAGATATGGAGCTGGAAAAGAGCTCCAGACGTCGGATGCACAAGAAGAAAAAGGCGACCGATAAACTTAAACATGGCTTTAATATGCCCGCGCAACCCGTTAACCGCGTTGTTCGACTAGGCGAAACCATTTCTGTAGGTGAGTTGGCGAGCAAGATGGCCAAGAAAGCCACAGAAGTCATCAAAGTGATGATGAAAATGGGCGAAATGGTAACCATTAACCAGGTACTAGACAGAGATACAGCGGTACTGGTTTTGGAAGAGCTGGGGCAGAAGTATGAGCTGGTCAATGACAATGCGTTAGAAGATGAATTGTTGGCCAATATTGCCGAGGGTGATGAAGCTGGACGTGCGCCAGTTGTAACCATCATGGGTCACGTTGACCACGGTAAAACTTCGTTACTTGACTATATTCGCAAAGCAAAAATTGCCGAAGGCGAAGCGGGTGGTATTACCCAGCACATTGGTGCTTACAGCGTAAATACCGACAATGGTGAAATCACATTCCTGGATACACCGGGACACGCAGCATTTACTGCGATGCGTGCTCGTGGTGCCACAGCTACGGATATCGTTATTTTGGTCGTGGCAGCTGATGACGGTGTAATGCCGCAAACTAAAGAAGCTGTGCAGCACGCCAAAGCTGCGGGCGTACCGCTGATTGTCGCGGTTAACAAAATGGATAAAGAAGCCGCTGATCCTGATCGTGTTAAAACCGAATTGTCTCAGCTGGAAGTTATCTCAGAAGAGTGGGGTGGTGAACACCAGTTCGTTAACGTATCGGCTAAAACTGGTATGGGTGTTGACGAGTTACTGGATGCTATCCTATTGCAAGCTGAAGTGCTTGATCTTAAAGCGATTCCAACAGGTGCCGCGAAAGGTATCGTGATTGAGTCTCGCCTGGATAAAGGCCGCGGACCGGTTGCTTCTGTTTTGGTGCAGCAAGGTGAATTGAGAGCCGGCGATATCTTGTTATGTGGTAACGAGTATGGTCGTGTGCGTGCCATGCGCGACGAAAACGGACATGACGTTAAGGTCGCAGGTCCTTCTAAGCCAGTAGAGATTTTAGGTTTGTCTGGTGTACCTCAAGCAGGTGAGGATGCCATGGTGGTACCGGATGATCGCAAGGCTCGTGAAATTGCTAATAAGCGTCATACTAAGCAGCGTGATCTGAAACTTGCTAAGCAACAAAAAGCTAAGCTGGAAAACATGTTCGCCAACATGGAAGCCGGTGACGTGAAAGAATTGAACGTGGTAATGAAGGCCGACGTTCAAGGCTCTGTTGAGGCTATTTCTGATTCACTGACTAAACTGTCTACTGATGAGGTTCGTGTAAACATTATCGGTAGTGGTGTGGGTGGTATCACTGAAACAGACGCGACATTAGCCGCCGCATCTAATGCGATTGTTGTGGGCTTTAACGTACGTGCTGATTCTGCCGCTCGTAAAGTGTTAGAAGCAGAAGACGTCGATCTTCGTTACTACAGCGTTATCTACGACCTTATCGACGAAGTGAAAGCGGCCATGAGTGGTATGCTTGCACCAGAATTCAAACAAGAAATTATTGGTCTTGCTGAAGTACGTGACGTGTTCAAATCACCTAAATTGGGTGCAATCGCCGGTTGTATGGTGGTTGAAGGTAACGTTAAGCGCAGCAACCCAATCCGCGTTCTGCGCGACAACGTAGTAATCTATGAAGGTGAATTGGAATCATTACGTCGCTTTAAAGACGATGTTGCTGAAGTGCGTAACGGTATGGAATGTGGTATCGGCGTTAAGAACTACAACGACGTTAAGGTTGGCGACCAAATCGAAGTATTTGAGACAGTTGAAGTGAAGCGCGAGCTTTAATTCTTGCTGTTGAGACACAATGCGTCGCTTGTGATGTGTTGTTGAAAGCTTCGAGATAAGTTTAATAAAACGGAGGCATAAGCCTCCGTTTGTGTCTGATAATTGGTATAAATTATGGCGAAAGAGTTCTCAAGAACTGACAGAGTAGGGCAACAAATTCACAAAGAAGTTGCCAGTATTCTGCAAAATGAATTTAAAAACCGCGATCCGCGCATCGGCTTTATCACGGTATCTGGTGCTGATGTGTCACGTGATCTTGCCCATGCAAAAATCTTTGTAACTTTTTTCACCGATGATGAAGAAAAAATTAAAGAGGATTTAGCGATACTGGAAGAAAACAAGGGCTTTGTACGCAGCTTGTTAGCGAAGCGCATACGCATGCGTTCCGTGCCTGCGTTACACTTTATGCGTGACGCCTCGATCACCGAGGGGATGCGCATTTCCAATATTGTGACCCAAACCATCAAAGCTGATGAAGAAAAGGCCCGCACGTCGGGAAGAGATCCTGAGCAAAAAGGTGAGTCGTAAATAATATGGGAAGACGTAAGTCTGGACGCAAACTGGATGGCGTGATCCTTGTTGATAAACCCTTAGGGGGCTCTTCTAACCAAGTGCTGCAAAAGGTGCGTTGGATATTTGATGCCAATAAAGCCGGCCATACTGGCGCATTGGACCCACTTGCCAGTGGCATGTTGCCGGTGTGTTTTGGTAACTCCACCAAGTTTGCTCAGTATTCATTAGACGCTGATAAAACTTATGAAGTAACAGCCAAATTGGGCATTCGCACTACCACATCTGATGCAGATGGCGAAGTAGTGGAAGAAAAGCCGGTGGCGGTCTCGGAGCTGCAGCTCAATGAGGCCCTCGATACGTTCCGGGGGGAGATTAAACAAATTCCCTCCATGTTTTCGGCTCTTAAGCATCAAGGCAAGCCACTTTATTATTACGCCAGACAGGGCATTACCATAGACCGCCCGGCACGTGATATCACTATTTATGAACTGCTATTACAGGAATTTACTGGTACTGAAGTCAGTATGAAAGTTAAGTGCAGCAAAGGGACTTACATTCGTTCGCTGGTGGATGATTTAGGACAATTGTTGGGCTGCGGTGCTTATGTTACCCGTTTACATCGCACGGAGGTTTCGGGTTACGCCGGACTACCCATGTACACGCCTGAATATCTGGAGAGCTTGAAAGCTGATGGAGATTTCTCAGCCCTGGACAAGCTCAAATTGGCGGTTGATGCACCCATTGTGCATTTGCCGAAAGTTGAGATTTCAAATAAGGATAGTGAACGCTTTTTACACGGCCAGGCGGTTGAGTCGGATGCTTCAATAGTTGCTGAAGATGTCAGAGTATATAGCGGCGAACGCTTCTTAGGTGTTGCCCAGAACAACAAAGGCAAATTGCAGCCCAAAAGACTGGTGTCTTGAATTATATGCAATACTAATCAGGGCTTGTGTTATAGCTAAAAATCGCTATAATCGCCGCTCTTTTCGACTTGACTGAATTAGTGATCGGCAAGTCTAAAATCTAATTGGAGAATATTATGTCACTAAGTAAAAATGAAACTGCGAACATCATCGCTGAATACGGTGTAAAAGAAGGTGATACTGGTTCACCAGAAGTACAGGTTGCTTTGTTGACTCACAACATCAACAAACTTCAGTCTCACTTCAGCGATCACAAAAAAGACCACCACTCACGTCGTGGTTTGTTGCGCATGGTTAGCCAACGTCGTAAGTTGTTGGACTACCTGAAAGGCAAAAACCAAGAGCGTTATAAGTCGCTTATTGGTCGCTTAGGTCTACGTCGCTAAGCACGTTGATTGCAGAAAAAAGCTGGTATTCACCAGCTTTTTTTTCGTCTTGAGAAAACTATTTTAATGTAGAAAAGAGTTTTTTTATCTGCGCTAATCCCATTTCTTGCATTAGCGCGATATTTCGTTCAGGGATCGCCTCAGGCTCTCGATAAGTCTTCAAAACCTTATCAATACTCTGTTCACGAATAATGTGAATAATGGGATAAGGAGCGCGATTGGTATAATTACTGACGTCGTCAAATTTTTCGCCTTCAAATACGTATTCTGGATGGAAACTAGCGAGTTGGTAGACACCTGAGTAGCCTTGTTGAGCCAATAATGCTTCGCATAAGTCTAAGGCATCCAGATAGCGATTAAAGTCTTTCAGGGAGTTTGGAAAAACCACCAGAGTGGTTTCAATCTCTGGTTGTTGATCAAGTTGAATGCAGGCTAGTAAAACCTGTTCTGCAATCTTGTTGAGTTTATTACTGCTTTCAAACAGCAACTGAATTTCATTGGCAAGAAAGGGCTTTTTAGCAAAGGGGCAAAGGTTAAGGCCAATTATAATGTCTTCAAGCCAGCGCAACACTGCGCTGGACTCTTCGGTATAAGCTTGGGAACTCATTGTTAATTGCGGTAATTAACGTAAGCTTCCAGGGTATTTTCAATCAAGCTGGCCACTGTCATTGGACCAACACCACCTGGTACCGGGGTTAACCAACCCGCGCGCTCTTTGGAACTTTCAAACTCAACGTCACCCACCAATCGTCCATCATCGGTGCGGTTAATACCTACATCGATAACAATGGCACCGGGCTTAATCCAACTACCGGGAATAAATTCTGCTTTGCCTACCGCCACCACCAATAAATCAGCAGAAGCAACATGGCTTTTTAAGTCTTTAGTGAACTTATGGCACACGGTGGTGGTGCAGCCTGCTAGCAATAACTCCAGCGACATCGGGCGGCCCACAATATTTGAAGCGCCCACAATCACAGCATTCATGCCCTTGACCGGTTTCTTGGTGGAGTCAATGAGGGACATGATACCTTTAGGTGTACAAGGGCGCAGCGCTGGCATACGTTGTGCCAAGCGACCAATGTTGTAGGGATGAAATCCGTCTACGTCTTTATTGGGATGGATGCGCTCCAGGATAAGATTAGAATCTAATCCAGCGGGTAGCGGCAACTGTACTAAAATACCGTCCACTTCCGGGTCGTTGTTCAAATCATCGATAATACTCAACAATTCTTCTTGCGTCGTATCCGCAGGTAAGTCATGGGATTTCTCTACAAAGCCCACCTCAGCGCAAGCTTTGCGCTTATTTTGTACATAAACTTGTGAGGCAGGATCGGCGCCCACTAAAACTACCGCTAACCCTGGCGGTCTTTTATTGGCAGAAACAATGGCATCTACCTGCGTGGCGACCTTTTGACGTATGTGTTTAGCGTGAAGTTTTCCATCAATTAATTGAGCTGACATATTTTTGGTATACTAGAGAAATAACGATGGGGAATATTGTCTCATTATAGCTTGTCATTAGCCAACCCTTCACCAGTGTTAAACGCAAATTATTTGCTGACACATAGCGGTTTTACTGGTGCCAAGCTGAATTCAATTTTAAGGAAGTAAGTTGGAAATTAATTTTACTGAACTGTTTGGTTATTGTGCATCAGCAGTCATTGCTTTTTCGTTGACTCGCAGCTCCTTGGTGCAACTGCGTTGGATCAATTTGTTTGGCGCTGCGTCAATGTGTTTGTATGGCGTGGTTATCAATGCTTACCCTGTGGTTGTTCTGAACGCGTTTATTACCCTGACAAATATTTTTTATATCAGAAAGTTTGTCTATCACACTAACCATGATTTCACGATTTTGCGTACCCAGGCGCGATCTCACTACATGACTTTTTTTCTGGATTACCACAAAGTTGAAATCAAGCGTTTTTTTCCTAAATTTTTCAGGCGCCTGGAAGATGAAAATCGTGAATTTTATGTACTTTTGGACGGTACCAAGGTGGTCGGGGTTATCTCAGGTATCGTTGATTCTGCTGATAACCCTAAACATATCATTGTGGACTTTGACTTTGTGGTGCCGCAGTATCGCGATTGTCGTCTGGGGGTATTTGCTCTGGGCGAGGAACAAGCGCTTAAAAAATTAACTGGCTATCAACTTATCGGTGCTAAGGCAGATAGTGTGGAGCACGAACAGTATTTGGAAACTTTGAATTTTAAACCGGCTGGCAAAGGAATTTGGACCTATCTAGGAGAGTAATAAGGGGTTCTTGTTAAAGCCTCAATCTGCACAGTAAATATTCGAAATGTCGGTTTTTTCAGCATAAGAAAAAAAGGTGATAAAAAACGTTTGACTGGTGGGGGGCAAATCAGTAATATGCGCCCCCCGTAGCAAGGCAGATAATGCTAAGCTAAATCAGGAAACGGTGAGTAGCGCAGCTTGGTAGCGCACTTGGTTTGGGTCCAAGGGGTCGTAGGTTCAAATCCTATCTCACCGACCACTCCTGACGGAATGACCGTGCGTCCGTAGCTCAGCTGGATAGAGCAACGGCCTTCTAAGCCGTGGGTCGCAGGTTCGAATCCTGCCGGACGCGCCATTCAATGTTGCTTCGGCAAAAAAAGTAAGTCCAAATGGTGGGCGTAGCTCAGTTGGTAGAGCCCCGGATTGTGATTCCGGTTGTCGTGGGTTCAAATCCCATCGTCCACCCCATTTGACTTCCTCTCTTTATAATACTCTATACACATCGGTGAGTAGCGCAGCTTGGTAGCGCACTTGGTTTGGGTCCAAGGGGTCGTAGGTTCAAATCCTATCTCACCGACCACTCTTATTTCTTTTTCTCAACAACACTTTGCTTAAATAACTGCAAATATAATCGCTTACAGACTCGACTAACTGCTTGTCTGCCGCTATAATGCTGCGTCTTTTTATCAGGTGACGTGCCAGATCCGGTAAAAGCTAATGCGGATTCCCCGTAATTTAAGCTCATTACTTTCATTAAAACGAAGCTTCGAAGAGCAGAGTTAATCTGGCCTAAATAACAATTAGTAATGTGCATCCAGGCACTATAGAGGTAGAAGAATGCAAGTATCAGTCGAGGCAAAGGAAGGTTTAGAACGCCGTCTCACTATTACTGTTCCTGCAGATACAATCGATTCTGCAGTTAAATCCCGTTTGCAACAACTCGCAAAAACTCAAAGAATTAACGGCTTCCGTCCTGGTAAAGTACCAGTGTCAGTAATCAAAAAGCGTTTCGGTACTGCGGTTCGTCAAGAAATCGCCGGCGAAGTTATGCAGCGTAACTTCTACCAGGCTGTTATGCAGGAAAAATTGAACCCTGCTGGCATGCCTGCTTTCGAAATGAAATCAGACAAAGACGGCGAAGATCTTGAGTTTGTAGCATCTTTTGAAGTTTACCCAGAGTTTGAAGTGGGTAACCTTGACGCTATTAACGTTGAAAAGACCGTTGTTGAAATCAAAGAAGAAGACATCGATGCAATGATGCAAACTCTGCGTACTCAACACGGCAAGTGGGTTGAGTCAGAAGATGCAGCAGCTGCGGACTCCCGTGTTGTTATCGACTTTACAGGCACTATTGACGGTGAAGAGTTTGAAGGCGGTAAGTCTGAAGATTTCGTACTGGAAATGGGCAAGTCTCGCATGATCCCGGGTTTTGAAGATCCTATCGTAGGTAAGAAAGCCGGTGATGAATTGGTTGCTGAGGTAACTTTCCCTGAAGAGTACCACGCTGAAAACTTGAAAGGTAAAGACGCTAAGTTCGCTATTACCTTGAAGAAAGTTGAAGTTCAGGAATTGCCTGAAATCAATGAAGAGTTTGCCAAGTTGTTCGGTATTGAAGACGGTAACGTTGAGGCGCTGAGAGCTGAAGTGACTCGTAACATGCAGCGTGAGTTAGACCAAACTTTACGCGCTCAATTAAAAGAGCAAGTTATCTCTGGCTTGGTTGAAAATAACCCTGTGGATTTACCAGAAGCACTGGTTAAGCAAGAAATCGAAGCGTTGAAGCGTCAGGCGCAACAGCGTTTTGGTGGCAACGTACCAGCTGAAAACATGCCGGAACTGCCAGATGACTTGTTCGCGGACAACGCCAAGAAGCGCGTATCCATCGGTTTGATTCTAGGTGAAGTAATTAAGTCTAAGGACTTACAAGTTGATCAGGAAAAAGTTGACGCGTTGATCGAGACCAATGCTTCAGCTTACGAAGATCCTCAAGAAGTGATTAGCTACTACAAGAGCAATCAAGAATTAATGCAGCAAATGCAAAATTTAGCCCTTGAAGATCAAGCAATCGACATTATCTTAGAAGAAGCGAATGTCACCGAAGTTGCTAAAAAGTTTGACGAAGTGATGAATAAAACAGCGTAATTGTTTTATTGTTTGACTTTCTGAACAGCAAATTGCTTAAATGCTCGGTATATACCGAGCATTTTTATTTTTGAGACAGTATAAAAATATGATCTACAATCCTCAGAACTCCCTGAATCAGCTTAATTCCTCAATTGATAACGCCTTGGTCCCCATGGTTGTGGAGCAAACCGCCAAAGGCGAGCGTTCCTACGATATTTATTCCAGACTGCTAAAAGAAAACGTTATTTTTCTGGTAGGTCAGGTTGAAGACCACATGGCTAATTTGATTGTGGCGCAGTTATTATTCTTAGAAGCAGAAAACCCGGAAAAAGATATTTATCTTTATATCAACTCTCCAGGCGGCTCTGTAACAGCAGGTATGGCAATTTACGATACCATGAACTTTATTAAACCCGATGTAAGCACTGTTTGTATAGGACAGGCTGCCAGTATGGGCGCATTTTTGTTATCTGGTGGTGCCAAGGGCAAGCGTTATTGTTTGAATAATTCTCGCGTTATGATCCATCAACCTTTAAGTGGTTTCCAGGGGCAGGCTTCAGATATCGAAATTCATGCCAAAGAAACGCTGTCTATTAAAGACAAGTTAAATCGTTTGCTCGCTGAACATACCGGACAAGACTATGACACAGTGGTAAAAGACACTGATCGCGATAACTTCATGTCGGCGAACCAGGCGATGGAGTATGGAATTGTCGATCAGGTACTTTCCAGTCGAGAAGATGTATTAAAAGCGAAAGATTAGACTAAACTTTCGTTAGAGGGGGCAACTCGATTGTAAAGCGCCCCTAATTTTGGTAAATGTTAGAAATTAGACTCTAAGACTCTAGAGGCGTGGTAAATGAGTGATCAACAAAGTGGTGATGGCGATAACAAATTACTTTACTGTTCTTTTTGCGGTAAAAGTCAGCATGAAGTCAGAAAGTTAATTGCCGGACCATCTGTTTTTATATGTGATGAGTGTGTCGAGCTGTGCAATGACATTATTCGTGAAGAAATAAAAGAAATTTCTCCGAAGAAGAAGCAAGATGCCTTACCTAAACCTCAAGAAATACACAGTCATTTGGATGACTATGTAATTGGTCAGGAATACGCGAAAAAAGTATTGTCGGTAGCGGTATACAATCACTACAAGCGCTTGCGCAATGGCGATGTACATGAAGGCGTCGAGCTTGGCAAAAGTAATATTCTGTTAATTGGTCCTACTGGTAGCGGTAAAACACTGTTAGCAGAGACACTGGCAAGATTATTAGACGTGCCATTCACAATGGCTGATGCAACTACTCTGACTGAAGCGGGTTACGTGGGTGAAGATGTCGAGAACATCATTCAGAAGCTACTGCAAAAATGTGATTATGACGTCGAAAAAGCACAGCGCGGAATTGTCTACATCGATGAGATCGATAAGATTTCCAGAAAATCCGATAATCCATCAATCACCAGAGACGTGTCAGGTGAAGGTGTGCAACAGGCTCTGCTAAAACTCATAGAAGGTACGGTAGCTTCAGTGCCGCCACAAGGTGGACGCAAGCATCCACAACAAGAGTTCTTGCAAGTGGATACGTCCAAGATTCTGTTTATTTGTGGTGGAGCCTTTGCTGGTCTCGACAAGATTATTGAGCAAAGAGCTAATACCGGGACAGGCATAGGATTTGGTGCACAAGTTAAAGGTGCCGATAGTAGCCGTTCTGTCAGCGACCTGTTCCAACAAGTTGAGCCAGAAGATTTGGTAAAATATGGATTGATTCCAGAGTTTATCGGGCGATTACCTGTAGTGACCAGCCTGGAGGAGCTTAACGAAGAGGCGCTGATTCAAATTCTTAAAGAGCCGAAAAATGCGTTGACTAAGCAATACGGAGCCTTGTTCTCTTTGGAGAATGTAGAGCTTGAGTTCAGAGACGATGCATTGAATGCCATTGCTAAAAAAGCGATGGACAGAAAAACTGGTGCAAGGGGTCTGCGCTCTATCGTTGAAGGCGTCCTGTTGGATACCATGTACGAGCTGCCTTCACTGAAAGAAGTGAGCAAGGTGGTTATCGACGACAGTGTCATTAAAGGAGAATCCAAGCCAATTCTAATTTATGACAATACGGCTGATAAGAAAGCCGCATCGGAATAATTCTTAAAGGCTCTGCGGAGCCTTTGTTATTTATTTGGTTGGCTCTTCAATCTGTATTTGATCTTTCTCTTTCGAGCCCCATATTCAAGTAAAAAAGTAAACGAGTTAATTAGCATGAGTGAACAGCGAGAAGATCGCATAGAAATGCCGGTATTGGCATTACGTGATGTTGTAGTTTATCCGCATATGGTCATTCCTTTATTCGTAGGGCGCGAAATGTCTATTCGATGCCTCGAAGCCGCCATGGAGAATGACAAACAAATTTTTTTAGTGGCGCAAAAAGATGCCACTATTGATGATCCTAAAGAAGAAGATATCTACACAATAGGCACCATCGCAACCATTTTACAATTGTTGAAGTTACCCGATGGCACAGTAAAAGTGCTCGTTGAAGGAACGGTTCGCGGTAGCATTGCAGAATTTTTGCAAACTGAAGATTATTTTGTGGCCAATGTGCTCAAGTCCGAAAGTGAAGCACTTTCAGAGTCTGAACAAGAGGTTTTGATTCGCTCAGCTGTGTCTCAATTTGAGGGCTATGTAAAGCTCAACAAAAAGATTCCACCTGAAGTTTTAACATCCCTCAATGGCATCGAAGACGCTGCGCGCCTGGCAGATACTATGGCGGCTCACATGCCGCTTAAGCTGGCTGAAAAGCAAAAAGTGTTGGAAATGAATGATATCGCGGAACGCCTTGAGTATCTCATGGCGTTGATGGAAGGCGAAATCGACTTGTTACAAGTTGAGAAAAAAATCCGAACACGCGTGAAAAAGCAGATGGAGAAAAGTCAGCGCGAGTACTATCTGAATGAGCAAATGAAAGCCATTCAAAAAGAGCTGGGTGAGTTAGACGAGGCACCAGATGAGTTTGAGGCGTTAAACAAAAAAATTAATGACGCTAAAATGCCTGATGAGGCAAAAGAAAAGGCCACTTCAGAACTGAATAAGCTCAAGATGATGTCGCCGATGTCTGCAGAAGCAACCGTGGTGCGCAGTTATATCGACTGGCTTATCAATGTGCCTTGGTTCAAACGCAGTAAGGTGAAGAAAGACCTGAGCAACGCCCAAAAGATCCTTGATGAGGACCATTATGGCTTGGATAAGGTCAAAGAACGCATAATAGAGTACCTCGCGGTGCAGCAGCGTGTGCGTAAACTCAAAGGCCCAATTTTGTGTCTTGTAGGGCCTCCTGGTGTGGGTAAGACGTCTTTGGGGCAATCCATTGCCAAAGCCACAGGTCGCAAATATGTGCGCATGGCTTTAGGTGGTGTGCGCGATGAAGCTGAGATACGGGGTCACAGAAGAACCTACATCGGCTCCTTGCCTGGTAAACTGATCCAGAAAATGGCTAAAGTGGAAGTCAAAAACCCTCTGTTTTTGTTGGATGAAATCGATAAGATGTCATCGGATATGCGTGGTGATCCTGCGTCTGCTTTACTGGAAGTGTTGGATCCGGAACAAAACAACAGCTTCAGTGACCATTACCTGGAAGTGGATTACGATCTTTCTGATGTGATGTTCGTTGCCACTTCCAATAGTATGAATATACCCGGTCCCTTATTAGACAGAATGGAAGTCATCAGACTTTCGGGTTATACCGAAGACGAAAAGCTCAACATTGCGCAACGGCACTTAGTGAAAAAGCAAATGTCCCGCAATGGTTTGAAAGAGGGCGAACTGGAAATCGAAGAGTCGGCCATTATCGGTATTATTCGCTATTACACGCGTGAAGCAGGTGTCAGGGCTCTGGAGAGAGAGGTTTCTAAAATCTGTCGCAAGGCGGTGAAACAAATCCTGCTCAACAAAAAGTCGGAAAAAGTTGTCGTTAATCAGGAAAATCTCAAAGAATATCTGGGTGTGCAAAGACACGACTATGGCAAGGCTGATAAGAACAATCAAATTGGCCAGGTAACAGGCTTAGCCTGGACCCAGGTTGGCGGTGATCTGCTAACAATTGAAGCCACTTCTGTGCCAGGAAAAGGTAAAACCACCTTTACTGGTTCGTTAGGGGACGTGATGCAAGAGTCTATCCAAACGGCGATGACCGTTGTGCGAAGTCGTGCAGACATGTTGCGCATCAACCCTGAATTTCATGAAAAACGGGATATACATGTGCATGTTCCTGAGGGGGCGACTCCGAAAGATGGTCCTAGTGCGGGTATCGCCATGTGTACGGCATTGGTTTCAAGTTTAACAGGCAATCCCGTGAAGTGTGATGTTGCTATGACAGGTGAAATTACCTTGCGTGGAGAAGTGCTTGCTATTGGTGGCCTTAAGGAAAAATTATTGGCCGCTCATCGCGGTGGCATCAAAGTCGTAGTCATACCTAAGGATAATGAGCGAGACTTGGAAGAGATCCCAGATAATGTTAAGAGTGATCTGTCGATCCACCCTGTACAGTGGATTGATGAGGTTTTAGAGCTGGCGTTACAGGAAAATCCGCAAGGATTTGAGCCTGTTGCCGCAAATATTGCTTGATTATTGTACATATTTTAATTTTTTTATGACAATTGCACATTTGGGGCTTCCCAATCCGTAAACTTGTGGTAGCCTTTTGTCGTGTCCCGCTAGAACCCTTGCCACGCAAGGGGTGGCGGTAAATCGTTAATTTTTAAAAAATTGTTAAACATAGCTTGAAGTTCGCGTTCAAGCTTGTTATAACGGTTCCGCAACAACAAATGCGGAACAACAAATAATAACAATTGAAGGGGATGATATTGTGAACAAGTCTCAACTTATCGACGCGATTGCAGAGAACGCCGACATTTCTAAAGCTGCTGCTGGCAGAGCTTTAGACGCTTTCACTGACGCAGTTACAGAGGCTCTTAAAAACGACGACCAAGTTGCTCTAGTTGGCTTTGGTACTTTCTCAGTTCGTGAACGCTCTGCTCGCAGTGGCCGCAACCCACAAACTGGTGAGACTATCCAAATTTCTGCTGCTAAGGTTCCTTCTTTCAAAGCTGGTAAAGCTCTGAAAGACGCGTGTAACTAATTTAGTTATTCGAGCTTAAGTTAAAAAGGGCGTGTAAGCGCCCTTTTTTGATCCAAAAATCTAATCCTCATTCGCTAGTAATACATTTCGTTTACGGCTCTAGTCAACTGCCCGGAATTAATCCTGATTCTGATGTGCAATTCCTGTTGCGGTTGCGGTATAATCCCGCGCGAATTTAGTTTTGAGGTGATGAAAGAGTAAGCCTAATGTTGGAAAAAATAAGAGAAGGGGCCACGGGAATTACGGCCAAAATTATTCTCGGTATTATCATTTTGAGTTTTATATTTGCTGGAGTCGGTGGTTATATCAACTCCAGTACAGACACGGCAGCAGCAACCGTTAATGGTGAGGAAATTACAACCTCTTCATTCGAGCAAGCTTATCAGTCCGAAAGAAGCCGTATGGAATCACAGTTAGGGGAAACCTTTAATCAGCTGGCGGCTAATCCAGAGTATCTGAAAACCTTCAGGGAAGGGGTTCTGCAAAGACTAATCAACGATAAGCTGATGGATCAAAAGGTCAGAGAGTTAGGACTGCGTGTCAGCGACAGCGAGTTACGCGAAACTATCGTTAACATGCCTGAGTTTTCAGTTGCGGGTCAATTTAATAACGATCGCTATCAAGCATTGCTTCTGCAAGCGGGTTTTACACCTGCAGAATTTAGAGATTACCTGCGTGGACAAATGGCGCGTCAACAACTCAGTGCCGCCCTTGGGCAATCTGACTTTGCTTTGCCTTCTGAAGCGACAAATTTCCTGAATATCCAAAATCAAACGCGTGATGCACGTTACTTTGAAGTACCAGCCTCATTGTTTGAAGCTGAGGTGGAAATTTCAGAGCAAGATATCAATGATTATTATCAGGCAAACATTGCGCAGTACGATACTGAAGAAAAAGTAGACGTAGCTTACGTTGAAGTTAAGGTGGAAGATTTTGTTGCTGAAGCAGTTGTAGATGAAGCCGATATTACGCTGTACTACGAAGAGAATCTGGGTAACTACAAAACTGAAGAAGAACGACGTGCTGCTCACATTTTGATTGAATTTGGCGATGATGAGCAGGCGGACCGTGAAAAAGCTGAGGCTATTCTGGCACGTATCAATGCCGGTGAAGACTTTGCTGAAGTTGCAAAGAACGAATCTGACGATGCTTTCAGCGGCGAAAATGGTGGTGATCTGGATTGGTTCACTCGCGGGGTGATGGATGCTGATTTTGAAGAGGCTGCATTTGCACTTGAATCAGCTGGAGATGTCAGTGACGTCGTGCGCAGCGAATTTGGTTTTCACATTATTAAGCTGACAGATGTCAAAGCCGAATCTGTAGAGCCGTTGGAAACCGTTCGTGCAGACATAGAAGCCCAATTGAAGCAAGAAGCTGCACTAGGCGAGTACCTTGACGTGCAACAAACTATGTCACAGCTGGCATTTGAAATCCCCGATTCACTGGAAGAAGTCGCAGCAGCAGGCAATACTCAGGTGAAAAGCCTTACAGGTATTACCCGAAATACAGTGCAAGCGCCATTTGACAATAGTATTTTGTTAAACAGAGCCTTCTCTGATGAGTTGCTTGAAGATCGGTTAAACAGTGATGTTATCGAGCTTAATGACGAGCATTTTGTGGTATTCAGGGTGACCGGACATGAGCCCGAAAGAACACTGCCATTAGCTGAAGTGAGAGAGCAAATCGTTACCAGCTTAACTGCTGAAAAGTCGCAAGAATTAGCTTTGCAGTGGGCGGAAACCGTTGTTGCAGATATTGCTAATCAAGCCGCTCTTGAAGCAGCAATGCAGGCGAAAGAAGTCGATTGGACTCAGTTGACATCACTTGAGCGTTACTCTGGTGAGTTAAACAGTTCGTTGAGTGGTGAGTTGTTTAAGTTAGGTAGTGTCGATGCTGCCAAAGCGGTTGAAATGAACAATGGCAATGTGGGCGTTGTTCAGCTGTTGGCAATCAACCAACCTGAAGCACCAACTGAAGCTGACTTGAATGCAATTAAGCAAAATCTAAGTTCGAATAATGGACAATTAGTGTTTTCTGCATTAATCGAAGCAATGAATAATCAAGCTGAGGTTGAGTCAGTAACTCAATAACTCACTTTTTACTGAGATTCGATACCACTTTAGGTATCGGATCTCAGATATCATCAGTTCTCCAGTAACTTGCTCAAAACCAATGATTGATGAGCGTCTAATAGTTTCTTCATATAGTCACTTTTCGGCCAATTAAAGACTACGTCAGTTTTGCCGGATTCGATAACCTCACCATTTTGCAATATAAGTATTCTGTCGCTAATGTGCCTCACTATCCCCAGGTTGTGGGAAATAAAGATATAGCTCAAGCCTAGCTCTCGTTGCAGGCGCATTAATAAGTTAACCATTTGCGATCTCACTGACGGATCCAACGCCGCAAATGGCTCATCTGCTACTATTACCTGTGGATTCAATATAAGCGCTCTGGCGAGCACTACGCGTTGTCTTTGACCATCAGATAACATGTGTCTGTAAAAATGGGCGTGCTCTCTTAACAGGCCCACCTGACGAAGCGTAGAAGAAATTTTGTCTTTTCTTTGTTTGGCATCCAGTGATGTGTTCAAGCGCAGTGGCTCTTCCAGAATCGTCCCTATGGTGAGTGCAGGATTAAGGGATTCCTTAGAGTGTTGGAATATCATTCGGATGTTCAGACTGCGTTGCTTGAGGTTCCTGTGTCTGAGTTTTTGACCATTTAACAGGATTTGCCCCGAAGCCGGTGGAATGACCCCTGCCAGTAAGTTAGCGAGGGTACTCTTACCGGAGCCATTGTCGCCAACTATCGCCAGGGTTTCACCGGCGTTTAGTTCAAAGTTAATCGGTCCAACGGTAAACTTTTCCGGTTTTTGCCACAAGTTTTTGCGCTCTTTGCGCATGAACTTCAGGTTTTTGACAGTGAGAAGCGCGCTCATTTTAAAGGCCTGTGCAATGGGAAGTGACAACTGTAGTAATGGTTATGTATGTGTCTCGGCGCTGGAATTTTAACACACTCTTTTTGCGCTCTAGGGCAACGGGGGCCAAGACGGCAGCCAATGGGCAAGTGTTGCAATGTCGGTATGGTACCTTCCAACGCAATTAAATTAGATTTGGGTAACAGGTCTTTGCTAAAACTAGGAGCACTGTCCAATAGCGCTTTTGTGTATGGGTGCAAAGGACGCTTGCGCAGATTCGTCATCAAGCCGCTTTCGACGGTTTGCCCACAATAAAGCACGGTCATGGAGTGACACATGGAAGAAATGGCTAAAAGGTCATGGCTTACAAACAAGATGCTAAGGTTGCGATTTTGATTAAGTCGCGATAGTAACTTTAATATCTGACTTTTTACCGTAGTTTCCATGCCCATCGTTGGTTCATCGGCAATCAGGAGTTTCGGCTCAGATACCAATGCCATGGCAATCATGAATTTTTGACAGATATCATCTGATAATTGATGCGGAAAACTGGAAAGACAAAGCTCGTGATTTTTAATCCCCACTTTGTGTAATTGTCGGGACACCATTTCCTTGCGTTTCTGCTGGCGTTGCCAAAACCAGCCTTTGCCTATGAGGTGATCTGGAATGGTTTCTTCCAACTGCTCTCCCAACGAAGCTGTCGGATCAAGGGAACTTACCGGATTTTGAAATATTACCGCAATATCATCTTTTATCGCCCTGCGTCTTTCCTCTCTCGTCATGGAAAGTAAATCGTTTCCTTTCCAGTTGAGGCGATCGGCAGTCAACCGCCAGGTGTCATTGATGGCACCCACAATCGATTTTACAATCAGACTTTTTCCCGAACCCGATTCTCCTACTAGCGCCCGAATCTCACTTTCATCAATGGTGAGACTGACTTTATCCAGTGCTTTGACACGACCACCGGTGGTGTTTATTTCTAATGTCAGGTTTTTAATATCGAGTAATGGCATTAGTGCTTTAACCTGTTTCTCAAAGCAGACCTTAAACCGTCTCCAACCACATTGATGGAAATGATTGCAATAAATATGGCGGCACCGGGGGCGGCAATGCACCATGGGGCGATATAAGCGATATCAAGCCCTTCGGATAACATGGCTCCTAATTCGGCATTGGGTGCCTGTACACCTAAATTCAAAAAGCCCAGGGCACTGATATCCAAAATGGCAATGGAGAGTGCCAAAGTCCCTTGAACTACCAATATCTCTACCATATTTGGCAGTAATGAAAACAAAAATATTCTGAAGGGGGACGCGCCATCTAAGCGAGCGGCGATGACGTACTCTTTATTGATTTCGACACGCACAAAGTCTCGTGTGTAATGAATAAATTGTGGGATCAGCGCCAGGGTTATGGCCCACATGGAATTCACTAAGCCAGGACCTAAAATAGCAACGATAATAATGGCAATTAACAGGGTAGGGATAGCCATCATTGAATCGAGTAAGTGGTTTAAAATACTACTGCGCATACCACTATTCATACCGGCAAAAGCACCAATGGCGACACCAATAATCATGGCTACCAGAACTAAAAAGACACTGATGCCAAAGGTGACACGGCTGCCATAGATAACACGTGTTAATACATCCCTACCTAAGCCATCGGTACCCAATACATGGGTTATGCCGCCATTGCCATCCCAAGCTGGTGGAACGAGTAGGGCATCGGTATTTTGTACCAGTGGTGTGTAGGGGGTTATCAATGGTCCAAACAGAATGAACAGGGTGATACAAGCAAGAACACAAAGACCAATAAAGGCAACATGGCTTTTCCTGAACTCATACCAGGTTTGACGCAGTGGGGAAGGAAACTGCTCCTCTTGGTAAAGACTAGATTTTAACACGTTGTCTGTACAGCCTTCTTGGATCGATAATTTTGTGAATAATATCAATAAATACAGTGAAAATGACCACCAAACTGGAAACCGCCAGCATACCGGCTCTTATTGCTGGGTAGTCACCTTGATAGATGGCTTGTAACAGCCAGTTACCAATACCTGGCCATGAAAAGATACTCTCGACAATCATGGCATTAGTGAGCAGTGTCGTAAACTGCAACGCCAGTTGCGGCATGATTGGGATGATAGTATTGCGTATTCCATGGCGTAATATGACCTGGGTGCGATTCAGGCCTTTTGCGCTTGCCGCTTTAATATATTCGCTGCTCATTACTTCTATGACTGAGCGTCGCGTTATGCGCAAGATAATCGTGCTGGTAACTATTGATATGGATAAGGTGGGTAGTACCAGATGTTCCAAAGCATCGCCAAATGCATCCCACTTATAAGGCAAATCAGAGCTGAGAATATCGATAAGGATAAAGCCTGTTTGTGGAGGAATGTCATACAGTAAACTGATGCGACCGGATATGGGAAACCATCCCAGTTGCAAAGAGAGAACTAAAATTAATAGCAGTGCCAGCCAGAAAACAGGAATTGAGTAACCCACTAAACTGAAAGACAAAATACTGTAATCCGTTACCTTGTTGTGCTTAAGTCCGGAAATAAAGCCCAGTGGAATACCCACCGCTAATGAGATAAAGAGAGCATATGCGCTTAACTCAATACTGGCTGGTAGGGTAGTCAGTATCTCCTGGAATAAAGGTTGTCCCGAGCTGAAGCTCTGTCCCCATTGCCCTTGCCAAAGCATCTCAAGGTATGCCAGGAATTGCCAGAGCACACCTTCATTTTCTTTGTAGACTGCAGCAAAGAGCTCGCGCTGTTCTGGGGTATCGAAATGAACCCCGGTGAGGTTGGTCAAATAATCGCCAGGGAATAGCCATGCTAATGCAAATGATGCCATGGCCAGCATGAGCAGAGTAAATATGAGCAAATTGAGTCGGCGAAACAGGTACAAACTCATTGTGCAATCACCACATCACCAAACCTGATACCGCCAAACGGATTGATCACCAAGTTGTGGACGTTTTTTCGATACGCCTGGAATCGATAAGCATGCGCTATTGGCACTAGCGGTATCTGATCAGCAATAATTGCATTTGCCGTTTGATAAAGAGCTGCTCTTGTCTCAGGATCAGAATAGGTAAGTGCATCATCAATGATCTCATCAAAGGTTTCATTGCACCACTTAGCTCGGTTGGTTCCTGAGTCAATCGCGGCACAGCTTAACACCGGTCGATAAAAGTTGTCGGGATCACCATTGTCGGCAGACCATCCAATAAGCACCGAATCGTGGGCCCCACTGTCCAGGCGCCGGCGAAACAGACTCCATTCAAAGCTAATGATTTCAACGTTTATCTCCAGTTGCTCGAGGTAACCCTGGATTAACTCGGCCATCATTATCGCATTGGGATTATAAGCCCGCTCGATTGGCATCGCCCATATATTCATGGTGAAACCCGGCTCAATTCCATTTTCTCGTAACAAATCCCGGGCAAGAACGGGATTATAACTGTTATCCCGCAAATCCGCTTGATAGGCCCAACTGCTTGGCGGGATCAGGCCATTGGCTTTAATAGCACTGTCAAAGTACACGGCTTCCAGAATGCTGGATTTATCTATTCCCATGGCTAGCGCGCGCCTTACCTCTGGATTATTAAAAGGTGGTTTGCTGGTATTGAATGCCCAAAAACCCACATTGAGTCCCGGTTTTTCGTCTAATACCAGGTTATCTCTGTCGCGAATGATGTCCAGTTCACTATGGGCGGGTAACGACATGACATCGCATTCCCCAGTCATTAACTTGGCCAGGCGCAATGAACTAGAGGGGGTTATATCATAAATGAGTTGTTCAATAGTTTGATCGTGTTTCCAATACTCTTGATGTTTGGCATATCTAATGAAGCGGTCTTTTCTGTAACTCACAAACTTGAATGGCCCACTACCAATTGGGCGCTCATCGAGCAACTGAGGTTGATTGGTAGTTAAAAGTTGTTCGGCGTATTCTTTGGATAAAATGATGGCAAAGTCAGTGGCAAGGTTTGCCAGAAACGAACTGTCGGGTTTGTTTAATTCAATTTCGATGCGATAGCCATTAATGCGGCGCACATCATTTATCAGTTTGTCCAAGCCCAAACTGACAAAATAGGGGTAATCACTGACATCTATATCATGAAATGGATGAGATTCCATGCGCCAGCGATTGATACTAAAAATAACATCGTCGGCATTCAAGTGGCGAGTGGGTTGAAAATAGGAGGTTTGGTGAAAACTGACGCGTTTTCTCAACTGAAAGGTATAAATCAAACCGTTGCTGCTCACTCGCCAACTTTCAGCTATTCCCGGGATGATTTGACTATCTTCCGGGTCAAATTCTAATAACCTGTCGTATAACTGATGAGATGTGGCATCTACGGTAGTACCTGAGGTATCAAGTTGCGGGTTAAAACTGGTTGGACTGCCTTCAGAACAATATACAAGGCCTTCAGATTTAAACTGAATTTCCTGGTTTTTACTGCATGCTGTCAATAGTGATAGTGAAAACGCTAAAGTCAGAATGCAGCTGCGCTTGAGATTAATCTTCAACTGATTGATCCAACAGATTGTATTTTTTCAGATAGCCTCGCAATTGATGATATGTCAGGGACAGTTTTTCAGCTGTTTTCTTTTGATTATAGTGACTATCAGCCAAGGCTTGTTTAATCATATCAATTTCATAGTTTTGACTGAGCTCTTTGAGATCAACAGGGAACTCGAAACTGTTAAATGTTGCACCTTCAATAACATCAGGCTTGATAGTATCGCTGCTCGAGACTGTTGGCTCCGATTGAACTGTAGGGACTGCAACTGGTGCACTAGTGATAATTCGGTCCTGGGTTTTGATCCGCCTTTGGGGACGATATTCAGACTCAAATGGATCGATGATAATATCGTGCACCGGCACATAAGGATTATTGGTACGGTAAACTGAGCGTTCTACAACGTTTTTTAATTCCCGGATATTTCCGGGCCAATCATATTCCAGTAGCACGCGTTTGGCTTTTTCGGTAAAACCACTAAAGAGCTCAAGTTCCATTTCCCGAATCATATTAATGGCAAAGTGCTCAGCTAACACGAGAATATCCTCTCTGCGTTCCCTCAGAGGAGGCAGGGTGATGACGTCAAAGGCTAATCGGTCTAACAAATCGGCGCGAAACTCACCACTTTCTGCCAAACTTGGTAAGTCTTCGTTAGTTGCAGCGATAAGACGTACGTCAACTTTGACTGAGCGAGAACCCCCGACACGTTCAAATTCGCCGTATTCGATAACTCTTAAAAGCTTTTCTTGAATAAGTCCTGAGGTATTGGCTAATTCATCCAAAAACAGCGTGCCATTATGGGCCACTTCAAATCGACCTTCTCTGCGCTTACTGGCACCGGTAAAAGCACCAGCTTCATAGCCGAATAGTTCAGACTCCAGCAATGATTCGCTCAATGCTGCACAATTGAGTTTTATATAGGGTTGATCCCAGCGCTTCGAAAGGTAATGTAAACGGGCGGCAATTAACTCTTTACCTGTACCCCGCTCACCGATAACCAGCACCGGCTTAGTCAATGTCGCTATTTGAGATATTTGCTCCAGCACTTCCAGAAAACTGTTGGCCTGGCCAATAAGATTGTCTTGTTGACGAAATCGACTCATGAAAAACCTTATTTTTTGGTTTAATTAACCAATTAATGGTAAAAACAGAATAATAGGCCAAATGTTAACGAATTGCTAAGGTTAATAATACTATTTAATTCAAAGGGTTACGGACTTATCCTGTTTGGCCTGTTATTTGAATAGTAATTTACAGTATTTTAGCAATCAGAATGAGATAAAAACTAAGAGGTAACAATTATGGGTATTTTTTCTCGTTTTTCCGATATTGTAAATTCAAATATCAACGCATTATTAGATAAAGCCGAAGATCCTGAAAAAATGGTGCGCCTGATCATTCAGGAAATGGAAGATACATTAGTTGAGGTGCGTTCCGCCTCAGCGAAAACTTTGGCCAATAAGAAGGATCTTTCTCGTCAAATAGACAAATTAGAGCATGAAGCTTCTGATTGGGCCGCTAAAGCGGAATTAGCATTGAGTAAAGGCAGAGAAGATCTGGCCCGTGCCGCTTTAGTCGAAAAGAAGAAGTGCATTGAGCATGCCGAAAGCTTAAAACATGAACTAGGTCTTCTGGAAGAGCAATTAACCAAGCTAAAAGCAGAAGTAGAGCAACTGCAAGAAAAGCTTGCGGACGCCAAGTCTCGTCAAAAGGCGATTATTATGCGTCAGAAGACAGTGAGTTCACGTCTGGAAGTGAAAAAGCGCTTGGATAGCAGCAAAGTTGATGATGCAATGGATCGGTTTGAGCGCTACGAGCAAAAAATCGATAGTCTGGAATCACAAGTAGATGCTTATGACTTAGGCAAAAAGACGCTTTCAGATGAGTTCGCTGAACTCGAATCAGAAAATAAAGTAGAAGATGAATTGGCCGCCATGAAAGCCAAACTAAAAACTCAGAAGAAAGATAATAAAAAAGACGCTAAATAAGTGGCTTAACGAAACTGGAGGTTGCCCGTGGAAGATGTTGTAGGAATTATTGTTGCGCCAATCGTTGTGTTTTTAGTCATCGTGGCGCCTATTTGGTTAATTTTACACTACCGCAGTAAGAAGCAATTGAGTCAAGGCTTGTCAGAAGCTGAGATTCGCACGCTCAATGATTTGGCTCGTCAGGCAGAGGGCATGGCAGATCGGATCAAAACACTGGAGTCCATTCTTGACGAAGAGGCACCAGACTGGCGTAACAAGGTGTGATTATGAAAAAAGAACTATACAGAGATACAGAAAAAGGCAAGATTGCAGGTGTTTGTGCCGGATTAGCTGAGTATTTTGGGTGGGAGCTTTGGTTGGTTCGAATCATTTTCATTTCAGGCTTTTTACTGACTGGCTCCTTCTTCTTTATGGCGTATGTCATTGGATGGTTTGTGTTGGACAAAAAAAATCCGGATCATGTTCAGAAGAGCCCTCTTTCAGTCGCCGCTGATAAATCTAAAGGCTGGGTATCTAACTTGGGGGATGATGTTAAAGTTGAAGTGAAATCCAAAGTTTGGCAAGCCGGTGAGCCGCCAAAGCAAGCTTTCAAAGACATTCATAATCACTTCGGTAAACTTGAATTGAGGCTGCGAAAAATGGAGTCTTATGTAACATCTTCGGAGTTCCAATTAAATCGAGAGTTTAACAAGCTTTAAGTAATTAGAACCTTTACCTCTGGTAAAGGTTTTTTTATAGCCGCTAAAAACAGTCCGTATTACTGTCTTATAGTGGTCTTACAAGCTCACTTATCGCCGCTTTTTCCAGCAACTTCATCGCTTTGTTACATCTACGCACTTTCCTTTCCTGGTGTTATGAGATAGATTCGTAACATAATCTTTACATGAGTTAGGGGAAGATGAGTGCGGCTTGAGATTACTTGTCACGACAGATTGGGTATTACTCAGGATGTCTTGGATATTCTCGTTAAGTACAATATTGATTTGCGTGGCATAGAGATTGACCCCGCAGGAAAGATATTCCTTAGTTTTCCTACTATTGAATTTAATGAATTTCAGCATTTAATGCCTGAGATCCGCAAGCTCAGTGGCGTAACAGATGTTAAAACCACTCCGTTTATGCCAATTGAACGAGAGCGTAACGAGCTAAATGCAATTCTTGAAACACTGCCTGACCCGGTGTTTTCAGTCGATGCCAAAGGCAGAATAATGCTCACCAATGATGCTGCAGCTTCTAGCCTGGATGAAGAGAGACAAAGCCTGCTGGGGATGCAGGTATCTGAGTTGGTTAAAGGTTTCAATGTTGTAAAGTGGTTGGAAAGTAAAGATATCAACATTCAGGCTCACAAAGTTAAGTTTGTTGAGCAAGACTTCCTTGCCGATTTTTTCCCGGTGTTTGTACCCGACTCATCGCAATCTCCGATTTTGGCTGGTGCAGTCATTTTACTCAAATCTGAATTTCGACTTGGTCAACAATTCAGTGTCTTTCACCAGCCTGGCGAAGAAAGCTTCAATCATATCTTTGCCCAAAGCACGGCAATGAAGCGTACCGTCCGAGAAGCCAAAAAGTTCGCTGAATCGACATTGCCACTGTTGTTCTTTGGTGAAACCGGAACAGGCAAAGAAACCTTAGCCAGAGCATGTCACTCAATAACCGCAGGCAGTGAGAAGGTGTTTTGTCAGGTTGTGGTAACCGGGAAGTCTGACGATGAATTGGATGCTCTATTATTTGGTAATGGTGCAAAGCCAGGAGTGCTTAATGATGAGCAAAATGGCACTGTGTTATTGAAAGAAATCAATGATTTGAGCGTTTATATTCAGGCAAAGCTATGGGCTTGGTTGGAACAAAATGACAAACTGATTCAGGGCAGCAATAGTGAGTCGAAATTGGCCAGATTAATGGTGACGACAAAGGAAGATATCAGTCTTGCTGTCGCAGAAGGTAAGTTCAGAGAAGATCTGTATTTCAGATTAACATCACTGGTTTTGCCTGTCCCGTCTCTTCGAGATCGCAAAGGTGATGTAGTCGGCTTAGCTGAATTGTTCCTGAAACAACAAGCCCTGAAAATGGGTAAACGAGTTCCTAAACTCTCAAGAGCTACAGTCGATCTGTTGCAGTCTCACTCGTGGCCAGGAAATGTCAGGCAGCTGGAAAACACCGTTTGTCGCGCGATGTTGACTGTAACAGGTAGAGAGATCCACAAAGAAAATATTCAGCTTCCGGGCAATGCCTCAAGTTTTAGTTTTTCCTCAACTGACTTTGAGGGAACATTGGATGAAGCCGTTAAAAAGTTTGAAAAGTCATTGCTCAGACAGCTTTACCCTAGCTATCCGAGTACCAGACAGTTGGCGAAAAAGCTGGGGTTAAGCCACACTGCTATTGCCAATAAACTAAGGGAATACGGCATTAGCCGTAAAACCATAAAAATATAATTCGGCGGGATATGTTCCAGCTAGATTTTCCAACCTTCGGGAGAATGATATGAAACTGTATGGCTATTGGCGGTCATCAGCGAGCTATCGGGTTAGAATCGCGTTAAACCTGAAAGAAATTGACTACGAATACATTCCTGTGCATCTGGTAAAAGATGGGGGGCAGCAGCACTCAGATGACTACAAGTTGTTGAATCCTGGTGAGCTTGTCCCGACTTTGGTGGATAGTGAAAATGAATACGACATTATCCTCAATCAATCTCTGGCTATCATCGAATATCTGGATGAGCGATTTCCGGAGACGTGCAAACTATTACCAGAACACAAACTGGATAGAGCCAGAGTAAGAACGGTAGCTTATGACCTGGCTTGTGATGCTCAGCCTATTCAGAACTTGAGAGTGCTGCAGTATTTAGAGCAACATTTCGATGCTCAGCAATCGAATAAGGCTCAGTGGGCAAAACACTGGATTGAACAGGCTTTTGCTACTGTAGAAAGGCGAATTCAAAATACGGCGG
Organism: Planctobacterium sp. AWM4_229; assembly: GCF_056160305.1. Lineage (NCBI taxonomy): Bacteria > Pseudomonadati > Pseudomonadota > Gammaproteobacteria > Alteromonadales > Alteromonadaceae > Planctobacterium > Planctobacterium sp. AWM4_229. Next base: position 165,979 of record NZ_JBSWWX010000007.1, on the reverse strand, counting down.
CGGATTTTTGTTTTGGCTTCAATGTTTCATTGGCTGATGTCGTATTGGTACCGCAGTATTACAACGCTGTGCGCTTTGATGTCGACATGCAAAAGTACCCGTTGATTCAACGTGTCGTAGAAAATTGTAATAAGTTGGATGCCTTCAAAGCCGCTGCGCCAGAAGCGCAGCCTGATGCTCAGTAGTTTCGAGGCTAATACAATACGTAGTAGCTTATTGGGATTTGATGGGTAGTTCCGTTGTGTTTTTTACTTGCTTTAAAGCAAACGTGGAGCTGAGGTGGTCAACACAGGGGAGATGAGTCAGCTTGGATTTTAGAAGTTGCTCATACTCCTCAATACTTTCAACGATAACTTTGAGTAAGTAGTCTTTTTCACCACTAGTGGTATGGCATTCGATAATTTCCGGGATATCCTGAACCGCTTCTTCGAAGCCATTGAGTGATTCCGTGTCGTGGTTTTTCAAGGTGACATAGATAAACACGCTGACACCAAGGTTCAGTAGTTTATTGTCCAGTAAAGTCACTTTGCTTTTTATAATCCCGGCACTTTCAAGCTTCTTTACTCTGCGCCAACAAGGAGTGTGGGATAAGCCGACTAACTGGCTTAGGTCTGCCATAGAGACGGTGGCGTCACGTTGCAGTACTCTGAGTATTTCACGGTCAAATTTATCTAATTTCATGTAGGAGATAGTGTTTTTATTTTGGGGAAAGGTAACAGGAATTTTCTATTTCAGAAAGAAATTTAGTACAAAATCTTCTCGTATAACCATTTTATCCGGCATAACAGGATAAAACGTGCTTTTTATCAAATTTATTGAGCTCGCATCGACATTTCTTGGAATTTTTTCCTTACAACGAATAGGCTATTACCATGATTAATTGTGGGTAATCACATAGTTTGCCTTGGGCAAAATAAGTAATATCCAATCATTGCATTAAACAACAAAAAGAAAACCCTATGTCTGTATTTGAACATCATGAATTTGACCAACACGAGCAAGTCTTATTTTGCAAAGATAAGGCATCTGGATTGCAAGCCATTATTGCAGTACACAATACCAACCTCGGAGCCTCATTAGGTGGTTGCCGTATGTGGAACTATGCCGATAGTGGTGAAGCTCTGACGGATGTTCTGCGACTTTCTAAGGGCATGACCTATAAAGCGGCAATGGCCAATCTGAAGCAGGGGGGTGGCAAGGCCGTCATTATCGGCAATCCGCACACCGATAAAACTCCAGAAATGATGGCGGCGATGGGACGCTTTGTAAACTCTGCTCAAGGTGCTTATATCACGGCTGAGGACTCCGGTATTAGTATCGATGATTTGAATAAGATGCATGAATTCAGCGAGCATATCGCTGGAATTCACTCAAGGTATAGTTTTCATGGCGGCCACGCAGATGGTAATCCGGCTCCAGCAACTGCCTATGGTGTATTTGTTGGATTAAAACAAACTGTGCAATACAAATTAGGCACAGACTTAAAAGGCTTAAGAGTCGCGATTCAAGGCTTGGGTCATGTTGGTTACAGGTTAGCGCAACACTTGAAAAGTGAGGGAGCCGAGCTGATTGTTACCGATATCTACGAGCAACAACTGCAACGCGCTGAGTCTGAGTTTGGTGCAAAAGTTGTCAGCCCGGAAGAGATTATTAATCAAGATGTTGATGTATTCGCTCCTTGTGCCATGGGGGCCGTGCTCAACGAGCGAACCATTCCGCAGTTGAAGTGCAAAGTGGTTGCTGGTGCAGCCAATAACCAACTGGCTAAAGAGTCTCATGGACAAATGGTGATGGAAGCAGGGATTCTTTACGCTCCAGATTATGTCATTAATGCGGGTGGTATTATTGATATTTATCATCAGAATCAGGAAGACAGTAGTGCTCAGGCATTGAAAGCGCACCTTGAAGGTATAGGTGACACATTACAGGAAATCTACAAAAGAGCTGATGCGGAGTCACTGCCAACTAACCAGGTGAGTAATCTGATTGCTGAAGAACGCTTTGGCAAATAAGTGAACTGAAATAGGGGCTGATATTTATTTGCAGTCCCTCTTTTATTTGGGCATACTACGCCCCCGATTTCGATGGTGGTCCTGTTGGTCCTCCCGCAATGATAGTCTGTGAACCCGGTCAGGCCCGGAAGGGAGCAGCCGCAGCAGATGACTCATGTGCCGGGATGTGGCTGGTGGGATCGCCACCCCCTTATATTACGAACGAATGTTCGGCTTATAACTCGCCGCGCAGCTCTCGTTCATCCAATATCTTAATGCCTTGCTCTATCGCTGCTTCAACCTCTTGTTCCATTTGGATGCGCTCCAGTTGTGGCAAGAAGAAGGCCATATCCACTTCGTAACGGATATACCTTGGTGGTACTTTATTCAACGCCAAACAGCACAGATCCGCGATATAGTCGGTGCTTTTTTTCCCAGATAAACCAAGCGCTTCTATTCTGTCTAGTACCAGGTGCTCATAGTAATTATGAATATCATCATCAAGTTTCATGACAAACAACTGTAGTGTTAAACTTAGAAGTTAGAGTATGAAATTGCGTCAACTATGACAACTGAATTTGTTGTTTTTGGCAGACAAAGCACAGACATAGCTGAGCGATAAAATTTAAATTGTCGTGATGGAGAAAAATATGAAGAAGAACACGACCCCCGTTTATTATGGCGACTACCTACATCTAGATAAAATCTTGAGTGCACAGGAACTTCAAAGTGAGAAATATGCCACAGCTGCGCACGAAGAAACCCTGTTTATCATTGTGCATCAGGTATACGAGCTGTGGTTTAAACAAATACTGCACGAATTGAATACGGTTCTTGATGTGTTTTCCCAGGACGCAGTGGAAGATCATCAATTATCCACTGTAGTGCACCGACTCAATCGAGTGATTAAAATCCAGAAACTGCTCAATGACCAAATTAGTGTTATGGAGACTATGACGCCGCAGGAATTTTTGTCCTTCAGAGACTACCTGGTGCCAGCTTCAGGCTTTCAGAGCATTCAGTTTAAAATGCTGGAAATCAAATTGGGCTTAAAAACCCAATACCGGATCGATTTTGATAAACAGTCTTTCTATCAGCGACTGGAGCCAAAAGACAGAGAGTTTTTGCAAAATATGGAAACCAAAAACAGTTTATTTGAAATGGTAAACGATTGGTTGGAAAGGTTGCCACTGTTAGATTTTGAAGATTTTAAATTCTGGAATCTCTATGAGAAGGCAACGCAAGAAATGCTGCAAAGCGACCGTGAAATCATCCAAAATAATGAGACCTTAACCGACGAGGAAAAACAAAAAGAACTAACCGAGCTTGGGAAAACTCAAGCCAGTTTTAATGCCATCTTTGATGAGACCGGATATCAAACCCTGTTGCAGGAAGGGCACTTCAGACTGTCTCAAAAGGCGTTGATGTCGGCCTTGTTCATTCATCAATACTGTGAAGAGCCGGTGTTTAATTTACCATTTCAGTTCCTCACCTGTTTGACGGAAATTGACGAAAACTTAACGCTATGGCGATACAGACATGCCATGATGGTGCAGCGCATGTTGGGAACAAAAATAGGCACAGGTGGCTCCTCGGGGCATGACTACCTTAAAAAAACCACAGAATCTAATCGCATTTTCAAAGATTTTTTTAACATGTCGACATTTTTATTGCCCAAAGAGGTCTTACCTGCACTTCCCGTTAACGTAAAGAAAAACCTCGGGTTTTCATTATCTTCGGTTTAGCTTTGTTACACTTTGTAAACAAAAGATGACAGTTAACGATTTGTAAGATATTTGTAAATTTGAACTTTCCTCTTTTTTGACAAAGTTTTCAGCTTGACCCCGCTCTTTGCCTTTGTGTATATTGTTGGCGGGTTCACTACCCGTTAGGTTCACTACCTAACACATAATCGCCGCTGATAAGCGGCCACAACACTAAATAAATTTAAAAAAATTAGTGGTCCAGGGAGACAACACATGTATATGAAATCCAAACTGGCTAAGTCAGTAAGCTTAGCTATTGCTTTTGGTGCTGCTTCAGCAACTGCATTCAGCGGTTCTGTAATGGCCCAAGAAGAAGCTGCAGAGGGCGAAGCAGTTGAAAAAATCGCAGTAACAGGTTCTCGTCTGCGCCGTGCAGACCTTGAGGGTTCTGTTCCAATTACTACTATCGACAGATCTGCTCTAGAGTTTTCTGGTCAAATTTCTGTATCTGACCTTCTGCGTAACACTAGCTTCAACTCGGCTGGTTCTTTCAGACCTCAGTCTGGTAGCTCTGCACAGGGTGTTTCTACTATCGATTTGAGAGGTTTAGGTTCAGAGCGTACATTGGTACTTATCGATGGTCGTCGTCTGCCTAAGTCGCCTTCTACTGGTTCTTCTGCTGACCTTAACTCTATCCCAACTGCAATCATCGAAAGAATCGAAGTACTGACTCAAGGTGCTTCAGCTGTATACGGTTCTGACGCAGTAGCAGGTGTAATCAACATCATTACTCGTAAAGAGTTTGAAGGTGTTGAAGTTAAATTAGGTGGCGCTGAAATCGAACACGAGGGTGGTGACCGCGAAGAAGGTTCAATCATCATCGGAACTACCAGTGAAAAAGGTAACATCGTAGGTGGTGTTTCTTGGAACCACCGTGACATCGTATTCGCCAGAGACTTCCCTTGGTATAACCCAGGTGCGTCTTTCTATGGTAACAGCTTCTCTACAGCTGTAGACAATGGCGACGGTACTTATTCTGACAACTTCGACGTAACTGCTTTACCTGGTGGTTGTGCTGGTGGTACTACTGATCCAAACAATGGTTTCTACCTGGTTCCATTCGGTGGCTCTATCACTGGCGAGCGTTGTGCTTACAACTTCGCACTTGAATCTGCTGACGAAGCCTCTACAGGTGTTACCAGCTTCTTCATGAACAGCGAATATGAAATCGCAGATGGCTGGAAATTGCTATCTAAAATGAACTGGAACAAAACTGATTCATTCGGTCGTTATGCACCAGTTCCTGATTCACCATCACCGTTTGCTGGTGGTACTGGTAACCCAATCCCAGTAGACAGCCCGAACAACCCAACTAACCCAGCAAGTGCAATGTACGATCCAGCTTTTGGTCCTAACGTACCTGTATTCTGGTGGCACCGTTTTGATTCATTAGGTAATCGTGACAACTCAGTTGAAAACGAAACTCAAAACCTGATGGTTATGGTTGAAGGTGAAATCGGTGACTTCTTCGTAGATTTCGGTGTACGCCGCACGAAGAACAAAACTTATGACATCGGTCGCAACTACTTAGTACGTACTACTGCTGAAGCATACATCAACGACGGTACTTACGATCTGCAGAATCCTACTGCTAACCCTGCGGACGTACTGAATGCGATGAAAGCAACTATTTCTCGTATCAGCTTCTACGACCAGGACGAAGTATTTGCCTCTGCTCAAACTGATTTGTTTGAAATGGACGGCGGTATGTCTTCAATCATTGTAGGTTTCGAGTGGCGTGAAGAAGATTACGCTGACCAATACGATTCACTTTCTGAAGCAGGTGCAATCGGTGGTTCTGCGGGTAACTCTGCAGGTGGCGGTCGTACAGCTCGCGCAATGTTCGTAGAAACATTGTTGCCAGTTATGGACACCTTAGAAGTAACACTAGCGGGTCGTTACGATGACTACTCTGACTACGGTGATGACTTCTCTCCTCAAATCTCACTTCGCTGGGAGCCAATGGAAGACTTAGTTGTTCGTGGTGGTTACGGAGAAGGTTTCCGTGCTCCGACTCTGGACATCTTAACTCAGTTGGATTCTTTCGCGGCTGACTCTGTATCTGATGATACTCACTGTGCGGCAATCAACCTTCCAGTTGGCTGTTCTGTACAGATCAACGGTTTGCGTACTGCTAACCCTAACTTAGGTTCAGAGCAATCTTCACAGATTTCTTTGGGTGTTGCATATCAACCGCTTGAAAGCTTGAGCTTCTCTCTAGATTACTTCGACATCGAAATCGAAGAGCGTATCAACTTCTTCTCAGCGCAAGAGTTGGTTAACCGTGAAGCTGCGGGCGACCCAATTCCAGCTGGTTTGGGCGTAGAGAGACTGGCTAACGGTACAATTACTCGTATCGTTCAGGGTTACGGTAACGATGGTACACTTGAAACTTCAGGCCTTGACTTGAACGTAACTTACTCTCAAGACGTAGGCTTCGGCGACCTGACTTCTACCCTTCAGTACTCTTATGTACTTGATTATAAGACTGACGGTGGTCGTGATGAAGTTGGTGACATCGGTTTACCTGCAGACCGTGGTGTTTGGTCTAACACTTTAGGCATGGGTGATTTCCACGTTGCTTACAACTTGAACTACATCGGTGACAACGCTGAGAACGTACTTGACGGTGAGCAAATTGGTCACGTAGGTACTTATGTAACTCACGATATCAACGTAACTTACCACACGCCGTTTAACTCCAAGGTAACTGTTGGTGTTAACAACGTTGGCGGTAAAGAGCCACCTCTTGAGTCGTTCCGTGGTGGTAACGGTAGCCGTGACTACAACTTCGACTTGTACGACGGTTACGGACGTATCGTATTCGCAAGATACGTACAATCTTTCTAAGATTACTTAGAAAAGTACAATAGTGAAAAAGCCAGCGTTAGCTGGCTTTTTTTATGGCTGACTTTATAATGTTGGCGATTAAGAAAAATAATAATTCATGACGTACTTTGTCGGTTCTGGTGGCTATTTCCAATAGTGCCTTCAAAGTTCAACAGCTCTCGGTATCACTTCAATCATGCAGAATAAAAACACGCCCTGGCAGTCTTATTGGAAAGACACTTCTTTTGATACGTTTGGTGCCCGATTCAGCAACGACAATCCCATCGCGGAAGTTTTAGGTAAAGAATTACCTTCTATAAATTTCTTAAGCTGTACACCTCAATGTCTTTTAGATTTGGGCTGTGGCAGAGGTGAACACTTTCAATGGTTGCGGCAAGTGCTGCCTTCCTTAGAAGGTAAAACACTCAAAATTACCGGCGTTGATACAGCAGTACCTGATACTAAATTGGATGCCAATACCCGTATTTATACCGACAATTTTGAAGCACTTATAAATACCAAGCGTTCTCAAGAAACCTTTGATATTGTGTTTGCACTTTTCGCAGCAGAATATGGCAATGGGCAGAAATTAATCAAAGCGCTAACAAGTATGGCCAAAAAGCCCATAGACTGTATCTTTTTGATGCATACATCGGAATCAGCCATCAGCGCTAAGTCAAAAATCTCACTCAGCTTTTATGAGTTACTTCTGGACAAGGCCACTGATACCGCATTGCGAACACTTAAAAAATCCCATGAAATAAAAACCTTCGAAATGTATGTGCTGGGTAAAATTAACAGTATTGTACAGTTAAATCAGCCGGATTTGATGGAAGATATGCAGCTGGTAGTGCAGAGATTGCAACAGCTGTTTAGCGCAGTAGATTTACGCCAAAAATCAGAGCATGTTAATGCACTTATCGGCTATTTTGAGCAGCTAAAAATGCACGTATTGAGGTTAAAGCAACAATTAAAAGCGGGGGCAAACAGCGAAGCTCTCGCGAATGAAATTGTTAAACATAACTGTGAAATTAAGGTTGATAAATACCTCGAAAACCAATTTGGCCAAGTTGGGCGTTTGGTTCATTTTGTTTTAGCGCCTTAGGTTTAGTACTTCACAGTGCAAGGTATAAATGAGTTAGAAAGTCATCATGCAAAATTCCTTTTTTAGTCAAACATCATCGATTCTCCATCGTCAGTCGAATTTGATGTTGGTGTCATTGGCAGGAGGGCACTCTGCTATCAACTTGGCGCCAGCCGATATTGAACTCATTGCTGCCTTGCTTAACAATCAAAACGAAGAGCAAGCCATTAGTGATTTTATGGCCACCGAATCGGGTAAAAACGCGGCCAAAAACATCACACGTTCCCAGCTAAGTGGCAGACTCAGAGAGTTAGCAGTCGCTCTAAAAAACTCCGATATAGCACAAGATTTAACGATTACAGATTTAGTTGTTACTGCTGAACAATCTGCACTGCAAGGTTTTGATAAAAATGAGGTAAATTACCTGAGTATGCATCACAGTGTGCATGTGACATCGAGAGGCTTTATTTCCTATGCACCCAAATTGCAGAATTTTGTAAAACTCAGCTCAGTGCAAGTAATATTGCTGTTTTCCTTTGCACAAGGGAAACAACTGGAAGAACTTCTGCGCGATGCGATGTTTCAATCTTGGTCACCAGAGCATCTTACTGCTCAAGTTTTCGCTTTAAAAAACGCAGGAATATTGGTTAGCAAAACGATACTCAAAAGCAAAAGTGAGACTAAGCTAAGCGTGTTTTCAACAGAAACACCAGAGGCAACGATGGTGGATCTCGATTGGCAAAGTATCTCAGTCGATGGCCGTATCCCTGTTTATTTTGTACCGCACATGGAAAATCACTTTCCGTTGGCGCTTGGGGTCCTTTTAAACGCACTTAATGAATATAAAGATGGCCTTCTAGCGAAGAGATTCTTGTTTTTGCCCATCAATTACCTGGAGCCTTCAGAATTGATCAATGGGCCTTATCGCAAATTTGGCAGCGGTATCTGGCTGTTTTCTAATTACATGTGGTCAATCGATCTGAATATGCAGATCAGTAATGCTATTAAACAACACGATTCGGGAAACTTTACCATCCACGGTGGACCTAGTACGCCAGATTACCCCCAAGCCTGTGAAGAATTTTTAGGTAAAAACCCTTCGGTTGATATTGCCGTTCATGGTGAGGGTGAAGTTACCATCACAGAGATTTTTGAAGTACTGAACGATTCTTTCAATATTGGTACTGACCTTGACCGGTACAAGTTGAGTCAGGTGGCTGGTATTACCTACAAAGACCCGATTTCCCAAAAGGCGATGCGAACTGGCAGTAGAGAGCGCATGAAGCAACCTGATTCCGTATCTTCACCTTATTTGTCTGGGGTGTTCGACAAGTATCAGGGCAGGGTAGAAGCCGCAATTATTGAGAGTAATCGCGGATGTCCTTATGGCTGCACTTTTTGCGACTGGGGCTCGGCCACTAACCAGAAGGTTCGTAAATTTGATTTAGACAGAGTGTTCGATGAAATCACCTGGATAGGTCGCAATAAGGTGAGAGTATTGTGGATTGCAGATGCAAATTATGGTTTGTATGAGCGAGATATTGAAATCTCAAAGCATATCGTCGCCACAAAACAGAAGTACGGTTATCCCCAAGAGGTGGTCGTTAATTATACTAAGAACTCAACGCGTAAATTGGTGGATATCATCAAAGTGTTCAGTGCTGGCGGTATCATTAGCCAGGGCATCATCTCTATTCAAACAACGGATGAAAAAACCCTGGAAGTTATCAATCGCAAAAATATTCGCACAGAGCGCTATGATGAATTGTCGGAGATTTTCTCTGAGCTCAAGCTACCGCTTTCTACTGATTTAATGATAGGTTTGCCAGGTATAACAGTTGCTTCGTTCAAACACGATTTGCAACGCTATATAGACAAGGATATCTCGGTTAAGGCATATCCAACTCAATTATTGCCTAACAGCCCTATGGCGGACCCAGAGTATATTAAAAAGTATCAAATTGAGGTTGATGAGAATAGTTTTATTACCTCAACCTATAGTTTCTCTCATAACGAACTCATAGAAATGAAGGGGCTTTTTCATGTTTATGAAATGGCCGAAGGCTATGGTCTGTTGCGCTATGTACTTAGGTTCTTGCAATGGGAACATCAAATACAGAGTATCGACTTTTTACAAAAGCTGATGCAGGACATTCAGTCCTCACCAGCTGCCTACCCGCTGTTAACGTGGGCGGTGAGGTATTTTAATACAGAGAAAAATATGCCGGGTGGTTGGAACGCTTTCTACCAAGAAGTGTCCAGCTATGTTACCGAGCAATATGGGCTTTTAGAGGACAGCACATTATCTACAGTCTTTTCAGTGAGCGCCTTAGCAATGCCTGATGACGGGCTTAATTATCCTTACACCACCGAATTGCAACATGATTTTGTCAGCTACTTTAAAGATGCAAAAGATAACTTCAAGCCTCTTAAATCTTATACCAAAGGGGAATTTCAGGTATCAGACCCTAATTCCCTCGTGGATATCGATCTAAACTCGGCGCAATATGATTCTCATCAATATTTTTGGGAGCTACATTCAGAGGTGGCGCGTCCCAAGTCATTGGTGAAAATGTCAGCTACCGCTAGTGAAGATTATTAACATAGAGTCTTAGTTGTATTTTCAAAGGTGGAAGCGAAACACAGATGTAATTTGAGGTGACTTTAATTGTTAAAATCACTAGTGCTTTCTCAGATCCTGACTATATTGAATAAAAACATTGCACATTCAATATTGTGCCGATTAGAGCAACAGCTCCCATATCGACTCCGAGATGGGAATTACACTGCTAGTGTGTGTTCAGAGCGCGACAAGGACCTGACTCTCTCAATCTAATCATGGAAAAGCTGGATATCACGTTCTAACTGACAAATGACTGCGGATTTATTTAAGAAAGCATTACACGCCCATCAGTCTGGCGATTTAAAAAGTGCCTCGGAGTATTATCACAAGTTTCTAAAGCGGGCTCCAAGAGAATACAATGCTCTGCAACTGCTAGGAGGGGTTTATCATGCCCAAGGGGACAATCAAACAGCGTTAAAGTATCTGATTGCCTCTCTGAAGATAAAGCCTGACCAGCCTCAAGTAATGTTAAATGTCGCAACCTGCCAGAGGCAGCTGAAGGAATACACTGCTGCACTAGGTACATTAAGCCAAGTTATTCGCAAAGATCCTGCAAATTTTGGCGCGTTTAAATCACGGATGTTTGTGCTTGTGGAGATGGGTGACTACCAGCGGGCTTATCAAGAATTAGATACTCAAATCCACAAATTTCCGGGACATTACGAGCTATACAATCTTTTAGGGGCCGTTGCGTCCGAGTGTGAGCACTATCAAAAAGCCATAAAAGCATACAAAAAAGCCTTAAAAATCAGACCGAATTCTGATGTAGCGAGGCATAACCTGGGGTTGGCATTCAGCCAAAATAATGAACCAGAAAGCGCTCTGAAAGAATACTTGATCGTGCTGAATAGTGGTAAGCACAGCTATCAACTAATGCATAATTTAGCAAGCGCTTACCTGGATTTAGGGCACTTTGAACAGGCGATTACCTACTTTAACAATGCTTTAAAACTGAACTACAAAAGTCTTGATAGTCATAAAAAATTGAGTGACTCACTTTGGCAGTCAGGAGAAATTAAAACTTACTTGCGAAATTTCGAAGCAGCAATCAAAAAGTATCCGAATGAAGAAAAATTTTTGTACGAATACCTGCGACGATTACTAAAAGGACAGCGCTGGCAAGAAGCAAAAGTATTACTGGAAACGCATTTTAATAAGCGCAACGGAGAAAGTGTTTTTCAATATCTATATGGCAAATATTTGATATCAGTAGGGCAGCGCGATGAAGCCCGAACTTGGCTGTGCAAGGCAAGTGAGTCGAAGCATTTAAGTGATAATGATAAGCTAGACCTTTGCCGTCATTTGTTTACAGTGAATGAAACTGAATTGGTAGGTAAAATTACTAGAGAAATATTGGCGGAAAAACCAGAGCATGTAGGGGCGCTGGCTTGGTGGGGATTGTATCTGCGCCAGGTAAACGATGATTCAGAAAAAAAACTCAATAATTATCAACAGCTTGTTGGTGAGTATCAAATATTCGACCCAAGAGTGGATAGCAACTTCTATCGTTCGCTACTCAATACTTTGACTCGGTTGCATTTGGCAAACGAAGAGCTTATCGACAAATCTAGCCACAACGGCACACAAACGAGACGACATCTTTTTAAATCGGATGTGCCTTGTTTAATGGAGTTGGAAACGCGCTTAAGAGGATATGTTGAGGATTATCTCAGAGAGAAATCTCAATACCGCAAATGGGGACATTGGCCGGAAGCGGATAATTTTGTCATTTCGGATGCCTGGTCGGTGCGATTAAAAGAGCGGGGGTATCACAAGGGACACTATCACCCGAAGGGACAAATCAGTGGGATTTTCTTTTTGTCGCTCCCTAAATTTGTTGATAATCCAGGTTCAAAATCGGATTGTCTCGCATTTGGTGATCCTGAAATTGATAATGTAGAAAGTTTTCCAGCGCTGCGATTGCTCAAACCCGAAGTCGGCAAGCTCATCATATTTCCTTCATATTTTTGGCATAGCACTAAGGTTCAGACCCTTTCAGGGCAAAAAATAACCATTTCATTTGATGTTAATGCACCTAAATTTTCTTGAGTGGAAAAAAAGTGGTGGTGATTTTCTATACGAATCGAATATGGGCCCAATAATAGGCAGAGAAAGCCTTTTGATGCGCCGAGGCTCAATGCCTGAAATGGAAACGCGACAGCTTAGCCTTTTTCCATTAACAAACTGTTACAGCTTATTCGCACATTTATTAAACAAATGCCTGATGAAATTCAGATTTTTGTTATATTTTTTTTAAGCTATTGTTGATCTCTGGCCCGTTGGCTGCTTGACTTACTCTGTGTATCCATGTGAATATCGTTGGGTCCCAGTGCCCTTTCAATAGAGTAGGTACTGACTCCAATAACAAAAAATTTTTCAAATATCGTCCCTTGTTATGCGATTCCAAATGTAACAAGGATTAAAGTTTAATTGGTTGGGAACTATGTCCAAGATGAGCAAGAGAAATTTAATTGCCTCAGCTGTCGTAGGTGTTTTAGCACTTAGTGGCAGTGCCTTGGTCTCAGCAGATCCGCTTTCGGATTTGCAAAATGAGGCTGGAAAAAATCATGCGGCTGCAAAAAAAGCCCAGGAACGAATCAATAATATTTACGAGCAAACTCAAGACTTGCTTGTTGAGTATCGTCAAGTGGTTGATGAAACCGAAAACCTGAAAGTCTACAACGACCACATCGCTCGTCTTGTTGCTGATCAGCAAGAAGCGATTGACGATCTACAACGTCAAATTGATAGCATCGACGGTGTGAAAAAAGGCGTTGTACCTCTCATGTACAACATGATCGACTCTCTTGAGAAGTTCATTGAGCTTGATGTGCCAATTCGTTACGAGCAACGTAAAGCACGTGTCGAGCGCCTGAAAGAAGTGATGGGTAATGCCAACGTTACCGTATCAGAACAATTCCGTTTGATTTTGGATGCTTACTCCATTGAACTGGATTACGGCACAACGATTAATTCTTATCAAGGCGAGTTAGACTTTGGTGGTCAAACCATCTCTGCTGACTTCTTCAACTTGGGCCGTACCGCTCTTGTCGCTTTGTCTCTTGATCAGAAGAACGGTTGGGTGTGGGATAACAATGCACGTACCTGGAACGAGATGGAAGATAGCTATCTGTCATCGGTAAACAAGGCGATCAAGATGGCTAAGAAACTTGAGCCAGTAAACTTGGTTAAACTACCTGTTCCCGCGGCGGAGTAAATAATAATGAAGAATACTATTAAAGCACTATTAGTGGCTTCTTCTGTAGCCGCTATGTCAATGCCAGCAATGGCACAAAGCTCACTTGATCAACTGTTAGATCAAGTTAAGAGTAACCGCGTATCTGAAGCGAAGATTAATCAGCAACGTGAAGCTGAGTTCTTGGCTGCTCGTGCAGACAAGCAAGCTTTGTTAAACAAAGCGCGTGCAGACCTGAGAGCCGAAACCGACCGTGGTGAGCGCTTGAAGAAGCAGTTTGCCGACAACGAAATCGCTTTGGCTAATAAGGAAGTTGAGCTTGAGAATGCAGTCGGTACATTGGGTGAGATGTTCGGTGTTGTTCGTTCAGCAGCAGCTGAAGCGTTTGGCCGTATCTCTACTTCAATCGTAAGCGCTCAGTATCCTGACAGAACTGAATTACTAGAGAAATTGTCTAACGAGTCTAAAGGTCTGCCTAACATTAGCGAACTGGAAGACATGTGGTTTGCACTGCAAACTGAAATGACTGAATCTGGTAAAGTGACACAGTTCCAAGCTGAAGTAATCAGCCTGGACGGTGGTTCTTCTTCTCAAACAGTAACTCGTGTCGGTACTTTCAACCTAATCGGCGACGAAGGTTACTTGCTGTATAAAGATGACTTGAAGCAAGTACAACCTCTTGGTAAGCAGCCGGATGGCCACATGGTTTCTGCGGCGCAAAGCTTTACCAGTGCAAGCGGTTTAGCTCCTTTGTTTGTTGACCCTTCACGTGGTTCAATCTTAAGCCTGTTAACCCAAGCCGCAACGCTTGAAGATCGTTACCATGCAGGTGGTATCCCAGGTTACATCATCACTGTTATGCTAGCTATCGGTGCATTAATTGCTGTTTACAAAGTTATTACTTTGACAGTAATGGGCGGCGCAATCAGAAGCCAGCTTAAGAACATTGATAATCCTTCTACTAAAAACCCACTGGGTCGTATCTTGACTGTTTATGAAGAGAACAAGTCTGCTGATACAGAAACACTTGAGCTTAAAGTTGATGAAGCTATCTTGAGAGAGTTACCTTCCATCGAGAGCGGTATCAACATTATTAAAATCTTGGCAGCAATTGCACCTCTGTTAGGTCTACTAGGTACGGTAATCGGTATGATTGCAACCTTCCAGCAAATTACCTTGTTCGGTACTGGTGATCCTAAGATCATGGCAGGTAGTATCTCCATGGCGTTGGTAACAACGGCTCAGGGTATTATTGCTGCGTTACCATTAATTCTTTTACACGCTATTACAGCAGGTAAGAGCAAGAGCATTTTGCATATTCTCGACGAGCAAGCTGCGGGCATCGTAGCTTCACGTGCAGAAGGGGAGAAAGCGTAAGATGTTATTCCTGATAGAGACATGGGAATCTGTCAGGGATTTTATCGCTACTGGCGGCGATGTCTTGTATGTCGTCGCGCTAGCGCTCTTCCTAATGTGGATATTCATGATTGAGCGCTTTTGGTTTCTTAACGCGGTATTTCCAACTGTACACAAGAATATTGTGGCTAAATGGGATGCCCGTGAAGATACCACTTCCTGGTATGCGCATAGAATTCGTGACGCTTGGATTTCCGAAGCTTCGGATAGTTTAAATGAGCGCATTTTGTTAATTAAAACACTAGTCGCGATGTGTCCGTTAATCGGACTGTTGGGCACGGTAACCGGAATGATTAACGTGTTTGAGACAATGGCCACTCAGGGTACAAGTAACCCTCGCTTGATGGCCGCAGGTATATCAATGGCAACTATTCCTACTATGGCAGGAATGGTGGCAGCATTGTCCGGACTGTTTTTCAGTTCTCGTCTCGAAACCAAAGTGAAAATCGCGAAAGAAAAGTTGATTGACAGTTTGCCTCATCACTAGAGAGAGAATTATATGGCTCGCAAAGAACGTGAACAGGGAGAAGATGCAGCGATTGATATGACACCGATGTTAGACATCGTGTTTATCATGCTTATCTTCTTCATTGTTACTACATCGTTTATCAAAGAAGCAGGCATCGAAGTTAACAAACCAACAGCAAAAACTGTGGTTGAGAAAAAAGGTGCCAATATATTCGTGGCCATTACTGCTGACGGTGACGTCTGGTTAGACAAGAGACAAATCGACCCGGGTGCAGTGCGTGCCAATGTCGAACGTCTATTGGCTGAGCAAGCATCTGAAGTAGTTATTGTTCAGGCTGATGAAGATGCTGAACATGGAAAAGTGGTCGACGTTATGGATCAGATCAAAGCCGCAGGTGTTAATCGCATAGCGGTAGCGGCGATAGGTGGTTAACTATGGGTAGAATTATCGTTTCAATCATCGTTGGTGCTGCGATTACTTTTGCCTTGTTCTTCATTATGGCTGAGTTGATTTCTAACTCACAAAGGCCTCCTGAAGAGAGTGCACCGCCGCCTATTATCGATATCGTGATGAACGAGCCGGACGCTAATGTTCAAACCAGAACACGAGTTCCGCCTCCACCACCACCTCCGCCGCCTCAGCCACCGAAAATGCAACCGGCTGAACCTGAGGTAGCTGATGCAAATACGGATGGTATGTCGTTCAACATGCCAGGTGTCGACCTTGGTGGAGCTAGCATAGACATTGGTGGTCCAGGTTCAATGCAACGTGATGGTGAAGCAACACCTATCGTACGTATCGAACCAAGATACCCAATTCAGGCAGCTCGTGATGGCAAAGAAGGCTGGGTAAGATTATCCTTTACCATTAACGAAGTAGGTGGCGTCGAAGACGTAGAAGTTATTGAAGCTGAACCTAAGCGTGTGTTTGACCGTGAGGCCAAGCGCGCACTGAGAAAGTGGAAATACAAGCCTAAAATCGTTGACGGTAAGCCGGTTAAGCAGTTCAACATGAAAGTGCAACTAGACTTCAAACTGGAGGGTGATTCATGATCAAAATGAAATCTTCGATCCGAAAGCTTTTTGGTCTTTCAGTATTGTCCGTGGGTTTGTTGACCGCTGGCACAGCTAGCGCACAAACGCCACCGGTATTATGTCCGGACTACAAGCGTGGTCCAACTAAAATACCAGGGCAAAGAGTGGGTAAAAGGGTGCAGAAAGCCTTTGAAGCCTATTCTGCCGAACTGCTGGATGAGGCAATTGAGATACTTAAAGAAATTGAAGCAGATGACTCTTTCGACAGAGCATATGTTGATAGATTTTTGGGGAACTTGCTTGCTTCTCAAGAGGGCAAGGCCAGCGAGGCTCTAAATTACCTTCTTCGTTCCGTTAAAGAGAAAAATCTTAACGACAACGAACATGCTCAAACCCTACGTTTAGTAGGGGATTTGAACATGATGGAACGCAACTTCGGCCAAGCTGTTGAGTACTACAATAAATGGATGGATTACACCTGTAAGGAAGATCCAGATGTTTATACTCGCCTGGCGCAAGCGTTTTATGAAACTAAACAATTGCCGAAGATGATCGCTCCCGCTGACAAAGCAATTGCGATGTACGACAAACCTAACAAAAACCCTTATGTGTTAAAGTTAACTTCTTACTACGAACGTAAGATGTATAAAGAAACCATTGAGGTGGCAGAAACACTCGTTAAGTTGTTCCCTGAGAACAAACAGTGGTGGACACAGTTAGGCTTCTTCTACATGTTGGTTGAGGACTTTAGCAAGGCATTGCAGACATTTGAGTTAGCTTATACTCAAGGTTACCTGCAAAAAGCGTCTGAAATACGAGCACTGGCACAGTTGTATGGTAGTTTAGAAATTCCATACAAATCCGCTGTTATCCAGGAAAAGTATCTGAAGTCGGGTTTGTTAGAGGCTGATGAAGATACCTTGTCGCGACTTGCCAATGCCTGGCACCGTGCTAAGAATTACGTTAAAGCTGCTGACTATTACGGTCAGGCCGCAGCTATTAGTAATGATGCAGAGCATTATCGCAAACAAGGCACTTTGCTACTCTCAGCTGAGAAGTACAAAGAAGCTATAGTCGCATTAAAGAAATCTCTTGACGCGGGCAGCGATAAAGAAGGCTCCATACAAATGGCGCTGATGGAAGCTAACTTCTATCAAGGTAAGTTCAAGGAAGCTTATGTGCATATTAAGGAGGCTATCAAAGATAAGTCTGTTGCACGTAACGCAAAAGCTTGGGAACCTTACATTAAAGAAAAAGCAAAAAATCGTGGTATAACGATTTAAGAAAAAAGCCCGCAAGGGCTTTTTTTATGCCTGTTGTTTAATCATACATTTCCAAGTTCACATGTCACTTTCGGTTATTTGCTAATTTGGTATTCCTCCCTTTTACCTCCTCTAAGTTAATTGGCGCAACTTTCAAGACGAATGAAATAGTTTTTCAACTACCAGGGTCTATACTTTTGAAAGCGTTCGCAAGACGCAACAAGACTAAAACTTTTAATTAAGGATACGGGTATGAAACAAGTTAAAAAATCTGGTATTGCTACAGCGTTAGGTGCAGTTGTTATTGGTTCACTGGCGTCCGTAAGCTTGCAAGCGAACGCAAGTCCATTTGCCATCAGCACGTTGGATTCCGGTTACATGCAAACAGCTGCCGAGGGCAAATGCGGTGAAGGCAAGTGTGGCGGTGATAAGTCCGGCAAAGAAGGTAAAGGCGAAAAAGAAGGCAAATGCGGCGAAGGTAAATGTGGCGGCGATAAGTCGGGCAAGGAAGGCAAAGGTAAAGAAGGCAAATGTGGCGAAGGCAAATGCGGCGGCGATAAGTCAGGTAAAGAAGGCAAGTGCGGCGAAGGCAAATGCGGCGGCGACAAGTCCGGTAAGGAAGGCAAGTGCGGCGAAGGCAAATGCGGTGGCGACAAGTCCGGTAAAGAAGGCAAATGTGGCGAAGGCAAATGCGGTGGCGACAAGTCCGGTAAAGAAGGCAAATGTGGCGAAGGTAAATGCGGCGGCGATAAGTCCGAGAAAAAAGGCAAAGAAGGCAAGTGTGGCGAAGGCAAATGTGGTGGCCAAGCCTAATCATTCACTTGTAATTGCATAAGGCTGGTATTCCAGCCTTTTTTATTTCAGAATTTTAAATCTCCGCTTGTTTAGAGAGAGGTTTTAGTGAAACAACTTTATGGTGCCGGATTAGGACTGCGCAGAGAGATGACGGCTGAGCTTGAGGCCGGATTACCCGAGGACGTTGATTTCTGGGAAGTGGCACCAGAAAACTGGATTCCATTTGGCGGCAAATATCAGCAGCAATTAAAACGATACACGCAAGGGAATCAGTTTGTTTCTCATGGTCTGTCGCTTTCTATCGGTTCGCCCGAAAAGCTCGATGTGAATTTTGTGAAACAAGTAAAAGCCTTTCTGGATGAACATAATGTTTTATTTTACAGCGAACACTTGAGCTATTGTTCAGGAAAAGGGCACATGTATGATTTGATGCCAATACCTTTTACCCAAGAGGCGATAAATCATGTTGTTGCCAGAATTCAGCAGGTACAGGATATTCTTCAGCGTCCTTTGTTGATGGAGAATGTTTCTTATTATGCCGCACCCGGCCAGGAACTTTCTGAACTTGAGTTTACTGTTGAGATATTACAGCGTTCTGGTTGCCTGATGTTGCTTGACGTTAATAATATTTATGTCAACGCCATTAATCATAAATATGATCCAGTAGAATTTTTAAAGGGTATTCCTTCGGGAAAAATTGTCTATGGGCATATTGCAGGGCATTACGACGAAGCTCCGGACTTACTCATTGATACTCACGGCACAGAGGTTAAAGATGAGGTATGGCAACTGCTGGACAAAGCCTATCAACTGCATGGTGTATTTCCGACCCTACTGGAAAGAGATTTTAACATTCCAGCCCTTGATTCATTGCTTGAAGAGGTCAATCGCATCAAATCCATACAAACTAAATATGCAACGAACCAAAACAAGAGTGCTTAAGAATGTCTTTTATTGATTTACAACAGCAGTTTATGGGGCATATTCGAGATCCGCAAAATAATCCAGCTCCTCAAGGTATAGAAGACCGGCGATTGGCCGTATACAGAGAACTGTTTTTTAATAATATAGTGGGATTCCTGAATTCCGGTTTTCCGGTACTTGAATCTCTTTATTCTGAACAGGATTGGCAAGTCCTCGCGCGGCGTTTCTTCAGCGACCATGATTGTCGCTCACCCTATTTTGTGGATATCAGTAAAGAGTTTGTAGAGTTTCTGGCGAATGAAGTTACTGAGCAGGAATATCAATATCCCTTTGTACCAGAGTTAGCACACTATGAATGGTTAGAGCTGGACTTGAGTGCTCGTAAATCCCCGCCTTTGAGGATTTGGGATAAAGGACAGAGCTTTGATAGTTTTCAGCTTTCTCCTTTGGCTGAACTCGTAAGTTATCAATGGCCTGTGCACCAAATTTCAGAGCATTACATACCTGACAGCCCCGGTGAAGAACACTGCTTTTTTGTGGTACACCGAGATAACGACAACCGGGTACATTTTTCACAGATTAATCAGGTTACTGCGTGGTTGCTCTCACAAATGGAAGACCGGGTTATTGATCTCGAGCAATTGAATGGGCTCATGTTGTCTGGATTAACGCATCTCCCCCCCGAGCAGGTGCTCAGTGCAACTTTGGACATTGTAGAGCAAATGTTAGGCAAACAAATTTTTGTGTTGCCCTCTAAATCGTCTTGATTCTGTACAGTTAAGCACAAGTTTATGACCATGCGATTGCTTATGCGGGCTAAAGTGATCTACCATTACGCCATATAACTTTAAGGTAGATAAATTATGGCGAATGAATCACATGACGGTCCACACGACCCATTTAACGCAAAATATCTTTTGGCTATTTTAGGGGCTGCGGTTCTGTTTCCATTGATGCACATTTTTGTTGGCATCAGCGTTTTTGTGCTCTGATCAAATACAGGAATTTGCCAGTGACTGCTGACATTGTAAAATCGGCCATTAAAACCGTACCAGACTACCCAAAACCCGGCATTATGTTCCGCGATGTAACCTCGTTAATGCAAGATGCTAAGGCATTTAAGCATTCAATCTCTCTACTGGCTGAGCAGTTCTCAGGTATGCGCTTCGATCGCGTTGCAGGAACCGAAGCCAGAGGTTTTATTTTCGGTGCGCCACTGGCACTAGAACTGGGGATCGGCTTTGTTCCAGTAAGAAAACCGCGCAAATTACCCAGAGAAGTGATCAGTGAAAGCTATCAATTGGAATACGGTGAAGATTGCCTTGAAATGCACAAAGACGCGGTTTTTCACGGTGAGAAAGTACTTATGATAGACGACCTGCTTGCCACTGGCGGCACTATGGTTGCAACGGCAAATCTGATTCGCCAACTGGGTGGCGTTGTGGAGCACGCCGGGTTTGTTGTTTCATTGCCTGATTTGGGTGGTGAGCAAAAGCTGGCGCAGCATGGTATTAAGAGTGCCGCCATCTGTCAGTTTGAAGGGGACTAATTCTCTTGAGTTATCAGGTACTGGCCAGAAAATGGCGTCCGGGAAAATTTTCTGAGCTAGTCGGGCAGGAACATGTCGTAAACGCCATTAGTAATGCGTTAGACAATAATCGTTTGCACCATGCTTACCTGTTTACTGGAACCCGTGGCGTGGGTAAAACCACTATCGCGCGGATTTTCGCCCGCAGTCTCAACTGCGATAAAGGCATGTCCTCAAACCCTTGCGGTGTATGCAATAGCTGTAAAGATATTGAACAAGGCAACTTTGTCGACTTGTTGGAAATCGACGCCGCATCTCGCACTAAAGTTGAAGACACCAGAGAGCTACTGGACAATGTTCAATATCGTCCCACTCGTGGAGACTATAAAGTGTACCTCATTGATGAAGTACACATGTTGTCTAAACACAGTTTTAATGCCTTGCTTAAAACGCTCGAAGAGCCACCTCCGCACGTCAAATTTCTTCTGGCCACAACTGATCCTCAGAAACTACCCATAACGATTTTATCTCGTTGTTTGCAGTTTAATTTAAAAGCGCTAACGCGAGAGCAAATTAGTGGCCAGTTAGCCTATATTCTTAAACAAGAGGGGTTGCCATACGATGAAGCTGCCCTGGCGTTGTTGGCCAAATCAGCGCAAGGTAGTATGCGTGATGCGTTGAGTTTGACGGATCAAGCCATAGCTCAGGGCAATGGTCAGGTACTGTCACAAGTAGTGTCTGACATGCTAGGTCTTATCGATAATGATAAGATTGCCAGGCTAACACAGGCAATTATCATTAAGGATAAGCAACAGGTTTTCCAGCTTATCGATGAACTGGCGCTATCTGGAGCTGATTTCAAGAGTGCGCTGGCTGAACTGATGAGTGTATTTCACCAAGTCGCTCTTACCCAGTTTGTTCCTGAGGTTTGTAAGATAGAAACCACTCAGGCGCGACAGATCTTTAATTGGGCTAAGGTTATTCCGCCTGAACAAATACAATTGCTTTATCAAATTGCTCTGCAAGGTCGTAAAGACATCGAGTGGGCCCAAGATACTAAAATGGGCTTTGAAATGGCGGTCTTGCGTATGCTGGCCTTTATGCCAGAAAAAGTATCAAGCGGTCTGGAGCAGTTAAAAAAAGCCGGTAATGAAGCTACTGAGGCACAAATAAAAGTGCCCATGATGGCTTCTGCAGAGCCTCCAGAGAACTTAATTAAGCCGCCTACCGCTGAAAAAAAAACGCTAGTTGAAGCCGAAACACAGGCTGAACCTCAAGTTTCTTCCGAAAATAAGGTTGTTAGTGGAGTTTCACCAGAAGAGGATTCGACTCAGGCAAATAGCCTTGAACAAGAACTTTCCGGGATCATAAAACAAGCAGAATCTTTAAATCCCATTAAACAAAGGGAACCGCAGGCACAGTCTGAATCTGCTGGTGAGATAGATTCATTTAATGCCGGTGATAAGGACGATAGCGGTGCTTTGTCATCATCACCAGATTACGCAGAAGCTGAAGACACCAACTACGCCGACGACTACCATTATATGTCACAGATGGATGCCGCTGAGAGCGAAGTGTCTGTAGGGCATGAAGCCTATACGCAGAGTCAGCCATTGGCAGAAGAGTTCAATCAAGGTTCTGCTAGTCAGCAAGCAACAGGACAGGAAACAGACACCGGGAATACCAATGCTGAGGATGCGCCGGTAAAGGCGGCATCAATAAGCAATACTTTGTCTTTATTGAGCTTGATGGATACCTTAGCGAGCGCACCGGAAGAGGGCAAAGATAATAAGGGGTCACCCACTTACGGTAAGCAATCTTCAGATGTGAGTGATTCTGAAAATCTTCTGACAGAAAATAAAGATTCAGAAATAACTGATATGCCTGAGGTTAGCCCTGCAACCGAGCCACCAAAAGAGAGTGTAGCGGAGCAATATCAGGATGATATTCTGGCTCCTGAGGATGCCAGACAAACTTTTCAGGACGATAACCAATCGACTTTGCCTTCAGAGCAGCCGCAAGTACTTGCAAATCAAGACGCTGAACCTCATATCTTCAATCCTGAAAGCCTGTTGCACAGTCATGTGGAAACCATGGATGAAAAGGGTGGCGAAGTTCAGCGGGCAGCGTCAGAGAGCGACGACGTCGCTGCAATCGATGTTGAACAAGATTTAGCGCCGTGGGAAGACGTTGAATCTTCTCAAGAGACGGAAGAAAAGACGTCACTGGCTGATGAAGCACAAACTCCATTAATGCCAGAGTCTGAAACGCAAGAAGATGTGCAATCATCGGAACCGCCGTCGCCGCATTTTGTAATAGAGCCGTTTGAGCCTGAAAACGCTATAGCCGATAACACGCACTCATCTGGTCTTGGTGATGATAACCAGGCTCCATCGGATTTGAGTGAGCCGGCTCATAATTCAGACGGTTTCAGAGACGCTCATGTCAGCGATACTGATTTTGGCGGTGCTGATTATAGTGACATTAATTATAGTGACAGTGCTGCGTCTCAACAGGACGACAACGGTTACCACGGCATTGTGGATGCTGACGAGGAAGAAGAGGAATATCACGAACTATTTGCGGGTCCAATACCAAAAGTATCAGTGGATTTTGAAATTCCCTTTAAAGTCAGCGGTAAGAAAGTGATTAAGGCCAGCCAGCTGGACACCTGGAGTCAGCTGATTGAGCAATCGGGTATCGGCGGGCTGAACAAGCAGCTGGCACTGCATAGCAATTACGTGCTGCAAGGTGACAACGTCAAGTTGATTGTCTCTGAGCATCAAAAGCACCTGTTTACAGACACTGCTTTGGCAGCAATTGAAGAGGCATTGTCGGAAACTTTGCAACACGACGTGAATGTGTCTGCACATATCGGCGAGGTTATTGACACACCAGCTGCCGTGCAATACGCAATTAACAATATGCGTCAGGAATATGCAGTTAAAACTATTCAACAGGACAGTGGCGTTAAAGCATTGTGCGAAGCGTTTTCTGGTACTGTGCTAAACGAAACAATTGAACCAAGATAACATCGGAGAAAATTATGTTTAAAGGTGGCGGTATGGGCAATATCATGAAGCAAGCCCAGCAAATGCAGGAAAAAATGCAAAAAGCCCAAGAAGAAATTGCCAACCTGGAAGTGGTGGGTGAAGCCGGAGCAGGTATGGTAAAAGTAACCATGATGGGTAACCACAATATCAAGCGTGTCGATCTCGACGATAGCTTAATGGAAGATGAGAAAGAGTTAATCGAAGATCTGATGGCGGCTGCAGTTAATGACGCCGTGCGTCGTGTGGCAGAAGCGTCACAAGAGAAAATGTCTGAAGCGACAGGTGGTATGCCTTTACCTCCAGGCTTTAAGATGCCTTTCTAATAAGGTTAAGAAAAAAAGCGCGCCATGAAGTTTAGCCCACTGATCAATGAGCTTATTGAGAGCTTTCGCTGTTTGCCAGGTGTTGGCGCAAAGAGCGCACAGCGCATGGCGTTTGCTTTGTTACAAAAGAACCGCACAGGCGCGCTAAAGCTAAGCGCCGCCCTCCATGATGCCATGGAGCATGTGCATCATTGTCAAACTTGCCGTAACTTTACCGAGCAAACTGAATGTGAAATTTGTCGCGATGAACAGCGCAGAGCAACTGGGCTATTATGCATCGTCGAAAATCCTCAGGATGTCATTGCCATTGAGCAAAGTGGCGAATTTAAGGGCTGCTATTTTGTATTAATGGGCAGACTTTCCCCCATTGATGGTATCGGTCCAGCCGAAATTGGACTGCCGCTGTTGCAGCAACGTTTGACCGAAGATGACGTTAAAGAAGCTATTCTGGCGACGAATTTTACGATGGAAGGTGAAGCCACTGCTTATTACATTACAGAAATGTGCAAGCAGTTAGAGATGCCTGTTACTCGTCTGGCTCAGGGCGTACCCATTGGTGGAGAGCTGGAACAAGTGGATAGTAATACCCTTGGTCGTGCGTTTAAGACTCGCAGTGCCATCTAATTAGCCCGGCTAATATCTATTGCCAGAGATTTATCAATTTTTGCTATTGAATTTGTCTTCTGCGCCCCTATCTCAGCTGTTGTAAAAAATTTATAACAGTCCAGGCAAAAGTTCTGGCTAAGAACCAAATTGACGGTTCGTATTATTTAACCCCTTTCTTTTCGATAGCGATTATACAGCAGCGGGATGAAAAGGTGTTTTGTGATATTGATGAGATATTTCAGGAGTAGATAAGCAATGGCTGACGCTGTGCAACACGAAACCCATGGTTTTCAGACGGAAGTTAAACAACTTCTGCAATTAATGATTCACTCTCTTTATTCCAATAAAGAGATCTTCCTAAGAGAGTTGATTTCAAATGCGGCCGACGCCGCTGATAAATTGCGTTTTAACGCTTTGTCTAACGATGCGTTGTACGAGAATGATGGTCATCTTCGCGTGCGTTTGAGCTTTGACAAAGACGCTGGCACCTTGACCATTTCTGATAATGGTATCGGAATGACCAAAGATGAAGTCATCACTCATCTTGGTACCATTGCAAAGTCCGGCACTGCTGAATTCTTCAGTAAACTATCTGGTGATCAGGCCAAAGATTCTCAGCTTATCGGTCAGTTTGGTGTGGGCTTTTACTCGGCCTTTATCGTTGCCGACAAAGTAACAGTAAGAACCCGCAAAGCTGGTGAAGCAGCATCTGAGGGGGTAGAGTGGATTTCAGAAGGCGAGGGTGAATTTGCTGTCGCAACTATCGAAAAAGCCACTCGTGGAACCGACATCATCTTGCACTTGCGCGATGATGAGAAAGAGTTCCTTGATGATTGGCGTCTTAAGTCTATCGTCACTAAATACTCGGATCACATTTCAATCCCGGTAGAAACCTGGAAAGAGGAAGTGCCTGAGTCTGAAGGTGAAGATGGTGAGAAAATCGAAGCGGTACCTGGTGAATGGCAAACCATCAACAAGGCCACAGCGCTTTGGAGCCGTGACAAGTCTGAAATCAGCGAAGACGAATACAAAGAGTTCTACAAACACATCTCCCACGATTTTGGTGATCCACTAAGCTGGTCGCACAATAAGGTAGAAGGTAAAAACGAATACACGTCTTTGCTTTATATTCCTGCAAAAGCCCCGTTTGATTTGTGGAATCGCGACCAGGCACACGGTTTGAAGCTCTATGTACAGCGCGTCTTTATTATGGATGATGCCGAGCAGTTTATGCCGGTGTATTTGCGTTTTGTGAAGGGCTTGCTGGACTCCAATGATTTACCTTTGAACGTCTCTCGTGAAATTCTGCAAGACAACAAAATCACGCAGGCAATGCGCCAGGCCTGTACTAAGAAAGTGCTGCAAATGTTAGAGCGCATCGCCAAAAACGATGCTGAAAAATATCAGGGCTTCTGGAGTGAGTTCGGTAACGTCCTCAAGGAAGGTCCCGCTGAAGATTTTGCCAACAAAGAAAAAATTGCAGGTCTGTTGCGTTTCGCGTCAACTAATGAAGACAGCAGCGCCCAAACCGTATCTTTGGCCGACTACATTGAGCGTATGAAAGAAGGTCAGGACAAGATCTATTACGTGACCGCTGACAGTTATGAAGCTGCGAAAAACAGTCCTCATCTTGAAATCTTCAAGAAGAAAGGTATTGAGGTCTTATTGATGTCTGACCGCATCGACGAGTGGCTGATGTCTCACTTGACAGAATTCAATGAGAAATCCTTCCAGTCAATTACGCGTGGTGCGTTGGATCTGGGGGACCTGGAAGACGAAGAGAGCAAAAAAGCGCAGGAAGAGGCAGAGCAAGAAGTTGCTGGCTTAACCGACCGTATTAAAGAAGCTTTGGGCGATAAGGTTAAAGATGTGAAGTTTTCTCATCGCCTGACTGATTCACCAGCCTGTGTGGTAGCTGACGAGTTTGGCATGACTACTCAAATGAAAAAACTAATGGAAGCGGCTGGTCAGGCTGTTCCAGACGTGAAATACGATTTGGAAGTTAATCCAGAGCACGCTTTGATTAAGGTGATGGCCAATGTGCAAGATGAAGAGCAATTTGCCAAGTGGGCTAATGTCATTTTAGATCAGGCTTCGCTAACCGAGCAGGGCAATCTGAAAGATCCTGCAGTGTTCGTGAAACAGCTGAATAGCTTGTTGATCGACTTGGCGAAGTAACAACTAAGTTAATTGCAGCGAGGGCAGAATTAATCTGCCCTTTTTTATTTTTAGATCTAAAAACTTTCAACATTCATTACATTAACAGACATTAGCCTTGTTTAGCGTCTGTTGAATGTGTAAAGTTTCGGATTAACTTTTTCAATTTTAGCAGTACAGTCTAGGGAGACAATCAGTATGCGCATCATTCTTCTCGGTGCACCAGGTGCGGGCAAAGGCACCCAGGCTCAATTTCTGATGGGCAAGTTCGGCATTCCACAAATTTCAACAGGGGACATGCTGCGCGCTGCCATTAAAGCAGGAACCGAGTTAGGTTTGGCTGCAAAGAAGGTCATGGACGAGGGTAAGCTCGTTTCTGATGAAATTATTATCGGTTTGGTAAAAGAAAGAGTTGCTCAAGCCGACTGCCAGAAAGGTTTTTTACTGGACGGTTTTCCACGCACTATTCCTCAGGCAGATGCCATGAAAGAGGCAGGTATTCAGGTGGATCACTGCATCGAGTTTGATGTGGACGACGAAATCATTGTTGAGCGTATGGCGGGACGTCGTGTGCACCCTGGCTCTGGCCGTGTTTATCACGTAACCTACAACCCACCTAAGGTAGAAGGAAAGGATGATGTCACGGGCGATGACCTTGTGATCCGTCCTGATGATGAAGAAGCCACGGTACGTAAGCGCTTAGGTATTTACCACGAGCAAACTAAGCCGCTAGTGGATTATTATAAAGCTGAAGCCGATGCTGGAAATTGTCAGTATCACAAAGTTGACGGTTCGCAGCCGGTTAGCGAAGTGAGCGAAAAGCTCGGAAAGTTATTGGGTTAATCCCCCAGACTTGATTAAAACCCACGCTCGTGGGTTTTTTTATGTTCGCAGTCTACAATAATAGATAATCAAGACGGAGACATGATGCAAGTACCCATTACTGCTTTTTATGGCAGCCTGTTAGCCGCGTTTTATTTATATCTGGCAATTATGGTTATCATCCAACGCCGAGAAAGCCGCGTAGGCTTAGGTGATGGTGGTGATAAACACATGTTGCAAGTGATGCGGGTACACGGAAACTATGTAGAGTACGTCCCTTTTGCGCTCGTGCTGTCAATGATGGCGGAGTTAAATGGGGTAAACAGCTATGTTTTGCATGTGTGTGGTTGGTGGTTAATCGTAGCCAGATTGTTACACGCATACGGTTTGCGCCATCACTTTGGTACGTCGTGGCAGCGTTTTGCAGGTTCACTTTCTACCTTTTTGATTTTTCTGGTGCTTATTGTGGCTAATTTGTACCCCCTTTACGTTCCGGCGTAATGTCAGTCTCACTATTCAAGTGACAAAAAGAAAAACCCCGGCAAGCCGGGGTTTTTTGTAAAAAGGAAACACACAATTCACTACATAGGACTTATTTGCTTTCTAGCAAATTGCCGCCGATTTCAATTTTTCGGGGCTTTTTCGCTTCAGGGATCACTCGCTCGAGATCGATGTGCAAGAGTCCGTGTTCCATATCTGCAGTGAGCACTTTTACGTGGTCCCCCAACTGGAATTTGCGCTCAAAGTTACGCTCGGAAATACCTTTGTGCAGGAAGCGTTTTTCGCTAGTTGTTTCTTTGCTTTCTTTCTTACCGGTTACAGTCAAAGTATTTTCTTGTACTTCAATGCTGATATCGTTTTGAGCAAAGCCGGCAACAGCCATGGTGATTCGGTATTTGTCTTCTGCCAACAGCTCAATGTTGTATGGCGGGTAGCTGGCTTGTTTTTCGTTCTGTGAAGCCGCATCTATCATAGATGCAAGGTGGTCAAAACCGATGAAAGAACGATATAGTGGTGATAAATCGATAGTACGCATAGTCATATCCTCGTTAAGCAATATGTTAAAATGTTTAAAAAACGCCCCAATTCGGCGGCTGTTTTACGACCCTAAACAGCGTCGTTGATAAATAGATAGGTTGGCGCTTGAAGCATTCAAGAGAAAAATTTAAAATTTTTTCAAAAAAATCATAAGTCATTGAAATTTATATTTTTATACATCAGATTCGAGCTGTGTTAGGGTAACACTGATAAACAATATTGTTGCTTGTGGTACCTTTATACCAATTAGTATTAATATGTGATCGCTCAGCGCAGTCTCAGGAGCATTAGTTCGAGGCGTGCGAATGAAAGAATACTGGTGGTCTTATGAACTTCGCGCAACAAAGAAATAATGTTCCTGAGGCGCGTCTTTGATGGGTTTGAAACGCATTTATACGGTGTTGGATGTTTTTGATTTAGGCCCACTAGACCTGCAAACATCCGCCTTGTCTAAATGCGTTTCAATTCCCACTGAGTAGAGCAAATACTATTACTAATTGGTATTAATCATTAACTCCTTTAATCCCCTGAAATTTGCGAGCGAAAAAAACATTGATGGAGCACAGCGAGCCATTTATTCGGGCCGAGCGTTTACACTGGAAGCCTGAAGACAAACTGGTGCTAGACCATGTCAGTTGCCATATTGCAAAAGGTAAAGTTAGTGGTGTTGTGGGAGCCAACGGCGCAGGCAAAAGCTCTTTGTTGAAGACTTTGCAAGGATTAACGCCTCTGGATAGCGGAAAGGTATTCATCGATGGCAAAGTATTGGCTGAGTTATCACGTACCCAGAGAGCGCAAACCATTGCTGCAGTGCCGCAAAGTACCGCCTTACTGTTTTCGTTGACAGCTTACGAAGTGGTAAGGATGGCACTCATCCCCTGGAAAAGCGCACTTTCTTCCGATACCCGACAAGATCGCGCCTGGCTCGAGCAATGTATGCAGCAAACAGGCTGTATTGACTTTGTGAACCGCAACTATAATTCGTTGTCAGGCGGAGAACAGCAGCGGGTACTGTTGGCCAGGGCATTGGCGCAGAAAACGGAAATCATTTTACTGGATGAACCTACGAGTCATCTCGATATTTTTTATCAGCACGAAGTATTAATGCTGTTGAAAAAACTTAATAAAACTATCGTTTTGTCCATTCACGATCTCAATCTTGCTGCGCAGTATTGCGACGATATCGTCGTTTTAAAACAGGGCAAAGTGTTGATAGCCGGGCCCCCCAAAACAGCAATGCAGCAGTCGGTTTTGCAAGACGCTTTCGGCCTACCTTGTAGTGTTGCAATAAATCCCGGCAATGGTATCCCCACAGTATGCTTTCATCCGGAGTTAAAAGCTAATGGATAGCTCTCGTTCTTTGGCAATACGCATTATTTTGCCCTTGTTACTATTGGGGTCATTGTTCTTCTGTCTGGCAACGGGTAGCGTTTCCTTAGGTGTAAAAGAGATAGCCAGTTGTTTGGTATTACAGTGCCCTGATAATCTGACTGAAACCATTCTTTGGGATATCCGCTTACCGCGGGTATTGATGGCGGTATTGGTGGGAGCGGGGCTTGCGTTGTCAGGAGCCATGCTGCAAACCTGTACTCGTAATCCTCTGGCGGACCCTTATCTATTTGGCATCGTTTCCGGCGCGGGATTGGGGGCTACCATAGTCACTACGGTGTTACCGGCAGACTGGCAGCCGCTATTACCTTTATTCGCCTTTATGGGGGCGATGATTGCGGTTGTGATTGTGATTGCGCTTTCACGCTATTTACAGCGGTTTGAAATGATACTCTTATGTGGCGTTGCGATTGGCTTTATGTTCAGTGCCATTACCCAATTTTTGTTATATATGGGGGAGCCTTTTGCCGCGAATCGCATCATTTTTTGGCTCATGGGCAGTCTGGCCAACGTTGCAATGAGTAACGTCTATTGGTTGGCAGGCGCGTTGTTAATTACCTGTATTGTTTCTCTGCGCTTCGCAAGACATCTTGACGCCTTAATGTTGGATGATGATTCTGCCGAAGCATTAGGTGTTGATACTAAAAAGCTGCGCTTGATGTTGTTGCTGCTCTGTGCCCTGCTAACTTCAGTGATAGTGGCTTGGTGTGGCGGGATAGGTTTTGTCGGCTTAATGATCCCGCATATTGTCAGAGCGATGTGGGGTACATCCGGCATAAAACTGGTGATTGGTAGCATGTTAGTGGGCGGCGTGTTTCTTTTGTGGGTAGATTTTATCGCCCGGCAAGCGCTACCAAATCAGGAAATTCCACTGGGAGTGATCACTGCAGCACTAGGCAGCGTATTCTTTGTGGGAATAATGATCCAACGCCAGATTAAAAGTAGTTAACTGCATTTCAACGAATAAGGTTTCAAACAACTTGCCGTTGAAACGATAGAAAATACATAGGTTATGTCTTGAACGAAAACGATAAAAAACAACAATTTCGCAATGAGCGCCATCAGGCCAGAATGGCGCGATTAAAAACTAAAGTGGATGCTAAAATCGCGGCGGCAACTGATGATAAAGGGCTACTTTTGGTACTCACCGGTAATGGCAAAGGTAAGTCTAGCTCTGGTTTTGGCATGGTCGCTCGTGCGGTGGGACACGGTTTGAAAGCGGGAGTGGCACAATTTATAAAGGGTACTTGGGAGTGTGGCGAACGAAACCTATTGAGCGCTGCGGGCGTACCATTCTTTGTGATGAAAACCGGTTTTACCTGGGATACTCAAGATCGAGAGAAAGATACACAAGCTGCTGAAGCCGTCTGGCAAGAGGCGAAAAAGTTATTGGCCGACGCTAGCGTTGATGTGGTGATGTTGGACGAGCTTACTTATATGTTGTCTTACGATTACCTTGATCTGGATGAAGTGTTAGACGCTATTAGCCAGCGACCTGATCACCAACACGTCATTGTCACCGGACGTGGTTGTCAGCAAGAGCTCATTGAAATGGCCGATACTGTTAGCGAAGTGCAAAATACCAAACATGCCTTTGACGCTGGCATTAAAGCGCAGAAGGGGATCGATTGGTGAAGTTCAAAGCGTGCTTACTCTTGTTGTTATTGCTGTGTAAATCGAGTACAACTCTCGCTACTCAGCAATCGTCTCCTAAAGTCGTAGCGCTGGCGCCCCATCTGGTGGAGTTGATTTTTGAAATAGGCGCCGGGAAGCAAATCATCGGTGTTAGCCAGTATTCTGATTTTCCCGAAGACGCTAAAGACATTACCGTAGTTGGAGATTATCAGTCGCTCAACATCGAAAAAATCGTGGCACTACAACCAGATTTAATTATCGTCTGGCAAACAGGACATCCGGTAAAAGACGTTGAAAAGCTCAAAGCACTGGGGTTTAAAATCGCCTATTCAGATCCTCGAAGTATTGCCGATGTACCGCAAGAACTCATAAATCTTGGCAAATTATTGGGTAAACAATCCTTGGCAGAAAAAAAAGCCGTAGAGTTAACAACTGCACTTGATATGATTCAACAACAATATGCGCACAAAGAACAGGTTAAGGTGTTTTACGAGCTTTGGCCGGACCCATTATCGACTATCGGTGCATCTAGCTGGCCCTCCAGTATTTTAACCCTTTGCGGAGCCCATAATGTATTTGATGACATTACCAATAACCCCTATCCGCAGATAAATATTGAACAGCTTTTGGCTAGAGAAGTGGATCTGATAATACATCCGCTTTCTGGCAATCAGTCAGAGTTATCGGGCTTTGAATGGCAAAATTGGCCGGATATCAAGGCGGTTAAACACAAACAAATTATCCACCCCGATGCGGATAAGTTACATCGCATGACGAGTCGAGCCGTGGAGCAGGTGGCTGAGCTGTGCGGGCAAATTGACAATGTGAGAATATTTTACCAATCTTAAGCGACAAGCTTTGTGAACCCAATGAGAAAATGCTAATGTGTGTTTTCTTTTTGTTGTTGGAAATTTAGCCATGTCGTTGCAGCAAGCCCTGACGTTATGTGACGCATCCTGTACGGATGAGCTGTTGCGGGCTTATAAACACTTCCAATCGGAAAAATATTTCGACCGGCGTCTGGTTGAATGTTTACGCCAACCAAAAACAGAAAAAGCCGCCTCCTGGTTACTAAAACATTATCTCGAAGAGGGGTTCATATTAGATGAGCTCATGGTGAGGAAAACATTGTTGACGCTGTTGCAAACCCAGCTGTGGGATACCCGATTACATCTGCTACAGTGTTTGGGAATGCTTAAAATTGAAACGGAATTGGCTCATCAGTTATTCCAAAAATTAAAATTGCTTATCGCTGACAAAAACAAACTGGTTCGTGCCTGGGCATACAACGGTTTGCACGAGGTGGCGCTTCAGTTTCCTCATTACAAGACCCAAACTTGGGAGATTCTTTGCGCTGTGGCAGAAAATGAGGCGCCTTCGGTACAAGCTCGCATACGAAAGATAACCCGCTCTGACTATTACACTTTGCAAAAGGATTGCGGTTAACCAAGAAAAAGGCTCACACAAGGCGAGCCAGAAATAACACCGGTTGGTGTTATGTCTTTACACCTTAGTTGCTAAGAATGGATCACACGCTTGAAACGGATCATTATCAATAAACTGAACATCAACCCGGTTCGATGCCAAAAGCGGCACAATCCTGAAGATAGTTGTCCACAGATTTCTTGAAGTTAACCTCCAGCTCTTCGATAGAGCTTGCTTGATACATCACATTGTCGCGTTTGAGCTGCAGATTACCGAAGTAATAGCAGGCTTCTGATTGAAAATTAAGGCTACCCAGAAATCCTTTATATTCCAGCTTTACCATGATTTTACCCGTTAGCAAAATGATTAATAGAAAACTATCGCTAGCTAACTTTTACCCAAAGTGAGTGCCAAAAAACGATAATCCAAAATTGTCATCAATCTAATACTTTAGTATGAGATCTTAACACCATTATGCCTAAAAATTTATGCGGAATTATGAAGATGTGATAAGTGACTGGTTACGTGGGATAAATCTGGTAAATACAGATGTAAAAGAGGCCAGTCTTTGCAACTGGCTTCATTTTTAATCATAGACAACGCTACTTGTGGCGTTCCCGAAGCACGCTGATACTGTCCTCTAAAGACAGCCCGCTGGCTTGCATCAGTACCATGAGGTGATAGAGCAAATCGGCGGATTCATTTTTCAGCTCCTCTAAGTCTTTCACCGTGGCTGCCAGCGCAGTTTCAACGCCTTCTTCACCGACTTTCTGGGCGATGCGTTTGATGCCTTTTTGATAAAGCCTGGCGGTGTAACTGCTATCTGGATCGGCCTGTTTACGTTCAGCCAATACTTTCTCCAGCTCTGCCAGAAACGTAAAGTCAGCACTTTGCGCTGCATCCCAGCAGGTTTGTGTGCCTAGGTGGCAGGTAGGGCCATTGGGTTTGGCCAAAACCAGAAGCGCATCTTTATCACAATCGGCACTGATATCTACCAGCTCAAGTGTGTTGCCGGAGGTTTCACCTTTGGTCCACAAACGCTGTTTAGAGCGACTGTAAAAGGTCACATTACCGCTTGATAACGTGGTGGCCAATGCCTCATCATTCATGTAGCCCAGCATTTGAACTGAACCTGTGTAGCTATCCTGGACCACGCAGGGCAGTAAGCCATCCATCTTGTCCCAGGCGAGCTGATCAATGTTTTCTGAAGTTATGCGCATGGGCGGATCTCGATTTGTTGTTGAATTAAATAGTCTTTCAGGTCCTTCATAGCAATAATGCCCTTGTGAAAAACCGAAGCTGCCAGCGCTCCGTCTACATCGGCTTGCTGGAAAACGTCTTTGAAGTGCACCATTTCGCCTGCGCCACCAGAAGCAATCAAAGGCACAGAGCATAGCTTACGGATGGCGCTGAGTTGCGCAATGTCGTAACCCTGTCGCACACCGTCCTGATTCATGCAATTCAGTACAATCTCACCGGCACCGCGCTCTTGTACCTCTTCTACCCAATCTGCCGTTTGTTTACCGGTGTTTTGAGTGCGCTTTTCATCCCCGGTGAACTGATAAACTTCATAAGTATTGGAGTCGGCATTAAAATAGCTGTCGATTCCCACCACAATACATTGTTTACCGAAGCGTTCATTTAATTGGGTAATGAGTTCAGGATTTGCCAGAGCAGGGGAGTTGATGGAGATTTTATCTGCACCCATTTCCAAAATGGTTTGCGCGTCTTCTAATGACTTTATACCGCCAGCAACACAGAAAGGGATATCTATCACCTTAGCAATGCGAGTTACCCAGCTTTTATCCACCACCCGCTGATCGCTTGATGCGGTAATATCATAAAATACTAATTCATCAGCGCCAGCTTCGGCGTATTTTTCTGCCAGTGGCACAATATCGCCAATGATCTCGTGATTGCGGAATTGTACCCCTTTAACCACCAGTCCATCACGAACATCAAGACAAGGAATAATGCGTTTCGCTAACATCATTGTGCTCCCTGGCTTTGCCATAGCTCAATGGCCTGTGCGACGGTAAATTTACCTTCAAGCAGGGCCCTGCCTAAGATGACCCCCTGTACTTTTGTGCTCTTGAGTTGCTCGATATCAGCTAGCGAACCTATGCCACCCGAAGCCTGCCAGTTAACCGCCGGGAACTTCTCTACCATTTCCTGATATAGGGCGTGATTTGGGCCTTGCAGCGTACCGTCTTTACTGATGTCGGTACACAGAACCTGCTCTACGCCGAACTCCAGGTAGCTTTGCAATAGCGTGCTTAATTCAACACCGCTGTCTTGTTGCCAGCCGTGGGTGGCAATGCGCTTTTCACCCGCATCGTTAATGTTGATATCCAGTGCTAATACAAAGTGCTCTGCACCGTATTTTTGCATCCAGGACTGCACTAATTCCGGCTCTTTTACTGCCAGAGATCCAATAACAACTCGAGCAACACCGATATCCAGCAATTGTTGTACATCTTGCTCACTGCGAATTCCGCCGCCGCACTGAAACTGCATACGATCTGTCGCTACCATGTCTTTGATCAGGCTTAGCTGACGCTTATCCGTATCTTTTGCACCAGTAAGATCAACGATGTGTAACCACTGTGCTCCCTGATCCGCATAATTGTGCACCACATCAACTGGAGCCAGTTGATATTGGGTCTTTTGTTCGTAGTCGCCCTGATATAAGCGAACCACATTACCGTCTATTAAATCTATTGCAGGAATGATCACGGGGTGTCCTTAAATCTGTTCGATAAAGTTTTTGATGAGCTGTGCACCGGATTCACTGGAGCGTTCCGGGTGAAATTGCACGCCGTAAAAATTGTTGTTATTTATACTGGCGGAGAACGGCTGGCTGTATTCGCAGCTGGCCAATGTGTGGCTACCTACAGGAACACAATAACCATGCACAAAGTAGAACCAACTGCCATTATCTATGTTGTAAAACAGAGGGTTGTCGCGCTCTACCTGCACCTGATTCCAACCCATGTGGGGTAGTGTCAGACTGTCTGAACGCAT
Organism: Planctobacterium sp. AWM4_229; assembly: GCF_056160305.1. Taxonomy (NCBI): domain Bacteria; kingdom Pseudomonadati; phylum Pseudomonadota; class Gammaproteobacteria; order Alteromonadales; family Alteromonadaceae; genus Planctobacterium; species Planctobacterium sp. AWM4_229. The sequence continues at coordinate 129,590 of NZ_JBSWWX010000007.1, read as the reverse complement.
TAGGCCCACTTGGGTGTCCACCATACCTAAACATTGGGCATTGCCTTCTTCTGACTGTCGGGTGAGCAGCTGCATGCCCAAACAGATACCCAGTACTGGCTGAGTTAAGGATTGCAGGGTCTCAGTCAGACCTTTTTGGGCAATTTGCTGCATGGCGGCGGCGGCGGCGCCGACTCCCGGCAGAAATACTTTATCAGCGACTTTGATTATAGCTGGGTCGTCAGACACCAAAACATCAAAACCCAGTCGCTCGATGGCAAATTGCAGTGAGGATATATTGGCGCAACCGGTATGTACTATTACCAGAGACTGGCTCATTTATAGCGCTCCTTTGCTGCTGGGCAATACATCACCCTGTTTGTTCACCGCCTGGCGCAATGCACGGCCAAATACCTTGAACAGACTTTCCACCTGGTGGTGAGCATTGCCTTCAGTAGTGGATAGATGCAGAGAAATCCCCATGCTATCGCTGAGTGAGCGGAAGAAGTGACCCACCATTTGTGTATTCAGCTCGCCAACTTTTTCCTGACTGAAAGGGGCGTCAAACTTGAGATAGGGGCGGGCGGAAATATCCAATACGCATTCGGCACGACACTCATCCATGGGCAAGGCAAAGCCAAAACGACCAATGCCTCGTTTGTCTCCAAGGGCCTTGCGTAACGCTTCGCCAATGGCCAACGCAGTATCTTCTACAGAGTGATGATCGTCGATGTGTAAATCGCCATCTACTTTAACATTCAGGGTAATCCCGCCGTGAGTGGCAATTTGATCCAGCATGTGGTCAAAAAAGCCAATGCCGGTTTGAATATCGGATTTAACTTGCTTATCTAAATCCACCTCGACACGAATGTCGGTTTCTGATGTGGTGCGCACAACGGAGGCGGTGCGTTCAGACTGGTTGAACTGAGCAACAATATCATTCCAGTTGAGCTTTTCGCGATTGTATTTGATGCCGCGAATACCCATCGCACTTGCCAGTTGAATGTCGGTATCTCGGTCGCCAATAACAAAAGAACGGGTGAAGTCCACTTTTCCTTCTGTCAAATATCCTTGCACCAGGCCGAGCTTTGGCTTGCGACAACTGCAGTTATCTTCGGCAAAATGAGGACAGATAAGTACCTCATCAAAACGAATACCCTGGCTTTCAAATAACTGCATCATTTTGTCATGTGGGGCATCAAAGTCGGCTTGTGGAAAGCTGTCGGTGCCCAAACCGTCCTGGTTGGATACCATCACTAGTTTAAAACCCAACGACTGCAGTTTGAGTAATGCAGGCACAACATTGGGTTCAAATACCAGCTTTTCCAGCGTGTCTAATTGTTTGTCGATGGCGGGCTCTTCCACCAATGTGCCATCTCGGTCGATAAATAGTATTGCTTGCTGGCTCATGCCGCTTGTCCTTCTTGAAAAAACTGTTGAATAAGCGCCAGCAGACGCTGATTTTCTTCACGACTACCGATAGTGATGCGCAGGCAATCACTTAGAAGTATTTGTTTCGATTGGTCGCGTGTGAGTACGCCGTTTTGCACCAGGTGCTGCATCAGTGCATCTTTGTGCTGGCAGCGATACAGTAAAAAGTTGGCGTTGTCACCGCCTTGAAATTCCATGCCTTGCATATTTGCAAGCGCTTGTTTCATCCAATCCTGCTCAGATCGAATGATACTGACTTGCTGTTGCATTAAGTCTACGCCATTCTCGGACAATGCCTGATGAGCAATTTGCGCCACTGGGTCTGAAACCGGGTAGGGGGCAATCACTTTTAGCAGTACCTTAATAATATCCGAACTTGCCAGGGTAAAGCCGCAGCGAATACCCGCAAGGGCAAAGGCTTTGGATAAAGTGCGTAAAATCACCAGGTGCGGGTTGTCAGCCAATAATGCGGTTTGATTGTGCTGCGGACTGAACTCAATGTACGCCTCATCCACTACCACTAACGATTTCCCGGCAAACATAGCCAACACCGCATTGATTTGCTCTTGAGCTATCAAAGTACCCGTGGGGTTATTAGGCGAGCACAAGAACACCAGTTTCGGTAAATTGTCGGAATTGGCAATAGCTTCTAATGCCTCTAAATCCAAAGAGAAATCACCATTCAACGGCGCTTTTTGCACACTCACATTAAAGGTTTGGGCGCTAATTGCATACATGCCATAAGTGGGGGGACAGATTAAGATGCTGTCCTTGCTCGGATTACAAAAGCCGCGAATAAGCAGTTCAATGCCTTCATCCGCACCGCGAGAAACCAAGACCTGCTCTTTGTTTAAACCAGCATATTTGGCATAAGCACTCAGTACCGCTTCGGGCTGGCAATCTGGGTAGCGGTTGAAACGCTCGGTATTGAGGGAATACTCGTTGCTAAAAGGCGATTCGTTGGCGTTTAACCAGTCGTTACCGCCGCTAAACAGACGTCTGGCGGATTCGTAAGGAGTCAGCTCCCGCACAAAATCACAGGTTAAATTGTCGATAAACGTATTGTTCATGGTTACATCGTCTCCTGTGTTAAGCGAATAGCCACAGCATTTTTGTGAGCGTCCAGGCCTTCAGCGTCTGCTAAATCCATAATGGCGGCACCGATATTGGCTAGGCCGTCGTAACTCAATTCCTGTACCGTGTAGCGGCGCAAAAAGTCCGCCACACCTAAACTGGAATAATTACGGGCATAACCATAAGTGGGTAATACGTGATTGGTACCGCTGGCATAATCACCAGCGGACTCTGGCGACCACTGACCGAGGAAAATAGAGCCGGCATTTTTAATGCTGGTCAATGATTCCCGTGGATTGTCGGTTTGCACAATGAGGTGCTCCGGGGCGTATAGATTGCTCACCGCGACAGACTCCTGCACCGATTGGGTGAGGATATAACGCGCGTTTTGCATCGCTGCTTGGGCAATCTCATTACGACTCAAGCGTGCCAGTTGCTGTGCAACGGCTTGCTGTGTTTGGGCTATCACCGTTTCGCTGTTGCACACCAAAATCGCTTGAGAGTCTTTGCCGTGCTCTGCCTGAGACAGTAAATCTGAGGCAATAAATTCAGGGTTTGCGTTTTCATCGGCGATTACCAGTACTTCGGACGGACCTGCAGGCATATCAATAGCCGGGCCTCCTGCCATACTGCTCACCTGTTGTTTCGCTTCAGTCACAAAGGCATTACCTGGGCCAAATATCTTATCGGCTCGCGTGACACTTTGGGTGCCAAATGCCATCGCGGCAATCGCTTGCGCACCGCCAATCAGGTTGATTTCATTGATACCACAACGCAAAGCCGCATAGGCAATTGCCGGGTGGATCTTGCCTTCTTCATTGGGGGGCGTACACAAAATGCGCTTTTCACAGCCCGCTACTTTAGCGGCCACACCCACCATCAATACCGTGGAAGGCAGTGGGGCAGTGCCGCCTGGGATATAGAGACCCACAGCTTCCAATGGCGCGTAGTGCAATTCACAGGTAACGCCTTTTGAGGTTTCAGTGGTAAACCCCTGATAAGCCTGTTGTTGGTGAAACTTGAGAATATTGTCATAGGCTACATCAATGGCGCTCTTAACATTTGGCGCGAGTTGCTGTGCCAGGGCTTGAGTCTCTGTTTCACTGAGCTGCAATTTATCCAGGCTAACCTTATCAAACTTTGCCGTAAGCTCTCGTAAGGCTTCATCACCGCGCTGGCGGATATCCGCTAAAATCTCAGCAACGGCGATTCTGACGTTGTCAGCATTGTCTGCTACAGGCCGCGCCAGAGCGGCTTGCCTTTGTTGCTGATCTGCTTCACTCCAGTTAAGCATGGTTTACTCCATCATTTTTTCAATGGGCATCACCAAGATGGAGCGGCATCCCAATGTTTTCAGACGTTCCATGGTTTCCCAGAACAGGTTCTCTGGGCTAACCACGTGAACGGCAACACTGTCAGAGTCACCCGCAAGGGGTAGAATTGTGGGATCTTCTGAGCCGGGTAACAGGTTTTTCACTTCTTCGATATTGGCTTTGGGGGCGTGCAGCATAATGTATTTGCTTTCTTTGGCCTGCATAACGCCATTGATGCGGGGCAACAGGCGATCAATCAATGCTTGTTTCTCTGCGCTCAGTGGTTGTGGGCGCTGAATGAGGGTCGCCGTTGATCGGAAAATCACTTCTTCTTCTTTCAGGCCATTGGCTTCCAGTGTTGCGCCGGTGGATACCAGGTCGCAGATAGCATCTGCCAGTCCTGCTCTTGGGGCTACTTCAACCGAGCCCGTTAACATGACGCAACTGGCATCAACGTTTTGATCCTGGAAAAAGCGCTCCAACAAGTAAGGGTAGGTGGTGGCCACGGTTTTTCCCGCGAGACTATTAACCGAGTTATATTGAAACTCATTGGGCACGGCAATGGATAAGCGGCAGCCGCCGTAGTCTAGTTGGCGTAATACCTCATACTGGTAGTTTTTGCCCGCGGCTTTGCGCTCCAGCATTTTTTCTTCCAGTTCGTTTTCACCGATAAAGCCCAAATCCACTACACCATCCATCACCAAGCCCGGAATATCATCATCTCTGACACGCATAAGATCGATGGGCATGTTGGTGGAGTGCGCCATTAACAGACGATCCTGAATAGCCAGTTTTACGCCAATGGCTTTGAGTAAACTGATACTTTTCTCGCTAAGTCTTCCAGATTTTTGTACTGCAATTCTGAGTCTTTTGGCATCTGTCATGGTTTGTTCCTGTTAATCAATGCTAAAAAGTTTGGCCCCTAAAACGAAAAACCCCCGAAAGTCTCCTTCCGGGGGTATAAAATTTTTGTCTCCGGAAGGCAATCAATAGACCCTCCGGCATAAACCTGAAGGTCACGCTGGATGATGGTGATGAGTGTGTGCTTTCAGGTTAAACATGATTCGGTGCTTCTTTCCAATTAGGTAGCAATATCGTAATTCGTGACAGACAATAACCAACTCTTTGTTAAATTGCAATTGTCGGTTTGCTGTTCACATATTCCAAAAAGCTATCTTATATATGATTTTAAGGTGGAATAGCTCTAAGGATGACGTAAATCCTTGAAAAGGACAAAAATTGACCGATATAAAGATAAGAGGATTGCTAAGGAGCAAACTATGGCAGGTGATTTACTGTTCTACATCTTACCCAGATTGGGCAAGGTGCCCTATAAACCTGAACCCAGGAATGTTAAGCCTGTGGATAAGGAAGCCCGCTTTCGCCCCCTAAATGATGAGGAGCAGGTGCTAACTGCCAGAGTAAATAACAGCAAAAAGTTAATAGATGACGAACACGAAGGGAGAGGTTTATACAAGGACAAAGAAGGACACAAGCATTTTGATGACTTTGTGTAATGTGTGAGAGTCACCAGCGAATAAACGTCTATCGAGAATAACCGAGGAGCCTGTGAGCACTGATTCAACCTGCCGACATTGAGCAGAACAACAGTGCAAATTTGTCGATTTGGTTAATACTTAAGGGGAACGTCTTTCGGGAAATCTAAGGAATCCTTATGCAACTTCGCACTGCTACCATCAATGATCTCGACACGTTGCAATGGTGGCATCAGCAAGCACACGTGGTGGACGCAGGCTCAGATGTTAATTACAACTGGGAGAAAGAGTTAAGTCGTCAACCTGAATGGCGTGAACAGTTAATGGCTGAGGAAGATGGTCAGGCTGTTGGATTTGTGCAGATTTACGATCCTTATGATGATGAAGCGCATCGCTGGGGTAATGTCACCAGAAAATTGCGAGCCATCGAAGTCTGGATAGGTGACGCTGAAAACCTCAATAAAGGTTACGGCACTAAAATTATGCAGCTGGCGATGGCGCGTTGTTTCGACAACCCAGATGTACACGCACTGCTGGTGGACCCTTTGGCCAATAACCGCAAAGCGCAACGCTTCTATGCCCGTCTCGGTTTTAAGTTTATCGAAACCAAAACCATTGAGAACGAAAGTTGTTATGTGCTAAAAATTACTCGCGAGCAATATCAAAAGATGGCAGTCTGATAAATTCAAGGAATACAGCAACTAAGGACAGCCATGACTCCCGCCATTAAAATCGCTCAAAAAGCTAAAATTGCTTATCGCGTACATCAATATCAACATGATACCGGTGCCGAATCCTATGGCACAGAAGCGGCTGAAAAACTCGGGATTAAACAAGAGCAGGTATTTAAAACCCTGGTCGTCGCGGTAGATAGTGGCGTGCTTGTTGTCGCGATTATCCCGGTTTCAGCCATGCTCAGCATGAAGCAGGTTGCCAAGGCCTGTGGTGGCAAAAAGGCCGCGATGGCTGAACAATCTCAGGTGGAACGCTCTACCGGCTATGTGCTGGGGGGCGTGAGTCCATTAGGGCAAAAAAAACGTCTCAAAACCTTGATTGATAGTTCGGCAAAAGGGCAGGACACGATATTTGTGAGTGCCGGCAAACGCGGCCTGGAAATCGAGCTGGCACCTGCTGATTTAGCCTCGTTGCTCAGCGCGACTTTTGCAGAATTACAGCACTAAAAATAGTGCTAATGTATGTCGTTGGTCGAAAAATGTCGGACGCTGACCGATTGCGACTTTGCTTTAACATTTTGCTTGTGTAAAAACAGCACAAACACAGTGGAGCAGATGTATGCGCAACCGAATACTTTTCATCCTTTTATCACTTTTGACTCAGTTTAGTCTGGCAGAGCCTGTACTAAAGGTCTCTGGGCAAGGTGCCGGTCAATTTCAAAGCTGGTGGTGGCAAGCAAAGGAGCCCCAAGCGGAAACCGTTATTTTATTATCTGGTCCAAATGACCACTGGAACTCCGATGCAGCATGGTGGTTAACGCTGGCTCCTATGCTACAAACACACACACATGTGGTGGCCATTGAACGCCCGGTGATTGGCCTGAATTTGGAAGCGCCGCAACTAGGGTATGTAGCCTTCGCTAAGCAGGTTAAGCAAGTGATTACAGAGCAGGGGATTGATGATTTCTCTATTGTCGCATTTGCTTCTTCTAACATGACGGTATTGCAACTGCTAAATCAATATCCGGAACTGTCTCCAAGGAAAGTGATATTGATTGATCCGGATGTGCTGACTGAATTTTCCGTGAGTCGTTATCAAAGCGATGCTCAACCTTTTAAAGACAAACAAAAACAGTATCAAGAATATTTGCAGTCAGGTAAATATATCGCGCGAGTGCAACAAAAAAATGTTGCAGAGCTGGAATCTATAAAGAAACTAACCCCCGAGTTAAACGATGAACAATACCGCTGGCTCCAGGATATCTTTTCGGCTCGGGAGAAGATCCCTAATCAAGTGAATTTGTTTAGCGAGATTGCCGTATACGGTGAGGATTTGGCTAAGGCCAAACAGCTAAGCTGGCCAGACGAGCTAACACTGGTGATCATTGATACCGATTTTGAGCAAGGCTACATCAACCGCAATGACGATGCGGAAGCTATCGAAGGCCTGCAAAAATGGCGTAAAGATGCATGGAAACACTATAAATCTCTAACTCAAGGCGAGCACAAAAAGCTGATTTCGCTGGAGAGCCAGGAACACCTGATGATGATTGAACAGCCAGAGTTGATTGTGGAGTTGTTGGTTAAATGAGGTGTACTACTTTTTCACTGCATTTGCCCGAGCCAAACGAGCTTGTTTGGTGGCGTCGTTAATTCTGGCTGGGTTATTAACGTCGTAACCATGCCGTTTTATCGATTTATTGAGAAAATGGTTGAGGTTTTGCTGGTTGTTCTCTGCCTTGTTTTGATGCGACAACACTGCAGAAGCAATAATCTTTGCTCTATTTTTACCAAAGCTTGAAGGTTCCTGACCAACGCCAAAACCTGGCGCAGCATGCTGGTTGTTATCGACGGTTTGCGAACGCACAAATTCACCATAACTAACGCCTTTTGCGACGGGTTCCATACCCAAGGGAGTCATTTTGCTGCCATGGTCCATCGCTTTTGCCAGTCTCGACCCCATTTTTTGTGGATTATTGTCAATCGTTCCATAAAGCACCGCATGATCGGGTCGGCCATTGCGCAGTGTTGCCGCTGACATGACTTTGGCGTTGTTGGCATTAGCTGCTCTTGAAGACCACCCTGAAGCAGCCATAGTTAAACCTGCATATTCTTTGGCTCTGTCACTGTCGGTCAAGTTTGAACCAGATTGCAAAAATGCATCTGATGTCAGGCTAAAACGAGAACTCATGCCTTGCTGATCAATAATTTGATTATTTTTCGCATACTTCTGGTCAACTTCATTGTTTTTCACAGAAGGTCTGACATGAAAGGCGAACGCATTGTCTCCGGTTTTACCTGGCCCTCCATCCATTGCACTTTGCTCTAAGAACTGTACGTTTTTCGCTGCTCTGGCAGAGTGGTTGCGTTTTTTCTCGGCGACCTCAGGTGTGACTGAAGGATTGCCGTTATTGCTTCTTACACGCTGTGGCCCTTTTGCCAACAACTCAGAATGCAACGCATGTTTTTTATAAAAACTATAGGCCCTGTCAGAGATTTGCTGCATTGTATGTTGCTTATTAGGGTTATGAGCCACCTCCGACCTGACACGCATACTTACCACCTTTGCCCAATGCTCCATACCTGCACGAGCAGGTGTTTTTTGTGCTTGTGCATTGGCATTTCTTCCTACATTTGCCAGACCAGAATTGTTATCGTTATTTGATGCCCGGCCTTGATTTCCGGGTTTTGAGTTGTTCATCAACTCTCCAGGTGGCGGTGTGATTATTTCCCGAAGCTAAGTCACAGAACTAACGCTGTAAAGGGAAATATTTAACTCGCATGAAAATAGTAAGCTACAGATTCATCAAGGTGAAAAAGGCTGCGAAATTGCGCTCAGCCTCTTCACATTTTGGCCATGGCTGCCAGCATGGATGGTGTGAATGCCAATATTGTAGGGAACAAAAATCGGCGAGTGCCATGGATGGTGTGAATGCCAATATTGTAGGGAACAAAAATCGGCGAGTGCCATGGATGGTGTGAATGCCGATATTGTAGGGAACAAATATCGGCGAGTTCGAGGAGGATGTTGAATTCATCGCTGATGTCCGGTTAAAACCAAACCTGGATGCATTGTGTAAATTAACTCGCGAAGGAGCTGAACACCTATGGCATCCCAACTCAACAACTAAAAGTGTTCATTTGGCCTTATTAAAAGGCCAATCACCGAATATATGATTTTTAGTCATTTATCCTGTTCAAAGACGTATTTTTTCCAGGAGTCAGGCTTAATTTCAAACTTTTTTAATGTTTCCACAGGCAGATAATTCAGTGCACCTGCAACTGAATGATGGAGGTAGGGCACCGAATTGGACATGATAGTTTTTATTACGATTCTCTTTACGCTTTCAGTATCGACTCTTTCAACACTGTGATTCAACCCTACTAGCTCCACCTCTTTAGCTCTTGGGAGTGTTGAACTTTCTGAAAAAATAAAAATGCAATATCGGGGAGAGCAAAGATATTCCGACGCCCCGATCGCTTTATAGGCCTGATAATAGATAGCTTCGATGTAATTGGATTGTTCCGGAAAGTCAGTTTTGAGCTTTTGGGTTTCTTCGATTAGCTGTTGGCTTCTTATAAATTCAGGCTCTGCTTCTCTGTCGTATTGATGATTCTTAACCTCTACCCTGTAATCTCCACCCGAAGAACCATGTGCCACTTTGAAGTGGTAAATTTCATTAGAGAAGGTTTCTGACTGGCCATCCCAAAATTCCAACACGTAGCGCATTTGTGCTTGTTCAAACTCGTTCAATCTATTGATATCAACAGAAAGTGGTATGGCAGTACTTATCACTTCGCCATATCTAAGTTGATAATACATGCGCTGCGCCCAATAAACGCTATCTTCGATTGGCTTTAAATTATCGACGCTGTGAAGTGGAAAGCTGAATATCTTGTAGTCCGTAGCCCAGGAGCTTAAATGAATACATAGTCCTATGGACAAACCAGCTATTTTGAGTTTTCGCATTACGATTCTTGCTTCACTGTTAATTTTAAATTGTGCGTAGGTGCTTTGAAGAGCAAATCAAATTAAGTGTAAAATATTTTTACCGCCTTTTCGAATGCCAGATGATATTTGAACCGGTTTGTTTTAAGTCGTTTAAATTGTAAGAGCAAACAGAAACCTCATAATCGCGGACCTTACAAGCTGTATGTTGAGCACAGGTCAGCCTCGCGACACACTACACATAAAGCATCCGGGTGCAGCATTGTGAATATGAATGTAATCAACTTGTTGATCTTGAAGCTGTTTTTCTATCGCAATATCTATCTCAATTCCCGGTACCACTTGGGCGTCAATCATTAACTTTTCAGCATTGTATGCTCTGAGTGAGAGCAACCTGTGCCTCAGCATTTCCGGAACTTCATTTATCTCGAGTGTTGCAACCTGAGCTTTTTCACGCACAAATATCGGTCCAGACGCTTTATAAGGTGAATTAACATTGTGATGATGGAACGGTAACACGAGCACTTTCTCTCCAATTTTTGCATCGATGAGAGAAACTCGACATGGGTATCCGGGTTCTGCATCCGCGGTAAGCCAGAAGGCGTCGTTTGCTTTTAACGCATTATCATCTTCAAGCATGAGTTTATTAAAGTGATCTTTGTTAAGTGCATTTATCAAAAATGAGTTGGGCATTGATTAAATCTCCGAAATAAAGAGTGTCCATTTTAAATCTTCGCTTTATAAAAACGCGTCGTTTTCGGACCTGGCACTCGAGAAAGATCACTCCGACATGTCGCTAATTTGTTATGTTCACGCTTGCTAGGGTTTACTGACAAAAAAACAATAATCATTGCTGAAAATGTGCTTTAGGGCTGTTTTCTGAAGAGGGGAGCACCAAATTAATAAAATTGTCAAAAAAAGGCTGTTGACTTTTAGACGTCTAGATGGCAAATTCATCTCAAGTACAAAATAACAGCTGCACCAGCCATCAATCGGCCAGCACTTGATCGGAAAAAACAATGCACTTTATTACCAGCATTATGATGATGATTATTATGACCGGCACCATCTCCACGGAGAGGGTCACTGGCTAGTGCAAGCGAAAGAATAGCAAAAGCCCGTGACCTACCAGGAAACGGGCTTTTTTTTTAAGTTTTATAAAGTCGGCTCACAGAGCCACAATGCAATCGGTAAGAAGCGGTAATCGGAGTTTAGAATGAAAGTATTGAAGTTTGGCGGGTCTTCACTGGCAGATGCAGTCAGGTATCTCAGTGTTCGGGATATCAGTTTGCAAGCCTACAAGGAAACTGGCGCGGCAGTGGTGTTATCTGCACCGAAAGGGGTTACCAATAACCTTGAAGCCTTGTGTCAGAAGGCGGAGCAGGGCGAAAATTACGAAGTGGAATTTGCCGCTCTCAAACAAACCCTCACCAGCATTGCCGCCGAACTCAATGACACCTTAGATAACTTCAATCACGACGCTCTTAGTCAACTTATTACCGAAAAGCTCAACGGTCTGGTAAAGCACCTGCAAGGTATTGCTCTGCTCAACGCCAGTCCTGCCTCGATTACCGCACAAATTTTGAGTCTGGGTGAATATGTGAGCGTCAATATCTTTAGTCAGATATTAACCGCTGGTGGTGTCAAAAACCAAATCATCGACCCGGTGGAATACGTTGTTGCCGAAGGCGATTACTTAGATTCCATTGCCGATTTGAGCGCCAGTCGGGCGCGCTTTGCCGATTTAGTGGTGGAAAAAGATTGCTTATTGATAATGCCAGGCTTTGCTGCGGCGAATGAAGCGGGTGAAAAAGTGACGTTAGGTCGTAATGGTTCTGATTATTCTGCCGCGATTCTGGCCGCTTGTATTGATGCTGAGTGCTGCGAAATCTGGACCGACGTTGACGGAGTGTACAACGCCGATCCACGCCAGGTGGATGGTGCTGTATTGCTGGACAAACTCACTTATCAAGAGGCAATGGAACTGTCTTACTTTGGTGCTAAGGTTTTGCATCCTAAAACCATCGGCCCAATCGCTCAGTATTCCATTCCTTGTTTGATCCGTAATACTTTGAATCCCGCTGCTCCTGGCACGCTTATCAGCCATGAAGCTAGCGAAAAGTGGGTGCAGGTTAAAGGTATCTCCTTGCTGGAAAACATGTCCATGTTCAATATCTCGGGTCCAGGCATGAAAGGCATGGTGGGTATGGCAGCCAGAGTGTTTGAGGTGATCTCCAATGCAAATATATCTATTAGCCTGATCACCCAGTCATCGTCTGAGTATTCCATCAGTTTCTGTATTCAAGGTAAAGATCAGGAGCGTGCGCGTAATGTATTGGAAGATGCCTTTGCACTGGAAATTGACAACCATTTGTTAGAGCCAATTCAAACTAAAGAGAATCTGGCCATTGTGACGCTGGTGGGTGACGGCATGCGTCACACTAAAGGGTTGGCAGCGCGCTTTTTCAGCGCCCTGGCACAGGCAAGAGTGAATAATGTCGCCATTGCGCAGGGTTCCTCTGAACGTTCTATTTCAACTGTAATTGAGGCCCGCAAAGCTAAAAAAGCAGTTAAGGTGATCCATCAGAATTTTTTCTCCAATCTCCACACCATTGACGCTTTTTTGGTGGGGTGTGGCACCGTGGGCGCAGAACTCCTTAACCAGATCAGTAAACAACAAGCTGCATTGTTGAAACGCGATATCAGTTTGCGAGTGTATGGCATTGCTAATAGTCGTAATTTGTTATTGCGGGAAGCCGGTATTGATTTGGCCAATGGTTGGCGTGAAGAGCTGGAAGCCAGCGAAGAAACCCTGGATGTGCGTACTTTGCAACGCTTTGCTCACGATAACAGTCTGGTCAACCCGGTAATCATCGATTGTACCACCAGTGACGACATTGCTGAGCAATACATCGATTTTATGGAAGCGGGCTTTCACGTGGTTACCCCCAATAAAAAAGCCAATACTGCAGAAATCAGTTTTTATCGCAAGTTGCGGGAAGTGGCGCGGGTTAACAATCGCCAGTTTTTGTATGAAACCACCGTTGGTGCTGGTTTGCCGGTTATCGATAATCTGCAAAACCTGATCTATGCCGGGGATGAGTTGCAACAGTTTGAAGGCATTTTGTCTGGCTCTTTGTCTTTTATTTTTGGCAAACTGGACGAAGGCTTGAGTATTTCTCAGGCCACTAAAATTGCTATGGAAAATGGTTTTACTGAGCCAGATCCAAGAGATGATCTCAGCGGTATGGATGTGGCGCGTAAGCTATTGATTATGGCGCGCGAGGCAGGACTGGAACTGGAAATTTCAGATATCAGTATCGAATCGGTGCTCCCTGAGTCATTTGATGCTTCCGGCTCTGTTGACGAGTTTGTTACCCGGCTACCGGAGCTGGATGCTCATTTTGCTAAGCTGGTGGGGGATGCTGCCTCTGAAGGTAAGGTATTGCGTTACGTGGGTACCATTAAAAATGGTGAATGTGCGGTAAAGGTATTGCCTGTTGATGCGCAGCACCCGCTCTACGCCATTAAAGATGGTGAGAACGCCTTGGCCATTCACAGTGAATATTATCAGCCCATACCCTTTGTTATTCGAGGTTATGGAGCAGGTGCGGCTGTGACCGCCGCTGGTGTTTTTGCCGACGTATTGCGCACTATGCCCTGGGCTGGAAAGCACTAATAGCCGTTTTTTATAAAAGCTATTTTTCGTCATAAGGCAGCGCTGTACAATCAATGTGCATGTGTTAGCCTTATGACCCTTTTAACGATTTGTTAGGAAAAGTCTCGATGAAGCACATCGCCTACGCGCCTGCTTCGATAGGAAATGTTTGCTTAGGGTTTGATATCCTGGGCGCTGCAATTGCCCCTATAGATGGTTCACCTTTGGGTGATACGGTTACTCTTGAAGAAGCTCAAGCGTTCAGTTTGTCTGTTGTTGGTCGCTTTGCCCACAAACTGCCTACTGAACCCTCCACCAATATTGTGACGCATTGTTACAACGCCTTTCACAACAAGCTAAAAGCGCAAAACATTAACGCGCCGGCCTGTAAAATGACGCTCAATAAACACCTGCCAATCGGCAGTGGTTTAGGTTCCAGTGCCAGTTCAATTGTTGCGGCATTGGATGGTTTGAATAGCTTTTATGGTCAGCCTTTCTCAGAAGATGAGATGCTACTGTTGATGGGCGAGTTAGAAGGGCAAATCAGCGGCAGTATTCACTATGACAATGTCGCACCTTGTTATCTGGGTGGTATGACATTGATGGTGGAAAACGGTGAGCAAATCACTACGCAACTGCCCGTCATAGAAGACTGGTATTGGGTAAGTTGTTATTCCGGTATTTCAGTTTCCACTTCCGCAGCCAGAGAGATTTTACCCAAAGAGGTTAGTGTACAAACGGCATTGCAGTTTGGTAAGCAACTGGCAGTATTCGTGGATGCATTGCATCAGAAAAATGGCAAGTTGGCAGCGAGTATGATGCAAGATGTGATTGCCGAGCCGTATCGAAAAAGTTTGTTACCTAAATTTGATGAATCCAGAGAATTTGCATTAGACAATGGCGCATTGGCCTTCAGTATTTCCGGGTCGGGTCCCACTGTCTTTGCCGTGTGTGAAAGCCTCAAGGAGGCTAATAAAATAAGTGACTGGCTAACTGCTAATTATATCCAGAACGAAGATGGGTTTAGCCATGTCTGTAAACTGGACCTGCAAGGTTCAAGTGTAGTGAAGGAAACATAAGTGCAATTATTTAATCTAAAAGACGATAGCGATACCGTTAATTTTTGTGAGGCGGTGCAAAAGGGCTTGGGTAAAAACCAAGGGCTTTATTTCCCCAAAGATATCGCACCATTGAGTAATGTTGATGAGTTACTGGCTCAGCCATTTACCCAGCGTAGCAGTGCGATTTTGTCCCATTTAATTGGTGATGATATTCCGGTAGAAACGCTTACGGGATTGGTGGAGAATGCTTTTAATTTTCCGGCCCCCCTGGCGCAGGTGAAAGACAATGTTTATTGCCTGGAGTTATTTCACGGACCAACCTTAGCGTTTAAAGACTTTGGTGGTCGTTTTATGGCACAGGTGTTGTCGCATTTAACCAAAGACAATAAAAATCCAATTACCATTTTAACGGCAACTTCTGGCGATACCGGAGCTGCAGTGGCCCATGCCTTCCACGGTATCGAGAATATCAATGTGGTGATCCTGTATCCCAAAGGCAAAATCTCCACTTTGCAGGAAAAACTATTCTCCACTCTGGGCGGTAACATCCATACTGTTGCAGTGGAAAGCGACTTTGATGCCTGTCAGCAATTGGTGAAAGCCGCCTTTGATGACCCTGAAGTGCGGGACGGCTTGCATCTTAACTCGGCCAACTCCATTAATATCAGCCGTTTACTGGCCCAGGTGTGTTATTACTTTGAGGCGTTCTCGCAAATACCACAAGACGAGCGCAGCGAAGTGGTGTTCTCAGTACCGAGTGGTAACTTTGGTAACTTAACCGCAGGCATGATAGCTAAAGCATTGGGTTTGCCCATCAAACGTTTTATTGCGTCCACTAATGCCAACGATACGGTGCCTCGCTATTGGGCGTCAGGTGAATGGTCACCTAAACCTACAGTAGCCACTATGTCCAACGCGATGGATGTGAGTCAGCCAAACAACTGGCCGCGTATTGAGGCTTTATTTGAATATGGCTATCTGGATAAAGCCATACTGTCGGCAGAAGCGGTAGACGAAGAGTACACTCAGGTGGCGATGCGACAGCTGATGAAAGATGGTTATGTCAGTGAACCCCATGCTGCCATTGCCTATAAGAGTTTAAAACGCAATTTGACAGAAACCGAGACTGGCGTATTTTTAGGTACAGCACACCCGGCTAAGTTTAAAGAAACGGTGGAAAACGTATTGGGACAGCCTATCAGTTTACCGCAGCCTTTAGCTGAATGTGCTGGAAAAGAGACGTTATCTGCTGAAAAAGACGCCTCTTATGAAAGCTTAAAAGCCCACCTCTTTGAATTGCTCAAATAAATGAGCAGCTGGAAAGACGTACTAGGCGCCGAAAAACAGGCGCCTTATTTTCAGCAAATTCTTGAATTTGTTGAGGGTGAACGCCAGGCGGGAAAAACCATTTATCCGCCACAAGAAGATGTATTCAACGCCTTTAAAGCCACTGAGTTTGAACAAGTAAAAGTGGTGATATTGGGGCAAGATCCCTATCATGGCCCCGGTCAAGCTCACGGTTTGTGTTTTTCTGTTCTGCCCGGAATTAAAACACCTCCATCACTCAGAAACATGTACAAAGAGCTAAAACAATCGGTTCCGGGATTTGAAATACCTGATCATGGGTATTTGCAGAAATGGGCGGAGCAGGGAGTATTACTGTTGAATACCGTGCTGACGGTAGAGCAGGGCAAAGCGCATTCTCATAGCAAAATAGGTTGGGAAAAATTCACTGATAAAGTGATTGAGGCGTTAAATGAGCACGCTCAAGGGCTTGTTTTTATGCTGTGGGGCAGCCATGCTCATAAAAAAGGCGCATGCATCGATACCAGCAAACATACGGTATTGAAGACAACTCATCCATCACCGTTATCAGCTCATCGAGGCTTTTTGGGCTGCAATCACTTCTTCCAGTGCAATCAAATTTTGCAACAGCAGGGCAAGCCAGCAATCGATTGGCAGGTATAAGCTTTTTATTCAGGCTACTGCGACACTTCACTGCGGCAGTCTTCCGGTAAGGCTGTCACTGTCATCAGCAAAGCCTTGCAATTGAACGAATGCAAATTCGCCAGTTAATCGCTTTTTTAATGCAATATTGAAATCTGTCGGCAGATTAGCAACCTGCCGACTAAACGAAGTTCACAAAAAGCTTATCGCCAAAAACCAAAAAGCCCCATAAACAGGGGCTTTTGCGGTTAGATGTCGATTTGGCTTAATTCGTACTCGTTGAACATGTCCATATCTTCAAGTTCTTTACGAAGCTTGTATTTATCCTTGATAGCTTCGATTTCGCGCCACATGCGCTTCTTTTTACGAGATTTTGTTGAGCGAGTTTCTTGGTCTAATTTGGACATTAAATCGTTTTTATCCACGGTAAACTCCTTACATCACACCGCTAAAATTGCCGGGTTTACAACATGTTAACATCCGGCTTCGATTGCTGTTTTATCACAGCCGATGCAAAAGTAAAAGGTTAATGTTAACTTTTTATTAACATTACGTGAAACTATCAAGAAAGGCATAATAAGTGGCTGAAAAATGTACAATTAATGCGTGAGAAGTGTTTTAATTTCAACAAATGTCTGAAAATTGTACGAAGATGCAAATAAAGGATAGTAAATGTGATGTGGGATAAGGGCCTCTCAGGTCGCCCTGCTAATCTGAGAGGCACATTTTGAAGCTTATTTTAAACTATCAACAAACCGGGTTATTAACTGATTGGTGGAAGCATCAAAGTTTGGCGCTTCCTCTGCGTCCTGAATTTTGTCCAGGATCTGATTCCCCAATACTTTACCTAGCTCAACTCCCCATTGATCGTAGGAATTAACGCCCCAAATGGCGCCTTGAACAAATACTTTGTGTTCATACATGGCAACAAGTGCCCCCAATGTATGGGGAGCCAACTGCTCAAACAATAAGGTGTTTGACGGTTTGTTACCTGGCATGGTTTTATGAGTGGCTAACACCTCGATTTCATCCTGCTTAAGGCCTTTACCTTTCAACGCTTCAGCAATCTCTTTGTGAGACTGTCCTTGCATCAAGGCTTGGGATTGTGCGAAGCAGTTTGAGGCCAACATGGCATGATGGGTGTTGTCCTGATTAGGCACTTTCAGTGGTAGCATAAAATCCGCCGGGATCAGCGTATGGCTTTGGTGAATCAACTGATGAAAGGAATGTTGGCCATTGGTGCCTTCACTACCCCAGACAATGGGGCCTGTTTCATACTCTATGGCCTCATCGCCTGCTACCTGCTTACCATTGCTTTCCATATCCAATTGTTGAACGTACGCCGGAAAGCCTCTTAGATAGTGATAATAGGGCAGCAGCACATAGCTTTGGGCGTTAAAGAAGTTGCGATACCACAAACCAATCAGTGCCATGAGCACTGGCAGATTTTGCTCCGCAGGCGCGGTTTGGAAATGCTCATCCATGGCGAAGGCACCTTTAAGCAAGGCCTCAAAGTTATCCCAGCCAATAGCAAGAGCGAGTGGCAAGCCGATGGCTGACCAGAGCGAATAACGGCCACCAACCCAATCCCACATGGGGAAAATGTTTTCTTCCGCCATACCAAATTCAGTAGCGGCTTTGATATTGGAAGACACCGCCATAAAGTGTTTGGCAATATCCGTTTCGCTACCACCATTGGCTAAAAACCACTGTTTGGCCGTGATGGTATTTTGCAGTGTTTCCTGGGTGCTGAAAGACTTGGAAGACATCAAAATCAGGGTTTGTTCAGGATCACGTTGCGCTAATACGTCCTGGATATGGCAACCGTCGACATTGGCGACAAAATGCACTTTAACGTCTTCTTGCCAGTAGGGCTTTAGCGCTTCCGACATAATCTTAGGGCCGAGGAAGGAGCCGCCAATACCGATGCTGACCACGTCTTTTATGGGCTTGCCGGTATAACCTTTGTGCTCACCTTGTAAAATGCTGGCCACAAACGCCTTCATTTTGGCCTGGGTTGCGAACACTTCTGGCATCACATCTTTACCGTCTACCATCACTGGCTTGCCTGAGAAGTTGCGTAATGCGGTGTGCAATACCGCTCTGTGCTCAGTAAAGTTAATTTGCTCACCACTGAACATGGCACTGCGTTTTTCTGCCACATTACATTGCTCAGCAAGCTCAAACAACGACTCCATTACTTCCTGATTAATTCGGTTCTTGGAGTAATCCAGGGTGATCCCAGCGGCTTCTACAGTGTATTTTTCAGCGCGTTTAGGATCGTTATTAAACCAGTCGCGCATGTGTTCAAATTTAATGGCGTCGGCAATATCAGATAATTTTTGCCAGGCGGGTTGCTCATTCAGATGGGCCATAATCTTCCTCAATAATTGATAAACACTTGTCGGATAGTTGCAGGGCCTTTGCTTATTATTTTTATTGCTAAATTTGTTTTTTGGGCCAACAAAAAAGCCATCTCACAGATGGCTTTAGAATTTTGTTTTAGATGTTACAGCTTCGCTTTTAACATGTCTTCCAGTTTTACCTGGTCTTTAGCGAAATTGCGGATACCTTCGGCCAGCTTTTCGGTGGCCATGGCATCTTCGTTCATTTGCCAGCGGAATTCACGCTCAGATAAGGCACCCGGTGCATCCGATGTGGCGCCCGTGTCTTGTAATTTCACCGGCAATTCAGCATCGCTGTCTTTTAGCTCTTGCAGCAGGGCAGGACTAATGGTTAAACGGTCACAGCCTGCAAGTTCGGTGATTTCACCGATGTTGCGGAAGCTGGCCCCCATTACAATGGTTTTGTAACCATGCTGCTTGTAATAATTGTAGATGCGGGTAACGGATTGTACGCCCGGATCTTCAGCCGGTTGATATTCTTTTTGCTCGGTATTGGCTTTGTACCAATCCAGGATGCGCCCCACAAACGGCGAAATCAAAAATACACCAGCTTCAGCACAGGCACGCGCTTGAGCGAATCCAAATAACAAGGTCAGGTTACAGTTGATGCCTTCTTTTTCCAGCTCTTCGGCCGCCTGAATGCCTTCCCATGTGGAAGCAATCTTGATCAGGATGCGATCTTTGCTAACGCCCGCTTCTTCATATAGCTCCACAAGGCGGTGGGCCTTTTCGATAGTGGCGCGTTTATCAAACGACAAACGAGCGTCAACTTCAGTAGAAACGCGGCCGGGAACAATGTTCAGAATCTCGCAACCAAATTTTACTGCGAGTTTGTCACTGGCGTCTTCAAGTTGTTGTTGTGCATCGTCTGACTGTTGTTTAGCCCACTCAACTGCTTCGGTGATCAGAGGCTGATATTGCTCCATCTGTGCAGCTTTTAGTAACAAAGATGGGTTGGTGGTGGCATCGACAGGTTCGTACTGACGAATGGCTTCGATATCACCCGTGTCTGCAACGACAGTCGTTACAGCGCGTAAAGCTTCTAGTTGGTTACTCATAATTTCCTCAAAAAATATTCCGTGTGTGGACTAACATGACAAAACATTCATGTTCAGGGTATAACCTTTTATTGTTACTACCGAATGAAATTTCGTGTTTGCGAAATGTGGTGTAATGATGACAAAAAAAGGCACTGCAGAATGGCAAGAAGTATCGTATAACTGAACACAGTAATCAATGGGATGTTTAGATTGAAATGACAGCTAAAATAACCGTAATTCAGGAAGACATCACGCGTTTGCCTGTGGATGTCATTGTTAATGCCGCCAATAACAGTTTATTAGGGGGCGGTGGAGTCGATGGTGCTATTCATCAAGCGGCAGGACCAGAGTTATTGAAAGAGTGCAAAAACCTCGGCGGCTGTTTAACCGGGGAGGCTAAAATTACCGATGGTTATAAGCTGCCCTGCAAAAAAATCATCCATACGGTTGGCCCCATCTGGCATGGCGGTGAGCGTCAAGAGGCAAAGCTGTTGGCCCAGTGTTATCAACGTGTATTGTCACTGGCAGCAGAATATGAACTGCGCAGCATTGCCTTTCCAGCCATCAGTTGCGGTGTATATGGTTATCCCATTAGTCAGGCCTGCGAAATTGCCATGAACAGTGTGGTGGAGCAAACCAGCTATTATCCCGACATTCGCAAGGTGATCTTTTGTGCTTTCAATGACGAAATCTATGAAGCCTATATTCGCGCCATGCAATCGATCCAGTTGCATTGAAATCCAGTAAAAAGCCACAACATTAATGCTTTTGACTGGAGCGCCCTTGTTTTATGTTAGTTGTTATTTCCCCTGCTAAAAATCTGGATTACGACACCCCGGCCACGACTTCGGCCTATACCCAGCCAGATTTACTTGAAGCTGCCCAAGCACTTATCAATCGCTGTAAAAAATTGGCGCCGCAAGATATCAGCTCATTAATGCATATCAGCGATAAATTAGCTTTACTGAATGCTGAACGATACGCTACATGGCACACACCATTCACCCAAGACAACGCTAAGCAAGCGGTGTTGGCCTTTAACGGTGATGTGTATACCGGGTTAGATGCGCCGAGCTTGAGTGAAGAAACATTGCAATACAGTCAACAGCATTTGCGCATATTGTCTGGTTTGTATGGACTGTTGCGCCCGCTGGATTTAATGCAACCTTACCGTCTTGAAATGGGCACTAAACTGGATACCGATATAGGTAAAAACCTGTATGAGTTCTGGGGAGAACAAATTACAGATAAGCTCAATGAAGCCCTTGCAGAGCAGGGCGATAATGTGCTGGTTAACCTGGCTTCAAATGAGTATTTCAAATCGGTCAAACCGAAAAAACTACAAGCCCAGATTTATACGCCAGTATTTAAAGATGCCAAAAATGGCCAATATAAAGTGATCAGCTTTTTTGCCAAAAAAGCCCGCGGCCTGATGGCTCGCTATATCCTGGAAAATCAGGTGTCTGAAGTGGCCCAGCTCAAAGCCTTTGATTCAGCGGGTTATCGCTTTAGCGAAGAACAGAGTAAAGGTAATGAGTTAGTGTTTTTGAGGGAAGAGCAGGGGTAGGGTGATTTTCTGTCTCGTTTCTGACTAACTTGTCCGGTTGAAACCGAACCTACAGATTCTATTTAGGTCCGAACTTGAGCTGCACGGATGCAGTGAATGCCGAGTTTGTCGGGAACACTAATCGGCGAGCTGCAGGGATGCAGTGAATGCCGAGTTTGTCGGGAACATTTAAACGGCCAGTCGGACAACGGCGGTGAAATCAACATTTTTGTCGAGCTAAAGCTGCGATCTACAAAAACCGATATTCACTTCGTTCATGCAGAACCGATAACTCTTTTGTAGGTTCGAATTAATTCGGACAGCAGTGCTTAAATTCACATCTTTGTCGAGCTGGTCTTTTTTTGCTCCCTGCAAAAAAGACATTCACGCCATCCATGGCGTTCAAGCTGCGACCTACACAGCAAAAATCAGCAAAAATCAGCAAAAAATCAGCAGCAAATCAGGTGATTTAAACACTCTGTCTTTAAGCTTCATCCCGTCGAATAACTGTTCGTGCATTAAAACAAGTCATGAATTCATAAGGGAGTCAAAATCGTGAAATTGCAGTTATCTTCAGTAGCAACGCTGTTGGGTTGTTTGTTTATTAGTTTTACAAGTTACGCCGGAAATGAGTCGGGTATTGTCAAAGACCTATATTTGGGACAAAAGCCGCCGGGCCTGGTGCCAGAGCTATTTGCACCAGACTTGATTAAAACAGAGCACCGTGAAGCCGAAGCGGCGTTTTCGCCTGATTTAAAAGAGTTTTATTTTCGCAGAAGGGGCGGTGAATACGAGAGGAACACATTAGTTGTGGTGCGCAAAACTAATGGACATTGGACTGAATCCGTTTTACCTCCTTGGGCGGGTGAGCCTTTTGTTTCCATCGACAATAAAAGGCTATATCTGGGTAGAAAATTCAGAGAGCGCACAAGTTCTGGTTGGTCTGAAATACAAAGTCACGCTGAACCTTTGTCAGGCTTGCCAATTATGCGCATAACAGTTTCGTCCAAAGGAACTTATTTTTTTGACGAAGCATCAGAAACGCCCATTCGCTATTCAAGGTTAATAAATGGAAAACGCGAAAAACCGAGGGATTTGGATATTGAATTTGGCCCTTGGAATGCGCACCCCTATATCGCGCCTGATGAGTCCTACTTAATTTGGGATGATCAAAGAGAAAGCGGGTATGGCGGTCCAGATCTTTATATCAGTTTTCGCCAGAAAGATAATTCATGGGGAGAGGCTATAAACTTAGGAGATAAGATTAATACCGAGCATAACGAAGCTTATGGTAGTGTGTCACCGGATGGAAAATACTTTTTCTTTCACAGAGGTTACGGTGGTGACAAGGGGGACATTTATTGGATGGATGCGCAATTTATTAACGAACTCAGGTCCTAATAAATAGTTTTATTATCTCTGAAAACCTGGCTGATATTTTGAGCAAATGCTGAGGATAATCATCAAAAGGTAGATAGTATGCCACACAGGTGCAGTACACCTGGTGGCAGAAATCTGGATTTAAAGCGATTATTTGAATACCTCATCCACAGGCACAACGCTGATGTTGCTCGCCGGGATAGATAGCTTGTAATCCTGAATAATGCGATCTTCAGCCAATAGTTCTTCTGGTTTTTCGCTGTTGTATTCAAGTGGCGAAGTCATCTCGGTTGCAAGGCGTTTTTTCATGTCCTCTGCATCACCCGAAATAAACACATAGTGAATATTTTCGGTTTGCAGGTGTTTTTTGATAACCCGATTCACATCGTCAACAGTTAATTTCTCCAGCGCACTTTTTACGTGAGAGACAAAATCATCGATACCATAAAACTCGCTATCCAGGGCATAGCCTAGCTGCATATCTTGTGAAGATACCAGTTGCGGTGCGAAGTTGAGCAGGAAGTTGCGAGTGGCCTCAAAATCTTCCAGGGTCATGCCGTTTTCAATCAACTTATCCAATTCAAACAAAGCTACGCGAGTGGCAAAGTGGGCATCGTTATTGGAACGAAGCGGTCTTATCCAAACCTGAAAGATCTGTGATGAGCGACCCAGGTTGGCATTGGGCTTAGTTCTGAACATGCCACGCGGGTAGTATTCAATGTAGGCATAGTCCCCATAGTTCATACCGCGCACTGCGCGGATACGTTTAAACAGGTAGCTGTTAGAACTGCGGTGCTCGCCAAGGTATGAACGTGCCAACCACAATGCTGCCCAGTCTTTACTACTGCGATTAACATCAATGGGGAAACCAAAGGATACCGCCGTTGATTGGGCATTTTTCTCAACGATTGTGGCGTGTTTTCCTTTGAGTACAGGTGCTTGGACAATGCTGAGCTTGTCTTCATCACCTTTTGGCAAACGAGCGAAGTCTTGTTGTATTTTGGCCTTAATGGCTGCCGGGATGGCTCCAGTCAAACCTATTTGCAGTTTGGCTTGGGTTAACTGGCTGGCGTAAAACGCTTTCAGATCGTCGATGGTTAATGCTTCGATATCTGAAATGTCGCCCAGGTTGTAGCTTTCGTAAACATGGCCTTGATACAGTTGGTGATAAAGCACTTCTTTACCTAATTCTTCATCATTAGATGATTTCAAACTGGATTTAATGGCATCAAGCTGTTCTTTTTTCAGACGTTTAAAGTCATCTTCTCGCCATCCCGGATTCAAGATTTGATCACTGATCAAGGCATACCATTGGGCAACGTTGTCTTGGTGTACACGTCCGGTAAATGACATCATTTCTTTATCCAATTGCGCGTCAAAAGAGCCCGCCAGTGGATAGAGCTTTTGTTGAATTTCTTTGAAGGTTTTCGATTTGGAGCCGCCTTGAGTCAGCATGTTGGCAGTTAATGCCGCCACACCCTTTTTACCTTCAGGCTCTGCTGCTGCACCGGTATAAAACAAGATGTTGATATCAATGAGTGGTGAAGAATTAGTGCGATCTAAGATGGTAAATTCAGGTGCAGATGGAGCCATGGAGGCTTCCGCTACCAGTTGCTCTAAGGACTCTTCTTGCTCAAAACCAGCAATGGCATCCAACGCGGATAATGTTACAGTAGTACGGTTATTGTCGATATAGTACTGGTTAGCTAGATCTTTAATATCCTGAGCGGTAATTTTATCAAAACTTTGATAAAGCTCATTGATCACTTCGGGCTCACGTTTAAAGTGCATGTAGCTTGTCAGCGTTGAAGCAATAGCTTCTGATGAGTCCAGACTGTTTACAAAACTGTATTTCAAGTTTGATTTGAGGTTGGCTAGTGTTTCATCGTCTACCAATTCGGTGCGTGCTTTGGCATAGGTGCGATTGATAGCATCACGTACTGTTACCAAATCCGCTTCTTCCTGAACTTTTACAAACACGTGGCGCAAACCGACATCTTTGGTATTGGGGTTGTAAGTAAGCATTTGACTGGCAATTTGTTTATCAACTACAAGCTCTTGATACAAATCAGAGTTCTCGGAAAAGTACAGCTCAGACATTAGGTCTAAGCCAGCTCGGTCTTTCTTGTTGGGTATCCAGGGCGCGCCTTTGTAAGACACCAATAGCCAATGACCAGGCAGGCCATCATATTTTTCATGGAAGTAACGCGGTGCAGTTTGCTCTGGCTCTTGTGGTACAACTGATTTGAAATCACCTCTCTCCCAGTTGCCCCAATATTGTTTAATTAATTCAACGGTGGCTGTTGGGTCAACATCACCGGCAATCACCAATGACACGTATTCTGGCTTGTAGAAGCGGTTAAAAAACTCCTGGCCGTATGCCATCTGATCTGGCATTGCTTCGATATCTTCAAAAAATCCCATTGTAGTGTGTTCATAAGTATGCACATCAAAGGCTTCTTTTCTCACCGCAGATAACAATTTACGAATAGGGCTGGCGTTGTTTTTTAAATACTCACCTTTTACCGTGAGGGCCTCTGTTCTGAATTGAGCCTCAGTGTAGTGAAGATTCTGGAAGTGGTCGGCGAGTATCTCTAAAACCATTTCTAAATGCTGTTTAGAAAAATCGGCGTGGTAGTTGGTGTAATCGTTTGTGGTATAGCCGCCGTAATCAACCCCGGCGTTTTTGAATACTTCGGTGTATTGGCTATCTGGAAACTTCTTAGAGCCCTTAAACATCATGTGTTCGAAAAAGTGGGCAAATCCGGTTTTGCCTTTTTCTACTTCATCACGAGAACCTGCTGATACTGGAATTTGCAGTGATACCAAGTCTGGATAGTCGGTTTTTACCACCATCACTCTTAGACCGTTGTCGAGTTCCTCCAATACATAGTCTTGAGTAAAGACTTTTTTTTCACTCGATGTGTTTGTTTGCTCTTTGAGGCTGGACTTGTTGCTGTAGTCGTCTTTGGTTTTGCTATTGGTGTCTACCACCACCATGCAACTTGCAAGACTGATACTCGCGGCAACGGCTGCAACCGTTTTTATAATAGATTTCATATTTGCCCTGTTTATTCGCAGTAATTATAACCCTTGGAATTATGGCAGTTATCTCCTGTAACTTACAGCCTGAATGGACTTTGAAGCCCCCTTAATGAGAGATTAATGAGTGACGCTATCCTTTTGCCCAGATAAAACCCGGTATCCAGATTATCTTGGTGAACTTTCCCTTGTTTTGCAGTGGCAATAAGCCCGGTGCTGGCGCCTAAAGGGTTTATCTTGGTTTGTTGCTCAGAGGAAATTAACGGATGGCTGTCGATACCAACCCAGAGCATGCCATGTTGCGCAGCGAGCGTTTGCAGGTACTGCATGGTAATCGTTTTCTCACCATTGGCGCTAACTCCTATGGAAGTCCACAGATCCTTGATCTACCAACAATTGATTTTTCAAATTAATACAGCACAGTTCATCATTGGAAAGCAATATCTTGTAACCAATCTAAAATAAAAGTCTGTTATGGATCACAATGAAGTAACGTGGATCTTTAAATTCAATGTTGACATGCTGGGTACTCGTTTGTCGGTCAAAATCTGAACTCAAGGGAATTTCAGAGCGCACCGGAACGGGAGGATTTAACTGAATTTGACGTTTGCAAATCTAATGGCTAAAGCTTTAGCTAAGATTTTTCAAGGTACAAGGGTAGCGAGTAATACCGGGTTTTTCTGCGATGTGATTCCCATTCAAATTCACCCGGAGTGCAAATGTACAACTTCTGGCTAACTACGAGCCCAGGATTCAGGCAATCAGTCGGTTTATCCGCAATTGTTTGTTCTGACCTTGGCGGCATTTATGGTAAGGAACAATCTACAGGAAAACAGGATGAGCACTAAAAAAAAGCACTGGATATTTATACCGCTTTTGTGGAGCATTTCTGCGTCCTTGCCGGCAGAAGAAAAGGTAATCACAGTGGGGGTCGAGGAACTAAACTACTCCCCAATTGTTAGTATTGAAAAGAAGCAAGTTCACGGTTTCCTTCCGGATTTATTGCAGTTGATAAGCAAAGAGACTGGCGCTAGATTTCAGATTATTCCCTTTCCTGTGGCACGCCTGAAAAGAGAGTTTTTGAATGGAACCATTGATCTTCAATTTCCCGATAATCCCAAATGGGAAGGCTCTAATCAAAAGAAGAGCTTTTCGATGCCTATTGTAAGTTACTCAGATTCTATTTTTTCTATTGAGTCCCAAAAAAAACTGGAGGTTGTGGCTGCACCATTAGGTTTTACTGTTATGCCAGAGATCAAAAAGCGTTTAAAGATGGTTTATAGCACTGATACGGAAGCTATGCTGGAAATGCTGAGTCTCGGCAGAATTGATGGTATATATCTTAACAGTTTTGTAGCCAAAAACATTGCTCGATCCGTCAATTTGAAGATCCATGAGAGGACTGACTATCCGATTGATCATGACTATTTCTTTTTTAGCACATTACATCATCCAGGAGCACTTGAGCAGATCAATGAGTTTATGAAATTCAATTCCACTTTAGTGAGTGATTTAAGAGAAGAATATGAGCTTGAATTGTGATGCTCAGGCCAATTTTAGAGAGTGAATAAACTAATCCTCGCACACTTACGACATCTACCCTAATTCATACCGCGGGCGGCTTTTGTATTAAAAAAAATTGTGACAGGCCTTCTTGGCTTGCTAAGTTGTGTTGAAGTAATTGGTCAAAATTGATTTAACACAGAATAAAGTGGCTTTGTAGAGAAATCTCCTGCTGAGATCTTGCAAAAATTCAATACTGACCTAAAGGTCTAAATACCAGCCCATAAGTTATCAGAGGGGGTGTAAAGAGCCCCGAAATAGGCCGAGTTAAGAGACTAGCTGACCAGCTTCGCCAATCTATTACCCAGATAAAACGCTGTTGCAAGATAATCGCTGTGAACCTCGCCTTGTTTTGCAGTAGCAATAACTCCCGTACTTGCGCCTAGAGGGTTTATCTTGGTTTGTTGTTCGGAAGATATTAACGGATGGCTGTCGATACCAACCCAGAGCATACCATGCTGCGCAGCGAGTGTTTGCAGGTATTGCATGGTAATCGTTTGCTCGCCACTGGCGCTAACGCCTATGGTAAATCCGGCAGCGAGTTTATTGCGCCAGCGTCCTTCACTCCATTTTTCGCTACTGGCATCTGCCAGTGCTTTAAATTGAGCGGAGACGCAGCCCATAAATGTGGGGGAACCAAAGACAATGCCGTCGACGTCATCCAGGACGTCCAGCTTGTGTGATGGGTAGCGTCCATTAACGATTTCGGCATCGTTGATTTTAAATGGTAACCCAGTGACATCGTCTACAGAGTTAATACCCGTGACAATTTGCTTTGCGATGGCTTCAGTGGTTCCGGTGACCGAATGAAAGACAATGGCGATAGTTTTTGATGACATGATTTTTCCCTAACAATGAATTATCAGGGAGGAGGATAAAACCTCTACTTAACTTGAGGTCAAGCGGTTTTATTTCAGAAGGGGATAGCTAAAGTCTGTTTTCTATAATAGCCCTTGGTTGGGTGTAACCTAAGAAAGATCACTCACTATAAAATTTGTGCTTAAACTTCAAGGTTTGTTGTTGGTTGCCATGGCTAATACTGATGTTAAAGCGATACTGCTCCTGGTCGCGGAAGGGCAGGACAGCAAGATAATAGATGGCGTCACCGTCTTTGACTTCCCTGAACGTCAGTTTTTTCTTGGTTCCCAGTAAGTTAGTGGCATCGCCCATCATCGAGACAGATTGCGCTTTGTGGCTGTCTTTATCCAGCACGGAAATATTCACCAGCCCCTGAAATTGACTGCGCTGCAAGCCATAGGCGCGGGCTATTTCAGGCGTTAAGAAACTGGTATTGATGACGATGTAGTGCACATCCCAATCCCCCAGGGTTTCATACTGTTCCGCTTTAGCAGGTGCCAGTAACAGCGTTAACAGCGCTATAAAAGTGGTGAATATTCTTTGTCTCATCATCATTTCCCGGCTAGAAGTAGGGCATCAAGTCTTGCAGTAACAGCTGTAAAAACTGCAGCCCTAACAACGCCACGAGCACTGATAAGTCCAAACCACCCATTGGAGGTAGGATTTTTCTAATAGGCGCCAGCAGCGGCTCTGTTAGCTGGTGCAATACCATTTCAATGGGATTGTAGCCTTGGCTAAACCAGCTAAGTAATGCGCGAATAATGAGTACCCAAAACAGCAGCGAAAAGATTTCCTTGAACACCACCATAGTTCCAGATACCGCTACAGCGATTGGATTTATCTGACCGTTGCCAAACATCATTGCCAGCACCGTTACTTTGAGCATACCAATTGCCAGAGCCAGCACCAAGGTGGCCGTATCCAGCGAGCCAATGGATGGCAAAACCCGACGCAGTGGCGCTACTATGGGGTGAGTAGCCTTAACCACAAACTGACTAAATGGATTGTAAAAGTCTGCTCTAACCAGCTGCAGCCATAAGCGTAGCAAGACCACCATCAGGTACAGATCAAACAGGGTACTAATTAAAAAATAGGTTGCGTTCATATTGGTTCCTAAAACAATTCAGACATTTCCCTGGCGCGGTTAATTGCAGCTTGCATTGCATCACCTACCAGTCCTTCGAGATTGCCTTGTTGCAAATGCTCTACCGCTTTGGCTGTGGTGCCCCCCTTAGAGGTTACTTGGGCTCTCAGCTCAGATAATTCAAGTTGCGGGTTGTGACAAACCATTTCTGCAGCTCCCAGCATGGCTTGTTGCACCATAATGCGAGACTGCTCGTTGCTGAAACCCAATTCAATGGCTTTTTTCTGCATTCCTTCCAGAAATAAGAAGAAATAAGCAGGGCTGCTGCCAGCGGCGGCAATTACGCCATCGATCATGGATTCTTCTGCTACGGTGATCACTTCTCCGGTGTTGGCCATCAGTGCTTGAGCGAAAGCTGTTTGTTCTTCACTCACTTCCGGGGAGGCATAGAGCCCAACAACGCCTTTACCCAGCGCGCAAGGGGTATTTGGCATGGTGCGAATCAGTGGATACTGACCGCCGAGCATTTCCTGAAGACGTCCCGCGTTGATACCTGCGGCAACTGAGATAAACAGCTTACCAGTTAAATCGCACTGCTCACTGAAAGCGGCACAGACTTCCGCCATTAACTGCGGCTTTACGGATAAAACCACCACATCGGCAAAGTTAATGGCTTCAACGTTATTTTGGGTGGTGAGAATCTCGAATTCTGCTTTTAATCCGTCCAGTTTGGGCGTGGAAGGATTGCTCGCCATAATTGCATCAGTGGGATAATTACCAGAAACCAAACCAGAAATTATCGCGCGACTCATGTTTCCTGCGCCTATGAAGGCAATATTAGCTTGTTGCAAATCAGAACTCCGTTAACGGGTTATTGTTTTGGGGAGCGGGCACCAAATATCGCGGTACCGATACGTACCATGGTACTGCCGTTTGCAATGGCCAGCGCCATATCGCCGCTCATACCCATCGAAAGGGTGTCTACTGTATCATAGCTTTGTTGCAGTTGGCTAAAGAGTCCCTGCATCTGTTTGAATTCTTCCGCCAGTTTCACGTCGTCATCGGTATTGGAAGGGATGGCCATTAAACCCCTTAAGCACAGCTGGGGCATGGATTTGTGGATCTCTTCAGCAAGGCTCTTAACCTCTTCTGTGTTGAGACCAGATTTACTGCTTTCGCCACTGATGTTGACTTGCAAACAAACGTTAAGGGCCGTGAGGGACTGAGGGCGATTATCGTTCAGGCGTTGGGCGATTTTACGCCGATCAACACTTTGCACCCAATCAAAATGCTCCGCTACCGGTTTACATTTATTGGATTGCAACGGACCAATCAGATGCCATTCAATATCAGTAAGAGATTGGCAATCCTGTATTTTTTGCAGGCCTTCTTGCACATAGTTTTCGCCAAAAGCCCGTTGCCCTGCTTGCCAGGCTTCATGCACCATAGAGGCGGGTTTGGTTTTACTGACCGCAAGCAATCGTATCTCATTTGGCTGTCTATTAACCGATTGAGCGACCTTATTGATAGTTTCCAGTGCGCTTTGCAGTCTATCTGCTATTTTTGTATTCATAGATCTTCAAAAAATAAACTACGGAGTCCCAATCGTGGATATTACCGAACTTTTAGCCTTCAGTGTTAAGAATAAAGCATCTGATTTACACCTGTCTGCCGGATTGCCGCCGATTATTCGCGTCGACGGTGAAATGCGTAAACTCAACATAGATCCCCTCAATGACAAACAAGTGAAAGCCCTCGTTTATGAGATCATGAACGACAAGCAACGCAAAGAATACGAAGAAAACCTGGAAACGGATTTTTCCTTTGAAGTAAAAGACTTAGCGCGTTTTCGTGTTAATGCTTTTGTACAAAATCGCGGGGCAGCTGCGGTGCTTCGTACTATTCCTAGCGAAGTGTTGACGCTGGATCAACTTGGAGCACCAGATATCTTTCGCGAAATTATTCAACACCCAACGGGAATTGTATTGGTAACCGGGGCTACAGGTTCCGGTAAAAGTACCACGCTGGCGGCCATGATCGATTACATCAATAGCTCCAAACGAGAGCATATTCTTACTATTGAAGATCCCATCGAATTTGTGCACCAGAATAAGTTGTGCTTAATCAGCCAACGGGAAGTACACCGTGATACTCACAGCTTCAATAATGCCTTGCGCTCAGCATTGCGTGAAGACCCGGATATTATCCTGGTGGGTGAGTTGCGGGATTTGGAAACGATACGCCTCGCCATCAGTGCCGCAGAAACAGGCCATTTGGTATTTGGTACGTTGCACACCAATTCTGCGCCGAAAACTATCGACCGTATCATCGACGTGTTCCCGGCCGAAGAAAAGGCCATGATCCGCTCCATGTTATCGGAGTCGATTCGCGCGGTAATCTCCCAGACCTTATTGAAAAAAATTGGCGGAGGGCGTGTTGCGGCTCATGAAATTATGGTGGGAATTCCGGCCATTAAGAACCTGATCCGTGAAGACAAGGTGGCGCAGATGTACTCGGTGATTCAGACCGGCATGCAGCACGGCATGCAAACAATGGATCAGTGCTTGCAAAAACTGGTGGCACAAGGGGTGATCACACCTCAAGATGCTCAGGCTAAGAGTACCAATAAACAAGGTGGGTTTGGCGGTTAAGCCGCGCCAACAAGATAGAGAATAAATTATGGCGATAGAGTTAGACGCGTTTTTAAAATTTATGGTGGAAAAGGGCGGTTCCGATTTATTTGTTACTGCTGGCTTTCCGGTAAGCTCCAAAATCAATGGCAAGATGACCCCACTGCAAAAAGGCGCACAAGATGATGATGGTGCCTTAAGTCTGGTGCATCAGGCCATGAACGAAAAGCAGCGCAAAGAGTTTGCGGAATCCCGTGAATGTAACTTTGCTATTGTGCGAGAAGGCATAGGACGTTTTCGTTGTAGTGCTTTTTGGCAGCGAGACCAGGCCGGTATGGTGGTGCGTCGTATCGTAACTGAAATTCCCAAAGCCGAAGACTTGGGACTGCCGTCAGTGCTCAAAGACATCATTATGGCTAAGCGTGGCTTGATTCTGTTTGTGGGTGGCACCGGTACGGGTAAATCTACCTCGCTGGCGGCGCTGATTGGTCATCGCAATCAAAACTCCTATGGACATATCCTTACCATTGAAGATCCTATCGAGTTTGTGCATGAACATCGAAACTGTGTTGTCACCCAGCGGGAAGTGGGGATTGACACCCTGTCTTTTGACGAGGCTTTGAAAAGCTCCCTGCGTCAAGCTCCAGATGTGATTTTAATCGGTGAGATCCGGTCTATGGAAATCATGGAATATGCGATGTCTTTTGCCGATACCGGGCATTTGTGCGTCGCTACCTTACACGCTAACAACGCCAACCAGGCCATTGAGCGTATTATGCACCTGGCTCCGCCTGAGCAGCATGCCAAATTGCGTTACGATTTGAGTTTGAATATGCGAGCGATTGTGGCGCAACAGTTGGTGCCGACGGTGGATGGTAAAGGGCGCGTAGCTGCCATTGAAATTCTGCTCAATTCGCCTCTGGTAACGGATATGATCCAGCGTAGCGAAATCTCAGGCTTGAAAGAAGCCATGCAAAAAGGCAAAGAAATGGGTATGCAAAGCTTTGATATGGCGCTGTATGATTTACTCAAAGCGGAGAAGATCACCATGGATCAGGCGCTGCACCATGCGGATTCGCCCAATGATCTGCGCCTGATGATCAAACTGGATAGCGATGCGGGTAATACCTTGGGCTCTTTGAGTGACGTCACTATTGATATGGACTAGGAGATGTATTCAAGACAATGATAAAAGTGTTTTGCAGTGAAAACCGTTTGCGCATCCAACAGGTAAAAGACCTGTTGGATGGCTATGGCATCCCTTGTTTTATTAAAAACGAATACGCCATCGGCGGTATCGGCGAAATTTCACCTTTTGACGCCTGGCCGGAAGTCTGGCTCACAGACAATGAATGGTTTAATCGCGCCACTCAGCTCATTGTCGAATTTGAAGCCGCGGAAAAAGAAGGTAGCCCTTGGGTGTGTCGGCAATGTCAGGAGCATAACGAAGCCAGCTTTGAAATCTGCTGGCAATGCGGTACAGAGTTTAATCCTTAATTATTCTTACCCTACAAAGCGCCGGTCGGCGCTTTGTAAATATATGAATGTATGTTGCCTGTTATTTATTGCCTCTTTGGCAGGCTAGCCTGGAAGCTATTGCGACTTATTACTGTCTTAGCCCAGCGTTGTACGTTTTCAAGATCATCAGGGATAGCCAGTTTTACAAATTGAGCGATCATTAATGATGCTGCGCCGGTAATATCGGCAACCGAAAACTGATTATCCACAATGAAGTCTCTACCGTCAGATAACTCGTTATCTAACCATGTAAGTCGCTTTATCGCTTCTTTTCGTTGCGCAGTAGCATAGGTAGGATTTTGTTCTACACGATATTGAAAATAAGGAATTTCGTGTTCGCCAATACTGCCAAAGGTCGTCATGAGCCAGAGCTCCATACGACGGTTCCACATTTCTATGAAGGCTTGCTCTTCGGCGGACTCTCCAAACAAAGCCGGACCTGGATATTTGGATTCCAAATAACGGCATATAGCGATGCTTTCCGTTAAATAGCGACCATCATCAAGTTCAAGTACCGGTACCTGGCCTAGAGAGTTACGTGCCAGAAATTCCGGTTTTTTCGTGTCTCCATGCATGATGCTAATGTCATTCAGGGGTAATTCTATGCCTTTTTCATGCATAAACATGGTGACACGCATGCCATTGGGGGATGTACCGTTGTGTAGTTTCATATCTAATCTCCTTGCTTTACTCATTGAATTTGCTGTGGAGATTGCAAGTTAAGCCATATCTATATATGTTCAAGAACATATTTTAATTCTGCGATAAGCTAATAAATCAAACTATAGGAGGGTAAGCTATGCCCTATAGCCCTGAACATAAATTAAAAACCCGTGCCAAAATCGTGGAATGTGCCAGAGTCATGTTTAACCGTCATGGCTTTGTTAAAGTTTCTATTGATGACATCATGGCCGAGGCGGGGCTAACGCGTGGTGGCTTTTACAATCATTTTAGTAGTAAGGAGGAACTTTACTCCGAGGCCATTTCCAGCTTCTTGTTTGGGGTGGGGAAAGAATGGCGGGATAATGCGGGAGTGCACATCAGTAGCGGTGGACGGGCAGCAGTGAAGGCCATGGTTTCTGCTTACTTATCAAGTGAACACTTAACTGATATTGATCGACAATGCCCCATGATTGCCTTACCGTCAGACGTAGCCAGAGCTTCTGCGGATGCGAAAAAATCCTACGAAACGTTATTGGAAGCCATGGCCGGATTATTCAAAAATAACCTTGATTGTGAGTCACAAGAATCAGAAGAAACGGCCCTGGCCTTATCCGCATTGTGTGTTGGTGGAATGGTACTGGCTCGAACTCTGGAAAATAAAGAGTTGGCGGGGAAAGTCACAAACGCTTCAAGAAACTTTGCCTTGCGTATTGCCAACGTTCAGTGAGATGGAACTGTGGAGGCATGTTGCTCGTGACGGCGGCAATCCAGAGCTCATTCCTGATAAAACACATTTTCCATCCAGCTCTCAGCAATGAGACACGCTGAGACACTATCAATTTTGCCTTTTTGTAGTTTTTTATAACCGCCCAGCTCAAATAGTTTTTCCTTCGCCGCTGCTGTAGTTAGGCGCTCGTCGTAGGTGTCGACTTTCATTCTGAAACGGTTGGATAAGCGGTTGGCGAATTTTTGTGCGCCATAAGTCACTTGTTGCCAGGTGCCGTCCATGTTAAGAGGCAAACCCACAACCACTCTATCGGGATGCCACTCTTCGAACAAAGATTCAATTTTCTGCCAGTCAGGGATGCCGTCGTTGGCCTTTAGAGCCTCTAGCGGAGCTGCCGTGCCAGTTACGGCTTGGGCTACTGCGACACCAATGCTTTTTGTGCCGAAATCAAAACTGAGAAGAGTTGTCATAGTGTGAGTGAGATCCGCTAGCGGTTTAATACTTTGGTTCTAAATTGTAACTTTCCCGCGTGCGTAAGAGAACACAATTGTTAAAGTCGTGCTATCTTTTGAAACATGACCAACTTATGACCACTGTATGCAGATCCGGGAAAGCGAAGATTTTGTAGCCATCAGAGATAGCTTAATAGACAGGCTGGTGGTAGCCATGTTGGCCATGTTAACTATTGCGCTGTTGGGATCTTTTTATCGTATGTCAGTGATTGGGTTTCAGCCCGTCATGGCAGTCCACATCTTCATTAGTTTCATCTTTCTTTGTGTCTACTTATTGCGCAGACGTATCAGCGGTAAACTCAAAGCTATCGTGATGATTTCCACTTTGTTCCTGGCAGGCGTTGCCGGTTTATTCAACTTTGGTCTGGTGGGGGCGGGCACTATTATTCTGTTGGTGGCAGGTGTAATGAGTGCTTTAGTACTTACCAGCAAAATCGCACTGGCGGTACTGATTGCCGGGGCTGTTGTGCAAGTCATTTATATGCTGGCTATTGCCCAGAACAAGCTCACTTTTGAAATTGCCATTGCTGATTACGCGCTTTCAATACCCGCCTGGCTGAACAATTTAACGGCATATATTGTCCTGAGCGGAATTTGTTTGTATGTGATTGATAAATTTTTCACTTATTTAAAAACCATGTCGACAGTATTACAACATGCTGTGGAAGAGAAGCATCAGGAGTTGGAACACTCAGAATTGCTGCTGCAAACGGTGCTGAACTCCTTACCCTATGGCGTGTTTTGGAAAAAGCCCGATCTTTCCTATTGGGGAGCGAATAAACGCTTTATTCAGGATATGGGGGTTAAGCATCTTAACGAGTTGCTCAACAAAAAAGACCTGGACTTCAAAAGCGAGGCTACGGCGCAGAGTTATGCCGAGCAGGATGCAGAGGTGTTGAACTCTGGTGAATCAGTTTTAGGCATCATCACTCAGTCGCAATCTCCCGAAGGAGAAGACTTATACACCCTTACCAACAAGGTACCACTGATTGATAAACAAAATCGCATCATTGGTGTACTTGGGGCGTATGAGGATGTGACCGAGGCTAAAAAGATGGAAAAGGCGTTGCAGGAAGCGGTTATTGCAACGCAACAGGCCAGCCAGGCTAAATCTGAGTTTTTGGCTACTATGTCTCACGAGATCAGAACGCCCATTAATGGAGTGATGGGATTATTGGAACTCACTCTGGATACCGCTTTGGATGAGCGGCAAAGGGAGTACATTACTAAAGCGAATTTGTCCGCTAAAACCTTATTGCAAATCATCAATCAAATTTTGGATATCTCCAAAATCGAAGCCGGTAAAATGGATCTGGAGTGCATTCCGTTTTGTATATCTGATGTATTGCAACAATTGGATACCCAGTTACGTCATCTGGCTTTGGCCAAGAACCTTGAGTTTAGGATTGAGGAAAAAGGCCTGGTTGGAGAAAAAGTGGCGGGCGACCCGACTAAGCTGTTACAAGTACTGGTCAATTTAACATCCAATGCCATTAAATTCACTGAACAAGGTGGCGTTACTGTCACGGCCGGGGCGCTTAAGCATCAAGATAAACTCAAGTTGCAGTTTGTCGTCGCTGACACGGGAATCGGTGTTGCAAAAGAAGATCAGGAAAGCCTGTTTCAGTCTTTTACCCAAGCAGAAAGTTCTACCAGCAGACGATTTGGCGGTACCGGCTTGGGCTTGTCTATTGTCAAACAACTGCTGGAGATGCAAGGGGGAAGTATTGAAGTCAAAAGCGAAAAAGGGCTGGGGACTCGCTTTATTTGCCAGATAAACTACGACCTGGCGCAACATGTTACTCATTCCAAAAAAGAGACTAAACACACGGATCTTGTAGGCACCAGAATATTACTTGCCGAAGACAATGAGATTAATCAATTAATTGCCTGTGAAATGCTCGGTCAGGCAGGGGCAGAGGTGACGGTCGCCGGAGATGGTATCCAGGCGTTACAAGCTTTGCAAAAAAGTCAGTTTGATGTGGTATTAATGGATATTCAAATGCCCAACATGGACGGTACCGAAGCCTTAATCAAATTGCGCCAGAATGCCTGCTTTCACAACCTGCCTGTGGTTGCCCTGACCGCTAATGTGTTGTCCCATGAAGTAAAGTTTTATCGCGAAATCGGCTTTTCCGGGCACTTGGGTAAACCCTTTCAGAAAGAGCAACTGCTCAGTAAGATACACGAAGTACTCAGTGCTCCCTGAGGTTTTTTATTACCGTATTTAGTGATTTAAGATAGCTTGATATGAGCCATCAGCCTTGAGAGATTTCATCGCCTTGTCAAATATGGCCGTCACTTTTGGTGACACGGTTTTTTTAGAGAACATCAAATAGGTTTGTGCTTCTTGTGGGCTGGTTACCCGCCGCACTGCGATAATTTGAGCTTGATAATCTGGATTCTCTGAAATCATTTTCAGGCCTCCGTATTCCGAATCCAGAAAAGCATCAATCCGATCATGCATTAGCATGTCTGCTAAGGGAGTGGACTCTGAAAGGTAAATTAAATGGCGGGTAAATCTGGGGTCGCTTTTCAGTGCATCATATTCATCTGAGTAGGATACCCCTCTGACTACCCCCAGTCGGATGTCTGAGTCAATGATGTCAGATAACGAATCCATACGTTCAAATAATGATAACTTTGCCTTACTGGAGAATAAGACATTGTGTCCTTCTCTGAAAATTTCACTTGAAAACCAGGCATACTGTTCTCTTTCAGGCAACAGAGCTGCACTTAGTGCCATATCCACCTTGCCTTGTTGCAGTGAACTCAGCGTCCTTTGCCAAGGTAACTCAACTAACTCATAGCGATAAGGGGTGTGTGCGAAAATGGCGTCCAATAACATGATATCTATACCACTCCACAGTCCATTGGCTGATTTTTCTCTGTAGTTAATGCGTTCGTGAACACCAATGAACATCACATCTTTACTGTCAGTTGCCGCTATTGAAGGTGGAGATAGCAGTGAAAAGGTGATTACAACAATCGCCAAAAACAAGGAATTGCGAGATTTGGATGTGATTTCCATTGTTTTAGGCTTTTACTCCGAGATTCCCTTTCCATGTTTTGAAAAGCTTCAAGTGACACTCTTAGTGTCTTTGAGCCCGTGCTTAGATTGTGCAAAATGAGATGCAATATTAATATGTTAGCAGGACAATTTAGGTTTTAGTAATTTTTACTTTAAAGACTTGAACATGGTGGCAGGGGCAGAGAAAAACGTAAGGTTAAGCGGCTTTTTGAAACTCTTGCTGTAAGGCGGGTAAGTGGATAGTGATTTTTAATCCGCCTAATCTGCTCTCGCTGGCAACAATACTGCCATTGTGAGCCTCTATCAGGCTTTTACAAATAGACAAGCCAAGTCCTGAACCTTGGTTGTCGTGCTCTTTGGTGCCGTCGGCTCGATACATTCGCTCGAACAACCTTTGCATATCTGCTGCTGATACGCCCGGCGCCGAATCCTCAAGCTGGATTTCAATGCTGCTCTCAATGCGTCTGGCGGTACATAAAATGGTGCCGGGGGCACTTGTGTAGTGAATACTGTTGCGTAATAAATTGGCGATAACTTGTTTTATTCTTAATGCATCGACACTAACCAGCTCTCCGGCGCTAACATCGATACGAGTTTGTAGTTTGAGTCCTTTGTGCTCTACCACTTCGCGATAACCATCTGTGATCTCCTCAAATAAATCCTGAAAATCCAGCGTCTCAAAGTTTAACTTAAGCAAGCCATTATCCGCACGAGCCAGGTCATAAAGATCCTCGATCAGTTTATTTAATTCATCAATTTTATTATTTAGCCTCAGATAGGCTGTTTTGGGGTCATCCTCAAGATTGTATTGCAATGACTCTATTTGTAATTTCAGCGCCGTAAGAGGGCTGCGCAACTCATGGGCTACTTCTGCTAACATGGCATTCTTTTGTTCCACTGATTTTGCCAGCAGTCGCTTTTCCAGAGCGGCAAGTTTGCGCTTGGTGCGCTCTCTGTAACCCACCACAGCCAATAGCAGAACAAGTAGTACCAAACCTGCTATCCACTGTTTTTTCTCTAGTTTGGCTCGGTCTAGTTGCAGTTCTTTCACTGCCGATTTTGATTCCAGCAATTCTATTTGATGTTCTTTTTGTAAATAATCCATCTGGTTTTGCAATTGCGCCATGATGCTGGTGTGATTCTGGCGTTCGTATTCATCTTTCAAGCGATAAAAGTCTTTGTAAGACTGCAAGGCGTCTTTGGTTAGACCGGCTTGTTCTAATGCCAGACTTTGCAAATTATACAGGGTTCGAATCTGCTCAAAATTTTGCTTTGCTAACGTTTCTTCTTTTACTGAGTCTAGTACCGCCAGTGCATTTTTATATT
The DNA here is from genome assembly GCF_056160305.1 of Planctobacterium sp. AWM4_229. Classification (NCBI taxonomy): domain Bacteria; kingdom Pseudomonadati; phylum Pseudomonadota; class Gammaproteobacteria; order Alteromonadales; family Alteromonadaceae; genus Planctobacterium; species Planctobacterium sp. AWM4_229. The sequence continues at coordinate 89,683 of NZ_JBSWWX010000007.1, read as the reverse complement.
GGGCTTGAGCCATCAGAATTTCTGCTTTAATCAACAGAGTCTGAATAAGGTGTTTACTTTGCCCTACCTTTTCATTGAGGTTTTGCGCTTTTTCGATGTTGATACTGGCCTGTTCAATATCCTTGAGGTTTAAATGGATTCTTGCCAGGTTGTTGTAGACAAGACCAAGATGACCTTCGGCGTTGGTGATATTGAAATAATGCTCCGCTTGCTTGGCATTCTTCAGAGCAGATACTGGATTGTTGTCGGCGAGATCTAGTTCGGCGAGCATATTGTAGTCATGGCCTAAAAAATCTGGATTATTGCCGGGGAGATCCAGACTTAGCGCTTCCAGGGTAAAAAACCTGGCTTGCTTATAGTCTTCCATTTTTTTGTAAATACTCGCGACGTTAAAATACGAAGTCGCCAGCTCATCGACATCGCCTCGCTGTCTGTCCAGTTCAATGGTTTTCATGTGAGCTTCAAGTGCCTGTGACAGATTCCCCATGTTGTCATGTAACATACCAATACTGTTGTAGGCATTAGCGATGGTGGTTAAATCTTCTATTTCTTCGCCCAAAGCAAGCGATTGCTCGGCAAAACTCAATGCTTCAATGTTTTGATTTATATGGCCAAATGATGAGCTGATCTCCAGCAGCGCATTGGCCACAAATTTATTGTTTCCTGCTTTCTTATAATGAGTTAAGGCCTGCTTAAAAAAGCTGATGGCGTCCAGGTGTTTGCCTTGGGTTTGCACAATTTCGCCATCGTTCAACAAGGCTCGCCCGGTGTAGAGTTCATCTTCAGTGTGAAAGGCTTCCAATTTTAATTGGTTATTTCTTTCCTTTGCTTGCTGTATGTCGCCTCGATAAAGATAGGCGCGTACAAGCATGTCGATGCCAATCAGGCGCTCACGTTCACGCAATTCGCCATTTTCTATCGCATCTACCAGGTAAGAAATTAAATCCTCGTATTGAGAGTTTTGTTGTAGTTTTCGGGCTTGCTGTAATGTTTCTGATTCAGGTAATTGCGCTGATGCGAAAGGATTGAAAAAGAGCAAGGCACACAGCAGCAGTGCCTTAATCAAAATTTGAAAGGGTGATGTGTTTCTATACACGTACATGTCAGTAATCTTTGTTGGCCGCAATTTTAAGCAAACTAGTCCTCTATGCAGGTGTCTCCTGCATGCTGATGAAATAAGAGTGAATTTTATCCACAGTTTAACCGACAGCGAATGTCATACAAGTGATGGATTATGAATTTAACTGTATAAATGATGAGAGAGGAGACGCTGCAGATGGCGGTTAGTATGTACCGCCATAGTATTTTGGCGCTGGATTACGCGTGGCCCACTTGAGGGGATAATTGCCAGATATTGATACCTAACTTTTCGATAGCCTTCTCCCATTTTTGCTCTACAGGAACATTGAACAGAAGATCCGTATCGGCTTGCAGTGTTAGCCAGGAGTTGCTCTCTAGCTCTTCTTCTAATTGGCCGGCGGACCAGCCTGCATAACCCAAAGCAACAATGGCTTTGTCGGGACCTTTGTCGTTACCTATCACTGACAAAATATCTTTGGAAGTGGTCACCATGATTTCTGAGCTTAATTCCAAACTTGAACTCCAGCCTGGCTGGCAGGTATGGAGGATGAATCCTCGGTCTCTACTGACAGGGCCACCTTCCATCACCAGACAATCCTCGTGCTCTGTGTCCACCTGAGTTTCCTGCTCGGTTAAATTGAGCAATTGAGCGAGAGTTAGCTCAGTCTTATGGTTAATGACAATACCCATCGCGCCATGATCATTATGCTCACAGATGTAAGTGACGGTTTTTCCAAAATAGGAACCGTCCAGCGAAGGAGTGGCAATTAAAAAATGATTTTGTAAGCTAGATTCCAAAATATCCGTCCTTTCATCTTTCTGTAGCGATGGTAACAATCAACGGGCATCTTACCAGTCAACTTTAGTCGAATATTGCCCGTTGGTCACTTAATGTCTGGAGCGTGTTTTATCGTTAGAAACCTGTTAGCTTCTTTGGTTCAATCGACGTTCGATGGCATCGAACAACTTGCCTGTGATATCAACATCAAATGCGGCTTCGATTTCTTGCACACAAGTGGGGCTGGTAACATTGATTTCCGTGATTTTATCGCCAATCACATCCATACCGACAAAAATCAGTCCGTTCTCCATTAATGTCGGAGAAATTGCCTCTGCCAGCTTGCGATCAGATTCTGAAATTGGTTGGGGGCGACCGGTGCCGCCAGCGGCCAAATTACCTCTGTTTTCACCTTTGGTGGGTAGACGTGCCAGACAATAGGGGATTACCTCACCGTCAACAATCAAAATGCGTTTGTCACCGTCTTTAATCGCCGGTAAAAACTCTTGAAACATACCGTATTCAGTGCCCAGATTAGTGAGTGTTTCAATGATCACCCCAAGGTTATTACCGTCTTCTTTCACCCTGAAAATCGAGGTGCCCCCCATACCATCAAGGGGTTTACAGATAATATCTTTATGTTTGGCATGAAACTCCCTAATGCGCTGGCTGTTGCGGGTTACCAGGGTTTGTGGAATTAAGTCAGGGAAACAGGCGGTAAATAGCTTTTCGTTAAAGTCTCGCAAAGCTTGTGGTTTGTTTACCACCAAAGTACCTGCTTTTTCGGCCAGTTCTAGCATTTGAGTGGCGTACAGATATTCGCTGTCAAAAGGCGGATCTTTGCGCATCAAGATCACATCAAAATCTGCCAGTGATTTTTGCTCAGCAATGCCAAGTTTGAACCAACTATTTGCGTCTCGCTGTACGGTAAGAGCTCGCGCATTGCACATGGGCTTACCTGTATCCAGATATAAATCACCCATTTCCAGATAGGTGAGCTGGTAACCACGTTGCTGTGCGGCAAGTAGCATGGCAAAACTGGTATCTTTTTTGATATTAATGGCGGTGATGGGATCCATCACAATGGCGAGCTTTCTGGACATGAGGTACCCGAGGTTGAATAAGGTTTCCTTAGTTATAGTGACAAACCTTGGTTAATCAAGATCTGCCTCCCTCGGGTATCATGAGCTTTTTGTTCTTACCTATACTCTTTTCTTTTTCAGCGCCTTTTTGAGATCTTTATCAGCGGTGCTTTTCAAGCTTCGGTAAATACCAAGGGCTTCTGGTTTGTTTTGATGTTCGATGATATTCGCTCTTCTGAAGGTCGCCCATTCTTTGCTTGGCATACCACGAGTGATGGCACATTGACTGAGATAGCTATCCAGGTGGTTAATACCTTGCGCATGCTTTTTATCCGCCAAGCCAGCCGTTTTTCCGTACTGATACCAGATGGCGCAGCGCTGCTCTGCATCATCTTCAGCTAAAGTTTGCAGTGCCAATTCATAGCGGGGAAATGTTTCCTGATACTTTTCTTCTCGCTGAAACCATTGTGCCAGTTCAAACTGTAATCTGGCGATTTCTGGATTGGCATTCACTAAGGTGCGCAACTGCTCCTCTTTGTTATCGCTATCGCTTACTCTTAGCAATCTAAGTTGCGCCAGCAAGCCTCTTTCTTTATCTAATTTGTAAATTATTTCTGCCTGAGATTTCGCGATTTCAATATCGCCACCGGCGATTGAAGGGGCGTTGAGGTGAAACATCATTAAGCCCATATTGTACTCAACGTTGTCCGGGGCCATTTCAACGGCTTTGGCAAAACTTTGTTGCGATTTTTCTGCATAGCTAAGTGCGGAAAAAATGGCATTGCCGGCTTGTTGTCCCATTACCCGGCCTCGCAAATACTGCAGTTCAGCCGAATCGGGATAGGATTCTATCGCTTCTTCGATAAATTCCTCGGCATCATCCAGGTCCCGCTCCATTAAAATTTTGGTTTGATAGGCAGCAGATTCCGCCGTATTAATGCCTTTAAGAATCGACAATGCCTTATCATCTTGCATGTAGTTATAATGGTTGATGGCTTCGTCAAGCGTGGAACCTATGGTTTGCATGGAAGTCAAAAGTAAGGCTGTAATCAATAAATTCTTCATTTGGTGGATTCCTTAGATAAATGTATTCCGGTTGGTGATACCAATTCCAAGATGCTGCGCTGAGAGTGCAAATATTTGTTGGACTTGGTATTAGACTCGGCTTGCGATCTTGGTTCCCTGAACAGGGGCATATTTTTGACAAAGTTTTCTGATGGCGATGGCACCAACGACACCAGGTGTGATCCAAAATAACAAGCGCCATTCACCGGCATTTTCAAAAATGGTCCTGCCGCCAAACGCCAGAAATGCCGTGTATGCGCCAATAGCAGTACCAAGTTGTGCGCTAATGTGCTCCCGCAGCCAGGTATTGCCAATGGTTTCATCCGATAAACAGTATTTAATATTAGATAGCCCCGTAACCATGCCCAGAACTGCAAACACCATGGGAAGAGTCATTGACTCCTGCCAACCAAGGTAAAAAAGCACCGGACCTGTGGCCGCCAAAAGGGCGTTGCTGGCAATGTGAGACCTGGCACGCAACAGGATTTTATTGTTTTTGCTTTTAAGGGTGGTTTCACCGTGTCTTAGTCCGCAATAAACCAACAGGCTAAGATAGAGAAGTAAGCTGTAAAACACCCTCATTCGATCAACAAATAGTTGTTCGTTTGCCGGGTTGGACAATCTGTGACCGTGTATCATCATTGGATCTATCAGTACTAACAATGCCATGATTGCCCCAGACAAAGACACAAGGTACATGGCGTTGTTGTAGTAGCGCCCAAATTTTCTGTGATTGAGGCGTCCTTTTTCAACTGTAAGGGGTATCCAGACCAGCATTAAGGCCATGCTACCAACCAGTATGTGCAGATAAAATGTCAAAGTATGAAGGGTCAACATATCAGTCTCCGATGAAATAACGGAGATCATCATAAGATTTATCAGTGCATCGCATCAGTGCCAAAGGTCACGATTTTAAAAAATGACTTTTGGCCTATATCGTTGTACGCAATTTCGAGGCAGAATGAGCGCATGAAAGATTTTTTTGAAAAGTTTGGCGCAGTCAGATTGATTGGCCATATCACCATTTTAACCGTGGCTTTGGTGGCGATTTATCTTGCAATTAGTAGAGTGCCTGCCGATTGGCCTCAAGTTGTTGTGGCTGCTTTGTTGTTTGCCGGATTTCTGGGAATAGAGTGGTTAACCACGGAACGCGAGGCAGACTTAAGCGACATAACATTTCTGTGGGCTATTGCGCTACAGTTGTTGCTGCTTTTCGCCCTGTTTTTTACTTTGCCTTATACCTTTATCGCCATTTTGTTAGGAATCTGGTGCGGCAACTTGCTGCATTTTTTGAGCCTTGGCAAAGCACTGGCGACAACGCCGATATTGATGTTTGTGTTTTATGGGATTTTTACATGGCATTGGCAATATGAGTATATGGCGATTTCATCAGCTTTGTACTGGATGCTCTGCTTGTTTACCGTCACCACAGTAAACTCCTGGATTCAGGAAAGTATTGCCAAAGAGGCTAGTGAGCAATTAAACCGCGAACTAATGGCTGCCCAAAGTTTGTTAAAAGAGGCTACTCGCCAATCTGAGCGGGTGAGAATGGCGCGAGATATCCACGATTTGGTGGGGCATCATCTGACGGCCTTAACCATTAATTTGCAAGTCGCCATGCACCAAAGCGAAGGGGCCGCCAAACAACAAGTCGAAAAGAGTTATGCGATTGCTAAATTATTGTTGTCTGATGTTCGAGAGGCGGTTACGGAGATTCGGGAAAAATCTAAAATTGAACTGCGAGAAGCGTTAGAGGCTCTGGTTAAAGAGGTACCCAGGCTGAAAGTTAATCTGACCTTAGATGATAACCTGGATATTAATGATGTTGAGCTTGCGGATACTATTTTGCGTTGTGTTCAGGAAAGTCTAACCAATACGCTTAAGCACAGCCGTGCTGATCAGTTTGAAATCCACTTATTCAGAGAAAAGGACAGTTTGCAACTAGCGATGCAAGACAATGGTCAGCCAGATGTTGAGATAAAACCAGGCAATGGGCTGGCAGGTATGAAAGAGCGCATAATGGCCTTGGGCGGTAAAATTCAATTTAGTGCCACCGAGCAGGGGTTTAGTACTGTGGTTAGATTTCAGGGGGCGTTGTGAGCTTAGGCGTTTTACTGGTAGATGATCAAACGTTGGTGCGCCAGGGCATTCACAGTTTGTTAGCTTTATCTGATGAGGTTCAGGTTGTGGCGCAGGCTGAAGATGGCTCTCAGGTCGTTGATAAGGTAAAACAGCATACACCGGATGTTATTTTAATGGATATCCGTATGCCCAAAATGAACGGCATTGAAGCGGTGAAAGCGTTAGTGGCAGAAGACATCGCCACACCGGTATTGATGCTGACGACTTTCGATGACCATCAGCTTGTGCTGGATGCCATCCAGGCAGGAGCTAAGGGGTATTTACTCAAGGATGTTTCGCTGGAGCATCTGGTATCGGGCATTAAAGATGTCGCCGAGGGAAAAACCCTGATTCAGCCCGGCATTACTGAAAAAGTATTACAGGGCCTGCAAGGTATGGAAACAGAATTCGAGAGTTTTGATGAGCCGGAGCCGTTGACAGAAAAAGAGCAGGAAATATTACGTTTGATGGCTGCCGGATACAGTAATCGAGAGATTTCAGAAGCGATGCACAAATCCCAAGGCACGGTGAAAAATCAGGTGTCTGCCATCTTAGCGAAAATGGGGGTGCGAGACCGCACTCGTGCAGTGCTTAAAGCCATTGAACGCGGCATAATTTAGCATCATTGGCATAAGACTAATGTATAATTCGACTTGCCTTGCTCTGATTGAAAACTTGCCCTAGCATAGTCGGCTGCGGAAATCTTTGACTAGCGGTACAAGACTTGGCATTTTTTGATCTGAAAATTCGAATCATCGACCCCTCATTACAAAATCGCAATATGTTCAAAGATATCCTGACCCAAATAGGTCAGCCAGATGTCTTATTGCAATCTGATGCCAGGCAACTTTTCAACCGTGATAAATCACTGCCCTGTGACTTGGTATTTATCAATGCTGATGTCGGATATGGGCTATCTGCGCCCGATATTATTCGCTTTCTTACGCGTGACCATTTAGTGCCCAACTGGTGTAAATTCGTCATTGTCAGCGAAGATGACAGTTACGGACTTTCGGCCCCAATATTTCGTTATTTACAAACCGAAATCATTCATTTACCGGTGAATTTTCAGACTATGCGCTATCTTATCTATCGCGCAATTACTTCCCTGAAATTGTTTAAACCGATATTGTCGAGATTGCACAAGTTGGCGCCCGCTGAACTGGTGAAGCAGGTGGCTGAAATTAAACCAAAATACAAAGACCCTATCGTAGACGATGAATTGCTGGTGATGAAGTTGCAATTGCTAATGCAAGCAAAACAACCGGAGTTAGCCCTTAAATTAGCTGATAAGATCCGCGACCCGGCTTGCCGCTTTAGAGAACTGGCCTATATCAACACGGTGACCGGGCAGGAAGATGCCATCAGGGAGTTGTGCGCAGAGGCGGAACGCAAGCAGCAGTTTTTGTTTGGCCGCGTTTATCTGATGACCTATCTGAGTGTATCTGAACGCAATTATCGCAACGCACTGCGGCACTTTCAGAAACTGCCCACCGAGAAATTGCGCGGCAATGATGCCCAAACTTATGCATTGTTACTACAGCAAGCCGAAGGATTACAAAAAGCCCTTTCTTTTATCAATGGGCGTTTGAGCCGCGCATCCAGAACTTCCATGCTATACAGCAATCTCGTCGCTACCAAAACCAAGTTGTATTTCGTTGCGTTGGCAACGGGCAATCTGGACAGCCTGTCAAAACCCGATATTTATATGATGATTCAAGAGTTGGCTGACCATCGGATATGGCAAAAGGGCGAGTATAAGTACTCCGTTTACGCGCCATTTCTTGAGTTAGGTATGGCGTTACATGAGGGGAAAGCGGTAGCAGAAGAGCTGTTTGAACTGCTCTATGTGCAACTGAAAAAGCTGGATATTTCCCAGCTCAATGTTTTGTTATTCGCAGCCAATAAATTAGAGAAACACAACGCCTCCAGAGAAATCCATGAACGGCTGGAGCAAGTAATGGCCAAAGTTGAAGTGTCTCCCGAGCTGCTCTCCTTTTTGATATTAAATGATGTGGTTCTGACCACTTCCATGACACCAGAACGACTTAAGTTTCGACTTGAGTATTTGGGCTTGAATCACTGGCAAAGTGGTCGCCATTATCGAGCACTGGTCAGATTTAAAGATCTATTGAGCCAATACGATGAGACACCAGAAACCGAGCAGCAAATGCGCCGCCTGATCAAAGAATCAGGACTCACTCGATACTGGCGCTACCTGGCGGCCTGAGGATTGGGTCCTCACACCATCAAATGTCCCCAAAGCCTGCTTGTAAGATGGCAAGGGCCGCCAACGCTGCCGTTTCAGTACGCAGAATTCTTGGACCCATAAGTACTTCTTCGTACCCGAATTCTCGCGCTTGATAGATTTCAGCATCCGACAATCCGCCCTCGGGGCCGATTAACAGCCTAACACCTTCAGCGGGCAGGCGCAGTTGATTGAGGCGTTGACTGGCTTGCGGATGTAGCATCAAGCGCAACTGATTTGTGGACTGCTGCACCCAGGTTTGGAAGCTGACGGGCTGGTGTAAAGTGGGCAAGGTGTTGCGACCACATTGCTCGCAGGCAGAAATGATAATTTTTTGCCAGTGCTGTATCTTCTTTTGCCAGCGTTCTTCGTTGAGTTTCACCGGGCAGCGTTCGGTAATGATGGGGGTGATGTCGGTAACACCCAGTTCTACCGATTTTTGCATCACTAAATCCATGCGCTCGCCTTTGGATACACCTTGTGCCAGATGCGTGCTCAGCGGCGACTCTACACTGATCCCCAGCTTTGCTGATACAGCTACTGTTGTGGCTCTTTTGCTGGTTTCCACAATTTCGCCACTGTATTCGTTGCCATCGCCATTGAACATGACTACCGGGTGTCCGGGCTTCAGACGTAAAACGGTGCTAATGTGAATTGCTGAATCTTTTGGTAACGCAATTTGAGTGTCGGTTTGTAAAGTGTCGGGGTAATATATTCTGGGTATACGCATGTAAATCTGGAATGTCTGTTTTGGCTAGTTTATTGAATTTACCCCTGCAGATAAATGCTTATCTTCAAAAAGGAGCTGTTGAGTGTCGACAATAATCGAAGTTACTAATTTGACGAAATCCTTCAAAGGTGTAAAAGCCGTGGATGAGATTTCTTTTGCTGTTAACAGAGGTCAATGCTTTGGATTATTGGGTCCAAATGGAGCTGGAAAATCCACCACGATTGAAATGATGGAAGGCATCAGCAGCCCCGATTCTGGTGAGATATTATTTGAAGGCAAGCCTTTAAACCGGGAGTCATTAAAGCGTATCGGTATTCAATTTCAAAACACCGCACTGCAGGATTATTTAACTACCCTGGAGACGGTACGCCTGTTTCGCAGCTTTTATGATCAGGGACTGGATGAGCAAGAGATCATTGCTTTGTGCCAGTTACAGGATTTTTTGCATCAAGATCACCGAAAATTATCTGGCGGTCAACGTCAGAGATTGTTGTTGGGACTGGCGTTGGTAAACGATCCAGATATTCTATTCCTGGATGAGCCAACCACGGGACTCGACCCACATGCCAGAAGAAATTTTTGGGACTTGATCAGAACCATTAAAGGCAAAGGAAAAACGGTAGTTTTAACCACCCATTACATGGATGAAGCCGAATTCTTGTGTGACCATATCGAACTGATGGATAAAGGCAAAATCATCGAGAGAGGGCATCCCGGTGTGTTGTTGCAGCGGCATTTTTCCGGGGCATTAATTCGCATCCCGATGCAGCCGCTAACGGGTGAAGTGCAGACACAGTTACAGCCTAAAGAAAATCATGAGTTCTGGGATATCAGCACCCAAAATGTGGAACAGGCATTGGCTTTACTGGTGCAATCACACGTTTCACTGGAGGGCTTACATGTCAAATCTGCCAATCTGGACGATTTGTTTTTAAAGCTCACCGGACAACAATTAGGAGAAGGCGCATGAGCAATAGAATAACAGCCATGTGGACGCGTTTTTACGCTTTGTTCAAGGCGCGTAATCTGGAGTTTTTTCGAGACAAATCCTCTCTTAGCTGGAATATCGCGTTTCCGGTGCTCATCCTGGTGGGCTTTTCATTCATTTTCAATGATCAGGATAACTACCAGTTCAAGGTGGGAGTATTACAGCAAGATGCCTCCCAGGTGTCGCAAGCACAGAGCGAGGCGTTTCTGCAACTCAAACACATTGAATTTGTACCCTATACTGAAACTGCGCAAGCCATTGAAAGTGTGCGCAAACACAAAATTGACTTATTTGTGGCGCCTCAGCAGAAACGTTATTGGGTAAATGAGACATCTCCAAAGGGCTACACGGTAGAACAATTACTACTGGGAAATAGTGTTGGTTATGAACGACTGACGATTGAAGGTCGAGCCATTCGCTATCTGGATTGGGTGGTGCCCGGTATATTGGGTATGAATATGATGTTCAGCTGTTTGTTTGGTGTGGGATACGTTATTGTGCGTTACCGCAAAGCGTCGGTGTTAAAGCGTCTGAAAGCAACGCCATTGAAACCCATTGAATTTATTCTGGCTCAGGTAATCTCCAGGCTATTCATTGTGGTTTGCATGTCCGCTGGTGTGTTCCTGGCCACGGACTGGATGTTTGATTTTTACATGTTGGGTTCATTGTTCGATTTGCTGGTGATTGCCATACTCGGTGCCCTTTGCATGATTTCGTTAGGCTTGCTGGTGGCGAGTCGCAGTCGCAGTGAAGAACTCACCGGTGGATTATTAAATCTGGTCACCTGGCCCATGATGATTCTATCTGGTGTTTGGTTTTCGTTAGAAGGTGCGCCCCAGTGGCTGCAATCCATCGCACAGTTACTACCTCTTACACATATAGTGGATGGTGCGCGCAGCATCATGACGGACGGTACCAGTTTATGGGAGTTAAACACCTCGCTTGTGAGTTTGTTGCTGATGACGGCGGTGTTTTTGTGTTTGAGTGCTTTACTATTTAGATGGGAAGGGGACGGGCGTTAGCCCGTCCCAAGACATTAGCTGATCGGACAGTTGGCTTTTTCGGGCGCCAATTTGTATAGCACTTCAGCATTAGCCATATTTTGTTCTAGTTGTTTGATACGGGTAGTCGGGGCAGGGTGAGTGGATAAAAACTCCATCGGACGCTCGCCGCCTGAGGCTTTATCCATATTTTCCCAAAGTTTCACCGATTCGGTGGGTTTAAAACCGGCTTTTGCCATTAAATCCAAACCGATATAGTCAGCTTCGGATTCGTGGGTGCGGCTAAATGGCAATTGCAGGCCTACCTGTACGCCTAACCCTATCGCTGCCATTATTTCCTGGTTATGAGCCACTTGATTGTTGGACAGTAACTGATTGGTCACTTCCATACCCACTCCCACTAAGGTGCTTTGCGACATTCTCTCGTTGCCGTGTTCAGCGATAACATGGCCCACTTCGTGTCCGATGATTGCGGCCAGTTGATGTTGATTTTCAGCGACTTTGAGAATACCTGTATAAATGCCAATTTTTCCGCCAGGCAGGGCAAATGCATTGATTTGCTCATCATCAAAAACCACCACTTCCCATTCGCCAGGAAAGGTTTCTTTAGGAACCTGCGCTATGATTTTGTCGGCGACACAATTCACATAACTATTTCGCACGGACTCTTTAGCGATCTTGGCATCGGCCTTGAGAGTGGCAAACGCCTGGCTTCCCATTTGGTTTATTTGCGCTGATGAATACAATTTAATCGTGTTGCGACCGGTAGGGGACTTGGCGCAAGAAAACAGAACACTGCTGATGAGGATTGCTGTTGCGAGTTTTTTGAAAGACATAATTTGGCTCCATGCACATAGGGTTTAGTAATAATACCAATACCAACAAGCATTTGCACACTCAGCGCAGCCTCAGGGACATTAGTTCGAGGCGTGCGAATGAAAGAATACTGGTGGTCTTGTGAACTTCGCACAACAAAGAAATAATGTTTCTGAGGCGCGTCTTCTATGGGGCTGAAAAGCATTTATACGGTGTTGGATGTTTTTGATTTAGGCCCACTAAACCTTCAAACATCCGCCTTGTCCAAATGCTTTTCATCTCCCACTGAGAGGGAAAATGTTTATTGGAATTGGTATAAACCCAGAGTTTAACATTCACCTCAAATAAAAAAGGCTCCATTTCGGAGCCTCTCAAATGCTATTTCGTTTTACAGTCCTGCGGCACTGCGCAACTCTTCGGCTTTGTCTGTGGCCTCCCAAGGGAAGCTGTCTCTGCCAAAGTGACCATAAGCGGCTGTCGCTTGATAAATCGGTTGCTCCAGATCCAGCATTTTAATCAAGCCATAAGGGCGCAAATCAAAATGGGCTTTTATCAGTTCGGTAAGCTTGTCATCAGCGATTTTGCCGGTACCAAAAGTATCAATACTGATGGACGTAGGTTCAGCAACACCGATAGCGTAAGAAACCTGAATCTCACATTTATCAGCAAGACCTGCTGCAACGATGTTTTTGGCGACATATCGACCCGCATAAGCTGCAGAGCGGTCTACCTTAGATGGATCTTTACCAGAGAAGGCACCACCGCCATGGCGTGCCATACCACCGTAGGTATCGACAATAATTTTACGGCCCGTAAGGCCACAGTCGCCCATCGGACCGCCGATTACAAAACGACCGGTGGGGTTGATAAAATATTTGGTGTCAGCGTTCAGCCACTCAGCGGGTAAAACCGGCTTGATGATTTCTTCCATCACCGCTTCTTGCAAGTCTTTCAGGTTTACAGCTTCGCTGTGCTGAGTAGACAATACCACAGCGTCGATACCTACTGGCTTGCCATTTTCGTAAGCAAAAGTCACCTGACTCTTAGCATCCGGGCGCAGCCAGGGAAGGACTTTGTTTTTACGCACTTCTGATTGCTTTTTCACCAGTCGGTGTGCGTAAGTGATGGGGGCAGGCATCAATACATCGGTTTCATTGCTGGCATAGCCAAACATCAAACCCTGGTCACCGGCGCCTTGGTCTTCTGGTCGCGTACGGTCAACACCTTGGTTGATATCGGGAGATTGTTTGCCGATGGTATTCATCACGGCGCAGCTATCGGCGTCAAAGCCCATATCTGAGTGAATATAGCCAATTTCGCGCACTGTTTTACGAGTGAGTTCTTCGATATCAACCCATGCTGATGTGGTTACTTCGCCGCCTACCATGACCATACCGGTTTTTACGTAGGTTTCACACGCCACTCGGGCTTTAGGATCTTGTTTTAATATCGCATCCAATACCGCGTCTGAAATTTGATCCGCGATCTTATCCGGATGACCTTCAGAGACGGACTCTGAGGTGAAAAGGTGTCTGGTCATAGGGATTCCTGATTCTGTCGTTAATGTTTCTATCTATGAACGTTGCATAGTGTAATGGAAAATAAGAAAAAAGCCATTATTTACTTCTAGACGTCTAAATGTCTATATTTAAGGTTTTGATTTTTATGCCTTTATTTATTAAAAAAGTTTTGTATTTCTTTTTAAGACAAAAAAATGGCATCAATTTGGTTACGTTAAACGGTATCAATTGGCTCATTTTTACTTTCAAATTAGCTTCACTGTCGCATTTATTTCCCGAACTAGAAATAAAAGTAATATGGAAAACGGAATTGATAGGGGATTATGATTGCATCACACAAGCGCCTAAGCCAGAATATGCATCCGAAACCGCTGCGTAAGCGGTAATATACCTTGCAAACAGGAGCAACAATGCCAACGCGTAGAGAATTAGCCAATGCCATTCGTGCATTGAGTATGGACGCCGTACAACAGGCGAAATCAGGTCATCCAGGTGCCCCAATGGGTATGGCGGATATCGCCCAGGTACTATGGGGAGATTATTTGCAGCACAATCCTGCGAATCCAGACTGGGCCAACAGAGACCGATTTGTGCTGTCAAACGGCCATGGTTCAATGCTTATCTATTCGTTGTTACACCTGACTGGCTACGATCTTCCTATTGAAGAGCTTAAAAATTTCCGTCAGCTGCATTCCAAAACACCGGGACATCCTGAGTATGGTTACGCGCCCGGAATTGAAACTACCACTGGTCCACTAGGACAGGGTATAACCAACGCCGTGGGTATGGCGATTGCCGAAAAAGTGCTGGCTGCACAATTTAATCGCCAAGACCACGATATTATTGATCACAATACTTATGTGTTTTTAGGTGACGGGTGCCTCATGGAAGGCATCTCGCACGAAGCTTGTTCATTGGCCGGCACATTGGGCTTGGGCAAATTGGTTGCTTTTTGGGATGACAACGGCATCTCTATCGATGGTGAAGTCGAAGGCTGGTTTACCGATGATACACCGGCTCGCTTTGAGGCCTACGGTTGGCACGTTGTGCGCGGTGTTGATGGCCACGATCCAGAGCAAATTAGTGCGGCAATTGATGCGGCAAAAGCGGAATCAAACAAGCCTACCTTAATTTGTTGTAAAACCATTATCGGTTTTGGTTCGCCCAACAAAGAAGGACAAGAGTCTTGTCACGGTGCGCCACTTGGTGATGATGAAATCGCATTAACGCGCAAGCGCTTAGATTGGGATGCGCCAGCCTTTGAAATTCCTGCGGATATCGCCGAGCAGTGGAATGCCACTGAGCAAGGCAAAGAAAAAGAAGCCGCCTGGAATGACAAGTTCGCCGCTTATGAAGCCGCATATCCAGAATTAGCCAAAGAACTGCAGCGTCGTTTAAATAACGAGTTACCGGCGGATTGGCAAGAGCAGGCTGATGCTTACATTGCCGATTTGCAGGCAAACCCTGCTACCATCGCAAGTCGTAAAGCTTCGCAAAATGCCTTAAATGCTTATGGTCCAATTTTACCTGAGTTGTTAGGTGGCTCCGCTGACCTGGCAGGCTCTAACCTGACAATCTGGTCAGGCAGCAAGGGTGTTAGTGCAGACGATGCCAGTGGTAACTATTTGTACTACGGTGTGCGTGAATTCGGTATGTCGGCCATTATGAATGGTATTGCTTTGCACGGTGGCTTTAAACCTTATGGTGCAACATTCTTGATGTTTATGGAATATGCCCGTAATGCTGTGCGTATGGCGGCATTAATGAAGGTACCTGCGATTTTCGTTTACACCCATGATTCTATTGGCTTGGGTGAAGATGGTCCTACTCACCAACCTGTTGAGCAACTGGCTTCAATGCGTTTGACTCCTAACTTGATGAACTGGCGTCCCTGTGACCAGGTTGAGTCTGCGGTTGCCTGGAAGGCTGCGATTGAGCGTCAGGATGGCCCAAGCTCGCTTATCTTCAGCCGTCAAGGCTTGACTCAGATGGAGCGTACACCAGAACAAGTGGCAGCTATCGCTAAAGGCGGTTATGTGTTGCAAGACTGTGCTGGTACGCCAGACGTAATCTTACTGGCAACGGGCTCTGAAGTTGAATTGACGGTTAATGCTGCCAATGCACTTGCTGAAAGCGGTACTAAAGTACGCGTTGTTTCGATGCCATCTACGGATGTATTCCTTGCGCAAGACGCTGCTTATCAAGAATCAGTATTACCTGCTGCGGTTGCTAAGCGCGTCGCCGTAGAAGCGGGAATTAAAGATTACTGGTATCGCTTTGTTGGCTTGAACGGCAGAGTTGTTGGTATGGATACTTTTGGTGAATCGGCACCTGCCGGTGAGCTGTTTAAACATTTCAATATTACCAGCGAAGCTGTTGTCACCGCCGCACAAGAAATTCTGTAAGGCATTTAATATAGCCAGATAATCATAGAAAGCAGGTCCTCGGGCCTGCTTTTTTATTGCAAATAAGGTAGACTTGCCCCGTTTTTTAAAGGGGTAGTTCAGGAATCGAAATGATACGAGTGGCCATAAATGGTTTTGGTCGAGTAGGCAGAAACGTACTAAGGGCACTTTATGAGTCAGGGCGGGATGCCATCATCGAAGTTGTTGCCATTAATGAACTGGCTGAACCAGAAGGTATTGCCCATCTTTTAAAGTATGATACCTCCCACGGTAGATTCAAATTTCCCGTTACGTTGCACAATCGCACCCTCAACGTAGCTGGTAAAGATATCCAGTTGCTGAATTCAGCTAATATAGAAAACCTGCCCTGGCGTGAGCTCAATGTCGATCTGGTACTGGAATGTACCGGTGAGTTTGGCGAGCGAGAGGATGGCGAAAAACACCTTGCCGCGGGTGCTAAAAAAGTCTTGTTTTCCCAGCCGTGTAAAGCCGATATGGATGCCACCGTTATTTTCGGTATCAATGATCACCTGTTAGAAAAAGAACATCGCATCGTATCCAATGGTTCTTGTACTACCAATTGTATTGTCCCGGTAATACAGGTGTTAGATGATCATTTTGGGGTGGAAAGTGGCACCATAACCACCATTCATTCTTCCATGCATGATCAACAGGTAATAGATGCTTATCATCCGGATTTACGCCGTACTCGGGCTGCCTCACAGTCTATTATTCCCGTTGATACCAAGTTGGCTTTGGGGGTTGAGCGTATCTTGCCTAAATTTGCCGGACGCTTCGAGGCGATTGCTGTGCGTGTGCCTACCATTAACGTCACCGCCATGGATTTAAGTGTAACCCTGAGTCAGGAAGTAAGCATCAAAACCGTTAATGACGCTTTGGAATCTGCTCGCATTGGTCGCTTAGAAGGGATATTGTCTTACACCGAAGAACCTCTGGTGTCCTGTGATTTTAATCACGATCCCCATTCCTGCATTGTAGATGGCTCTCAAACCCGAGTCAGTCATAAAAAGTTAGTGAAAACCTTGGTATGGTGTGACAACGAATGGGGCTTTGCTAATCGTATGCTGGATACCAGCCTGGCAATGATGCAATAGACGAATAACGAATAAATTTGAAAAGAAAACACAATATTTGGAGAAACCAGCATGTCCATAATTAAGATGACGGATCTTGATTTAACCGGAAAACGCGTTTTAATTCGCGAAGATTTGAACGTACCCGTTAAAGACGGCAAGGTAACATCTGATGCGCGTTTAAGAGCAGCCTTACCTACTATTAAGCACGCTTTAAATGCTGGCGCAAAGGTGATGGTCATGTCTCACCTGGGACGCCCTACTGAAGGACAATACGAAGAGGTATTCAGCTTACAGCCAGTGGTGGAGTATCTGTCAAATGCCTTGAGCAATGATGTTCGTCTGGAAAAAGACTACTTAAACGGTGTGGAAGTAGCACAAGGCGAATTGGTGGTACTGGAAAATGTGCGCTTCAATGTGGGCGAGAAAAAAGATGACGAAGCGCTCTCTAAACAATATGCAGCGCTGTGTGATATTTATGTGATGGATGCCTTCGGAACCGCCCACAGAGCCCAGGCGTCTACTCATGGTGCGGGTTTATACGCACCTGTAGCATGCGCAGGTCCTCTGTTGGCGGCTGAACTGGAAGCACTAGGTAAAGCATTGCACAATCCTGCAAAACCATTGTTGGCAATTGTCGGTGGCTCAAAAGTTTCTACTAAACTGACGGTGCTAGATTCGTTATCCAGTAAAGTGGATCAGCTTATCGTTGGCGGTGGTATCGCCAATACCTTTATTGCAGCTCAAGGTCACAATGTCGGCAAATCCTTATATGAAGCTGATCTTATTCCGGAAGCCAATCGCTTGTTAGAAAACGCTCAAGCCAATGGTGGTGATATTCCGGTACCGGTAGATGTTATCGTAGGTGATAAATTCGCAGAAGACGCGGCGGCGCACCTTAAAGATGTTGAGCAGGTGGAAGATGGCGATATGATCTTTGATATAGGCCCTGAAACCGCTGCGCGTCTGGCTGAGTTGATCAAGTCCGCAGGTACTATCGTTTGGAACGGTCCGGTGGGCGTTTTTGAGTTTGACCAGTTTGGTGAAGGCACTAAGGCGCTGTCGTTGGCAATCGCCAACAGTGATGCATTTTCTATCGCTGGTGGCGGTGATACGCTAGCGGCTGTAGACAAGTACAATATCGCCGATAAAATATCTTATATCTCAACGGGTGGAGGGGCGTTCCTGGAATTCCTTGAAGGCAAGGTTCTACCCGCCGTTGCGATGTTAGAAAAACGCGCTAGCTAAGCGCACTAAAAAAATAAACGGAAAAAATAATAAGAACAGGATATTTTCCACTGTAACCCTATGAGTCTGGCGGCGTTAGCACAGGCTCGCACTCAGGAGAAATTACGATGGCTTTACCAGCCAACGCTGAAATGTTGAAAAAAGTCAGTGACACTGACGGATTTATCGCAGCCCTTGATCAAAGTGGCGGAAGCACCCCTAAAGCGCTGTTGCAATACGGCGTTGCAGAAAGTGCTTACAGCAATGACGAGGAAATGTTTGACACGGTGCATGCTATGCGTACCCGTATCATTACCAGTCCTGCATTTACCGGTGATAAAGTGTTAGGCGCGATTTTGTTTGAGAATACCCTTGATCGTCAGATTGAAGGCAAAATGAGTGCAGCCTATTTGTGGGAAAATAAGCAAGTTGTTCCTTTTCTAAAAGTGGACAAAGGCTTAGCGGATGAAGCCAATGGCGTGCAGGTGATGAAACCTATGCCAGAACTGGATGCACTATTGGATAAAGCCGTTGCTCAAGGCGTTTTTGGTACCAAAATGCGTTCTGTTATCAAGCTGGCCAACCCACAAGGTATCGCTGATGTAGTGGCACAACAGTTTGAAGTAGCCAAACAAATCTGTGCTAAAGGCTTAGTGCCAATTGTTGAGCCAGAAGTGGATATTCACTCTCCAGAAAAAGCGCAAGCTGAAGCCATCATGCGCGATGAAATTCAGAAGCAATTGGATGGTTTGGCGGATGATGAATTGATCATGTTAAAGCTTACATTGCCCTCTGAAGATAATTTCTACAAGGTGCTGATGGAGCACAAAAACGTGGTTCGTGTAGTGGCGCTGTCGGGAGGTTATTCCCGCGATGATGCCAATGCCATTATCGCCCGCAATCAGGGCATGATTGCCAGTTTCTCTCGTGCTTTGGCACAAGGGTTATCAGCGCAACAATCTGATGCAGAATTTAATCAAATGTTGGGTGATTCCATCGAAGCGATTTTCGCCGCTTCTCGCACCTAAACATCTTGTTTTTATGTCGGCGGGTAGCTTTGTTGCCCGCTTCATGTTGTCGCTTTCATACTTTCTTCAAATAACTATTGAATACGTTTTCAGACGTCTAGACTTCCCATTTTGCTTCACTTAAAATGCTGCCCGCAAAAAAGGGTAGGCTATGAAAATAACAAATTTTGCTTTTACAATTTTTCTCAGTGTTTTATCTGGCTCAGTTTGCGCTTCAGGGGCCGTATCTGAAGAAGAGCAAAAAGACTTTACCTTAGAAGGCGAATTTGGCTCTATTTTTAGCGGCGGAAACACCCAGACCACCTCTTTTAAAGGCTCTTTACGTTCTCACCATGAAATGCAGGACTGGAGCAATGACTATGTGATCGAAGCACTTTATCGCCAGGACGACGTGATGTTAGTGGACGATGCCACGGGCGATGAGTATGAAGAAACACAAACCACGGCGCAGCGCTTTTTCATTTCCAGTCAGGCCAATTACAAACTGACCGATCCTGATAATAGACTATTCGCTTTTGCATCTTATGAAGATGCGCGCTTTAGCAGTTTCGAATATCAGGCCACGATCGCAGCAGGCTGGAGCAGTCAGTGGTTTAAAAAGCCGAACAGTCACTTTACCTACAGTATTGGTCCTGGGTATGCCTTCCAGGAGTTACAGGAAGGTGAAGATGCCAGTGGCATGATCTTACGTGGGCAACTGGATTATGGTTGGAAGATCTCTAAAAATGCCAATATCAAACAGATCCTCAGCACGGAAATAGGCTCCCTGAATACTAAGTCACGCTCCGAATCTTCGGTGTCAGCTAAGATAAATGGCTCAATGTCCATGAAGGTATCCGTTATTCTCAACCACAATACTGAGGTGGAAGAGGGAGCGGAGAACCTGGATACCGAAACCGCAGTGACTCTGGTATATAACTTTTTTTAACGTCTGAAAGCGGTTAACCGGATGTTTCTGGGGGTCAGGCTGCGCTCACAAAACTCCTGCAGTTCAACCTGAATATTATCTTGCTCCAGGTATAAGGCCAGGTCACAAACAAGCCACAATTCTAAAGCCCGTCTGAAGCCTTGGGCGGCCAACCCTAAGCGGCGGGACTGTTGATAACGAGCGCTAGCTTGACGCTGCAATTCTGTATAGTTTACGTCTGCTGGTAGAGTCAGTCCTTTGTAATGTGCCATTAGTTGCACTAGCTCTTTAATGGGCAAATTGGCTTTGCTTAACGCCAGAGATGGCGTTTGCCAATACTCATCAATGCCTCTCACTTGTCGCTGTAACATATCAAAAGCCAATCTGGCCGTTTGCAGTTTATGTCGCAGTATTTGCTCACGCTCTGGAGCTGTTACTGTCTCTTGCATGGCCAATTTAACAAGTGCCGGAGTTAAGTTTAAGTTGTGCTCAATCCCCTGTGGGGAAAGGGGGGAATAATTATTCTTTAACCACTTTTCGTAGCAACAAGGCGCGAGCACTAACTTTGCCGAATCACTTTGCTTCCAGTCCGATAACAGTTTTCTATGCAGATCGCCACAGGCATGCAGTGCCATAACTTCCTGGTTACTGCTGAATTCAATATTATCGCTTAAGACATCAGTACAAATAAATTCGGCTTTTGTCTGGGACTTTTCAGCCAGTTTCAAACCTTCTTCGCAGAGTGTTGAGTTATACTCTATGGCTGTTAGTGGGGTATGTCTGATTAAAGCTGCAACTCTTCCAAGATGAGCTTTCCCCGCGCACCAATCCACCAGTTCGATGTTATTTGAGTTACATGGAAGCGTCTGGGGTGTAGCCAGAAAAGCGAGAATCTGTTGCCATTTTCTACCGGGAATACCCACTTCGGAGAACTTGGGTGGAGTAATTGTGCCGGAGTTTTTGGGTAGCTGAATGGCGGCCATAAGCGACTCGTATTCAGCCAGGTGGCTATGCAAAAATTCGTGCAGTTGCTCAGGTGAGTGCTCTAGTGTAAGCAGTTGTTCATCACTTAACTCAAGTAATGAATCGGCCAACTGCGGGTATTGCAAAGTCCATTGTGGCCTTTGATTTTTGAATGCAGAGGTGCGCCAAATCGGCGCAAATTTCTCAAGCGATGCGGTTAAGCTCTGAAAGCGGTGCTGATGCGATTGGCTCACAAGATAAGTATCATTAGTGCTTGATCAAAGTGATAAATATTTACTCGCTTGAATCCAGATAAAAGTCATCAGCATTGAAGTCTTTTAGCCAGTCGTTAAATTTATCCGCGGGTAATGGGCGACTCATATAAAACCCTTGTGCTTTGGTGCATCCCACTTCCTGTAAAAACTTCAGTGTTTCACCATCTTCAACGCCTTCAGCCACGGTTTTCAATCCGAGATTTTGTGCCAGTGACATGAGTGTTCTCACCATGATTTTATCGTCTTCACTTTTAGCCAAATCCAGCACAAAAGCCTTGTCTATTTTCAGCTCATCCACTGGCATTTTTTTAAGTTGTGCCATGGAAGAGTAACCTGTTCCAAAATCATCGATAGACAGGGTAATGCCCATACGTCTGAGGGTATTTAGGGCCTTTAAGGCGCTTTCAGGATCAGACATAACCGCGCTCTCGGTAACTTCCAAAGTGAGCATGGTATTGTCCACATCAAATTCCGACATTAACTCCGCAACATAAGTGGGTAATTGCATATCCACCAGATCGATTGCCGAAATGTTCACCGCCATGCCAATGTCATAACCCAGTTCTTGCCACTGTTTGTATTGTTTAAAGGCAACGCGCAGGCCCCAGTGGGTGACGTCTCTGATGGCACCCGTTTGCTCTGCTAAGGGGATAAAATCATCTGGGGGAATAAAGCCGTGTACCGGATGTATCCAGCGGATAAGACATTCGACAGTGGTAATTTTACGCTCACTAATGGCTAGTTTGGGTTGATAAAACAGCTGCAGTTGTCCCTCTGCCAGTGCCCCGCGTAATTCCGACATTAAGCTGAGTCGTTGTACAGAGTATTTGTTTAAACTGTCCTGGTAGATGGCGTAGGGGAAGTGTTTACCTTTACAACTGTATAGAGCAATATCCGCACATTGTAATAGTCCTTCAGATGATTGCGCATCTTGCGGATAGGTGGCAATACCCATACTGATATCCACATCCAGAGAAAGTTGCTCGATGACAAATGGGCGGTCAAACAAACCTGAGAAATTTTCCGCTACGGCTTTGGGATCTCGTCCGGTAATGTCTTCAACCACAATGGCAAATTCATCGCCGCCAATATGGGCTATGAACACGCCCTCATAAGCAAAGGCTTTCAGACGATTGGCGATTTCTTTAAGCAATTGATCACCGGCTTCATGGCCAATGGTATCGTTGATCTCTTTGAAGCGGTCCAGGTCCATCATCAACACAGCCAGTTGTCGGTCAGGATGTGTTGCAATATTTTCTGCCAGGTGGTTTTTAAACTGGTTGCGATTGGGCAAGTGGGTTAGTGAGTCGTAATAAGCCAGGTATTGGATTTCTTCTTCACGCTTTTTAATACCCTCCTGCATCGAATGGATAGCGCCCGATAGAGACTCCACTTCATTGGTGCTGGCTTTGGGAAACTCTTCAACGTATTTGCCTTGGCGAATTTTATTGGCGACATCCACCAGACGGGTTACCGGACGGGTGATGCCATTTGATAACAAAGCTGCAGCCACAAGCGCCATCACAGCGGCAATCACCAGAATGAAAATAAGCTGCCCCAAAAGACTGTTGTAGGACAGATAAGCCTTGTCTTCTACTGTACTCAAGACCAATTCCATGGGCATATCACGCCATCTGCCCAGTTCACTGGCGATGTATATCCACTGGCTGAGCTCATCGGAGAATTGGTTGAGTTCGCCATTGACTAAAATCGTTTGCTGTACCAGGAATTCAGCCTCTTCAGCTGCGTGGGTGGTGGCAACGAGTCTATTTTCGGCTCCGATAAAAATCAGGCTCATGTTCATTTCTGTCAGGCTGATAAGGCGGTCGTTGAACAGGTTTTCGGCCTTGATACCCATGAATACCCAAGCATTAATATTGCGTGAGCTTTCCACAAATTTCACAGGCATGGAGCGCACCAGATACACGGTATCTTCGACACTGTGCCAATGAATGCCATCAGGTAAAAAGTTAGAAGCGTCGATATTTAAGTCCTGGGAGGGTAATAGGGGACTGGACACAATATTGCGGCCGTCTTTGTCTTGCACCCAGGCTATATCGGCGCCGGCCCGCGCCTGGAAATTCTCCAGGGCTGACAACAGACTGGCTGTGTCATCTTCGCTGGTGGCAATAAGTTGTTTAAAACTAAAGTCTTTGCTTAGGGTGTTGAGGGCATCACGCAACGAGATTGAGCGGTTTTCAATTTTGTCTTGCACCACGCTGGCTGAGGTTTGAGCATAAGACATCAACTGACCAGTGCTGTGTTTATAGGTTGCTGATTGCACCGTATAGAGCGTTACGATAACCACCAGAGTCAGCATCAACAAGAAGTTCAGCAGTATTCTGGTTCTGAGGGAATTAAACCCGTTAAATGAAGTAGAAGTCATGATGTTATTTTTCGTTTTTTATCAGAACAGCGATTTTTCGACGTTAGAATCTGCATGATAGTACCGATTCGCGTCAGGAGAAAATTATTCTTCACGATACTGCCGGACTTTGATGGTTTTACCTTGCTTTTGACTTAATAGAGCAAGTTGTAAAAAGCGCGCTACTTCTGCAGCCGCCTTGATTGAAACTGGTGATGGCGATTCGTAACGAATGGCCTGCACTATTTGTTCATAGAAGTCCATATAGTTACCACGTAAGGTGGGAACCGTTTGCTCTGTAAGGGATTCAAGCTCGGTTGTATCCTGCTCATTGACCGTATATAGGGTTCCGAAGTTGCTTACTGAGTCTTGACCGTAGCTTTCGTCATCAATTGCCATACCCGCTTGCAGTTGTGCTTCCTGTACATCCATACCGTATTTCACGAAAGTCCCTTTGGTGCCCTGAAGATCAAAGCGCTTCACCGGCGCAGCATTGTGATTTGAAGCCGCAAGTAGCACTTCTTTGTCGGTATAGTGCAGTTGTACGTTGAAGTAGTCGTCGACAGCACTACCGCTACGAGTGTTCAATACTCTCGCAGTAATGGCCTCGGGGCTACCAAATAGATAAAGTGCCTGGTCTAACAGGTGGGGGCCCAGATCCAACCACAAACCACTGCCCGGTCCGGGCTGCTCTTTCCACTTGCTTTTTGGGACTGGTCTGAAGCGATCAAAGTTTGATTCAAAGCGCTTTATCTCCCCAAGTTTTTTATCGGTAATTAATTGCGCGACTGTTTGAAAGTCACCATCCCAACGCCTGTTATGAAAGGGAAAAAGCTGCACATCTTGCTGCTCTGCATGGCGTTGCAGATCCTGTATTTCTTTGAGATGCAAAGCGACGGGTTTTTCAACTACCACATGCCGTCCTGATTTCAGCGCTTTCATCGCTATGGGGTAGTGATATTGATTAGGAGTCGTTACCACTACCAGGTCGGCATCGCTTGCTGCCAAAAGTTCATCAGGGGAGGCATAGCATTTCGCTTCTGGTAGCATCGACGCCACAAGTTCTGGTTTAGAGCTGGACACGGCAGATAAATTGAGTTCTGGATGATTCTTTAGTAGAGGAAGGTGCAGGTTTTGCGCAATGCTACCAAAGCCGATTAACGCCACATTTATCATGATTGCCTCTGGAAGTAGTAAAACTATGTTTTATCAGACTTTAGTCTATATTTAATAGGTTATTCTGGAGTAGCCAAGTCATTTATGTCATAAATGACGATAAAGCACGATCTTTTCGAATGAGCAACAATTCTAGCATACAAGACAAGAACTGCGCTGATGCGGTAACCATCTTATACCGTAACAGTTATGGCGGTCACGTGGTGAACTTTCTCGCCTCCTCGGTGCTGGCTTTTGCATTCTACAATGAGCAAAGTCACTATGAAAAGTTAATCTGGTTTGCTTTTATGGCCACCTTGTTAACCTGCCGCTTATTGGATAGTTGTTATTTTACGTTTTACCTAAACAACACAATTCCTGACTCTCAAGCTGTACATTATAAACAGCGCTTTTTCACGCAAGTACTGGTGACGGCAATTGCGTGGGCTATCTACCCGTTTCTGGTATTTAATACTTTGGACACACTTGAGTATACCGCTACTGCCATCATTTATGCCGCACTTGCAGGTGGTAGTGTCACAGTACTTTCTGCAGATAAAAGAATTTCCAGGTTATACAGCCTGTTTATGCTGCTACCCCTATCGATATTGTCGGTTATGTCGAATGAACCCATTATGCAGACCTTGGGCACGATGGGGTTTATCTATGCCGCAGTCATGTTTGTTTCCGCCACACAAGCATCTAAGTTTACCAGTGATGCCATTTCATTAAAAAATCAAAATGCCGTTCTGCTTGGGCAGGTAGAAAAAGAAAAAGAGGCAGTCAGGGAAAGTAATCAAAAGTTATGTGAAGCGATGGATGAGTTGAACAAGGTCAATGAACAGCTTGAAGAGAAAGTGCATCAGCGTACCCGCCAGATCATCAAGCTCAATAAGCAGGACTCTTTGACTGGTCTGTTAAACAGAGCGGCTATTTTAGAGGCATTGGAGGCGCGGATAGCGCAAAGTATCGAGCAAAGCACCGGCTTTTTCCTGTTGTTTGTGGACCTAAACAATTTTAAAAAAATCAATGACAGCCTCGGGCATGATGCCGGTGATAAGGTGTTGCGCAGTGTCGCTGCAACGTTACTTGCCATTAACCAAAAAGTAGCCATTGGGCGTTGGGGGGGCGATGAGTTTGTTATTGTACAAGAGTGTGACGATGCTGTATCTGATAGAAAAAATAACAGCGTAAGTAGCCTTGAGCAACAGGCGCGTGATTTTTCGCAACAGCTCATGCAGAGGATTGGAGGCATTCCCGTGCCGGAAGAAACTGATAGCTTTCTCAGTGCCTCTATAGGCATCGCTCTTTTTCCGACCCACAGTATCAATGCTAATGAGCTAATCCACATGGCAGACATTGCCATGTTTGAGCAAAAGTACAATCGCGATGCGACTCCGGTAATGTTTGACAGTGCTATATTGCACAGCCTCAATGAGAAGGAAAAACTAAAAATTGGCCTGGAACAGGCGCTGGAAAAACACCAGTTACGCCTGGAGTTTCAGCCTATCGTTGATATAAAGCAGCAAAAAGTATTGAGTTTTGAGGCACTTGCACGCTGGAAGTTTAATGATACTGAAATTCCACCTACGATATTTATTGAACTGGCTGAGAAACAAGGGTTGATTGTCGCGATTGGCGAATGGGTTCTGGTGCAAGCCTGTTTGAGTGCGTCAAGGTGGCAAGCGCAACAGAATGCCGGGGTATCAGTTAACATTTCTACCCATCAGTTGTTGCACGTCAATTTTATTCGCTCTGTACAGCACGCCCTCACGGTGAGCGGGTTAGCGCCCGAAAAATTGAATCTGGAGATCACTGAAACGGTTTTTTGCGGCGATATAGAGCAGGCCAGAAGAGCGCTACAAGAGGTTAAGGCGCTCGGGGTGACCATTGCCATTGATGATTTTGGAACGGGCTATTCTTCTTTATCACAGATAGAGCAACTACCGGTAAATTGTATCAAGGTAGATCGGCATTTTGTTACCAATCTGGCGGCTAATGGCGGTGTGATATTAAGAGCGACAAATATGATGGCTAAAGAAATGGCATTGCAAATCGTAGCAGAGGGCGTTGAAACGGAGCATCAGATGCAATTCCTACAAAATTTAGGCATTCATGCACTGCAAGGCTTCTTTTTTTCAAAACCGCTTTCAGAAAGCGCTGTTGGCGATTATGCTTTGTCTCAAACACTAACCAGTAGTGAGAACTCCATGGCCCCTGAGATGGCCGGGTAAAGCGGGAACTCACAGTAACAAAAGTTATCTTCTCTTTGGTATGACAATACGCGCAACCCTCGTGGTTTCAGGACCACTACAAGCCGGTGTGGCGGCCGCTCTCACACAATTCGTCTACAAGAATAATGGCAATATCACTGATTTTGATCAGTACGTTGACGTTGAAACTGAGCCGCGCATGTTCTTCGCTCGAATGGAGTGGGAGTTGGCGGGTTTTCAGGTGCCTGAAGATGAGATAATCGATGCCTTAAAAGCTGATATTAACGGTAAATACCAGTTAACGTTGGACTTGCGCATTATGGACAGGCCTTTAAAGATGGCCATCATGGTTACCAAACAACTACCCTGTTTTTACGGTATGTTAGCCAAAATATTGTCTCACGAATGGAATGTTGAGCCAACCATGGTGGTAAGTAACCGCATGGATATGGAAGTGGACGCTAAACGCTTTGATTTACCCTTCCACTATTTGCCGATTACGCCAGAAACCCGTGAAGCACAGGGAGAAAAAGCGCTGGCACTTTTTGAGCAAAACGGTATTGATGTGGTGGTGCTGGCAAAATATATGCAGATCATACCGCCTAATGTTTTATCTCGCTGGTCTGGACGTATGATCAATATTCACCATTCCATGTTACCTGCTTTTGTAGGGGCAAAGCCTTATCATCAAGCCCGAGAATACGGTGTTAAATTTATCGGTGCTACGGCGCATTACGTTACGGAAGAGCTGGATGAAGGGCCCATCATCATGCAAAACGTCAAACCCATTACTCACCGCCAGACGGCAGATGAATTGGTCAACATGGGCAAGTCCATCGAAACTGAAACCTTACTGCGGGCAGTGGAGCTGCACCTACAGCATCGCATTGTGATATCAGGACGTCGCTCGATAATATTTGATTAGATTGTTGGGCGAAATTCAGTCTTAAGAATCCCTATATCTTTTTTAACTTCGATGTAGCCTGACAGACGCCATCCATGGCTTTTCTGAACCAAATCCCTTTGGTCCACATACCATTTCTTTTTGCCAAAAAGAAACCGTATGCGAAAGAAAAAGGCTCCCCACATTACGCTTGATCCATTGAAAAACTACAAGTTTCCGTCGTCACGATGCGCGTCCATGCTTAGGCGTGACTTGATTTTCTTCCCTGAAAAACACCGGTAACTTGCTTCACGTATTTCAATGGCGCTTCATGAGGGGAAATAGGGTGGTTTATTTACTTCAATGCGATACGACAATATTAGACTTCGTTAGCCCACTTATTCTAAGTATCTTAACTTGTTGGTAAAACACTTTAACTTCATAACCCTATGAATTTATTAATATAAATGCAACTTTGAGGGGCAGTAGATTGGCAAAAATTCAATTGATTGTGGGGATACCTTAGACTCCAGTTCGACAAAGGTACCCATATCAACCACCTTTGTCCGCATGGCCGGTTACTGTTCCTAACAAAAACGACATTCACTACTTCTATGTAGTTCAATGCGAACTTATATATCAAATCTACAATATCGGATGAGACATCATCCCTGATGTCACTGCTTCAGGTTTCTTCTTCACAGGAGGCTTAACTCGCACAGTGATAGAACACTTATGGACTTCGAGTTCGCAATCGGGTGGTTATTAAAGAAGCTTCTAGAGTGCTGTTTTTGACAGGATGAAATGACCGCATATTTAAGATAACTGCTAATCAATATGGGCCAATTCGAAGGGCGATTAATTACTGTCTATAATTCCTAAAGAATTATAGACAGTAAGCACACGTCGAAGTTTAAACGTTTTTTAGCTGCTTAATGTTTAATAAACATGGCTCCATCATTTGTCAATTCGTTGTGAGTACCACCATGCCATCCAAAATTTGCACATTGATGTGTGTAAATTCTTAGCTTTTTCCCGCTCATAAATGCTGACAGAGCTATGGATAGCATCTGATCGTATTGAGAATGAGATTTGTATACAAACAATGTATTTTCGTTTGTACATTCTGATGGATTACCAAAACTCCCTTTCAGGAAAAAGCCTTGCCCACGAACGATTTCGAGCTCATCAACGGGTGCCGTACTTGTCCATCCACCGGATATCGCTGAAAACGATACAATATAAAAAATTACAATTAAAAAAATTTTCAAAAACCATTTCTCCTTCAAGAATTTGAGTCTGCTAACTACTATATCAAAGAGCAAATATTCATTGGCTATACAGCTTTAAGAGTAGGTGGCAGCCAACCAGTATTTGCCTTTGTTTAAACTTTTCGTTCAGGATTATTTTGATAGTTCGATAAAAGATGCCTTTTTGCAATCATCGGTTCCTATCGCAACAATTTTTACTTTCTTATTACCAGTAGTAAACGCCGCAATGGCGAGCGAAAACATTCTTTGGTGAAACTCAGGTGAAGGGCTTAATTCCATTGGGAAAACAATTGCTTTATTGTTACAAATCCCTTCACCAGCAGTCACATAAATCCAAAAGTTATCAGTCGAACCATCATTTGAACTAGATATTTTGTATATTTCAGCATTTTTAATCAGTTCTCCAGCTACCAATTGAAAAGAAAAAAGACAAAACAATGCAATACAAATTTTTTTCATCGAAAACTCCATAAGAGGCAAATTACAAAATTAAAGGGCAAATATTGGTTGGCAATACTGCTTGAAGAGAGAGCCCCAACCAACGAGTATTTGGTCATTTTTGAATTTTCTTGTTATGCGGCAAACTCAATCTATACTATGAAGATACCAAACATAGGTATATATTGGTACTCGGAGTAAAGTTATGGCTAAAAACACTAGTATCACTTTGGGTGAGCATTTTGATGGTTTTATAACAAATCAAATTCAAAGTGGACGCTATGGATCTGCCAGTGAGGTGATACGATCTGCATTGCGTTTGCTTGAAACACAGGAAACCAAATTAGAAACGCTACGTCAGCTTTTGGTTGAAGGTGAAGAAAGTGGGATCGCTGAATTTGATATGGATGACTTTATCGCTGAATTGGACAACGAGAAACAGAAGTGAAGCCTTTTCAAATTTCCTCAAAGGCAAAAGCAGATCTAAGAGAAATTGCAATGTTCACTGAACGCCGCTGGGGGAGAGAGCAGAGGAATATTTACCTTAAACAGCTTGATGCTTCTTTTTGGTTATTAACAGAAAACAAGGATGCAGGAAAAGCCTGCGATGAAATCCGACCTGGCTACCGAAAGTTTCCGCAAGGAAGTCATGTGATTTTTTATAAACGAGTTGATAGCCAGCACATCCAAATAATCAGAATTCTACACAAAAGTATGGACGTCATACCGATTATTGGCGGATAACAGTTTAAAAGTGCGCTACTTACACGTTTTTCATCTGCGCTCCCGCGTCTTGGCAAAAAGGGGGAAGCTTCAAAGAGGGAAAACTCCTCTTCTAATAAGTCGCATCAAAGAGCCAAATTTAAAGATGAGCATTCATCTCTAAATCGGCATCATCGAACGATTGATTCGCGGCAGTGCAGACTACCGGATTCAACCAGAAAAAAGCTTAGTGCAGGATACGAGTCTTAATCGTACCGTTAATGGCTTGCAGCGCCTGGAAGGCATCTTCTGCGTGGTCGGTTTCTACATCAATAACCACATAACCAATATTCTCATTGGTTTGCAGGTACTGTGCGGCGATGTTGACATTCATTTCCGTAAACGCCTGGTTAATTTGCGTTAGTACACCAGGTGCATTTTTGTGTATGTGCAACAGGCGTGAACGACCAATGTGCTCTGGCAAAGATACTTCGGGAAAGTTAACCGCCGATAGTGTTGAGCCATTGTCGCTGTATTTTGCGATTTTACCTGCCACTTCTTTACCGATATTTTCCTGTGCTTCTTGCGTGCTGCCACCGACGTGGGGAGTGAGGATCACGTTGTCAAACTCGCGCAGTGGAGAGACAAATTCTTCACTATTGGATTTCGGCTCTACCGGGAATACATCAATAGCGGCACCGCCAATTTTGTTAGCACGTAGTGCGTCTGCTAAGGCATCGATATCTACCACTGTTCCTCTGGAGGCATTGATTAAAATCGACCCTTGCTTCATCACTTCCAGTTCGGCAGCGCCAATCATATCTTTGGTAGATGGCGTTTCAGGTACATGCAAAGAGACCACATCCGATGTTTTTAGTAGCTCAGTTAAAGACGCCACTTGTTCAGCGTTACCCAGCACCAACTTATCTTCAATATCGTAGAAGCGCACTTTCATACCCAAGTGCTCTGCCAAAATTGAAAGTTGTGTACCAATGTGGCCGTAACCAATGATACCCAAGGTTTTACCGCGTGCCTCAAAGCTACCCACAGCGCTTTTATCCCAGCCACCATTGTGAGCATGGGCATTTTTAGCAGGAATCCCACGCAACAACAGAATGATTTCGCCAAGTACCAGCTCTGCTACAGAGCGAGTATTAGAAAATGGCGCATTGAAGACGGGAATGCCTCGGGCTTGTGTTGCTATCAGATCAACCTGGTTGGTGCCAATGCAAAAACAGCCTACCGCCACTAATTTGGATGCCGCAGCAACCACTTGTTCCGTGAGTTGGGTTCTGGAGCGGATACCGATAAAGTGCACATCGGCGACTTTTTCCATTAACTCAGCTTCAGGTAGGGAAGTCTTAAGGTATTCAATGTTGCTGTAACCTTGGTTTTTCAGGGTTTCCAGGGCACTTTGGTGTACGCCTTCTAACAACAGGATTTTAATCTTATCTTTTGGGAGAGAAACTTTACTCATGGTGAATATACCTTGAAACTTCAATAGCTTAGCGAAAACAGAAACGCTATTTGTGGTTCGAATTCGCGGATAATGTAAATTAGATGTCTGGACGTCTAAAATGGGTTGCGCAACAATAGCAAATTGCACGTGAACTGCAAGCCTTTATTTTACTGGCAACCCATTATTTACAAACGTACAGGAAGGTTACACGATGGCAGACTATTTAATCGTAACCACACCAGAATCTGTGCCTACCAGTACAACGTTTGCCCCGCGTTTGGCAAACAAGCCATTGGTTACGACACCCACAATGGCATTGATTTGTTTTTCAAGTTCCACGGGATTCAGAATTTTTAAGTTGTGCACATCTAAAATGACATTGCCGTTATCCGTGATAACACCCTCGCGGTAAACAGGATCCCCACCTAGTTTAAGTAGTTCTCTGGCAACATAGGAGCGAGCCATGGGGATAACCTCAACTGGTAAGGGGAATTTGCCCAGCATAGGCACTTGTTTGGTATCGTCAATAATGCAAATGAATTGATCGGCCACCGCGGCAACAATTTTTTCGCGGGTAAGGGCAGCACCACCACCTTTAATCATGTGTTTGTGCTCAGTGATCTCATCGGCGCCGTCAACATAAATGTCAAAGTTGCCCACGCTATTTAAATCCATAACTTCAATGCCGAGTGCTTTGAGTCGTTTGGTGCTTTCTTCAGAGCTGGAAACCGCGGCCTGTATGTCGTTTTTGATGTCCGCCAGCCCTTCGATAAAATAATTAACGGTGGAGCCTGTACCCACACCAATAATGCTGTCTGGTTGAACGTACGACAAGGCTGCGGCAGCGGCAGCGCGTTTTTTCTGGTCCTGATCCATTTGTTTACTCGTTTTGAGGTATGTTTGGGGAAATTATACCGGGAATCTTTTACCTGCAAACCCATTAGCTGCAATTAATTATTCTGCTCGGGGTAATGATCTTATCAAGCGGAATATCCCAATTTTCCTGAGGTAATGCGTCTACTTGCTGACAATCGTGAGCTAGGCCTATGAGGCTAATGTTTGCTTGCTGTTTAAGTGAAGATAGGGTGCGATCGTAATAACCCCCGCCCATACCTAATCTATTGCCATTTAAGTCAAATCCCACTAGCGGGGTGAATATCAGTTGGTGTTGGGTCAATGGCACAATATCAGGTACTTCACAGACGGGCTCATCAATGCCGTATTGATTGCTACGCATCTTACTGTTGGCTGAGTATTGCAAAAACAGTAAGTGACCTTTGGCAAATGGATGGATAACCGGGAGAGAGGTTTTAATTGCTTTTGTCCAACAGTATTCAATCAATGGCTTGGGGTTTAGCTCACCATCATTGGCCAGATAAAAGACACAGGTTTCAGCGTTGCTTAAGACATTATTGGCGACAATATTGTCCAGCAATTTAATACTGGCGTCTTGTTGTTGCTCTGTGCTTAATGATTGCCTGGCTTTTCTGAGTTGCTGTCTTAATTGTTTGCGCTCTGTTTTGCTTGCCTGAATGACCACTGTGAGTTTCGAGTAGTTGATTAGAGAAATGTTTATAGCAAAGAAGACTCAAAAAACAAAGCCGCACTGAGGCGGCTTTGAAATGCAGGGAGGGGTCAACAGTCACTACTTGCTGTCCCTATTTGTTAAATGCTCACTGCTTATTGAATAGAGCATCAAGGCTGAATTTTTTGGCGCCATTAATACTCAGTACCAGGAAGCCACCCGCCATAGACAGATTTTTAAAGAAATTTAAAAATTCCGCCTGATCAGCGATGTTATTGTGGAAAACTAGGGCTGAAGCGATGGAGAATACGGCTAAACCCAGGGCCGCCAGGCGTGTTTGAAAGCCAAGGATAAGCGCCAATGCGCCGCCAATTTCAGCGAAAATAACCAGTGGCAACAAGCCGCCGGGTACGCCCATTGCTTCCATCCAGCCAGCAGTGCCTTCATAAGCGCTGATTTTGTTGCTACCTGCCAGCAAGAACAGCGTACTTAATAAGATTCGGGCAATTACATCGATAATAGAAGCTAGCGTACCGTTTTGATCAAAAGTTAAGATTTCAGTTTTCATGTTTATACCCAAACCACCTCAAGATGCATGCTTCAGAGCTATCATAGCGCTTTCAGTACAAGGCGCACTTGAGAAGGAATGTCGGCTACCTTTCAAACAAGTGCAACACAGTAATGGAAGCGCTGTGAAGCTCCCGAAGGGCGGGGCCTAAAAGTATTTATGCGGCGTCAAATTGTATCGACGTGAGAACAACCATGCCATCTCCAATTTACCTTGCCTAAATCCTTTTATTCTCCCGCTGAAGTCGAGTATCTTGAGGTAGTTTGGGTATATATCCTCTGAAGGTTAGTAATTTGTTTCGACAGGGATAATAATAGTTCGATCAAATGATTTTAAAAGTGCAATAAATAGCCTTAAGATTTCTAAAAAATAGAAGATTCAAGGTGTCCGCTGTCAATTACTATGAATCTTTGATTACCCGGTTTTCGATTTCGCCTAATTCCAATACACTGGCACATAAGGTTTTGAAATTGATCTACAGTGTAGATATTCAAATTAATGACAATAGGGAGTTGCTAATGAAAAAAGTCCTCATCGTTTTGCTGGTTATCTTGATCGCCGCTGGTGGTTTTGTTTTTCTGGGACTATCTGGTCTGGATGATCTGATCAAACAGCAGATTGAGACACAGGGAAGTAAGGTGACAAAAACCTCGGTAACTGTGAGCAAAGTTGAAACTAAGTTAACGGAAGCTAAAATCACCATAGGTGGATTGAGTATTGCCAATCCCGAAGGCTATTCAGTTGATGATGCTTTTAAATTGAATACCGTGAGATTGGATCTGGGAACGTCCACCAGTGAGCCTTATGTCATTGAAGAGATACTCATTGATGCACCAGAAGTACTCTACGAGCTGGGCAGTGCGGGCAAGGCTAACCTGATAACACTTAAAGAGAATCTGCAAGCTTCATTGCCGCAATCTGAAACCTCAGAGCCAACAGGCGAGGCTGCCAACCCACTTGTCAGCGTTAAGAAAATCAAGGTGCAAGCGGTTAAGCTGAAACTTAACTTGCAAGCGCTCGAGCTGGAGCAATTGCCAGCCGACAAACGCGAGTTTGAGATGACATTACCCACCTTTTATGCCGATGCCGTTGGTGTGCCGGATGGTATTCCAGCCGACCAAGTGGGCGCAGCAATTGTGGATGCCATGCTGGATAATCTAATCAAAGAAGGCAAACGCAAAGTAAAAGGGATTTTTGAAGACGAAGCTAAGCAAAAACTGGAAGAAGAAAAGCAGAAGCTGGAAGAAAAAGCCAAAGCAAAACTGAAAGGGCTGTTAGGGGGCTAACTTGCTGTCATTCCGCGAGAGATGTTGGCGTATTCGCAAAGAATACGCCATGTGTAATCAAGCTTGTAATTCCACTTTCAAAGTTTGAGCAAGACTGAAAATATCGAGGCTTTTGCCAAACTCAAATTGCATTAACGCCAGCACACCATGCATCAGCAACAGTAATTGTTGATAAGATTCGGGGTTTTCCATCAGGGCTTTTTGTGCGGCTTGCAAGCCTTGTTCTTCGTAAGTTTGCAACAGCGCTATAGAGTATTCTTCTGGTGTTTTACTTCTTGCTTTAGGCGTATATCCTAGCTCCTGTACCACCATTTCCGCCATCTTCCATACTGACCAAGGGTTTTGTCCGGTGATCAACTTGCCATCTTGGCTGACTTGCTCGAGATATGTATTACCGGGTTTAAAGTTAGCGCCTTGCGCCACCAGTTTATCCTCTAACAAAAATGGAAAAATTTCTTCGGCATCAGGGATGATTATCAGCTCTTCCTCATTGGTAAAACCGCTGACATTTTTATCGGCCAACAACCAGTCACCATTGTCCAGCTTAACATTCACCAACGCCGCCGGGCCGTGGCACACCGCACTGATGACCTTATCATCCTGGTACATCTGTTTGGTAATGCGCTGAATGTCTGGGTTATCTGGAAAATCAAACATGGTGCCTTTACCGCCAACATAATACACAGCTTCATAATGTTCTGGGTCGATATTAGCTAATGGAATCGATTGGTTAAGGCGTTTTTGAATCGACTTATCGTTCAGAAAGGCATAGTCGAAAGCGCCCATGTCTTCACCATCCAGCACTCGTGGTGGCTGACCCCCTAGAGGACTGGCAAAATCCACCTCAAAGCCATTGGCCACAAAGACATAATAGGCACGTGCCAGCTCGGTATGTTCATAGCCTGTGTCTTTGTTGTCGCCCATCTTGTCAGTGCTGGTGAGTACCGCGAGTATCTTGCCACGATTTTCCAGGACGTTTTCCATCACGTAAGGCAAGTCTTGGGTTTGTGTTTGCTTTAACGCCTGAAAGTGGGCTTTGTCTGGCAATAAGCTTTTTAACCAGCTTTTACTACCATGAAACAGGGCAGCACCAAGGGCTACCAGAACGATCATTGAAATAAGGGTTTTCTTTAACATTATGGACTCCCGAAACGAATATGCTGTTAGCGTATCGGGAGCCGTGTGAAATGAGCGTGAAATAACAGGCCGTCTTGTCGGCCTCTATTATTTTTCTGCCGCAGTCTTGTAGACTTTGGCAATGCCATTAAAGAAGGTTAAATAATAATTACTGATATGACTTTGATCCGCCATGACATGAGAGCTCCAATTCAAGTTTTCTGGTGAACTGTCTGCTAATAGTTTTGAGAAACGCTGAAAAGCGGAAAATTCTGATTCACCTTCTTCATGTTGCGCGGCGATGGTCAGGTAAAGGTGTGTTTGTTTTTGGAGTTCGTGTTCTGATAACTGATTGTAAATACGCTCTGCGTCACCCTGTAAAGGGGGGCTGGCAGCAATCACTCTTGAAAATTGCTGTGGTTGGGCCGCCATCAAGTCTAATGCAAAAAATCCAGCCAGTGAGTGGCCATAGAGTAATGCACTGTCGCTGGCTCTGTAGTTCTTTCTTATATAACTACGCAGTTCACTGGTAATGAAATGGCTAAATGCTGCGCGATTGTGATACAGATCTTGCTCTCTCGCCCCATCTTCTTTTTTATTGTTAATGGCGACAATTATCATCTCCGGGACATTGTTCAGTTCTTGATGCAAGCGGGTGGCAAGAATGGCATGGGGCAAATGTCGCTCACCATCTAACAAATAGAGTGTTGCATAGTCTTTATTGGTGCTCTGGTAGCTCTCGGGAAGATAAACCGTGATACTCCTGTCTTGCTTAAGTTTCTCAGAGGGAACGACAACCTGTTTTACTTCGGCAATCTTAAGTTGCGTTTCGTCACCTGTTTGAGCAATCACGGATGTTGATGACAGGCAGAATAAAAAAAGAACAAGCAGACGTTTGAGCATTATTTGTCGATTCCCGATAGTACCTGGATAGTGGGTAAGTGAGTCGGGGTTATAACATTGGTTAATTTAAAAGAAACATCACTTCGGTCGAGATGTTGTTTATTTCAGATAAAAGACAGATTTTTGTGTGAACATCAAAAGCAACCCGTGTGTTAGTCACACAAAAAAGGCAGCCATTTTAGCTGCCTTGATTATGCTTTATTGCTTATTGATTAAAGCGCGTATGTGTCCATAAACAGCTTTTTGATACGCTCTTCATCGACTTGCAATGCGGCTTGCATCACCGGGGCGTCTTCCCATTGGGGTGACATCATCTTATCCAGTGGAGCAAAGGTTGTTTGTCCGTAGCATAGCGGATCAGTGGCTACGCGGAACTTGCCCTGCTTCATATCAAACAGGGTGGGGTCAATCACGTAGGCCAAAGCCATTGCATCGTGGAAATAACACACCTCTTCATCGGAATTCTGGAATACTTCCGAGTAGAATTTTGCGTAAAACTGTGCAGCTTGATGAACGAAGCCACCCAGCTTAGGGTTAACCTCAGCCAGTTTGCCCAAATATTCCTGGTTGTAAGAAACCGCATAGGTAACATCAAGGCCAATCATGGTCAGTGGCCAATCCGCTGAAAAAACGATATCCGCTGCGTGCGGATCATTCCAGATATTCGCTTCTGCTACTGGCGTGACATTACCGGGTACTTGCGCAGCGCCGCCCATGATCACCACACCTTTAAGTAGCTTGGTGATCTCAGGCTCCATCTTCAATACCATGGCTAAATTGGTGAGT
This sequence comes from Planctobacterium sp. AWM4_229, assembly GCF_056160305.1. NCBI lineage: Bacteria > Pseudomonadati > Pseudomonadota > Gammaproteobacteria > Alteromonadales > Alteromonadaceae > Planctobacterium > Planctobacterium sp. AWM4_229. The sequence goes on along the minus strand of NZ_JBSWWX010000007.1, from coordinate 51,685 downwards.
GGACCAATCGCTACCAAGGTAACTTCCCCCGGATATTGCTTAGCGGTATCGATAATAAATTGCGCTGAACTGCGCGGATCTAAGGGTTTATCAGACAGTTTTGGATGGATGTTGCCAAAACCATCGTCACCATGCACAAAGTGAGCATAGCCCGATTCAGGACCCACCCAAGGTAACCCCAACCCTTCGCAAACAGGGATATCTTTTTCCGCGATGTCACACAGAGTCACGGCATTGCGAGCAGCCATTTTGACTGGCACATTGCCAAATACCGAAGTGAGACCCAATACGTCTAGATCAGGTGACTGAAACGCGAAAAAGATGGCCATTGCGTCGTCGATACCCGGATCGGTATCAATGATAATTTTTTCTGCCATGTTGATTCCTTGTGTTTACGTAAAATAATTACCCTTGTTCAGCCAAAAACGCTTCGACTTCTTCAAGGGTAGGAATGGATTGGGCGGCACCCACTCGGGTAACAGCAACCGCAGATGCAGCACAGGCCTTTCGGATGCACTGTGCAGGTTCAGACTCTTGCATGTAGCCTGCTAAAAAGTAACCAATAAAGGTGTCTCCAGCGGCAGTAGTATCCACCGCCTGCACTGAAAATGCTTCGGCAAAGGTATTGCCGGTACTGGTGATAAGTTTGGCGCCCTTGGCACCCAAGGTAATGATGACTGCTGTGTCAGGTAGCTCTTGTTTAAACCAGCCCTCCATCGCTTCCAGTTCATCGGCTCCCGTTAGCGCTTCGGCTTCTACCTCATTGACAATGAGCAGATCAATTTTGTGCAACGGCAAGCTCTTTACCGACTCTGTCATAGGGGCAGGATTAAAAGCCACCTTGAGTTTTTGCTCATTAGCTTGTTCGATAACTTCAGCAATGGCATTAGTTTCGTTTTGCATCAATACCCAGTCGCCCGGTGACGCACTGTCTAATGCCTGGCGGATAAGATCATCCGATAACTCATGGTTTGCGCCCGCAAACAGAATAATGGAATTTTCACCGGAATCTGCCACTTGAATGATGGCGTGGCCAGACGGCGTTTCGGTGCCTCTGACATATTTACAGTCAACGCCAGCTCTGATTAGAGACTGCTTCATGGAAAAGTCCGACTCATTGATTAAGCCGACATGTTTTATGTCCGTACCTGCTTTAGCCAGTGCGATAGACTGGTTGGCGCCTTTGCCACCAAGCAGTTTTTGATATTGTTTGGATGCCAGTGTCTCGCCTGGCTGCACAAAATGCTCTACCTGATACACGTGATCAATATTGATAGAGCCGAAATTGATTATCGCCATAGATTGTTCTTCACTCATTATTACGATTATTAACTGTAGAACATTTACTGCTTTTGAACTACGACAATTTCCCGAATTTTGCCTAAAACCTGACCAGTTGGTCAAATTTAATTGTTTAAATGTTTTAATTTTCTATTTATTGGAATGATATAGCCGAATTAATGCAATTTTATTTCTTTTAATGAGAACGGATAATGAGTCCATCAAATACAAAGATTGAATCAGGAGAATTATTATGATGACTTATCGTCCCGCACAAGAAAGAGGTCAGGCAAACTTTGGTTGGCTGCAAAGCTATCACTCCTTTTCGTTTGGCAGTTATTACGATCCTAACCATACAGGACATGGCAAGTTGCTGGTGATTAATGACGATTATGTCGAGCCAAGTCAGGGTTTTGGTACTCATCCGCACCGCAACATGGAAATTCTGAGTTATGTGATGGAGGGCACTATTGCCCACAAGGATTCTGAGGGTAATGAATATCATGTACCCGCAGGTGACTTCCAATTAATGTCCGCTGGCAGTGGTATTACTCACAGTGAATTTAATCCATCGAATTCAGAGGCGCTGAAGTTTTTGCAAATCTGGATCACGCCTGATGTGACAGGTACTAAGCCGGGTTATCAGCAAAAGGCATTTAATCAATCGGGTAACACTCAGTTGATTTTGTCTCCTGATGGTGCCGATGGCAGTTTGGTGATCAAACAACAAGCCTGGTTAACCAGAGTGCGATTGTCTCAAGGAGAGTCGTTAGATTTTACCTTGAACCGCTCGCAGAACAGCTACGTGCACATGGTCAAAGGCGAAGTTGCGACAAACGGCCAGGCATTGGCTCCCGGAGATGGCTTAAAGCTGCATGACGAAACGGATATTCAGGTATTAGCTAATTCAGATGATGTGGAATTTCTATTGTTTGAGGTGTAGATACCAGTTTCGATGAAAACCTTTGTTGCTATTGTTTGAGCGGCATTGACGGCTTGAATACTGATTTTGTTGGACTGAAGTCCAACCTACATGAGTCAGCTTTTCAGGAAAACAATTTTTACGTGTAGACAGAAAAGCAAAAGAGCGGAATATTCCGCTCTTTTTCATTCCCAAAATGTCGTCGTTCAGGGGTACCCAGAACCGTATAGTTCAGGGCGGAAGCATCGTTGCTACCGTAGGCTTCATGGTACTAGCCAGGCTTGCTCAATAGTAACAAAGTCAACTTCCTTAGATGTTAGCATCGGCTCGGGACATAACTGAACTAACAAACATCTCAGGAGAATTAAGTTTAAAAGGAAATGGCGCGTTTTACAAAGGGGTTTGAGTTTGTTTGCGCAGTTTTCGCGCAAGCAATTGTAACTAGGGCCGTTTTTCTTTGAGTAATTGTGAAGCTTTGCTGGCGGCATCGGCAATCGCTGAGCCTCCTGTGCGTTTATTCAAATCTTTCTGGTGGGGGGTAACCATGGCCGCGGCCTGACTCTCAGCCAACTGTTTAGCCGCTGCTTTGTCTTTTTCCTGCTGTTCTACAATGGAACGGCACAAATTTAACGCGGTCATCATAATGATGTCTTCGCGGTTAGTGAGTCCGGAACCTTTTTTAGTGGCCTGCAGTTGCTGGTTTAACAAGTCTTCAGTTTGCTTCAGAACGGTTTCTTCACCCGATGGACAGCGCACCTTATACTGGCGCCCAAAGAGGTTAATAAACTGCGTTTTGGATACTGTCATTGTTATTGTTCTGCCCGGAAAACCGTTTGTTTTTTAGATCTTGAGAATTTGATTGTGGATTATCGCATTAGTGTTTGCAACCTAATCAAATTACAACATGTTGCAAACACTATATGCGTTATGAAATCGCAATTTTCAATGGTAGGATATAAGCAAATAACGAAGTGGATTTGTTTTGTCAGACAAAGAGTTAAGTTTTGAACAAATAGCCAATGAATTGTTGGCTAATAAAGTGAGCAGTGACCCTGCAGAGTTGCACGGTATATTGTGTGGCATGGTATCTGGTGGCATGAGTCTGGATAACCAAGACTGGATCAATAGTCTGTCGGATTTCATCAATACCGGCGAGAAATTTCCATCGGAAATAGAAACCCTGATCTTTCAGGTGTTTGAAGCCTCGTGTACGCAACTGTTAGACGGCGAGTTTTCGTTTCAGCTGTTGTTACCTGAAGATGCCGCGCCCATTAGTGAACGAGCCCAAAGTCTGATCTCATGGGTACAGGGTTTCTTGTTGGGCTTTGGCGTACAGCAGGACGGGCAACATAGTTTGTCTGACGAAGTTAAAGAGGCCTTGAGCGATTTTGCTGAAATCGCCCGTATGGAAAGTGACATGCCAGAGTCGGAAGAGTCAGAGCAAGCACTATTTGAAGTAGAAGAATACGTGCGCATTTCCGCAATGCTGTGTTTTGGCGAATTAGGCAAAACCGGAGAAACCGATCTCTCATCTTTCAGAACTATTCACTAATACATTGTTATGAACAGCAAAAGCGAATTGTTAAGCCGCCGACAAGCCTTGTTGGCGCAGTTGCCTGCTAATTCAGTTGTCATTATACCCTCTGCGCAGGAAGTCACCCGCAGTAACGATACTGAGTATTTGTTTCGTCAAAATAGCTACTTTTGGTATTTCACTGGCTTTGCTGAGCCTGATGCCTGTTTGGTGTTGAGCAATCTGGAAGGCGAATTTCAAGATTTTATATTTTGTCGCGCAAGCGACCGCCAGGCGGAAATCTGGCAAGGGCGCAGGCTGGGAGTAGAGCAAGCCGCAGAGACGCTGGGTATTGCAGAAAGCTATGACATTAGTGATTTACCCGAAGCTTTGTTGTCCTTATTAGATGGCAGTGAACAACTGTATTTCTCCCTAGGTGATGACGCCGAAATGGAACAAATGGTATTGGGCACGGTAGAAGCGCTGCGTAAAGCGCCGAAACAATCTAAAAAAGCGCCAGTGGCTATTATTGAGCCCAAACCGTTAATGGATGAAATGCGCTTGTTTAAGTCCGAAGCCGAGCTTGAAATCATGCGCAAAGCGGCTGCCATTTCGGTGAGTGCCCATAAAAGAGCGATGGCATTTTGCACTCCTGGAGTAATGGAGTATCAACTGGAAGCGGAAATTCACCACGAGTTTGCCATGCAAGGGGCGCGTCAACCCGCCTATAACACGATTGTTGGGGCAGGGGATAATGCCTGCATTTTACATTACACCGAAAACAGTGATGTGATTGAAGATGGCGAATTGGTGCTCATTGATGCCGGTGCCGAACTGCATGGATATGCTGCTGATATTACTCGTACATTTCCCGGTAGTGGCCGCTTTAGCGAAGAGCAAGAGTTGCTCTATAACATTGTATTGGCAGCACAAGAAACCGCGTTTAAGCACATTAAACCCGGCAACAGCCTCAAGGCTGCCGCCGATGCCGCAATTGAAGTGATCACTGCTGGATTGGTGGAGCTTGGCTTGCTAACGGGTGAGGTGTCGGAAAACATAGCAGGGCAAAAACATCGGCAGTTTTATATGCACGGTCTTGGCCATTGGTTAGGCCTGGATGTGCACGATGTGGGCGACTATAAACGCAACGGAGAAGATCGGGCTTTCGAACCCGGTATGGTCTTAACCGTTGAACCCGGTATCTACGTGGCACCAGACGCGGACGTCGACGCCCGTTGGCGCGGTATTGGTATTCGCATAGAAGATAATGTTCTGGTTACCGAAGCAGGCATTGAGAACCTGACCCAGGGCTTGCCCAGAACCGTCGATGAAATTGAACAGTTTATGGCGCGCTCTTAAGAGGGAATAATGTCTGAAGTGACATCGCAGCAAACTTATGATTTGGTGATTTCCGGAGGCGGAGCGACTGGCTGGTCGTTGCTGTTGTCTCTGCAAACCATGCTACCTGCTGATAAACCCTTCAAAGTGGCTCTTATTGATAGTTTTGACCCCAACAAAGTGCAAAACCATCCGGGCTTTGACGCTCGCGCCTTAGCATTGTCAAAACAAACTTTGCAGTTTTTTCAAAGAATGGGTATTGCCGAAGATATTGCCAAGCGCGGCACAGCCATTAAAACCATACAAGTCAGTGATAAAGGCGCTGCCGGGCAAGTCCGACTGCATCACAGCGATTATCATGAATCAGAGCTGGGTATGGTGATGGAAGCTCAGGATTTGGGAGCAGTTTTGCTGGAATGCGCTGAACGAAATTTGCAAAAACAAGCCTTGAGTCATATCGAGCTTGTGCGTTTGCAACCAGACAAAATACAGTCCGCAGAAACCAAGCGAGACAGCATTCAGATAACCACTGAAAATGGCCAGCAGTTAACGACAACCTTGCTGGTATTAGCAGAAGGCACTCAATCCAGCTCTAAAGCGCTTTTTAATATCGACGTAACGCAAAAGCCATATCAACAACACGCGATTATCGCCAATGTGGTGACAGAGTTGCCACCCAATAACACCGCGTTTGAACGTTTCACGGCATCTGGTCCCTTAGCTTTTTTACCTATGACAGAGCAGCGCAGCGGCGTTGTTTGGTCTGTGGCCTCTGCCGATGCTGAGCAACTGCTGGCATTAGATGACAAGAACTTTATCCAGCAATTACAAACTCAGTTTGGACAGCGCTTAGGCAAATTAATAAAGGTGGGTAAACGCCAGTCTTATCCCCTTAATTTGCAGAAAAGCGACGACAGTTTCAGTCACCGAGTGGTGTGCATTGGCAATGCCGCGCAAACATTGCACCCTATTGCGGGACAAGGGTTTAACCTGGCACTAAGGGATGCCTGGCAGTTGGCGAAATGCATTGCCAATACAGTACAACATAATCAAGACATTGGGGCCTATCGAAGCCTTTGCCAGTTTAAGCTCGAGCGTAAGCAGGACCAGCAGCAAACGGTGTTCTTAACCGACTCACTGGTGCACCTGTTCTCCAACAATAATGCATTGTTGACGGCTGGCAGAAACATCGGCTTATTGCTGATGAACAACAAACAAAAGTTAAAGGACGGTTTCGCCAGAATTGCCATGGGGCAGCGCAGCGGAGCACAGCTATGATGAAACAAAAAGATATCGTAATTGTCGGTGCCGGTATGGTGGGCTTAACCTGTGCTTTAGCGTTGGCGCCTTCCGGGTTAAACATTGCCGTCATTGATGCCGCTGAAAAAAGTGCCGCACCCGCTGGTGAACCAGAGCTGCGGGTGAGCGCTATCAGTAAAGCCAGCCAATCAATATTTGAAAACTTAGGCGTGTGGCAGCACCTCAATGCCCAACGTATCACGCCTTACACTGCCATGCAGGTGTGGGAGCAAGATAGTTTTGCCCGTATTGGTTTTAACGCGGCGGACGTTTTTACCGATGATTTAGGCCATATCATTGAAAATCGCAATATTACTGCGGCACTGACTCATGTGGTGGAGTGCACTGATAATATCGAACTTATCAGCGGCGTTAAAATTGACAAGTTATCGCTGGGGCAAGGTACACAGGTATTGCAGTTGGCCGATGGCGATTTGTTGACCTGTCGCTTTGTTATCGGTGCCGATGGTGCCAACTCCATGGTGGGTAAAGTAGCCAATTTTGCCCAAACCTGGTGGGATTACGATCAAAAAGCCATTGTCGCAACGGTGCGAACACAATTGCCTCATGGGCATGCTGCCAGGCAGGTGTTTACGGCCCAAGGTCCGTTGGCATTACTGCCACTTTGGCAACCCGAACAATGCTCTATCGTTTGGTCTCAAAGCACTGACAAAGCTAATGAATTGCTGAGCCTGGACGAGTCAGACTTTAACAAAGCCCTGGCAACTACCTTTGATATGCAGGCTGGCCAGATAAAACTGTGTTCAGAACGTCAGTGTTTTCCACTAAAAATGCGTTATGCCAGACAGTGGTTGGGCGAAGGGGCTATGGTCATTGGTGATGCCGCCCATACCATTCATCCGCTTGCCGGGCAGGGCGCTAACTTAGGGCTTTTGGATGCTGCCAGCGTTGCAGAACAAATTTGCCAGCTGGTGGAACAGGACAAAGACATTACCCAAGTACGCTATTTACGCCCTGTAGAGCGCTGGCGCAAGGCGGAAGCGGCGAAGATGGTAGCCAGTATGGAAACCTTTAAACGTTTGTTTTCCGGCGAGCAGCCTTTGAAGAAGCTTATTCGCGGTGCCGGTATGTCGCTGGTTAATGAGATCACGCCGTTAAAATCCGACATCATTAAACAAGCCATGGGGATCTCGGGTAAGTTGCCGGCATTGGCGATGAAACACTAATTGGGTTTGATCCGCCCTCGGTACTTATATTTTTAACTCATTGCGCTGGATAAGAGCTACGCAAGCTGCAACCACCTCTTTGTCATACAATGTACCTGCATGAGCTTGCAGTTCTTTCATTGCCGCTTTTAATCCAACGGCTGGACGATAGGGGCGATGGCTTGCCATGGAGTCGAGGGTATCGGCAACAGCAATGATTTTTGCTTCAATAATAATGTCTTCATCTTTTAAACCATCCGGATAGCCAGAGCCATCTAGTCGTTCATGGTGTTGCCGCACCATCGCTTCAATTGGCCAGTTAAATTTAATATTTTTGAGTAAGTCGGCGCCTGCTTCAGGGTGCTCTTTAATGATGGCGTATTCGTGTTCACTCAACGCCGTGGGTTTGGTGAGAATATCTGTCGGCACCTGAATCTTGCCGATGTCATGAATGATAGCCCCTAGTTCTAGTCCTTCAATGGTGTGAGCTTTAAGTCCTAGCTCTTTCCCAATTGCAACACTGATACGAGCTACATTTTCTTCATGGCCTGCGGTATAGGGATCGCGCTTTTCTAATGTCGCTGCCAGGGCATAAACAGTTTGCTTGAGGGTTTGCGACACTTCGGCTTGGGCTCGTCGCTCTCTGCGCTTTTGCTCTAATTCTTCGGAAATATCCTTGATAAAAGCGAAAAATATGCCGCCATCGATGTCGATGTATGAGGTTTCTACTTCAACAGGATACAAAGAACCATCTTTTTTACGTTGTTTAGAGCGAAACACCACAGCACCCTTCTCGGCGATGGATGCCATGCGCTTGCGAGTGTCGGTCTTTTGTTCAACAGCATCAAAGTTCCAGATATATTTGCCGCAAACCTCCTTTTCCTCAAAACCACTCATGCGTAAGTAAGCGTTGTTAACCTGTAAAATTTGTCCCCTGGCGGTGACCACCCAAAACCCCATGGAGGTCGCATTGAGAGAAGCTATATACCTCTGGTTAAGCAGGTTCACCCGGTTTGACAATTCAATTTCTTCTGAAATGTCACGGGAAAAGCCGCAATAAAGTAACTGCCCCTCAAACTGGATAGTGCTAATGTGAATTTCTACATGGATCAGTTCACCTTCGTGATTGATATGTTGCGAGTATATGCGTTTGGTTTTGCAACTATTTAGCTCAGTTGTGATGCTCTTCCAGTCGTCTTCATCAGTAAGGTTATCTACTTCAAAGACGTGCTTTTTTAACAAAGCTTCACGTGTGTAGCCCAGCGTCTTACAGGCCGCTTCGTTAACCCAAACCAGTTGCCCGGCAGCATTGGCAACGTATATTTGAAGTGCGATGGCATCCAGCATTTCCTGAAATGGGATTGCATTTTGAAAATGGCTTGCTGATATCACGTCATTGTGGTCCATGTCAGGTTGTATCCTTTTTTATGGGACTTTTTAGTGTTACCCGAATTGGGTATTTTGGGGTAAATGTGGAGATACTTACTTTGAAAATAGCAGAGTTTTTAGAGATTCGTGAGAAAACGAAGCGTCATACTCGGTTTTGTGTTGCAAATTTGAGGCCCTGAAACAATACTGAAAAAAATATGGGAGTATTGCTATGAAAATCACCTCTTCTTTGAGTTCGCAAAAAAAGCGCAATGCCAATTGCCAGATAGTGCGTCGTCGTGGGCGAGTGTACGTATTGAATAAGTCTAATCCGAGATTTCAGGCGAGGCAGGGCAGTTCAATGCATCCCAATCAGGGGCGAGCTGCCCATGCTAATGCGGCGCAGAATACAGGCTCGCCACTGAGCAATACCGGACGAAAATCTCACGCTGAAGATTAAATTGATATCAGTGTAAATAGATCAGCATTAAAAAAGGCCAGCATTTGCTGGCCTTTGTTATTTCTGAGGCTTTTTAACCTCTGGCGTTATTTAACCTTCATGCCCGGCTGTGCACCTTCGTGAGGTTCTAGTATCCACAAATCTTTACCGCCAGGTCCGGCAGCAAGTACCATGCCTTCGGACATGCCAAAACGCATTTTACGAGGTGCCAGGTTGGCCACCATCACGGTCATTTTGCCCACCAGATCTTCGGGTTGATAAGCACTCTTGATACCTGCGAATACCTGACGTGTTTCGCCACCAAGATCCAGTTCAAAACGCAAAAGCTTATCGGCACCTTCGACGTGCTCTGCTTTAGCGATGCGTGCTACCCGCAAATCCACTTTAGCAAAATCGGCAAATTCGATAGTTTCACCAATGGGATCTTTAGCAAGGGGGCTATCGGGATCTACGGTCACTTTCGCTTGTAAATCTTCTTTGGAGGCTTCCACCATCTTCTCCACTTTGTCAGCGTCAATGCGTTGCATCAAAGCTTTAAATTTATTGATATCGTGGCCCAATAACGGGCTTTGAATTCCTGACCAGGTGAGTTCGCTGTTGAGGAACTGCTCGGTCTTTTCAGCTAACACCGGCAGTACAGGTTTCAGCCAGGTCATCAAAATACGGAACAGGTTGATACCCAAAGAACATACCTGATGAGTTTGTTCTTGCAGGTTCTCGTCTTTTATCGTTACCCAAGGAGCTTGCGCATCAATGTACTGGTTGGCTTTATCAGCCAGTGCCATGATGTCGCGAATCGCTCTGTTGTATTGACGCGACTCAAACGACTGCGCAATGCCTTCGGATGCCGCCTGGAATTCTTCCAACAGTCCAGTTTCAGGTAGGTTGGCGGCTAATTTGCCATCGAACCTTTTACTGATAAAACCCGCACAGCGACTGGCGATATTGACTACTTTACCCACCAGATCGGCGTTGTTCTTCTGCACGAAGTCTTCGAAGTTCAGGTCGATATCGGTGACGCCATCATTGAGTTTTGAGGCAAAGTAATAGCGCAGGTATTCTGGCTCAAGATGATCCAGATAGGTACGGGCTTTGATAAAGGTACCTTTGGATTTTGACATTTTTGCGCCGTTCACGGTGACAAAACCGTGCACGTTAACTCCGGTGGGTTTGCGCAATTCAGCAGCTTCCAGCATGGCAGGCCAGAACAGACAGTGGAAGTAGGTGATGTCTTTACCGATAAAGTGGTAAAGCTCAGCGTCACTGTCTTTGTTCCAGAAGCTATCAAAGTCGAGATTGTTGCTGGCACAGAAGTTCTTAAAGCTGGCCATGTAGCCTACTGGCGCATCTACCCAAACATAAAAGAACTTGTTGGGAGCACCTGGGATCTCAAAACCAAAATAAGGGGCATCACGGCTGATGTCCCATTGCTGCAAGCCTTGCTCAAACCATTCTTGTAGTTTATTGGCGATTTCTGCTTGTACCGAAGAGCCCTTTAACCAGTCTTGCAACATGTCTTCGAATTGTGGCAAATCAAAGAAGTAATGCTCAGAATCCTTCAGTACCGGCTCTGCGCCCGATACCACTGATTTGGGGTTTTTCAGTTCCGTGGGGCTGTAAGTGGCACCGCAGTTATCACAGCTATCGCCGTTTTGGTCTTCTGCGCCACATTGTGGGCAAGTACCTTTTACAAAGCGATCCGGTAAAAACATCTGTTTTTCTGGGTCAAACAACTGGCTGATAGTACGTTGCTTGATAAAGCCGCGCTCTTTAGCGCGTAGATACACCATCTCACACAGCTCTTTGTTTTCTTCAGAGTGGGTGTTGTGGTAGTTGTCGTAAGAGACTAAAAAATCCGCCAAATCTTGCTGGTGCTCGGCTTGGGTACGGCGCACCATTTCTTCGGGCGTAATACCTAACTCGGCCGCTTTTAACATCACGGGCGTGCCGTGGGCATCGTCGGCGCAAACACTGTAACATTCGTGTCCACGCAGTTTTTGGAATCGTGTCCAGATATCAGTCTGGATGTGCTCAAGCAAATGGCCAAGGTGAATAGAGCCATTGGCGTAAGGTAAAGCACTGGTTACCAGAATTTTACGCGTTTCTGTGGTCATGATTACCTGAATGGGTTATTGAATAAAGAGGGCGAGAGTTTACAGAAAAAAACGCCTGATTTCATCTCGCATGAGGTGCTTATTTCGCATAATTAATGCACTTATTGGTGATAATTGTGGAACAGCGGGAAAAATCGGTTGACGTGCTGCGTTGAGCATTTGATCATTAGCGCAATTATTTGCCAATACAAGAGACGCTCCACGCATGAGGCTTTGCGATAAGGACATAATCAAATACCTGAACGACGGTGCTATCAGCATTTCTCCAACACCTGAAGAAAACATGATCAGCGGGGTTACCGTCGATATTCGTTTAGGCAATAAGTTTCGCGTGTTCGAAGATCACCAGGCGCCTTATATCGACTTGAGTGGTCCTAAAGCCGAAGTTGCCGCGCAGCTTGAAGCGGTGATGAGTGACGAGATTGAACTTGATGATGGCAAAGCCTTTTTCTTGCATCCCGGTGAACTCGCGCTTGCCGTCACCTATGAGTCAGTAACGCTACCGGCCAATATTGTAGGTTGGTTGGACGGGCGCTCGTCTTTGGCGCGTTTAGGCTTGATGGTACATGTTACCGCACACCGAATCGATCCGGGCTGGTCTGGCAACATCGTGCTGGAATTTTTTAATAGCGGTAAATTGCCCCTGGCATTGCGCCCTAAAATGAAAATTGGCGCATTGAGCTTCGAGGTGTTATCTGATTCTGCAGAGCGCCCCTACAACGCTCGGCTTGACGCTAAATACAAGGGCCAGGACGGTGCTATTGCCAGTCGAATCAGTGATGATGAAAAGGGCGATTCTTAACCGTATATCCCTTGTTTTGATGACGGTGGCACTGATACAAGCCTGCGCCACCGTGGCTCCCGTATCGGTAGACTTTCAGCCAGAGCAATACGACCCTTTCTTTCCCGGTTTTGAAAACGTCGAAACCATTCCTCAAGACACTATTTTTTATCTTAACGATAAAAGTAAAGCCTATGTGCGAGAGCGCGCCGAGCTGGCTGAAACAACCGAAGACAAAGCGTTATCTCTGATCAACGATTTGATGTCGCCATCTCAGTTAGCGCTGGATTATGTTTATGGTGCTAATACCGTCGCTCAGGAAACATTTGATAACGGAACTGCCAATTGTTTGAGTCTCACCATACTTGCCTATGCCATGGCACAAGAAGCAGAGCTGGAGGTGCGCTTTCAGGAAGTGTTTGAAGAAGAGTCATGGAATCAAGCTGGAGAGTTTGATTTAGCCAACGGCCATGTCAATTTATTGGTGGCCAGAAAGCCTCGCTTTAGTTTTTTGCCAGGCATGGTGACCCAAAAGCGTACCTATACCGTTGATTTTTTCCCCGAATCCCGTGAGGGCAGGGTCAAAACTAAAGAGCTGAGTAAAAGCCAGATAGAGTCCTATTTTTATTCTAATATTGGCGCACGCGCCATGATTGACGGGCAGTACAAGCGCGCATGGGCAAATTTTCGCATTGCGCTTAGCTTATTCCCACAAGACTCCTCCGCCTGGAACAATTTAGCCTTATTGCTAAGCCGTCAAGGCGCATTAGATGAAGCCATTGTGGCATTGCAAACGGCAACCAGGTTAGACAATAAAAACTATTCCGCGTGGGAGAACCTGGCAGGAATGTTGAGAAAGTCCGGTGATATTGAAGCCGCAGAAACTATCACCACTCGTCTTACCCGTATGCGTCTGGACAATCCCAATCATCACGTACGCTTGGGCAATCGACATTTTCTCAATGAAGACTGGCAGGAGGCCGAACAGGCATACCGCAAAAGCTTGCGTCTGCAAAAGAACAACCACTTAGCTTGGTTTGGGCTGGCCAAACTCGCTGCCCAAAAAGGTGATGAGCAGCTGGTGCGTGAGTATCTCAGTAAAGCCAAAGAGGTTGCCAATAGTGAAGGTTTCGCACGTCGGTATGCGCGTAAACTACACGCCCTTAATGAGACGCTTTAAGTTTCTCTATCTCTGCCCATAGCTCTTCTGCTTCGGCGGTTAGCATGGAATAGGTTTTAATGTCGCCACGGCGCTGGGCCAGCATGGCTTTCTCCAGCTTGGCATCGTATTGCTTGCGTAATTTCTTGATTGGATCTGATTTAAATAAACCGAACATACTCGTCACTCTTGGCTTTACATCAAATTACGACGCCAGCACCACAAAGGATCAATGCAGCGCATCACTGATGAATGTTTCAGCAGTCAGTATCATTCAGCGTGTTTAGTGATTGCAATTCAAAAAATTTTGAGTAATATGTGCGGCCTTCGGTCGGTGTGTGGCGCAGCTTGGTAGCGCACTGTCATGGGGTGTCAGGGGTCGGAGGTTCAAATCCTCTCACACCGACCAAATTTCCCCTTTAAAAACAAAGTAATAAATAAAATTTTCACTCTCAATAATTCGGTTATTTACAATCTTTCAAATCTGTACATCACCGGTGCATCACATTGAAGTGTTCTGCGCAACTAAATCAGGACACTTTTCTTAAGGAATTTTGCTCGTACTCTATTGGTGATAGATCACCATTAGCAGTATGAAGCCTCTCTAAGTTGTAATAGCGCATATACGCGGTCACGTCATTTTTCATATGCTCACGTGTTGGCTGAGGGACTTTCAACAGCCAGTCATGCTTTAAGCTGCCGAAAAACCGTTCAACAACGGCATTATCCCAACACGCACCAACATCACCCATGCTGGCTCGCATTCCGTAGCTCGCCAATAAATTGCGATAGCGTTTACTGGTATATTGTGAACCTCTGTCAGAGTGAAATACTAATCCCTCAGGCGGCTGCCGAAGGTTATAGGCTTTCATCAATGCTTTGCTGACCAGATCCGTTGTCATGCGTTTATCAACATGCCACCCAACTATACGACGAGAACATAAGTCCATTACAATAGCGAGGTACATCCAGCCCTCGCCAGTCCTGAGATAGGTCACGTCACCAGCCCAGACTTGATTAGGTGCAACAGGATTGAAATTCTGGTTCAGCAAATTATCCGCCACGGCGTCACTGTGCTTACGTTTGGTTATCACCTTATAGGCAACCCGCTGAGTAACAACCAATCCGAGTTTGGCCATGAGCTTTTGTACACCGTAATCACTGACATTAAAGCCCTCCTTGCATAAGCGTTTTCTCAGCTCTCGATAACCCAAGCTACTTCTACTTAGTCTGAAGGTAGCTTTGGCTCGTCGATACAGGTTGAGTTGCTCCGTGGTGATGATTTTTGCTGGCCTTGCGAGCCATGCTTAATACGCACTGCGACTGACTTTCATCAGTTTGCAAAGCTTTACCACAGGAAACTCCGAAGAGAGCTGCTTAACGGTCTCAAACGCTATTTGGTTTCCTTTAGCAGGAGGGCGCTGGCCTTTTTTAGTATCTCTTTTTCCATCCTTAGCTCTTTATTTTCCTTGCGAAGCCTTAACAGCTCAGCTCTTTCGTCAGTATTTAAACTGGCACCGGATTGCTCGGCTTCAAACTTGGCTTTCCAGTTATAAAGTAGCTTATCTGTGATCCCCAAAGACGCAGCGGCTTTAGGTACGCTATAACCTTGCTCGGTTACCAATGCCACGGCTTCTTGCTTAAACTCAGCCGTATAGCTTCTGTTGATTCTTTTTGTCATTTAACACCTCAATAATTGGATTATATTCCATTATTAAAGTGTCCTGTTTGATTAAAGCAGATCAGTCGAAGAAGTAACGTTCAATCAAATCAATATCATCAGGGCACGGCTTACCATTGTTTAACAGGCCGGCATCACTTAATGCACGATCAATGAATTCTTTTTTGTCAGCAACAGTTCCACCTCTATGCACAATGACATGGCGTAACAGCTCGATCAAGGTGATGACCAGACGTAAATTTACCTGGTAATGATTGTGTTTTTCAATTTCAGGGACACGGGGGTACACTTTTCTGAAGTGATTCATGATGCTGCGAGGCGCCTTTGCTTTTTTCTTTGCTTGCTTCAAAAACCACTGCAGATCTAAAGTTTGCAGCTCACTGAGCGTAACATTGCCATAGTCATTTAGCGGCCAAAAACCATTGTCAATAAAACCGGCATAAGCATAAAACCTGAACAAGGTATCTTCGAACACCTCATATGCCTCGGCTAAAAGCCACTGGAACTGTTTGTTTTTGTGCAAAATCAGTGAGGTACGCTGTTGGTCAATTGTTAATGACTTTCGACCATAAGGCAAAGAAGCACCACCGGTTGGGGTCTTAAAGTACATCGCATGTGACGCAATAGTTTGTCCCGATTGCAGTTTTTCGCGGTGCAGTTCTTCATAAGAGTTAAGGTTAGTTAATGTTGTTTGGCTTGTTTCTTTTATGTCCCGGTAGTACAGATTTAGCTGACACATTTTATTAAAACAGTCATCCAGAATTTCGTTTAAGGCCATGATGGTTAAATTATCTTTTCAGATCCTCGTCTTTCGGTGAAAAGTTTATCCGATTTTAGCTTAATTGATGTGAGTACACGCATCAACTGTTGGGTTCAAGCTCGGCAATCTACTGGGTGTTTGTTTCACTCAGTGATTGTTTTGAAATTATTTAAAAAAAATTTTTAAGACTGCTGCGAGCCAACCTCGTTTCATGTAACCCTCGGAAATGTCAGAGATGAATTCGCAAATTCTCTACGTAAAAAGTTTAACAACCAACCGAGGTCAATATGAAAGAAATACTTATTTTACTCTTTTTTTTATCAGGGCTTATTGGCTGTAAGTCAACAGAGTCAGATGAAGTGATGGTTTGGAGTAACCAACCCTCTGTTGTCTATCAACAGGTAAAAGCAAGTCTTACCAATGGGGAAATGGTTCCTATTGGCGAGCTTGAAACGGCTGCTCAATTTGCCAATGAAAACCAGCCTTCAGGGGCCCGATTCATCATTGCGAACTATTTAGTCAGCACAGAAGCTTCTAAATCAGCCCCCCCCGTTGTCAATGAATTATTGTTGGATTTACTGGCATTTGGTAGCGGTCACTTGGACCAGAGCGCTGTCAATGTGTTGTGCCATAGATTTAAAACCCAGTTGTGCCAGGAGATAGGTTATGTCGAATAGTAGATTATCAGTTATACATTTTGCAAAAGCAGGATTTGGGTTGTTTGTTTGGTTGATGACTCAAATAGCCGTGGCTTCAGGAGCCGGTGGTTCAGAAGATCTCGGTTTAGTGGAGTTGCCGAAAATCGATGCGCAAAGTGAAGCCCTGGAAGATGTTTTGAGCGCCTATGAAAAGGAGATCGCAAGCTCGATGATAAACATTCGTTCCTTGTCGTTGATTGCTAAGGAGTACGAACGTACGGGCAAGGAAATGACACCTAGCGAACAAAAGGT
Organism: Planctobacterium sp. AWM4_229; assembly: GCF_056160305.1. Lineage (NCBI taxonomy): Bacteria > Pseudomonadati > Pseudomonadota > Gammaproteobacteria > Alteromonadales > Alteromonadaceae > Planctobacterium > Planctobacterium sp. AWM4_229. The sequence goes on along the minus strand of NZ_JBSWWX010000007.1, from coordinate 34,893 downwards.
GTTCGAAAATTCGCTGGCCTATTATCTGGGACAATTGAACAAAGGGTATAGCAAGTATAGTGGTGAAATCTTGACTTACGCCGCTGATCTTGAAGATAAGCTATTCGAGCTGGACATGGAATTGGAGCAGCAATTACCAAATCCGACCGCGTCAATAGCTACTTCGATTCGGGGTAAAGAGTTAGCCAAGGTAAGTGAGGAGCGGATCAAGGCATTGCAAGCCATTGTCGCGCAATGCGGCGAAAAGCAGGAATCGCACGACACTGAATGCAAACGTAAATATAGCAATGCCAAGCGTCAGTTGACCCTAATCAATCGTGAAATTAGTCGGCATATCTCGCATCGAACAGGAGCAGAACAAGTTGCTGCCGCCACCAATGATTTGAGAGCGAGCGTAAGTACGGCAAATATCGTGTCGCTTTTATCCGACGCAATGGCCGATATGGCCGCGCATATAGAAGTTTCGTTCAATGGATTTGGAAAGCAATCGACGTTAAATACCGTGTCCAGTTACGTGACTTATATCAATGCGTTGGACAGAAGTGTGGACCGGTCCATGTTATTGGTCGATGGCCTGGCAGACTTACCCGGATTACTCTCAGGAAAAGTCTCTCGTGTTAATGACGCAATGAAAAATGTGCCCGAGGTTACTACTGAAGATGTGTTGAAGGAAGCCTCTGAGTTAAGTGCAATGTTGAAGAAGTTGGAGGATTAATAAGATGAATATTTTGTTTTTGAGACTGAAACCATTGATTAAGTTCGGATTGCTGTTGGCTTTATTGAGTGTCGGTATCAATATCAGTGCCCAACCACTGGACCTCCAGAAAGCCCAGCGAATGATTGAGAATAGTGCTGTATTTTCTGATCAAGAAATGACTGATATGGCAGCCCAATTGCAGGAAGAAGCGCTAAACGCTGATGACGTGAAGCGCCTTAAGAACAAACACTCAACGTTCTTAATTGAGTTTTATGCAAAACGATTTTACGCCACCATCAACGAACTGGTTGATGCCAGTCTTCGGCATGCCGAGAACACGACTCAAACTCGCAGCCAGGTCTTGTTTTACCGCAATCAGACGGAAAGTGCGCTGTTGCCACTTCCCGAGGAGTCATTTCATTTGGCCATTGAGAAAATCAAACAAAACGTCTCAGTTAATGATGAAAGCATTCTGCGAATGGTAAAGAAGATACTGACTCGTTCGTTAGATTACTGTCGAAAATCCAGTAAGGAACTCTTTGCAGGGCAATCTTCAGCGCGTGTAGTCGCATTAGACAGACTACGAGACAGTGAAGAGTATATGCGATATGCATCTCAACAGTACCGTATTAAGGAAGTCATTGCGCAATACAGTCCTGGCAGTGGTGCTGATCTTGAAGCCTGTAATGCCCAGTTTCATACACAAAAGCAATCTTCACCATTGTTACGACACCTTAAGTAGGAGAACTATCGTGTATATGACAATCGTACGTGGACTCGCTTCAGTGATATTTTTGGGTGTTATCACTCTGGGTTTGTTCTGGATCCCACCTTTTGGAACCCTCCCCCAACAGGGGGAGGGTGATGGTGGGCTAACCGAACCCCCGGTTGTGGTATCTGTTGCTGCTGACCAGAAAATTGATGATCAAGACGTCCCTCAGGACAAAAGCGGAAACTCCGGTCAGGAGCCACTTAATCAATTACAAGAAGATGAGTCTGAAAAGGGTGTAAATATCACTGATAGAGATCCGTTGCCAGGGAAACCAGAACAATCCCAAAATCCGGATCAAAATCAAGTTGAACCTGAACAACAAGCAGTACCAGAAGTAAAAGAAGCCGCATTAAATGCACAAGATCTGGCCAACGAGGGGGTGAAGTGGCGATTAATGGAAACTGATGAGGACCTGCTTTACAACGCCATGATTGCGTTAGGAGCTCATCCTGTATGGATAGATAAAAGCAGCCTCATCTATGATGAGCAGGGAAGAATACTGCCTTCGGGACTTTTTGCAGAGCACTTCTTAGAAAGAGGCAAAGCAAAAGTACCCGCTAAGTTGGTTCGCAATCAGGTAGTTGGCTTTTTTGCTTTCAGAGAGAAACGCCTGAACATGGCGCAAGAGACAATTTTTAAAGTTCATCAGAATTGCTTCCGAGATAGCGTTAAACCGGATGAGTCATATGTGGTGAAGCTCTTCAAAGCCAAAGAGGGGCGTGAGCCGAAATTTCATTTGATACCCGTTTTGCTCAAGAAGGGAGAAAGTACATTGCCGATTTCTGCAGAGTGCTATCCGAGTGAAATTCGAAATTTGACTAAAGGGGAGGGGCATCATGTTTGAGCAAATATTTGGTAATGTGTCATGGCATATCATCGTAGTGTATCTACCACTATATTTTGCTTTGATGAACATTATTTTCAAAGACTTGAGCTTGAGAGCACAAGAAAACCGTTCCGCAGGTCAAGGATATGACGACCTGGTGCAAAGTACTCGGGAGGGCGAAGCAATGACCTGTTTAGTGTTGCAGTTGCTGGCGGACATGCACCTTGAAAAGGTGTTCCTGTATCGTCGAAAAATCATTAGTTTGGGTCAGCTACTGACCACGATTGGTTTACTTTTCACTACCCTTGGAATAATGAGCCTGGCGGGTCACCAAGATCTGGAAACAGGTACTCTGACCGTTGGCCTGAAAATAGCGTTAACCAGTACCGCGCTTTCCGCGTTCCTGTTGTTGATCGCATCGTTATACATTATTGGCACAATGGGATCTGTCAGCCGTATCAAACATCGCATTAAACAAAAGGTTTGTGGGTACGCCTTATCAATGCAAGGAGATGGCGGGGTGTCCTATGAATAATGGTGAGCATCACGATAATCTGATTGGCGATCTATTCCTTAATCTCTTTGCCTTTTTCTTCATTTTGCTAGTGATCATGATGAATGCCAAGTCACTTCCTGAAATACTGACGTTGGATATCGTGGTGAATCAACTTTCAACAAAAGGAGTACCCGAAAAACAGGTGGCAATTTACAGCGAAGCTGATGATGGCTCATGGTTGATAACCTATGATCAAAAGGAATTTGAGAAGAATAATCTAAGGGCGCTTAGGAACGAAATGAACGAGGACCATCTCTACCTTGGCATGCAGCAAGGCGTATCTACTGCCAATTATCTGGAAGTGTTATTTATTTTACAGAACATGGGGTTGACCATCACTACTGTGGTTGCCGTCAATGGAGAGAAAGGCTCATGAAAAAAATGCACAGTTTATTTTTTCTTTTTTTAATGAGCTTGTTTCAGGATTATTCGGTAAGGGCGAATGATGCGCTGGATGAATTGCTTACTGATATTATCGGAAAAACGCAATCTGAGCGCTTGCTCAATCCATTAAAATACCGTTACCAATTTGATTTGAGTCACCAGGATAAAGAGACATACCTGAAGCGGGCAGCAAGTTATTCGTGTTTGGAGACTATGTCCCAAGAGCACAATATTCCGTATTATCTGGTGGTGGCGATTGCTGCAACGGAGAGTTCAATCAGGTTGAATGCGAAGGCGGTGACAACAACGGCCAGTGGAATGTTCCAGATAACAAAACCAACCTACATTTTTATTCAAAAACAACTGGCGGGAAAGTCAGTCATACCTCCTTTTTCACATTTACTGGTATCGGCAGAGTTAGGATGTGAGTCAGCAGGGCATTATTTGTCCTATTTATTTCGTGAAACCAATTCAGACCAGGCAAGAAGATTTGAAATAGCCTCATGGCGTGATCCAGTAATGGCCTATTACGCAGGCAAAAAACGAGTGGGCTATTCACTGCATAAAGTTGTTCGAAACAACGGTAAGATTTACACCATAGATCCGTTTCGATATTGGTTAAAGGTGTTTTATCTGGCGAGCGATTTAGCGCAGATAAAAATGTCTTAGTGGTTATATGTTGACCAAATGGTTAAGGTGTGTTACCAAAAGTTTCAATAGCAGGAATATTGGCAGGGTGAGGATGAAAGCAACTAATAGGGTGACGGTAAAAACATTACTTGTTTTATTCTTTTTTATCAACCCTGCATGGATCATTGCTTCGGGGGCGAATGACATCACATTAGATCTCACTCGCTGCGTGAACAAAATCCAGAGAGTGTATATTGATACTGCACAAGGTGATCCGGATATTGACCGCATGGTACGGCAGGATGCCCAGATTATCCAGAATCACTTTCCTCTGACATTTCTCGGTCATGGTTGTGCTAATGCTAGGTTTGATAACACTTATCGTAAAATTACAGATCTGAACGGTAGCTGGAGTTCGATTTCTCCTCAGATGCTAAATGAGATCGATGAGATCCAGTTTTTGATAGTCGGCGAATTTAGTTATGACGAAACGACTGATGACGTTGAAATCCACACTGAGAAAGGACGACTCTCTTTACAGGATTTGTTAGATCATATTATCGGTTACACCCCTAAAAATCAGCCAATGAATGTTGTTATCTTCATGATAAGGAGTAATTGGAAGCACAGCTCAGATGAAAACCTCGTCAGTTTTGAATGGAAACCTCGTGATCGTCAAAAGGGGCTGAATGGTAAAGAGTTAAAGGTCGTTGCATTTATTAATCAGTTCAAGATTGGAGTGCCCAAAGCTCATCTGGGATTTGCTGATGAGTTTAGGGGGAGTGCTTTAGGCCGACGGTATCAGGACCTTTTGCCGATTTTTGATGATTCTATGTGGGCACTTGATCCAGCGTCCGCAATACCTGCCCTTATGTTACTGCAGGTGATCAAAAATACATTGTATGGCAATAACAAAGGACCAATTGCCGACTTTAGTCTTGAAACTAATGTAACCAAATGGGAAGAGAACGGCGAAAAAAATCCTTATGTGCTGCACTTAGACGCCAATGTTGAATATGCTTCGACCGGGATGATGTCACCTCGTCTGTATGATATGGGAAAGGTCTCTATACATTTTTCCGCAAATACCCATCGATACATAGCCGGCAAGATTTCCCTGATTAAAGATGCGGAAAATAAAAGAGAGTTAAAGAGTCCATTTACTTTGCTAAATGATGAAAAATATCTGGAAGTGTTTGGACGCGTCCCGACTCGTCATTTTCGAGAAGATAAACCGCGTAGGCACTACATAACAGGTGAGCAACATCAGCTTTATGGAATGTTCGAACACTCTGACTGTCATGCAATTGCTATACAAGACGAAAGATCGGACCTGGATTTATATTTGTACCGAGGAAAAAGCTCTGATATTCCTGTTGCGGAGAAAAAGGAGGAAAAAAACAATCAAAGGTCGATATTTGACAGCTTAACCCGTGACCAGGTTAAGAAAAAAATACGTCAAGCGTGGGCGTCAGAGCAACGGCATTTGCGCAATCGCGTCTCTCGTGATCCCGATCGGAAAGTTACTGAGGTTTTAGATATGGCTGCACATTTGTCGGAAGATGGTGATGGTCTTGATAAGGCTGGCAAGGTTTGTTTGCTATCTGGCACTAACCAGGAAGTACAGGGAAAAGATGTATTGGCAGTGGTGGTGGTCAAACAAGAGCAGACGTTTCAGTATTTGAATCAACAGTTGATAGACGGTGACATCGATCGCAGTGCATTTAAGCAGCAGTTAGAAGAGCAACAGCTAGAGCAAAGCTATGATAATTTAATCAAACTCTGCGAATCTCAGGCGCGTGAGAAGGGTAAAGATCGTGTGATTGACGGGACAAGGCAATCCTCTCAAACGATTGGTTGTGAAGGAGTACCTGATATGTCGGGAGTTATGCCTGAAATGAATGCCGAGCCGGAATTTGTCAAGAAAATCCAGTCCTGTAGTTATAGAGAAAAACAGCAGGGCACTACCGACAGTGATTCAGACGCAAAAATAGAATGTTCCAATACAACCAACACAACGCTTCAGTTCAAAATCAGTACAGCGGTACCAGAAGAGTCGTACGAAGCACGTTTTGAAAATGCAGTGGCGAACGCTGCACAGAAAATTACCACTGAATTTAAGCGTGGTCGTTCTGGCGTTGAACGACAAATCATCGTGACCGGATTTGCCAGTACGGTTTCATGGGGCGATGAAGAAAGTATAAGTACAGATTCATATACATTGCCCAAGTCTTTTAAATCACGAATGCGCAGAGATGATGACATTCCAAGCTGTGATGTGAGCGATCCATGGCTGGCGCTTGAGAAAGAAGGTGCGGGGCTGAAAAATGACGCTGCATCAACGGTCGTGAAGGCGTATACCCCTGAAGGTGATGAAAGATTGGCAATTAAAAATGTAGTCAGAAATATTTTGCCAAGGCTGGTTCCGAGTACAAAAAAAGTGGAGACGTTTACTTTGAGTAAAGGGGAACCCTACCGCTTTAATTGTCCTCTCAGTTATATGCGAGCCGAATTCCTTGCAAAAGAATTGAGAGCAAAATTGAAAGAAGATGAATTTCTTGGAGACAGTTTCAAAGACTACAATATTACCTTCATATATCGGGGCTTGGGCGTGGTTGACATTGCCACCCGTTCCAGTTCATTTCAGAAGGTGGAATATGGGTGGATAGAATATGTCAATTAACAGGCAACACATTGATAACGTTTGGAACCGAAAATGAGCAAAAAAACACAGGTTGAAGCACCGTCGCAAGAGAATATCAGGCAAGAGTACTGGGAAAAGGTAGTAGAGCCGTTCAGCGGCCATAAGTATTTCGAAGATATAGCGATTTTGAGTAATGCCCCTCATCGCCACTACATTCGTAGCAAGAAAGAACTTGCGAAGGGATACGGCACCGAAAATCTGGAACCGATGGCAAAGGAATATGGCAATTTGATGACCGCAGGAAAGCGAATGATGCGGTGTTTCAATAAGTATCATGAGTTACATCAGAGCGCTTTTTTGCGACCGTCAAAAGACGCGTCACTGCCAGCGACTGTCACCAAAGAAGATAAGAAACTGTCTGATGTACTAGCGTCTATCAAGAGCAATGCTGATGCCAATAAAACGAACACCCCTGAAGATCTAGAGCAAAGTTTTGACGAAAGATTTCCGAAGGGCAAAAGCAAGACTGATAAAGACATTCTGCACTTGGTCGTTACCGCTTTGGTGGAAAAAGATGCTGCTGGTCTGAAAAATACATTTTCTTTATGGGAATACCAATTTAACGGCGCCATTCAACACGCACTCGCAATGCATAGAGAATTCCTTCAAAAGATTGAAGAGCAGCAAACCACTGAAGAAAGTGTAAATGACGCTGAGCAGCAAACGCTAGAAATGCGAGGCAAATATGAGGCCCAGGTAAACTTTAGAAAACAGTTGCTGGCTAAGCTGGATTATTTTGATTCACTCAATGAGGAGGAGTTTGAAGATGACCAGACGATGCAATCCCATTTGAAAACGGTAAAAGACGCTTACAGTGAAATAAAAAAAAATGAAGATGCCAAGTTTAATGATGAGCAAATGGGCATTATCGTTGATGCGATTGCAGAAGTCAGAAATGGCCTTCTCAGAAATGATGCCAAACGCCGAAGTAGTACATTTACAGAGATCAAAGGAAATGTAGATGATTTTGTATACAGTCTTAAGGAAATCAGGGATGCTGCAATGGAAACCAGAAATATTGCGTTTAAGGAGGGAGTGAAATTTCGCGAAGCATTGCAAGCAAAAATCATTAATGATGAAAACTACGAGCCCAAAGATGCTGAACGAAAAAATAAGTTGTTCAGGGACCTCGTTGAGATCACTGAAAAACAAGCCGAAACAGTGCAGGAAATGGACACACTGGTCAAAGACGCCACCAGAGACATACTGAATGTGGATGATCCGAAAACAGATGATGAGGTCAAAGCTATCAGAGAGATAAAAGAAAAATACCGCATAAAAAGTGAGGAGTTGGCCACGAAACTAAAGGAGCTCAACAAAGACCTGGATGGCTGTACACAATCATTACGAGAGGAGTTGAAGTAAGCGCGTGGACTTTTTCGATGCACCCCTAAAATTCTTTGGATTTGATAGTAAACCGAAAGCGCTTTCAATAAAGGGAGTGAAGTTTGTCATCAAGGTCATCGGTGCAAGTCAAGAAAAAGCAGAACAGTGTATCAGATTTATCGACTATGCTGCGGCTTTAGATCTTGAACAGTGTGCAAAAACGCACTCTTTTGTTGATTTACAACAAAGTGAGACTCTTTATCAAAAAGCACTTTCACGACAACAGCGATTGGAAGATAAATATCGTGCAATAACTGACAGGTTAGAAAAACTCCAGGCCAGCCTACAGTGGCGAGACAAATTAGAACACGATGAGGTTAACTCTCAACACTCGACTATGGGAGAGGGTGCCAATGGTACATTACAGGCACTGGCGAGATTCAACGAAGCGGACAGCGTGTTCGCAGAATCATCACAGCAATATTACGCTTCATCACAAGCACATTCGCAGCAGCAGACGCAAACCAAACAAGACAACGATAAAAGATTTAAGAGTGAAAATGTCACGGCTACCTGGTGTGACGCCCTTACGCGATTAATGGAAACTGAACAGACCTTACACGATCTTTCAGTAGAAATTACCCAGAGTCAGCAAGACGTTCGCCGCACAAATGCCGAAGTGCTAAAACTTAAGAGTAAAGTTGCCCGAATACAAAGCGTTTTGATGTTCGAAGATGAGGAGATTGACCAAACGGAATCCAAAACTGCATCGTTTACATTTGATGCACTTCAACTATTTAATGATTTTCAAATGTTACCCACGGTAATTTATTTCACAGAAAAGAGAACCGGTGTAGCAAGTACATCGGTCTACTCAGATTGGTTAGACACAGTTAATGACAGGCGCAGTAGAAACGCAATGTTAGAGGAGCTGACTAGCAGATCTGACTTGTTATGTGAGGAGGGGCTTGAGGAAAGTTTGTCACTGCAAATATTGCAGCTTGAAGAGTTACAACGTGAAGCAGCGGCTGATGCAAAAATCTTAAGTAACATACGCTGTGCTTTAGAGGCTTCCTTCGTATATCAAGCTACAACGTTAACGCAGAATCCTCAACGGTTAACATCGACTATTTGGGAACAGGTGACTCGATTCAATGACACTACTGTGCTTCCATCAACTAGCTATCCATTGGCTGAAGAAGGTGGCACAGCCGATACAATTCAATGGGAGCGTTATTGTGCGTTGAACATGGCCGCGATGAAATGGATAAATAATGTGAATAGTCTACTTAGCACAGACGAAAGCATTAGAAAGCTGAGTAAAGATTTAGAGTCGACGCAACGTAATCTGAAGATATATCAGGCTGATTTGAAAACGCTTGTTAATCCGTTGCTGGCTATTGTAACTGATGATTTTGACTATTCCTCTGATGATGGTTTGAGCCTTGATGTTGTGCTGTCAAAAACAGACGAACAGATGATGTTGTCGCTAAATGACATGCTTTACTATTTATCGCAAGCAGGTCCCCTGCCGAAACCGCCTGAGTATCCTTTCTCGGGCGTAATCGCCACCAATGCCTCAGTTGCATGGGATGCTTATTGTACGCAACGGAACAACCATGCCTCGGCATTAAAATTTTGCAATGATATTGCGGTACATCAACGAAAAATTGAGGCAACGTTAGAAGAGATTGAAAATATTAAAAGTATGAAGGCGAGTTTGAAGGTTGAGTCTTCGGCGTTAAAAGAAGACATTCAATCAAGACAGGCACATTTGAGCGCACTGATACGCATTCATGAGGTCGTAAGAGATCCAAAACCTCGTGCAAGTTATTCGTGGCTGGCGGTAGAACGTTTTAACAATCAATCAGAGGAATTGCCGGACCTTAACCCGGATAAGGGGAAAAATACGTGAGCAGAGATGATTATTCGAGGACGCGTCAATCAGACAACGCCAATAAGGTGGATGTCGACGATCGCTCTGAATATGTCAGTTCCTGTTTATCAAAGCCAGACCAGATACAAAGGCTGGAGCATGTCTCCAGATATCATAACCAGCTGAGTTCTTTGCCTGACTTAACTATCGCTGAGGGGCAACTTCAACGGCAAGAGAATCATTTATCAAGAGAAAAAAATCAACTAGCGAAAACAAAAGAGCGGCTTTCCCGGCTGCGAAGCCTACTTAGTTCGCCAGCCGATGATTTTCAGTGCTCCCTTGATGACAGCGATGCAATTGAAGAGCAATTAGCACAACCTTCTGAGACAATGATGGCCTTGGAAAGGTTCAATTCAAGCGTTGAGCAGTTACCACATTTTGAATACGTTGATGGCTCTCACCCTGACGCCAGCACAAACCAATATGAACAATATTTAGAGCATCAAAATATTTTGCGAAAAACAGAGGGGGTCCTTGAGCCGATCGCTCTTGATATATCGGGATCATTCATCGCAGAGCAGAATGCAAAAACACGTTGGATGAGTTTGTTACTGGAAATGGAGCATCAACAGGTTGTTATCTGGGCCTACGAGAGATTAACCCTGCTGATCAGATACGACAGAAATAGCAAACACTCACAAAGGATGAGGCGGGAAGCACCTCATGTCAGCCATGCAGATAATTCCCTGTTCAAAGCACTTGAGGATTTTAATAATGCTAAGGCAGAAATGACACCACCTGAAGAATATTCAAGGTGTATGTTAAACGTTAGTCGAGCCGGGCTAAATGAGAGTGAAAAGGAGGAAAGTACAACCCAATCAGCAACAGATAATGCGTTTAGTGAATTCAAACGAAAGAGCGAGTTACTAGCCGCGTGTGATGCTTTTTTTGAGCCTCTATGGCGAGAAGCGATATTCCGTAGTAATCCAGAATTCCTATTGATGACGGAGTCACCGGTACTTACAGAGAGAATGGAAGTAAATGCAGCCAGACAACAAGCATTACTTCATCATTATATGCAAATCGCGTTTGAAGGGAGTTTACTTCGTTTTAAACAGCCGGGCGAGAGTGGCAAGAAAGCTGACTCAGGATCTCTTCATTTTATGCAAATCGCGTTTGAATGGTTTTTATCACTTTTTAATAAGCCTCAGAGCGGAAGTAATGATAAACAGGAGGATGAGTCTGGCAAAAAAACTGTCACCGATAACAAAGATGAGAATATGTTTAAGCTTAAGGAATTCAAACCGATTCCCAAAGATGGTCAGGCGTTGACATGGCGATTTTTCTTTTTATTTAACCGGTGTTACCCATGGATATATTGGCTAGTCGGAATAGCCTTATTGTTGTTGTCTTTATTCATCTATATAAGAGCCATTGGGTTCGAGATCAATTCTACTCTCAACTTCTTTTATCTGGACAGTTTTCCGCCGCCTCAACAAAACGCATTTTCTAGTGATACCAGTAGCCCGGCGATAACATTTGAAGAGTATTCTAAAGAGCAAAAAATCACGTTGTTTCATGAGATATTGATAGTGATATTCTTGCTGGTAGCCTATTTAATGGGGCGGGCCGTCAGGTTGTTGGTGAACGGTTTTTACTTGTTAGCGCAAGGGCAAAGTTTAAATCGTACGTTATTTAAGGGAGTTGGCCTCTCAATTGCTGTCTTGTTTGGGCTGTATCAGATTGCTGAACTTAAAGTTGATAGTGCCGTACCGGTAAAAGACCAGGAAGAGATGAAGGCGAAATTGGGCAGAGGGATGGTCGAGCCGGATCCTCACCATCGGGCTCACAGCATGTTTCGTGATTTTATTCATAGCCAACCTCTGGGAATTAATAAACCGACAGACGAAGAGCTTGCAGAATACATGGAACAAGGAAAGTACGTGTTAACCTGTGACAAGGTTTCAGGCTACCTTGCAGAACTCAATAACTCAAATTACAACAAAGATAGTGGAGAAACTCCATATATTGCGTTACTTGCTTTAAAACCCAGTGACGTTGACGACAGTGGTGTAGAGTCATCCAAAGAGGGGGGCGTTTCGGTAGAACCCAGCTCCCAGCCCGGTGCGCTAGACGATAGCAACGCAAACTCATCGAACAGGGAGTCCGCTGCGGCAGGCGCCAAAATTATCGAATCTTATTGTCTGGTGACACCCGGTGCAATTCGTATTAAAGAAGGCAACATGCAACAAGCGTTGATGAGTACAATGTTGTTACCCTTGGTGGCATGTTTGCTTTTCATGTATTGGAAGATAGCTATATATCCACTGTTACGTCTGGATTTTTATTTGAGACGCTTGGAGAAACGATTTTTTAGTGGTCCATGGTACCCGATTCCCGACAACTACATATCTCAACGTCCTTTGCTGTATTTTGCGGGAAATACACCTTCAGTGGTGAGCGACGATGATGAACAAGCCAACCAGCATGTGCAAGTCAAAGAAGATAAAAGGGAAAACAACAAATCATTAAAACGACGAACAATAAACTTCGAGTGGAGTAAATTGGTGAGACGTTGGAGTCATGGCTCTACCAAAAAACCTATAAAAGAAGCCAATGAAGACAAATACACTGTTGGAACTAAGTTGATTGCGCTGTCGATTCCAGTCATTATTGCTTTGGTTTGTTTAGGAGTTTTAATCAATATATGGCAGCAAAATGCCAATGGCTATTAAACCGTACATTAATCCTTGGTGATTAAACAATGACAAAAAGGGATACAGGATTTTTAGTTGCTTTGAGCATCGCATGCATGCTTGCAGGCATGCTTGTAGGCGTACTTGCGGGTATGTTCACAGAGCAGAAGTTCAAGTTTGTCCATGGCATGAAAATGAGGTCAGCTCATGGCCCATTGCCGATGAAACAATTTGTCGTGGCTTTTTCACCTTTTTGGAATGTCACAAATAAAAGGGACGTTGGGTCGGAGCGCGAACTCTGTCAATACCAGACAATATCAAGTGGTACTGGGCTGAGCGACCATGTTGTCGCTATCATTAATAAGCAGAGTGTAGATGATACTGAGTGGAAAAAGATAAAACCTACCATAGAGGTCTTTGACCTGCCTTTTAGTCAATCGAAAGATGCTGAGAAAATAATGGAAGTGGGATCACCATTTTATTGCTACAAAAAAAAGCAACAACTTATGGCAATAGCCGCGACTATAGGACAGTTGGTCAGACCCGAGAGTCTCAAAACAGTGCACCCGGATAGCGAAATACGTTTTTTCCGTACAGATGAGCCTAACGGTGTTTTAGATATTAAGATCTCAGATCTGGTTGACGAGAAAGAAGATACAAAAAGGAATGAGTTAGTCAGTGAGTTAGTAAAGCTGGTGTTTAAGGGCACGTCGCAACAGATTGATGGGTTCGCTGGCCGGGTGCCACTGTATTATGGGCTGAGCCACTTTATTTCCTCCTCTGAGTTGTATAAGACACCCTCACTGGCGCATGGAGAACAAATGGATTTGAAATGGATTTATGTCGGTGGTGATGTTGCAGAGCCTGCACCGGTGTGTATGGACGGAAAAGCCAGAACAAGCGGGCGTTTAATGTCGCAAGGTGTGGTTTGTGAGAAAGTTGAAACCTTCCTGGCAATGTCTTGTGAACCCACCGAAACCTACACCAACAATTCGGCGTGGGATATTGAACGATTTGCCAGGCCAAAAGAGAACGACGCTTCTGAGATCATGTATCGTCTTACACGTCAATATGGGCTGACCCCTGAGCCCGGCAATAACGTTACGGTTGAATCCATCGACTTTGTTCAAATCAATCGCTGGGAGGTGACCGAAAGTGGATTTGACTGTCATGAGAAACTTACTAATAGTCAATGGGACAATGTCGACAGACTGAAGAATATCCAGCGTTTTCTAGATGCACTTGCTCAAAATTGGACAAATAGCAATATCAGTGAGCCCCTCAAGTATGTTAATGGCGAAGCAGAATCACCTTTAAATGGGCCGGTGGTGCAATTCCATTATTTGCCCGGTTTGCAGAATAATGTTTATGACACATTGTGGATAAACAAAAAAACATAAAAAAGTTTTTTTAAGACTGCTGATAAGTCCTTTTTAGTGGGTATACACTTCTACATGCTTAGCAAAAAATGTGTACGCAGATAAAAAAGGATAAATATGGATACCGATACAAAACCCGCGATCCCCTTCGAAGATATCGTTGAATGTGCAAATAAAAGCAGATCCAATTCATTGCTCATGCATCAGGCGATAAAAAAACTGTCGATTAGTCTACCTTGTCTGCAATCGAGAGGAGCGCCGGAGGAGGTTCAATGGGCAGAAAAATACAATCGTCTGTACTTTGCATACAACTACCTTAATGAGACTGCACTGCATGAATCTACTCGCAAGAGAAAGAACATGAACGACTTGAGTGTCGAAAGTGAAGCAGTGACAGTGAATCTGGTGGCGGCAGATATTTTTGGTATGTATCACCAGGCTTATACCCGCTACGTCAGGGCTATTCGGCGCTGTCAGGAAGCCCTTAATTTCATAGTGAATAGCGAAAAAATCGGTAAACGACTTTCAATAAATGAGACAGAGAAACAGAAGGTAATCAAATCGATTGTCGAGAACCTGGTGGCTATAGGGCATATTGCGTTTAATCAGGATGTTGGAGCGCTGCAAGGCCAGATGGCAGATATCCACGACAGATTCTGTGAAAAGGAAATGGAGTTGCAAAGGCAAATGAAAATAAAAAAGAAAGATCGTGTCAATGTGGCTAATGCGCCATTTGAGCAGTTTGTTGTACTCCACCACAAAAATATCATTACACGAGTATTAAATGGCACAACAATTACTGCTGAAGAGGCCTTTTACCTTCCCAGACAGCTGTAGTTTGAGTCGCTTTTTTAACCATGAGGAATTAATTATGTTTTCACTAAATAACATTTCAGCCAGTGATATAGAGGCCGCTAGCAAACAAATGACGGACTATGAAGCAATAAAGAAGCTCGAGGAATTCCTGGAGAGCAACCCATTGCTGGAAATTTCAAGCGAAAAAGAAATTCGCGCTCTGACGTTTGCGTTTTTTATGAATCGATTCACTCTTTCTGAGCTGGACCAGCTTAACTATTCAGGTTTACTGGCCAACAATCCAGCAGCATTAGAAGCTCGAACAAACATGTTGCAACTACTGAATGATCATGTCACGCAGAAATATTATCGAGATGACGCTTTAGCAGCGGCGGCATCCCCGCAACAGGGCATGGGGAATTTGGTTTTATGTGTTAAAGGTTTGCCTGGCCCGATATCCATCGTCGGACAACCAAATGATGATACCAAGTCAGGTAGACTCACCATTCGTAATAAGTCGGCATTAGATGGGATCCCCCCACTGTATGGAAATGAATCATTTAAGGTGGCATCGAAAAGAGTTGATGGTGAACGAGTTACCCGATATCTGGATACCTATTCAAACAATAACTTATTTATCGTTGCTTGTTTATTGGACAATGATGAAATTGAATATTTGCCTTTGACGGGCATGAGAAAAAATGCAGACGCCGAAGTCATATGCAATGCAACTGGTTGGCAGAGGTTTAACAATGTTTTTGCTCGTCAAAAGAGAATGGTGACCTTTGACGCAGCACATTGCCCTCCCTTGACTGGGTATCTGGCAGGCATAAAGAGCGGTTTTACAAGTTCACATTAACCAGGAGATGCGCGATGACTGTTTGTTTCTTTCCTGTAGCCGCAAAAAACGGTAAAGGCTATACGTTGAGGCTTTCCGATGAAAAGGATAAGCAAGAAAACGATGTCAATTTCATCCCGCGCAGTAAGGTAAAGAAATGGCTAGGCAGTAAAGAAATACGAGGCCTGTCTGTTCAGCACGGTTATGATTCAATTCATGAAGATGCGTCTGCAGATCTCGCCGCCATGGCCTGTCAGGTTGGTCCAGAGAAGCTTTACAAAAGCATTACAGGTAAACCACTGGAGTTCACCAGCAAGGATATGCTGTGGGTGTGGTCTGGGGCTATTGACTCAGATGATAAGTCTTTCGCTCCTTTAGATATGTTATTGGTAAAACTGTTTTATGTAATGGAGTTGGCCAAGGGAAATAGTGACAAATCCATCGTTTTTGTCATCGCTGGAGCTCATGGCGAACTTCAACGGCATATTGATAAAGCGTGGGACTGCATTCCGGAGCAGAGCCAAACTGAGTTAGAGCAAACGAGAATCGAAGGGGTGCACGAGTATCTGCAGGAGTCTTATGTCCGTCTGGAAAATACAAATCCTTCACTGGATAAGATAATCAGTGAAGCAATAGAAATCTTTGAAGATAAAATTAACGGTAGTGTACGACTCGAAAATTTGCATGTAGAGGTAGTGAATGAGGATTCCGAGGTGCCGGAAGTGCCACCACAAAAGAACCAATTAACCAAAAATACAGCCTTGTTTGTGTTTATTGGCGTGTTTTCGCTGATTTTGATTTCCCACGAATGGGAATTCTATTCGTTAAAAATGAACGAGCTCGCTAATGCGCGTGAGCAACGCCAGCCAGAGCTACAGACAGAGGCTGAACCTGCCACTCACTCTGATACAGAGAAAAAACCGGAAAAAGCCAAGAGCAGTGCACTAACCGAAATTCCAGAAACAGAACACTTCATGGATGTTTTACCTGAGTTTGAGAGAGATGCATTGCAGGTTAAGCGAGCGGGGGTCATGTGTAGGGATGCGTTATTCTTCGATGATAACAACCAGGACGATAATGATATGGTTGTCAGAGAAGTATGTCGCGTTTTAGATGGTAATATTTCTGACTTAGCGGTTTCTGCCAGATGTGTGACACGTGTTCATAGTGTGGGCAAGTACGAGATGCGTGCGAACTTTGAATGCGCTGAGCTTAATGTATTTACTGACATTGCAGGAGAAGGTGAAATACTCCGTTTACATGCAACGCCTTACTCAAAACTGATTACTACAAGCGAGCCTGTTGAGGCGAAAAAGAGCATCATAGAGCAGGGAATTAAAAGGTTATTCAAATCTGAGATCATGTTAGACAACGATGTAAGTGCGGCACTTTCTCTAAATGATATATTGAGGGAAGCTGCGTCCGAGCATCGGATCATGAAACTAAAACAATACATTCAACGCGTAAATGCGTTAAAAGAACACGCCTTTACGGCGCATATTATTGATGGTGTAGAGGAGCCTTAAGATGGTTAAATCGGGTACAAGTTGTATAATCGTTATTCTTATTTTTAGTGTTATTTCGGGGTGCGCCAATACCAGTTCAGAAAAGCCCCTTGTATTTGAACCAGAAAACCAGTGGTCACAATTAGCGGGCCATATAGGTAATCGGGTTCAAGGTATTCTTACCAGCAATACCTCGTATGATTGGTTTAATCGCCGCAATCGACAGAATATCCATTATCGAGTGGCCATCATACACCGTGGGATGGAGCCTGAACTGATTACTGAGCTGAATAAGTATTTTGGATTTTACATTGGTAAGAATATCCGTGAAATCTATGCTTGTGAGAATCCCACCAAAATTTGTCATGACCTCGATATCGAAGTCGTCGCTGATGAGTTACAACTGAAATCGGCAAGCGAAGTATATTCGTCTGAACGTGTAGAAGATGATTCTGATCCGAACGGCATTATAGGTATCTTTAAGCACCCAGAAGACGGGAAAATCAATATTACGTTTTTGCATTTAAAGGCTGAGTCCGATAGTGGCTCGCATTTGACTGGTGAACTTAATACCAATTTTTCACACGAGAGTGGTCACCTCAAAGGAGAAGGGGCAAAGCTAGTTTATGCTGATTTGGTGTACGGCACAGGAGTTTTCTGTGATGGCAGAAAATATGAACACACACGATATCTGGACAATGAAATACACAGGACAAACTTTGAAAATCGTGCAAAAGAGGTTTGTACAACTGTGTTAAAAGGCAGTATTAAAGATGGAGAAAAAGTACTGTGTTATGGGAGTGCGAATCAACAATATGAGTTAGTTCCCAGTAATTATGTTTTAGAGCAAGCGGATAGTTGTAAACCCGTGTACGAGTTCATGATACGTAAGATATAGCAGCGTGTTAATCACCACTTTACATTATTTATACTGGATAATTACTATGGTAGGTCCCCCACTTCAAAACCCTGAGAGGTTTTATAAAAAAGGGAATGCTTATTAATCGCTCTGTTTTTTGTATCTACAAATTTAAATAACATATAGCGCCAGGTTGTTAGATGTTAGAGGAGTAAGTCGTTTAACAACTTTGTTCTTTTGCGAAATAACCGAATCAGTTTAGATAAATTTTGAGTTCTATCTTCAAGGGTAAAGCGACATCAGCAATCCTGATTCCGAGGGCAAAATGAGATAGGGTTTGATCGTATACAAGCCTTTAGGATTAATGTAAGTGTATATTTAGTCAATGAAGTTAGTCCGCACTGACATCTTGAGTAAATCGTTAAGTGATTGCTCAAACCGCGGTCAATTAGCCAAGAAAGCACGATGGTCTTTTTGAGATATTTGGAGTCGTTCAATCAAGGTTATGAAACTAATTAATGAGTACAAATTAATAGTGGTTCTGGTTTTGTTAACAACCGTATTGTCCAATGTGAATAAATTAATCTTCGCCTTGATTTTTATTCAGCATAACGATTTATTCAAATTGGACTTATATACGCTGATAAGGTAAAACTGAATAAAAATTACTCATCCTGATGGGGCAATATTCGGAGGGAGCCGGAACATGAAAGATGCAAATGCTAATGGTACTTTTGCCGGAGCTATTGAGTTAGCGGTTGATATAACGTCTACTTTTTCACTTGCAGCACAGCAAAACGCCTATCCTGTCTTAAAGTCGATTAGAATTAGCTATCCAGATAATGACCATCAAGAGCTACCGACCTATCACTCATTAGTCCTCAGGTTATCTGGAATCGATGGGTGGGTTAATGAGGAAACTTGGCAGATTGATCGGTTGGAGCCAGGTCAATCGATAGGCATCAAGCCAAAAGAACTTCGTTTTCCCTTCGAAAAGCTTTTCGGTATAACTGAACAGATTACACATGATCTTTCATTTTCCCTTTTTGATAACGAACAAAATCTACTAGCAGAGCAGCACACTAAACTAGATATATTGCCGGCAAACTTCTGGGGGGGAGAGGAAAGACAACCTGCGCTGTTAGCCGCATTTGTAAAGCCAAATGGTATCTATGTTGAGTCCCTTGTCAGGCAATGTGCTTTAGCATTAGAAAAAGGCGGCTATGGACGAACGGTAGATGGTTATCAATCAAATACACGAGAAAAACCTTACTTAATGCTCGCAGCTCTTTGGAATGTGACTTTTAAAGAGAAATTAGCCTATGTTAGTCCACCGCAAGGTTTTGCCAGCAAAGGTCAAAGAATTAGATTGGCTTCCGACATAAGTACTTCGCGCATGGTTGCTTGCCTTGATAGCTCATTGTTATTTGCTAGCTGCATTGAGTCGATGGGGTTGAATCCCGTTATAGCTATAACCAAAGAACATTCGTTTGCGGGCGCTTGGCTAATTAATGAAAAGCTCCCAATTTTGACAAATGATGATCCGCAGGATATCAGAAAACGCGTTGATAATCGGGATTTGATATTGTTCGAAACAACGCTGATTACAAATGACTCACCCGTTACATTCGAACAAGCGAAAGAGCACGCGCGAACTCTACTTGCTGAAGAAAATGAATCAGAGTTTGTCATGGTAATTGATATCGCGCAGGCAAGGGCGCAATCCATAAAGCCTTTATCAACAGTGGAGGAAGCCAGAGAAGAGAGAACATCGGTAGGTGGTTTCGAGGAGCTTGCATTACCTGTAATTCCGCCACTTCCTCCGGTAAGAAAGGATGAGCAAGTTGTTACGGATACGCCTGAGACCAGGATAGACACATGGTCAAGAAAACTGCTAGACCTGACAAAGAAAAATAGCCTATTGAACTTCAGCGACAGAGCTGTAGCTATCAAACTTTACTGTCCAGATATTGCTGCTATGGAAGATATGCTCGCCGATGGTACCAAGTTCAAATTTCTTTCTGCCCAAGAAAGCCCTCACTTTGACCCAAGTCGTGACAGTGAGATGTTTAGGCTCCAGACGGGTTCGGATGTGCATCGTGATTACGCACTCAACCAAATTCAGAGTAAAATTCTGATTGCTAATCAGCCAGCTAAAAAGCTTGATAAAAACTCTGTGGAGTTATTCAGGAGGGCTAAGAATGACCTTGAAGAGGGTGGCTCAAATACACTATTTTTGGCCCTCGGTTTTCTAAAGTGGAAAGAGAATCCAGAAGATTCGAGAAGCTACAAAGCACCGTTGTTGCTTATTCCTGTGAAACTCACCCGGAGGAGTGCTAGAGCTCCTGTTTACGTGGAACAATTGCAGGAAGAAGATCCTATCTTCAATCTAACGCTAATTGAGTTTCTGCAATCTGAGCACGATATAAATCTAAGTGAATTTAAGGATGAATTGCCTGAAGATGATAGTGGTGTTGACGTACCTTTTGTCTGGCAAAGGGTAAGGGATGCTGTAAAAGAGCAGGCTGGTTTTGAATTGGTTGAGGAATTGGTACTAGGGTCATTCTCATTCGCTAAATACCTTATGTGGCGAGACCTGCGTGATCGGCTTGATGCTCTAAAAGAGAATCCATTTGTACAACATTTAGTTGATAATCCACGAGAGCCATATCCGCAGGAAAGCAACTTCGTTAACAGGGAAGACATAGACGAGAAGCTTGATCCAGTTGAAATATATACGCCGCTTAACTGCGATAGCTCGCAGCTTGTGGCAGTCGATGCTTCTGCTAAAGCGCAAGATTTCGTACTCGAAGGTCCTCCAGGTACGGGCAAGTCTGAAACTATTGCAAATATCATCGCCCATAACATCGGCAAGGGACGAAAGGTACTTTTCGTTGCTGAGAAAATGGCAGCACTGAATGTGGTTTATCGTCGTCTTAAAAAAGTTGGTTTAGATCATTTGTGTCTCGAACTTCACAGTAACAAAGCAAACAAAAGAGGAGTGTTGGACCAACTTAATAGTGCCTGGCAGAAAAGGGAAGGGCTTAACTCAAGAACCTGGAGTGAAACAGTATCTGAGTTGAAGCAAAAGAAAGAGCAATTAAATGGTTATGTCAGGGCACTTCACCGCAAATCCGATTTTGGAATATCAGCACGAGATGCAATTGCGACGATTGCACTGAACAGTGACAAGTTAAAGGTAAAACTCGATTGGCCGCAAGATGTTGCAGGGGCACCGATAAAATCGGAAAGCGAACTACAGTCGACACAAGAGTTGGTTGAACAGTTAGCCCTTGCTTTTTCTGATGTGCGCGACCTTAATGTAGATTCATTTAGGTTTGTCACTGCAACAGAATGGTCTAACGTTTGGCAATCGAAACTTCTCATGTCAATTGATGAATGGCAGGAGAGGTTTCAGGCTTTAGAAATGAGCCTGGTCGAGTTGCTTCCTTTATTTTCGCTGGAGAGCATTGAGCAAACTGTTGCAAACCTCATTGCGCTGAAAAATGTTAACTGCCTGGCAGAGCAGGCTATTGACCGAGACATCGCATTTGCCGTTGATAAGGGAGCTAAAGAGCGTGTCGAACTAATTTATGAGCTGGCAAATTTGAAAGCGCAATTCGATAGTTCGCTTGGTGAGGTATCCCAAGGTGTTACCATTGAAAATGTGTCCAAAGTACCTGTGCAACAGTGGAGCCAACTAGCACTGGAAGCTGAATCTGGTTGGTTGAAGGCCTTTTTCAATAAGCGGAAGATCAACAAAGAAGCAGCTTCTCTGGGTATCGCCAAGATAACTGACTTTTCTATCATCGATAATATTGGACTATGCCAGAAGCAGAAGTCAGATATCGAAAGGATGCTTCCGCACGTTGAAAATTATTCCATCTGGGAAGGATGGACAACTACATCTGAAACTCTTCTGGAAAAGGCGAAAGCGGGCAGTGAAATCAGACGGTGTATTTCTGAACTCGTTGCTCTTACAGACGATCCAACCGACATATTGCTCCCTGTGAAAAAATGGTTTGTGGATGGCAGAGAGTTTTTGGAGGCGTCAAAGGTCTATGCCACTGCCAATATCTACTCAAAGGCCATTGATGCATTTTTAGAAGTGAATGCCTCCCTCTGTGAGATGGGGTTATTAGTAGGCGAAAATGAATCGTTACGAGCTGTCTCACATGGCCTGGGAAGTATAAATGCAAATGCGAATAAGCTGAAAAGTTGGTGTGAATGGCAAGCAGCTAAAGAACGAGCAATATCGGTTAGCCTTGAGGTTTTATGTTCAGCGCTTGAAAATGCCTCAGTTAATCATGACGAGCTGGGCCAACAATTCAGTATTGCATTCCGCTATTGGCTTGCTCCGTTGCTAATTGATGCCGATCACGAGCTTCGTCAATTTAAAGCATCTACACACGAAAAAACAATTGAGACATTTAAAGAGCTCGACGAGCGTGTTGCTCAAATAACCAGTGATTATGTTGTCGCCCTAGCATCCGAGAGTAAGCCCGTCAAAGACTCAAAAAATAACCCAAAAGAGTTTGGTGTTCTTGCGAAAGAACTTCAGAAGAAAACGCGCCACATTCCTATCAGAGCATTAATTAAGCAACTTGGTCACTCTTTATTAGACCTATGTCCTTGTTTAATGATGTCGCCGCTTTCTGTTGCACAGTTCCTGCCTTCTGATTTTAAAGGGTTTGACCTGGTTGTCTTTGATGAAGCTTCACAAATGACTACCTGGGATTCTGTTGGGGCTATTGCCCGGGGCAAGAATGTAATTATTGTTGGTGACCCCAAACAAATGCCTCCGACCAACTTTTTCTCTGCGGGGGGGAATTCGGACGATCCTGACGAAGAAGATTTGGAATCAATTCTTGATCAGGCCTTGGCAGCAAGGTTACCGCTTAAACGTTTAATGGGGCATTACCGGAGCAAACATGAAACATTGATCGCCTTTTCAAATAGCAAATATTATGAAAATTCGCTTGTTACGTATCCATCGTCAGAAACTAAGGAATCAGCAGTTTCTCTGCACCGTATTAACGGCATATATGCGAAGGGTAGAGGAAGAAATAACACTGTTGAAGCTAAAGCCGTCGTTGGAGAAGTTGTACGCAGACTGCTTGATAAGCATGAGTGCACCAAGTCCATAGGAGTTGTCACTCTGAATACGGATCAACAACGTACCATAGAGGATTTACTGGACGATGCCAGGAGACAGCATCCCTCAATAGAAAAGTATTTCCAGGACGGCCAAAACAAAGAGCCTGTATTTGTAAAAAATCTTGAGTCAGTGCAGGGGGACGAAAGAGATGTCATTATGCTTAGTCTCGCGTATGGGCCGACTGAGCCTCAGGCAAAGACGATGAGCATGAACTTTGGGCCGTTGAATAAGAGTGGTGGTGAACGGCGATTAAATGTCGCTATTACGAGAGCTACAACCGAGGTAGTCGTATTCTCTAGTTTTGATTCTTCGATGATAGATCTAAGTCGTACCAATTCTGTAGCCGTTGAGCATTTGAAGCACTTTTTAGAGTTTGCTGAAAAAGGCCCAATCGCCCTCGCGGAAATAGCCTCTGCTGATCATGGCGTTGATCAATTTGATAGTGATTTTGAAGAGGCAGTTGCTCAGGCACTTCGTGTTAAAGGCTGGAAGATACAGACTCAAGTTGGGGTCAGCAAGTTTAGGGTTGATTTAGGGGTTCTTCATCCTGATAAGCCCGGAAAATATATCGCTGGCGTAGAGTGTGACGGAGCAACCTATCATGGTTCTCCAGCAGCTAGAGACCGAGACAGAGTAAGGCAAATTATACTGGAAAGCCTCGGTTGGAATATCGTAAGGCTCTGGTCTACCGATTACTTTGTCGATTCAGAGTCGGCGATAGAAAAAGTTGACGCTAATCTGCGAGAAATTCTCGAAAAGGAAAGGGAGTTAGACATGCTGCAAGAAGCAGAAGCAGAAGCAGAAGCAGAAGCAGAAGCAGAAGCAGAAGCAGAAGTAGAAGTAGAAGCAGAAGCAGAAATTACAATTTTGCAGGCTCAACATGTGAATGGCGAGTCTGATGAGGGGAGCCTTTTTGATTCTGGTGAAACTGAACCTCTACAGGACAAAACTTTTGATGCTGCGGATTATTTCAAACCTCAATACAAAGAGCGACTTGTCTCAATAGCCAAAGAAGTATTATCGGAGCGTCCTGGAATAACTCTTCACTCACTAGCTTTGGAAATTGCCAACCTACATGGTTTAACAAGGACGAGTAAAAAGCAGGTCGTATATTTACGAGAGATTGTAGAGAAATTTGCAGGAATTAATGAGAACGATGGCTACTCTCCAACTCTTTGGTTGTCACCTGCAGATCGGGTTGATCTTATTGAGTGGCGAGGCGCGGATGTTTTTGGCTTTGATAGGAAATGGAGTGAGCTGGCATACGAAGAAGCGCTTGGCTTGGCAAAGTACGCAGTTGCGCAAAATCCAGATGCTCCGATTGATGTAATGTGCGAAGAGTTGAGTTTGAAGAGACGTCATGAAACAACGCTATCGCAGTTTAGTCGATGGATAGACGAGCTGACTGAGAAAAGTGAGTAAAGATTGAATAAATTGATGAGGCAAGATTTGCTGATACTTTAAAGTAAGTTCGTGATACTGAGTTTGACAAGCAAATGCTGGAACGATTAGTACTCACAGAATAAGACGAAACAATGCAATCGAATTAGCGAAGGAAAATCTTTGAAAAACCTTTAGCCACAGCAGCCAAATTTACCTAATTATGCCACACAGACCAACGCCTCTTCTTAATATTTCAGGTGGCCACACTTACACCACAAAAATTGTCAAACTGCTCTGCAGGGCCCATTTTACCGTTATTTTTGTGGCACAGTTATGGCAAACTGAAGGAAGTATGTTCACCAAGATATGGTATCGGGGACTCAGAAATTTCCACAGTTATGCCACAATTTTAAGGAAGGATTACACAAAGATGGGCAGTTTGGTGAGAGTGTTCAAAAATCCCCCCAAATTTACATAGTTATGCCACAAAAACCAACGTTCTTCCTGAGTATTTCAAGTAGCCACACTTACGCCACAAAAATTGTCAAACTGCTCTGCAGGCCTTGTTTTACCGTTATTTTTGTGGCGCAGTTGTAGCCACTTTAACAGGGGGAATCACTATTCGTATTTGCGTGTTGCTAGTTAAAACGGCCTAAAAATTTACATAGTTATGCCACAAGAAACGAACTTCGTACTCGGTCGCGGCTGACTGCCCAAGAAAGCATTTAATAGGTGTATTTATTATACCGCTTTGTCACAGTTGTGGTTTTGTAGTGCTTCCTTAACTCTTTGTTTCGCATGTAATTTTTATTGGTTGTGTGTTTTTTGTTCGTTTTCATGGTGTTCCTGTGGCCACACTTTTCTCACTTTCAATCATGCTCCCGACATGGTTCGTCCTTCGCCTCCAAGCATTGCCCAAAAACCATCCTTTTTATCTAGAATTAGCGTATTTATTGTTCTGAGGTGGAAATAAACTACTCATAACCAGTTCCATTTATCACCATCACTTTTTCTGGAGAAAGGTGAGGTTTCAAAATGACCATTTTTTACGTGATAATGCCACAAATTTCAGACCACTCCCTTACTGTAGAATGTTTTGGGCCAATTATTCACTTTTCTATAATTAGTGGATATCCCTTACTGTACGTCTATTCAGACGGTTTTCATCGTTTTTAAAACCAAAAATAGCTGTTGTGAAAGCCACAACTATGACAGTGAAAAATGAGTATTTAATGTTGAAAACCTCCAATACACAGCAAACTTGAAATCAACATCAAGATCTAATGCTATTATTTATAGCAGCTCCCTGGTACTAGATGACCTTCTGAAACACTTTGAAGCGCCGCAGGGGGAATGGGGTACTTTGGATTTTCTCAACAATGAAGGGTAACTTATTCCTCGAAAAAGTACTGAAGTCAGCCAATTACCAATTGTTCTGTACAAATAATATACACCAAATTTTGATGCCTTAAACTGCAAATTGGAGTCGAAACTAAGAGGAAACCTCTTTAATCCGCTCAGTATCTACATTTCCTCTTAGTTTCTACATCAAATCCTCTTAGTATCTACACCACAAAACACCATATGGCATTGTGATATTTCCCTGAACTATTACTTCTCTCTCGATAATATTTTTCGAAGAAATATTCGTTTTTAATAAAATTGGTAATTTGGATTGCGCATCTTTTTGTAAATGTGTCTGGAAAAAATAACGACGTAAAGCGAGGTAAACACAATTGCAAATGTTTTTAGCAGAGAATCCAAACTAGAATAGTCGCCAAAAGCATTTCTACCAATTTCCATAAAGCTCGGAAATCCGTAGCTAAAACGACGGACCTCACCGAGAAAACAACTGGAGAAATTAATTTTCTGTTTTTATGTTTTGTCACCGTTGACCGCTGCAATTTTTTTGTTTAACCATGCGTTGAACAGGGACTCTGGAAACCTCCTAGCACCTCCTATTTTTATCGATGGCGGTAAATCGGCTCCTGTGCTCAACCGATTGTTTATTGTCGATACGGCGAGGTTTAGCTTTTGAGAAACTTGTTTAACTGTTAAGAGATTTTCACCCATTGTTTCGGCTTCGATGTTTAGTCTGGTATCTTAGTTTTAAACTCAAAATATCGCGTTGTAAAGTCAGTTCGCTAGGTGGTGAAATTCAATAAAATCAGTGAGATATACAAAAGTTGGCGGTTTTTGTATCGCTTTTATAAGGTTATCAAAGAATGA
This sequence comes from Planctobacterium sp. AWM4_229, assembly GCF_056160305.1. NCBI lineage: Bacteria > Pseudomonadati > Pseudomonadota > Gammaproteobacteria > Alteromonadales > Alteromonadaceae > Planctobacterium > Planctobacterium sp. AWM4_229. The sequence goes on along the minus strand of NZ_JBSWWX010000007.1, from coordinate 8,280 downwards.
GGTGATGTTACTCCAGTTTATATACATAAACTGGTGGCTTTACGAGCAAAAACAGCGCATCAAAAAAGTTAAATTAATTGAAAACTTTTTTGTTCAGGGTCTTTTCCCACTTCTTCAGTGCATTTTTTCTCTCTTTGAAGTAATCATATTGGTTATATACTTTTAGCATTCCCGTTAGTTCATGATTCAATAATTTTTCGATGACAACCGTATCAACGCCAATTGAGGCCATTTGAGTCTGGAAGGTTCGACGCAGATCATGCGGTGTAAAGGGCTCTAAACCAAAAAATTGAATCTTCCTGTTAACTGCTCGGGCAACACTTCGTTTGTCGATTGGAATACTGCCTATTTCACTTTTAGTGAGAGTAGAAGGCAAAATGTATGGCGAATTTATAAGGGCAAATTCGCTCTTCAGCTCCAAAAGGGTTTCTTTCAATAAATTGTTGATCGGAATAGTATGACATTTTTCTTTTCCTTTTTTGCTCTTCACATTTTCTGGAGGAATAGTCCAGACATCGTTGTCGAAGTCTATGTGGCTCCATTTTGCGAGGCAAACCTCGTTCACTCTGCACCCAGTTAATAACAGTAGCCTCAGCGTAAACTGAATTTGTTTACTGAGCCCGCTTGACGGTAAGGAGGAGAAAATACCCTTGAGCTCGTTTATCGTTAACACTCTGGTGCGAGGTATTTCTTCACCACCGACGTTTTTGCGTCTGACTCCTGCGAGCGGGTTGACCTCGAGGTATCCTTTATCTATGCAGAAATCCAGAATTTGTTTTAGTAGCGACAAAGTCTTATTGGCCTGAACGTACGCTTTTCGTTTTCGGATTGGATCTAAAACTTTGCTGGTTAGTACTTTTCTTGACAGTTCCGATATTCGAACATTACCCACTTGTTTTTCAATGTCATTTTCAATTGAAGCGATTGCGATCTCGGGTCTCTTGCGCTCAGAGCTAATGTAAACTTTGAATAAATCCAAAGGTTCTTTGAAACGTGTTTCTTTTTCCTTTTCACTTGCTCTTCGCTGTGATTTTTTACGTTCATCCGTTATGTCTTCGCCTGCAGAGATTCTTCCTCGTAGCGATTCGGCGAGCTTTCTTAATTGTTTGAATGGCATATCACCAAAATTACAAATCTTGTAGGTGCGTTGAATTCCATCTCGACCTCCGACGCGGTATCGGAGATAGAAGGCGATTTTTCTTTTGCCGTCTGAACTCTCAGATAGTCTCTTTGCAAAGAAGCCTGCAATCTCAGAATCGTTTAACGTTTTTTCATTCTCAGGGAAGTTTGCAACGATACTTTCAGTTAGTTTTATTTTATAAGTCATCTCAAGCTGTACATCACCGGTGCATCACATTGTTAGATGTTACCACTAAAAATACCTAATGTTACTTTTAATGCCTCACTTCGGTTAAGTGGCTGATATATATTAATATAATAAGGGTTTTGTGGGTATTTGTAGGTAATTCAAAGTGGTTGAATATGACACTGTTACTGTCATGGGGTGTCAGGGGTCGGAGGTTCAAATCCTCTCACACCGACCAACTTCTCTGCCCTCCAGCGTATAGGCTCTACCCCATAAACGGGGGCTCTACCCCATAAACGGGGGATCAGCATTCATCTCGTTCTGTTTATTATTAATTTCCATGATTTCATTAATGACAACTGATATCTACCATTGTAGTTTAAACCATCCATGGTAGGGGCTTCCTGCCTGGCCGTCCGTTGACCAGTCGTTCAGAGGGCCTGACCTTTGGTCCTGTAAACACCCTCTTCACCCAGCCACAATGAGATCATTCAAAAACAACATCCGTCCGCATCACATACTTTGTTCCAGATACAAGCTTTACTCCCTGATGCCAGAGGTGGTGTTCAAAGATCAGCGCCTTCCCTGTATTCGGAGAAATGACTATATCGTCCTGTCTAAACTTAGTTTCACCACCTACATAACCTCCGTTTAGATATACCAGGAGCGTCAGAAAAGTGGTGTTTCCATCGACAGTCTGGCGTCCATCTTTATGCATATTGAACTTTTGGCCAGGTGTGTATTTGTAAAGTCGAAAGTGGGGTGATAGCCCGATAGGGCGCTTTGTTTCTATTGTTGGGAGAGCATCTTGAGGTAAGCGCTGCCACCAACTTTTTGCCAACTCAGGAGCATGCCAATCGACACGTTCGTTGTTTTGGATATCTGTGAGTAATGAGCGCCCTGCACCAGTATCTACATCTGCTGAAGCATAACCTGATTCTTCGGATTGATTAATGTAACTCTCACACTCTTGTTTCTTCAGGAATGTGTCTATAGTGAAGATGTTGTTGCTGACTTCCTTCATTACACCGATGCCCAATTTAGTTGTTGGAGTTGATTGTGCTCAGAAGCGCTTTTAAGCATGTTTGTTTGTCCTGTCTCCATAGAGCATAACTCAACGGAAATACGTCAACACCTGCACGTTTGACGACTTTATAGGTATCCAGTTCAAAAAAGTCTTCCCATGGTCCAGGGTAGCCAATTAAGTCAATTGCGAGGTAAGTTGAGCCCTTTTTCGCCAGTACGTCAATATAAGTTCCAAGCATTTCATAGCCTTTCCAACAGCTAATACCGTGCTTCTCCAGTTCCGAAGCGACTTCAGTTTGAAATTTGTCTGATTCAGTTATTGCGTTATGCGAAGTCGAAAATTTCTGAATTGATGCCAGGTAGGATTTCAGTAGATTTTTTTCTGGAAGTTCATTCTCTTCTACCGACAAAAACAAATACTGCTTTTGTCTTGCTCTGGTAACAGAAACATTGAATACATCTTCCTTATTGAGATAAACCGCAGCTCTTTTGCTTGTTGCATCTATGGCAAACGATAACAGCATTATGTCTCGTTCTTCACCTTGAAACCCATATGGGGTGGCGACACGAATGTTATGCTTTTCAATTTCTTCTAGTGGAATTTCTTTTTCAATGAGACCGGCAAGGTAATTAGATTGTTTACTGAAAGGGGAGAGTATGCCGATACTTCTGTCTATCTCGGTGAGTTTATCTTCATTGATAACGCTTTTTACTCTTTTTAGTACTTCCTCAGCCTCCATGTGATTGACACCGGTATCATTGCGCAAGCCCTTTATCTTTATTGTTTGAATATGCCCAGACGTCGAGCAAGGTCTGTGTTGCATCACCTTCAGGCGGTCATTGTAAAAGTGCTTGTTACTGAAATGAATAAGCTCTGGTTGACTCCGGAAGTGTTCATCCAGGAAGGCAACTTGAGTCTGTTTACCAATTGATTGAAGTACTAAATCCAAAATACTGTTGTCACGATAGCTCTGTGCTTTGCCATTACCGGCTACGTTGGTAGCTTGCGCTATCTGCTGTTCTTTCGTTTTAGATAAGAAGGAGAAATGTCGAAGCTGTTTTTGATCGCCTACGACAACCGCTTTTTTCGCCCTGAAAAATGCAGGGAGGACACTTGAAATGTTGCACTGCGTGGCTTCATCAACGATGACCAAATCAAACATCTCTTTTTGCAATGGAAGCACTCTGTGCAGAGTATTTAAGCTCACTAACCAAACTGGAAACCCCTTTAACAGTGACGCCATGTTTGCTTGCGAGTAATAATGTTCTTGCTTGGAGGAGGTTCTAGCACGCGAGGCTTTGTTGAGAAGCTGTACAGCTTTTCTGTCTTGCTGCAATAAACTTGAAATAGTATGCGCTTTGAGCGCACGTAAATAGTCAGATGATTGCTTTTCTTTAGTTTTGAGCTGCTGATTGAAATGTCGTTGGATGAGCCACAATTTTTGTAAATTGCTAATCGACTTGCCAGAAAGCTTGTGTACCAGCTTTTGCCATATACCTGCTGCTCTAGTGTCGACAGCATGGGTTCGATTACCATGTTTAATAGCAAGCTCACACAACTTAGAGATTGCAGCTTCGTCTTTTTCGATATTTCTTACTGTCTCATTAAGCTGGCTCTTGAACTGGTTCAGTTCATCGCCTTCTGCAAAATCGTAATAGCCGGCCAATAAATCGCTCAAATACTGTTTGAACTCTTTTAGAAAGCTCTTTTGTCCCGCACGTACGAACAAATTGTCGAGACCAAAATCAATCCCCAATTTTTCTGCAATAACATCGAGTGCCGTTTCAGAGCCAGCGGCTATCAATACTGATTTTCCTCTTGTGCAATACTCTGCTACTATCGCAGCGATTGTATAGCTCTTACCTGTGCCTGGAGGGCCTGAAACTGCACTTAAAGTTTGATTCGCCGCCATATTCAAAATTCGTCTTTGAGAGGAACTCAAAAGGGCAGGGACTAAATTGCAGTTGACTTCATTATCTTGAACTGCTGACTTTGATTCACCCAATAATGCTGACAGGGGGGCGGAAGATTCTTCAGCTTCTGCAATATTGCTCAACTCGTGAAGTATGCCTCTACTGCTGGTGGAACGCTCCACGAATGCTAAAGCAGAGACAGCTAAAAGACTTGGGATCTTTCTTCTCATCGCTTTAGTCACACTTTCCTTTTCTTCTAACTGAGGAAAGCGAAGCGCATCTAGCGTGTTTAATTTATACGGACTCTGTTCAAGTACTCCAATCCAGTAAGATGGATCATAAATTCGCTCAGGGTTGATATCTGGCAGTTTGTCGTGCTCAGGGAGGAGCAAGGAAAGTAGCTCTTCATTAATTGAAGGTGCGCTCTCATCTACAGAAAAGTAATAACCGTATTCGTCTTTTTCGATTGTGGCTTCTTTAAATACTAACGGGCTAAATATGGTGGTTGTATCTTCATCACGCGTTAATTTACCCGCGATAAATAAGCTACAGTGTAAAAGCACACGCTCTCTTTGATACATTGCCACGCGCTTTGAAAATGATTCGCCATATTTCGGGAGGATGGGAAGCCGATGAAGGGTACCGTTAGCGACTTCATCAACACCATTTAAAATACGTAAATCTTCTTTTGTTAGCTTTTGAAGGTTTCTTAAGTTGAAGTCAGCAGAGTCTTCTCTGTAGCATTCTTTATAGTATTCGATAAGTCCTTTTAAATTCATGCTTATTGATTACAACCTTCTCTATTCTGCGTTTTTCGCATAGTGTTCAAGCGTGGCAACCGCCATTCTCTTAACGGTCTCGGCTGCATAACCTGTAGGCGTAACGTCATTTGCTGATGAAGCCAACAAATAAGCTCCCTCGATTGCACCATATAAGCTTGAAGCAAGTGCATGCAGTGCTGCTTTGGTGACGGTTAATTGATTGTGTTGTGCTACGTTAGTCAGTAGTCGCTGCAATTCATTGACATTACTTTTTACGACGTCCTGATATGCCGATTTAACATCTTCCTGACGAATGGCTTCTGAGCCGATGACAACCCATGCTGCTACAGCGTCTTCATTTGAACCGGGTCCCAGTGCTAACGCTGCGTCAATAAAACTATCTAGGTGCTCTGAAGGTGACTGTGCTAGTGCAGACAATGATGTGTATCGTTGATTCGCCACCTGATGAATTGATTTGACGAGTTCAATAAGCACTTCTTGCTTGTTTTTAAAATGATAGTGGACAAGCCCTGCAGTGAGCCCTGCTTCCTTAGCAATGTTTTGAATAGACGCTTTTTCATAGCCTGACTTTGACATAACAGCTAACAGTGCATCGACTATTTGTTCTCGCCTTTGCTCTTTATTTGAGGGTCTTCCCATATCACTTTCCTTTAATTCGCAAACTCATCCTATTTTCTTTTTATTGGTTAATCAACCAAATTACTTGATCTTTGGTCATGGCGGGGCTATTTTAATTATAAGTTGGTTAACCAACCAAGATACTTTGTAAGATAATGATGATTAATGTAAAAGCGTTGAGGAGAATGCCATGCTCTCAAATAAAAAAGCTCAGAAAGAGTGGAGAACCATGAGCGCTGCATGGGGCGGAAACGATAAAGCCATAGCTCGTTACTATGAAGAGCTAAACGAGCGTTATAGCGCGCAGAATCGATACTACCACTCGCTTAATCATATACATGCAATGTTGGAATTAGCACGGGTTCATAAACCTGACATGCATGATTGCCCAAGTTTGTATTTTGCAATTTGGTTTCACGATGCAGTTCAAGGGATTGCAATTGATGGCGAGGCCCAATCTGCAGCTCTATGCGAGCAATACCTCATAGCGATAAATACTCCTGATAAGATCATTTCAAAGTCCAAACAGATGATATTGGCGACGAAAACACACCAAAGAACGGATCATTCTGAAGTGGACTTTTTCCTCGATTTGGACCTTGCGATATTGGGTGCTAATTGGTCATCGTACGAGAACTACTCGCGGGAAACTCGATTGGAATACTCGCTACCTGATTGGATGTACAGACGTGGAAGAAAGAAGTTTCTGCAAAACAAGCTCAATCAAAAACGTATTTTCATTACTCCTGCGTTTGTCAAAAAGTATGAATCAAGTGCTCGGCAAAACATGCACAGAGAAATGGTGCAATTAGGGGGAAGGTTATGAGTGCAAATGCTTCAGCAAACCAAAAAATGCAGCAGGTGATAAATCTGAAAGGCCGGCAGTGTCGTTTGATTAAAGAAGCTTTTGACATTGAATATTGCGAAAAGTTACTGCGTCAGGCAAAGACGCACGGGTTTAGTAAAGCGTTAGATAAATATCCATCAACATATCGGAATAATGATCGACTACAAGTAGACAATGTTGGGCTTGCAAAAGAACTATTCGAGGTGTGCAAGTCTTATATTCCAGACTCTATCGAAAAAGGGCAGGAGACTTTGACGCTAGACAGACTTAATCCACGCCTTAGGTATTGTCGATATAGAAATCAGCAGAAATTTACCGTTCATAAAGATGGTGTTTATTACGAAAGAGAAGGCACTAAGTCTCACCTCACTTTTCTCTTGTATTTGAATGATGGCGCTGAATTCAGTGGTGGTGAAACAGTATTCTACGCAGACCGAAAAGGACACAATGAACTGGTAAGAGTAAAACCCCAAAGAGGAGGTTTACTGATTTTTGATCACGATTTATGGCATTGCGGAGACGAGGTACTAAGCGGAGAGAAGTACATACTCAGAACAGATGTACTGTATAGATACAAAGCACATTCTCAAATGCAACTTGCTCATCATGAAGGATATATATGGAAAATAGCTGCTATTTCTGGGGAACGGTTGGTTTCGATCGGAAGAGATAAGTGTATAAAAATATGGAACAAAGAAATGCAACCGCTTCAGACTCTACGTTTGCATCACAATTCTGTTTTTGACGTGCTGGAAGATGATTGCTCAAGATTAGTGGCTGTTTCCCGAGATGGGTATCTAACGCGCTGGGAAACTGGCACTAATGGTTTTCAAGTAGAGAGCTGTATTGATACTGGTCACCCCAGTGTTTTAGGGTTAGTTGAACTGCAGAATAAAACGCTACTTACCTATGGCCCCGACGGAATATTAAGGGTTTGGAACCAGAATTTAGATTTACAATTTCAAATGAAATTATCAGATGAATGGATTACCGATACTAAAAACCTAGACGTTCAGGAGCCAGTTGTGGGTTGTTCCACCAATCTTGGCGAATTTGTTATTGTCGATTTGTTAAAACAAAAGGTTTTGTCGAAAGTATCGTTAGGCCTTGGCCCTATACGGACATTCAAAGTTGCTAAAAATATAGTGTATCTAGGGTTAGAATCAGGTGTGCTATCTGTATTCGATATGAAAAATTTGTTTGTTTTAGAGAATATCGATGTTCATGAAGGCGCTATTACAGATATTGAATTAGCCGGAGACAAAATTCTTACTAGCAGTGAAGATGGAGAAATTAAAGCAACTCAACTAGATGGCAATTCGATGACACTGCATAAGGAAGATGATTTCATCACTTCACTTTGTACCAGAAATGAATGTCTTTATTTTGCGGGATACTCAGGGCGAATAACGAGTCAATTGTTGTCACTGAATGATTTTTAAAGTTAATCAACTAGTTTAATTTCAACATTGATGACTTTAGGCGCTGTATCCGAAGTAGTTGTCGATATATCGATTTTAAGGTCGCCTTTACCCAAAGTCATAAGAATATCTTTGGCTTTAAGACGCAATTGCTCCCACCTCTCATCGGATTCAATTCTTTAGATCCATTCCACATTTTTGTGTACTAAAAAGGACATCCACCATTAAAAATGGTGTGCACCAGTTATCGTAATTTTGTTTTTGGTTTGCTAAAAGAACTAAAAAGGACATCCACCTTAAAAATGGTGTGCACCAGTTAACGTGATTTTGTTTTTGGTTTGCTGATAACGGAGCTTAAGGGCTAAA